>JAAVDM010000063.1 GCA_014801815.1 Bacteroides sp. | reverse complement strand
GAGAACCGGATTGGAGATTAGCTACATTCCAAGGTATCCACATCACATTCGGATATGTGATGAAGAACATACATAAGAAACTTATAGCAATCCTATGTTTCTGACTTTTGTATAAATCGACTTCTTTCACTATTAAACTTACCAATTTGCAATATTATCCCACAGTAATTATCGGTTGACCGAAGAATGAGGACAACATGGCAAGGGTGGAAAGCGTGAAATTGTGCTGACCGCTTAGCCACTTGGTTATTTCACATGGGCGTTTGCCGACAGCTCTGGCAAACTCAGCCTTAGACAGACCTTTTTGCGTCATAAGGTCATATATGCGGGTGGATATTGCAAATTCCAAATCCCCTTCAGCTTTAATATGGGGAGGTATTGCCCGTACTATCGCATCGTATCTGTCGTATGCGGTTTTCATATATCAAATGTATTTTCGGTTTCTATTGTATTCTCGGTAATTGTGATAGTTCCATCTCGTTCACCTTGCTTTATAAGCTTGTCAAAATTCTGGAGCGTTACAACATATCCACGTAATTCATCATTTTCATTATATGTGCGAGTGTTCTTAACACCTCCATTACCAAGTATCAGGATGCCGTCAGATAGGCGAAGACAATACAGTCGCAGTTTCGATTTTATAATCGGGAGCGCCACAACTCTATCGGACATTTTACCTTCCGGACGGAACAATCTTTCAAATGCTCCGAAATTAGCGATTCGGTCAATCAAATCAGTGATGCGCATCAAGTCTTCATTAAAGACTGCATCTTCCTTAAAGCGATTGTAGAAAACGCTCGTATTCAACTTCATCTTCGGTCAGAAACTGAATTTAGTCTTATAAATTCTGCCTCACTCAGAATCAAGATGTTTTATACTTTATAAACGCAAAGTTACAGAAAATGTTTTACTTTTGAGTAAACAACTGGCAATTATTTGAGTTATTCTGTCTGAAATCTTAGTAAAGCTAATCCTATCGACTATTTTTCACCCTAAGGATAGGGGAATTAACATAAATAATTTGTAATTTTGCATTTGAATTAAGACAGATCGCTTCGGTTTCATTCCAAAGGTTATGTTAGGGTTCACTTTGAACTCCTGAAAAATCTAAGAGCGAACGCTAATCTCACCATAAAGTCGTGATGACTTCCACTCAAATCTAACTCAATCTGCCCTTAGTTTCAGCAACTGAACAGACATGGGGCGATTGAATAAGGCATGGGAACAATTTCCCAAAATCCCATTTTGGCAAGTCTGAATATCAGACGATTAACCCAAAACTATGTACCTCGTTCCGTTACACCATGATTTGTCCGGAACAATCATTAATTTTGGAGGAGCTGCTGACAATCCTTGAGCCGTGATTATCATACCGGCCATTCCCATAATAAATTTTATAAAAGTATTCATGATAGTTAAGTGTTATTATTTAATAAATTGAACTTAGTTAAAGTACTCCATCCCTCTCAAGACGCTGCCGCAGCCCTTCCCGGTCTACAGTAACAATCACACCATAGCTGACAATAGATGAACCCTTAGCCTCCAGCCGTGAGGCTTTTCCCGCCGTTTCTTCTGTAACAAAATCCTTATATTCACCTCCGTCCTTAAAGAAGGGATTGAAATAGTTTGCATATCGCTCACGAGCATTTACTTCGGTAACCAAAGGACGGTTTTCGCACTCACCTGTTCCACGTATACCCTTAAAGAGAACTTCGTATACAGCGTTCTTCTTAGCCTGCTCAATAGCATCAGCGGCGTTGGAACCTTTTCCCCATACTCTAAGAGTCTGAGAACCGTCACGCTCAACACCCATACAAACAGGTTCGGGAGTAGTATAAGCAGCAGAAGAGAGAACGCTTGTAGTGGTCTTTGAGCAACTTCCAAGTAAGAATATGGAAATAATGCCCACACTTAAGTATTTAACTTTCATACCATGATGTTATATTAGAATTCGTAACCAAGACGCAAACAAGCAAATCCGGTATAACGATTTGTTTTCCGGGCTATGTCATCTGCAACAGCAATATTCTGTCCCATATAGGATAAACCGATAATAAACGCACCACGCGGATCACCTATATGTAAGCCCACCGTAGGCCGAAACATTATACCGTCCTGGAAACTCCCGCCAAAATCAAATCCCCAATAAGGGACTGTCTTACGATATTTACCGCGTATCATATTGCCTCGGGCAGCAACAAAAAGAGGCATACCTAATGGTGATGAATGACGACGAAGATCTTTTTGGTCAAAATAATATCTCATACCGATTCCGACTCCAACCTTGATAAATTCGTCAAATCTGTATCCGGCTGTGATATCAATCTCGGCTAATCCCATATTATGACCTGACAGATGACAGGAATATCCTCCCATACCCTCCACCGATACCCAAAAGCCTCGCTCGTATGAATACAAGTTTTCCTGAAGATAGTCCCTGGTAACTGTAGGAATACGATTAACTTGCTTCTCGGTAGCAAATGACACAGAGACGGGCAGAGTCATGAATAATAAAATAAGAGCTTTCTTAAACATCACTCACAATGATTTACCATCCGGTTTTTAATGATCTTATGATACCGTCTTTCTCCAGTTTCTTTCTAAGTGCGGGGACATTCACTTGAACAGCTTGACTGACATGATAAACTTTACCGGACTTCATTACTTTACGTGTATCCTCTATTATATCTACATACGTATTGTAATTGCCGCTTGTAAAGAAATCGTTAAAATAATCAGCATAGGCAGTTTCTTTATCAGCATCAATCAGAGCTGAGTGCGCTGTACTCGCATCAAAACTGAGGGTATTCGATTGATCGGCGTATCCACGAAACAAGATACCATGTATTGCACACCGACATATATCATCATCGCTCACTTTATCAGCTTTCTTAGCAGCGCAGGTTACTACTACAATCGGACGACCACCATTACCAACACCTTCACCTATCAGCGATACTTCGGTTACTTCAGGAGTTTTAGCAATGATGGCCCCACAGCTCATTAGAAAGCATGTCAAAATCAGTATTATTTTTTCATTTTACTTAAACTACAATAAATTTTAATTACTTAAATCAGTTAGTTAGTTATGAAGTTAAGTAATTGAGAGAAAGTTCTTTAGCCTATAAGATAAAAGTAACATACAACCTATCTCGAAAGTAAGGAAAGAGAAATGAAACTTTCAACTTTTAGGAAGAGAGTGTGATTACCTATAAATAATTTATTATCAATTACTTATTTTCTGCAATAATACGGATTTGTAAAACATTTGATTAATTATTAAAAAAATGCTTCATAAAATTTAATGTATACTCTTGTGAGAATCAAAGTATTTATATAAATTTGCAACTGAGATTTGCTCTCTTCCTAAGAGAGTGTGATAAAATTAGGGGAATTTTAATCAGAAAGCTCTTCTCTATTTAAATTATAAAGAAAGTAATAAGAACAAGTAACTCTTAAATATAACCGGTCATTACTAATATTCGTCTCTCAAAAGAGCTACAGCATTTCTTCGTTATTATTGGATTTTGAAATTAAGGCAGACTCTAAAGTACGTAAACGTACTTTACCGATAGGTTACATGTCTCTTGTTTCGTAATTGCAGACCTCGAAAGTACTTTAGAAAAAGCCATCGTAAACGGTACAACTTTCGTCACACCCAAAACCAAAAGTCAGGTTGAGGGTTATGGTTATTTTAGCCAAGCAGCTCTTAAAAATTAATGAACATATAAAACGCAGTTATTTTTGAGGTGATTTGAAAGCGGAACGAAGGAGAATACTTCAGTATTCGACTGAGCGACAAGTCCTAAGCGACCAAAAATAACAAGTTTTATTGTTCAAGATTTAAAAGCTGTAACTCAAACCATATATCACTTAATTTTTAAGAGCCACTTATTTGAAGAAATAGAACATTATAGTGGCAAAGCAGACTATGATTAACAGCAACTTAACACCACATCAATCTGTTTTATCAGCAAATATAAAGTTAGAATATATGAGAGACTTAATATCCAAAAGAGGAATAACCAAATATTGGTGGATACCTATGCTCACCGGTGTGTTGTCCGTTATCATCGGCATCTGGTGTCTATGCAATCCGATATCGTCTTTATCGGTTCTTGCAAATACATTTGTGGTAATGATATGCGGTGCAGGATTTGCCAATATCATTTTCTCCATATCTAACAGTAAGGTAATGCCCGAATGGGGCTGGCCTTTGACTTTAGGAATTATAGAACTTATAGTGGGTATATGGCTTTTTTGTATGCCGCAAGCCACTTTAGTTTCCAGTTTTATCTATGCTGTGGGTCTCTATCTTATATACGCAACAATTAACGCAATATGCGAATCATGCTCATTATACAGCTATAATTTCAACTGGTTCGGATGGCTTATGGCACTACTTCTTATCACATTAGTTTTTGCTGTAATATTTATGGCAGGCCCTATTGGTGGAGGTATAGCCGTATGGCTTTGGATAGGTATATCTTTTATCAGTTTCGGTCTCTACAGAATTTTCTTCTCGCTGAAGATACATAAATTCAACAAAAGACTATCATTATAAAACACTTAAATTATATTATTATGACACACGAACATCACAACCATTTCGCACTCCATCTCGGATTCGAAATCGCAAAACTCCTTCTCATCGGAGCAACTGCAACAGCCGTTATCTGCGGAGTTAAAGAAATGTACAAAGTGAGAGAAGCTATCAAAACTTGGAAGCACTAATTATCTGAAATAAAATGATAGAAGCATCTGTACGACATAAGACAGGTGCTTCTATCATTTTGTTTCATTCCTGAGTTTTTCCCTAAGCTGTCTCGGAGTCATATTAAACCATCGTTTTACACACTTTCCGAAGAATGTGGCAGAAGGATAGCCGAGATAAGCAGTAATCTCTTTGATTGAAAGATTTGAGTTTTTTAACTGTATTCTTATATCAGCCTTTACATAATCCTTGATCACTTCCGATGCAGGATGTCCACTATATTTTCTGCAAATATTAGACAAATATTTTGCCGTTACATAAAGTTTATCAGTGTACCACTCTATATTACGATGATGAAAAGACGTTGTCGATAGCAATGTAATAAATTCCTTGTAGATTGTTTTTGTCTGTTGCAGACAAACAGGGGATATGCCATCTTTTATTTCTATAAAATACTCGTATATCTCGTTGACAAGAGCAGATAAAAAATACGTACATGTATCAATAGTAAGCTGAGATACAGTGACAGCTTCAGCCAGCTTCCGCTCAATCAAATCAAGATAGAATTCAATAAAATTCCAATGCCTGTCAGTAATCGTTATCCGAGATGAATTACGAAGATCCTTCAAGAAATACCAGATATCAACATGACGTATCAATTCAATAAGCTGCTGACGTGTACATATAAATATCACAGAGTTAAAGTCATCTGATACGGTTAATGGCTGAAATATATCTTCCAATTGAACTATTACCAAATCTGAAGCCCGGACCTCTATATGCTTTTCGTTAATAATGATAATTCCTTCACCGCTTCTGATAAAGCAAGCAATAAATAAATTATCTGTAAGTCTTAACTTATTATGAATAACTATCTTAGACTGATTTATATACAATAATCCATCCCCTAAGGAAACGGCCTCAGGACTATTTGTCTTTACATCTTCAAATGTGCATATCGGAATATTATCATTCTTCATTTTTTAGTGGAAAGCCTAATTTAATAAAGAACTGTGTTGTAATTCAATTACAAACAGATAGTGAATAGCTCATACTCAGCAAAAGTAGTCAATATTTTTAATAAAAAAGTAGTCAATATTGATAATTATATGGTTGATATTACCTTAGTAAAAAATATTGACCATAAATGTAGCAAAATAGACTATCAACAAATCCGATATAAGTATGAAATTTGTAAGTAAAAATTTCATAAACTTCTAACTCAATGAAATATCTATCACTTTCCACTATCTTTTGCGCCATGTTAATGACAGCATGTAGCGCAAAAGAGAAGAATGAGGATGCCGTCGTTGCACCTGTTAGGGTTAAAACGTCTGTAGTTACAAAATCGCCGGTTAATACAGGCAGGACATATTCCGGTGTAATTGAGGAAGCAGCCGGAACAGTTCTGAGTTTTAAAGTCCCGGGAACCATAACCAGCCTTTCTGTTACCGAAGGGCAACAGGTTTCTAAGGGACAACTGATCGGAACCGTTGACGGAGCATCGCTTCAAAGTAATTATGAGATAGCAAAGGCAACTCTTGCAACAGCTCAGGATACTTACGACCGTATGAAGTTGCTTCATGATGCCAACTCAATCCCGAAGATGAAATGGGTGGAGGTTCAAAATACCCTGAAGTCGGCGAAGTCAGCTTGCGACATTGCGAAAAATACATTGGAAGACACCCACCTCTACGCTCCTTTCAGTGGTATAATATCAGAAAAATATGCAGATGCAGGAAGCAACGCAGCTCCCGCAGTACCCGTAGTAAAGCTGGTTGAAATATCACCTGTAAAGGCGAGTATACCGGTACCTGAAAACCAAATCGGAAGTTTTGTAAAAGGAAGTATCGCTAACAAATAAATATTAATGAAAACGTGTCAGTGGAAGGAAGACTTACAGAGAAAGGAGTTTCTGCCGACCCGCTTTCTCGAACTTATACAGTAAAATTCACGGCTTCAAATCCGGAAGGTAAGTTATTACCGGGTATGCTGTGTAATGTGTCAATGAAAACAGTCGAAGAAAAAGATGCTTTGGTAGTGCCTGTTGACGCCGTACTGCTTGATCATAACAATCAGTCATTTGTCTGGATAATCAGAAATGGCAAAGCTGAAAAACGTGTGATTACTCTCGGGGAATATATCGCAGATGGAGTAGTCGTATCTAACGGACTGTCCGATGGTGATGAAATCATAATATCCGGTCAACAGAAAGTAAGCAACGGAATGAGTGTAACTTCTATAAATAAATAGAACTATGCAGGAAAATCCGAATAATGAGGGGAACACTCCTCAGAAACTACCTCCGGTAAAGATGTCTCCGTTGGTGCAATGGGGATATAAGTATCACAGTATAGTCATACTTATAGTCTGTCTTCTGGCAATCTTTGGTATATACGCACTAAATGTCATGAACAAGAATGAGTTCCCGAATTTTACCATAAGGGAAGGAGTTCTTGTTGCCGTCTGCCCCGGTGCCTCTGCCGAAGAGATGAAGGACCGGGTGATGCGGCCTATGGAAGACTTTATATTCTCATACAAGGAGGTCAAAAAAAGCAAAACACGGTCAAACGCTACCAACGGCATGGTGATGACATTTATCGAACTTGACGATAATGTGACTGACGCCGATGCGTTCTGGACCAAGTTCAATATGGGAATGCCCACATTGAAACAGGCGTTACCATCAAATGTGCTTGGAACACAGTTGATATCCAATTTCGGAGAAACTTCTGCGATTCTGCTTACGATGCAAAGTGACCAAAAGACTTACCGTGAGCTGAATGACTACATGGATGACCTTCTGGACCGACTGCGCACCATTCCGAGTGTAAGCACTTTGTCTGTAACCGGCTCACTTGATGAGCAGATTTCTGTTATTGTTGATCCTGACCGTCTAAGCTAATACGCGATAGATGAGAAGACCATTGCCACTACACTTTTTGCACAGGGTTTCAAGACAACCGGTGGCAACATAAAGAATACAGGCTATACATCGCCTATATATGTCGAGAAGCCAATAAACTCTGTCAAGGAGATACAGGATCTGATTATTCTGTCGCTTCCTTCCGGACAAGTGGTACGTTTGAGTGACATTGCAGAAGTGAAACTCGAATATCCCGAGGCTGACAGTTACATCACCAACAACGGAGAAAAATGTATTCTTCTCAGCGTGGAGATGAAGCCGGGCAATAACATTGTCGAGATGGGTAAACTCGTGTCCGCACAACTTGACGAGTTTAAGAAAACTTTGCCCGAAGATGTCAAGATGTTCGAAATCACCAATCAGCCCGTTGTTGTCAACGACAGCGTCTGGGATTTCATGCGTGAGTTGCTTATTGCCATAGTTGCCGTAGTTATTGCCATTCTCCTTTTACTTCCTTTACGAGTTGCCCTCATTGCAGCGTCAACAATTCCTATCACAATATTCGTTTCAATCGGATTATTCTATCTGTTCGGCTTTGAACTCAACACCGTTACGCTTGCCTGTCTTATCGTGTCTCTCGGTATGATTGTTGACAATTCGGTCGTAATCATCGACGATTACGTAGAGTTTATCGGTGAAGGCATGGACCGTAAGGAGGCAACCCTGCGAAGTGCGTCGGAGTTCTTCAAGTCAATATTCTCGGCTACCTTGGCTATCTCAGTTACGTTCTTCCCCTTCCTGTTTACAATGACCGGAATGTTCAAGGACTTCCTTTTGGATTTTCCATGGGCGATACTTATCATCCTGATGGGTTCGTTCATAATCGCTGAGTTACTCGTGCCCTTTTTGCAATACGCATTGATAAAGCCCACCAAGGCTAAGGAAATCAGCGAAAACAGTGGAGGGAAAAAACATTTCTGACTCTACTCCAAAGCAGCTATGACAAATTGATTACATGGTGTTTCAAATGTCCTATCGGTCTATGTGCCATCACTCTAGTTGTAATGGTAATTGGTATATGGCTGTTTGTTAAGAGACCTATGCAGATGATGCCTATTACCGAGCGTAATCAGTTTGCCGTCGAGATATTCCTGCCGACAAACACATCAATAGAACGCACTTCGGAAATCGCTGACTCACTTGAAGCGATTCTTGCAAAAGATGATAGAGTAGTATCGATAGCCAACTTTCACGGTTGTTCATCGCCGCGATTTCAGACCACATACGCACCTCAAATCGGTGGGCCTAACTTCGCTCAGTTCATAGTCAATACCGTTTCTAACGATGCCACTGAAGATGTGCTCCATGCATACACATCGAAATATGAGGCTTATTTCCCTGATGCGGTAATTCTATTCAAACAGCTTTCATATAGCGATGCAGCATACCCTATTGAGCTGAAAATCTCCGGCAGTAATCTCGCCGAGCTTCAGGCTGTGAGCGATACTATTTTAGGAATAATGCGCCGCAATCCCGATATCACTATCCAAAGGACATCACTTGATATGCCCTCTATCGCCATACTCGTGAAACCGGATGCAGTACAGTTGTCTCGTATCGGGAAAACGACCGGTAATATTGAACTTGACCTTGCACTCCGATACAGCAGCGGCGTTCCGGTCGGTACCCTTTGGGATGGAAAGCACAGCACGGACGTCGTGCTTAAATCCACTGAAGCTGACCACTCGGATGCTAATGAATTATCAAACGGACTTCTTCCTACACTCGGTATGACTTCAGTGCCTTTGAGCCAGATAGCTGATGTAGTACCCCAACCTGTATATGGTCAGATTTCTCATCTGAACGGAATCAAGACAATATATCTATCGGCCTTGGTTCCATAGGACAAAAATACGATAGATGTCACCTCCGGACTTATGAAAGAAGTTGACAAAGTTCCACTTCCCGAAGGTGTATCCGTTAATTATGGCGGTGAATGGGAAAGTACGATGACGGTGATACCTCAGATGGGAGGTGCTCTGATGATGGCTGTAGTCATTATATTCCTGATCCTCCTTTTTCACTACAAAAATATAAGATTATCAATATTCCTTTTATTCACTTTGGTATTCTGTTTTCCCGGTGCCGGTTTCGGATTATGGATAGAAGGCATTTCAATCTCTGTAACATGTACGCTCGGTATCATCAGCCTTATGGGTATTCTTGTCCGAAACGTAATCATAATGATTGACTACGCCGAAGAGATTCAGGTAACCGATGGCCTTTCTGTAAAAGAAGCAATATTGGACTCTGCCAAACGTCGTATGCGTCCGATATTCCTTACTTCGTCAGCAGCCTCGATGGGTGTTATACCGATGGTGCTCGGTAAGAGTCCGCTGTGGATGCCTATGGGATCCGTGATATTCTGGGGAACTATCATCACGATGTTCTTCATCCTTACGATTATCCCTGTATTGTACTGGAAAACTCAAAAATCAAAGAATCAGCAATGAAAAGATATAAAATGATACTCCTGTCATTACTGATTGTAATGACAACCAGAGCAGAAGATATCCTGACACTCGACCAATGCAAGGAACTCGCTTTGCAGAATAACATTGCAATACGTAATGTATCTTTGCAGAGCGGAATAGCCAAAGCCATGAGGCAGGAAGTATTCACCAAGTATTTTCCTAACATAAGTGCTACAGGAGCTGCCTTTACTACCAATAACAGTGTAGTAAAATACTCATTTGACGATGATATTCAATTACCGGCTATTCCCGATATTCTTCCCGAAGGAGGTACTTTCCCGTTAAGTTTTGATTTCAGCCTCATCAAAAAAGGAGTTATGGCAGGAGTCAATCTTGTTCAGCAGGTTTTTATGGGAGGAATGATTGTCAACGGCAATAGACTGGCCGAGATTGGAGAAGCGGTAGCCGAATTACAATCACGCCAAAGCGAGGATCAGGTATTATTGACCGTCGAACAATATTACTGGCAACTTGCGTCATTGAAATCCAAACGCAATACTGTTGATGATCTTATCGCAATGCTTGACACACTTGAACATCAGGTGTCCGTTGCAGTCAACGCCGGCGTAACGCTCAGGAATGATTTGCTGGAAGTGCAGCTCAGACAAAACGAAATGCTCACAAATCGTATGGAACTGGATAATGGTATCACCATAATGTCCACACTACTCGCGCAGTATATAGGCAAGGGTATTGAACCCATCGGTATATCTGCCGATATTACTCCTAACATGACCGTGAATAATCCGGATAATCTGTTTGTACTACCCTCAGAGGCATTATACGCTACTACAGATTATGAACTTTTGAAGCAAAACGTGAAAGCATCCGAGCTTCAGAAAAAAATGTCACTGGGAGTCAACTTGCCCAAAGTGGCTGTCGGAGCCGGTTATTTTTATCATAATATAATTGATCAGGGACATGGGTTCGGAGCAATTTATGCTACCGTGTCAATCCCTATAAGCGATTGGTGGGGAGGTTCTCACTCCATGCGACAAAGTAAATTGAAGGTCGAAATGACAAATAATGACCTTTCAAATTATTCCGAACTTCTGCAAGTAAAGATGAATAACACATGGAATGCCCTCAACACATCATACAAAAAATTGGTATTGCGCGTCTGTCTATAGAACAGGCAAATGAAAATCTCAAGCTGAATGAGAATTACTATCGTGTCGGCACAATTGTCATTACCAACCTTCTCAAAGCTCAGACTTTGTATCAGCAGTCACACAACCGGTTCGTAGATGCTTATGGAGATTATCGGATAAAGACTATCGAATACCTTCAATCTACGGGTAGGAATTAAATTCAAAGAACTCGTTAGCCTGATTAAATTATTAAAAATTAATAACTAAGTAGCTCTTAAAAATTTATAGGAATCCTCTGTATTCAGCCACATAATGAAAGCATTATGTGGCTTTTTTATCTGCGCCTTAAAGCAGTGTACCACATGCCATACTCGTTCCATTTGTAATGCTGCAATACGAATAAGTATAAAGAATCTTTCAGTATTGATCTATACGATTTCCGGCAAAATCTTTGTAGATTCCGGAGACTTTAACGAAATTTGCGATGAAGTTGCGCAGCAGAGCAATGACACTAACAATACCGGAAGTTTATGACCAAATTGAAACCGATTCAAAAATAATAAGATGAAGATACTCACCTACCTCTCGATGCATATTATTGCGATAGCTTCATTTGCACAGAGCGCTACAGAGAAAGATATTCTCAGGACTAATGTTGATAATGTAGCGGTCACCCTTAACGGCAAGACTATGGAAGGAGGATGGAATGTGCTATACGGCGATGAAATTGACCCTCTTGAAACAAGGGCTAAAGACATAGTTTTTTCCTCCGATATTGACACTCTACGAATTAAACTTGATACCTGGCAGTCAAAAGACTTTACTATTTTATCTACCAACGGAAATAAAGCTCCGGTAAAAGTAACCCGTATATCGGAAAATATTTATGAATACCCTAACCCTGCACTGTTGAAACGTGCTCCAAGCGGACTACTTAGCCGGGAACAGGCAGAGTTTGACATAAATGCCCTCGTGTACGGCCTTAGCGAAGTTCATCCTGATATATTCTCGGTATGTAGACAAGAAGATTTTTTCAAAGCCGTCAACAAGGCTATAAATACATTGCCTGACTCTATAAGCACGATGGAGCTGTTCAGGCTTACCGCCCCGATAGTCGCTATGATTGGAGACGGACACACTAACCTGGGGTTCCCATATAATGATGTGTTCACATCCAAATTGAAGCGTATGCCGTTTTGGGTAGATGTCCTGAGCGACAAATCCATAATCTGCCGGTCAAGCCTTGATTCAATTATTCCACGTGGAGCAAAGATACTGAGTATTAACGGTGTCAAGGCGGAGGATATGATCAATTCAATGTTACCGTATGTCGCCGGTGAGAAAGAACCTTTCAAGCTCTCGCGTATTGACGGTTCATTTTCAGCCTTGCGTCAGATGCTTTATCCTGCCGACTCATTTGACATAGTTTATCTACCGAAAGATGAAAAGACACCAAAAACGGTAACTTATCCGGCAACTACATACGAAGAAATAAAAAGACGTAGCCCGGCACTTCCTCAATCCAATAATTCGGAGCCTTACTCTTTCACAATAGACGAAAAACAAAACGTGGTAATAATGGATTTCCGCGAGTTCAGCAACATAACCAAAATGGAAGTTTTTGCTGATTCAATGTTCAGGCAGCTACGCGATCGGAATATTGGTAATCTGATAATAGATCTGAGATGGAACAGCGGCGGTAACAGTGGTGTAGGAGATGTACTTTTAAGGTACATATCACCCGAACCTTTCATCCAGATGAACAAGACTCTTATACGTATCTCACCGCTGACACGCAAACTCTTGAAGGCCGAGGATATTGCCCCGATGTTCTCTTTCTTTGAAGTGACGGAAGACCAATATAAAAAACCGCGTACCGACCAAGAGGGACATTATAATGGAAATGTTTATCTGCTGACATCAAACAAAACGTTCTCATCTGCGAGTAGTTTCGCATGGGCTTTCAAGGAATGTGGCATGGGCAAAGTTATCGGCGAAGAAACAGGAGGTATGAATGTATGTTACGGAGATGTACTTGATTATTATCTTCCGGTGTCAGAATTACATTGTTCCATTTCATGGAAACGATTCTGGCAATTTCATGCAGACGAAAGCGACATTCACGGTACAATTCCCGATATTTCCGTCCCTTCCACAGATGCACTCAATGAGGCGCTCCGGTTAATCAGAACAAACCAATAAAACTGTCGTCACCTAAGTAGCTCTTAAAAATTAATGGACTATAAGTAGCTCTTAAAAATTAAACGATACATGTTTTGAAGTAAAGTCTTTGAATCTTGAACAATAAAACTTGTTATTTATAGTCACTTCGGACTCGTCACTCAGTCGAATACTGAAGTATTCTCCTTCGCTCCGCGTCCGAATCGCCTCAAAAATAGCTGCGTTTTATATGTTCATTAATTTTTAAGAGTTACTTAAAACGTTTTATAGTCCATTAATTTTTAAGAGCTACTTACCGTATTTTTTCTCAAATAACTCCATGTGATTCTCTCCCCAACTTAACATAGCATCGATAATGGGTAGAAGACTCAGACCCAGCTCGGTTATTCTGTAAACAGAACGCGGAGGAAGTTCGGGAAATATCGTTTTGCTTACGAGTCCGTCTTCCACCATTTCCTTGAGTTGAATGTCAAGAACACGCGGTGCCGCTTCAGGCAGACATTTATGCAGCTGGCTGGGGCGCATCTCCTCTCCTCCGCGCAGTTCATCGAGCAGACAGGACTTCCATTTCGACTCTATAAGGCTCATTGTCAGTCTTAGCGGACAATCAAGATCCACAGGAATTTTCTTTTCGTAGGCCATAATTTTTTCTTGCAAAGTTAACTAATATCTCCTAACTTGACAGTACCGAAAAATTTTTCGTGTATGGAAAAATTTTTCGGTACTTGATATAATGTGGCTAAAGTCTTACCTTTATAGTCTGAATATTCTGAACTACTACGAGATGATAAACAAATGTATACACCCCGCGTTTATATTTTGTTATTATCTATCTCGGAACACTATAAATAATTCAAATAAAATTTCTTATGAAAGTACTGGTTATAAATGGCAGTCCACATCTTAACGGGTGTACCGACCGAGGTCTTAAGGAGGTAGAAAAAACGTTGTTAGCCCATAACATCGAAGTTGAGCGTATTAATGTCGGTAACAAAGACGTGCGCGGGTGTATAGGGTGTAATTTCTGTCGTGAACACGGCCGTTGCGTCTTCAATGATATAGTTAATGAAAGTGCTCCGAAATTTGCCGAAGCCGACGGCCTTCTGGTAGGCAGTCCTGTCTATTATGCCGGCTGCAACGGTCAGTTGCTCGCATTTCTGGACCGTCTGTTCTACAGCACCTCCGGTGTAGTTGACAAAACAATGAAAGTCGGTGCAGCCGTAATCTCATCGCGTCGTGCCGGTTCCACATCGGCTTTTGACGAGATAAACAAATATTTCACCATCAGCTCCATGCCTATAGTATCGAGTACATATTGGAATGAAGTACACGGCTTCACGGCTGCAGATGTTGAAGATGACCTCGAAGGTCTCCAGACCATGCGTAATCTCGGCAAGAACATGGTCTTCATGCTCAAAGCTATATCTATGGCACGTGAGGCTCAGGGATTGCCGGAACAGGAGCGCGGTACATTCACCAACTTTCATACTGAAGGTTAAATACTGTAATCATAAATAGCTCTTTAAAATTAAACGATACATATTTTCAGGTAAAGTCTTTGAGTCCTGAACCTTAAAACTTGTTATTTTGGGGTGCTTCGGACTTATTTCTCAGTCGAATACTGAAGTAGTCTCCTTCATTCCGATTCCGAATCGCCTCAAAAATACTACGTTTTATATGTTTATTAATTTTTAAGAGCTACTTGGCATTTCTTAGAGAACTATATGGGCTGTCAGGCCGTTTCTTTGATAGATGCCTCTACGTTGGAGGTATACTCTTAAAAACGTAATAGTTATTACCATGAACACAGTATTTATGAATGGCCTTGAGATGAAGTTACACGGTGAGTTACCCGCAGTCGGCACACCCGCACCCGAACTTGATCTTACAGGTCAGGATCTGCAGCCCATCAAACTGGCCGACTTCAAGGGTCAGCGCGTAGTACTCAATATCTTCCCCAGCCTCGATACCGATGTATGCGCTACATCGGTACGCAAGTTCAACACTCAAGCTGCTTCACTGCCCAATACAAAGGTACTCTGCGTTTCAATGGACCTTCCCTTTGCAGCAGCACGTTTCTGCTCTGTCAACGGTATTGAGAATGTAAAGACCGGCAGTGGCTTCCGCAGCCAGTTCGGCGACCGTTATGGTGTACGTATCGAGAACGGCCCTCTTCAGGATCTTTACGCCCGTGCACTCGTAGTAATCGACGAAAACGGTATAGTCAAGGCTACCTCTCTTTGCGAGCAGATAACCAGCGAGCCTGATTACGAAATGGTTAAGAAGGAATTGGCCTAAAAGATGGCACTCTACCTTTTTCAGGTAGTAAGCAGTAAAGACACATAAGACCTCGCACTCCGTATTAACGAGGAGTGCGAGGTCTTATGTGTTACACCTGTCATTAAAGACTGATACATATTACCTTAAATACTACCAATTTTTCGTTTCAGATAAAACTGCAACAAACCGACAGGAGTCTTACAGTGTTTTGAAAATAAATAGTTCTTAAAAATTAATAAACATATAAAACGTAGTATTTTTGAGGTGATTCAGACGCGAAGCGAAGGAGAATACTTCAGTATTCGACTGAGAAATAAGTCCGAAGTACCCCAAAATAACAAGTTTTATGGTTCAAGACTCGAAGACTTTATCTCAATATATATAGTTTATTTTTTAAGAGCTACTTATATATAATCGCACAACCATATCAACCAAACTTAAATAGAAAATATATGTCTAAGTCATTAGAAGAAGCGGCTTTGGATTATCACCGCTACCCTCAGCCCGGTAAGATAGAAGTAGTACCCACAAAACCGTATGATACTCCCGAAGACCTTGCACTCGCCTACTCTCCCGGAGTAGCTTATCCGTGTCTGGCAATAAAGGACGATGCCAACAAGATTTTCGATTATACCAACCGAGGCAATCTTGTAGCAGTAATCTCAAACGGAACCGCTGTATTAGGACTCGGCAATATCGGGGCAAAAGCTTCCAAACCCGTTATGGAAGGCAAGGTATTACTCTTTAAGATATTTGCGGGATTAGACGCATTCGATATTGAAATTGATGAAACCGACCCGAAGGAATTTGTACGTACCGTAGCACGTCTCGCACCTACTTTCGGAGGAATAAATCTTGAGGATATAAAAGCACCTGAATGTTTCGAGATAGAGAAAGACTTGCGTGAGGAGCTGGATATACCGGTGATGCACGATGACCAGCATGGCACCGCTATCATCTCTTCAGCAGCCCTGCTGAATGCGTTGCTGCTTCAACATAAGGATATAGATAAAGTAAAGGTTGTGGTAAACGGCGCCGGAGCGGCAGCTATAGCCTGCACACGCCTGTTCTGCGAGCTTGGTGTACGACACGAGAATATAGTGATGTGCGACAGCAAGGGAGTAATCCGTAAAGATCGTGGCAACCTGAATCCTACGAAAGCCGAGTTTGCCACTGACCGTGACATAAACACTCTCGCCGAGGCTATGAAAGGTGCCGATGTATTCTTAGGTCTGTCAGTAGCCGATGTTGTCACCGAAGAGATGCTGATGTCAATGGCCAAACGTCCTATTGTATTTGCATTAGCCAATCCGGCACCGGAGATAGCTTATGAAGTAGCGATAGCCTCACGTTCCGATATCATTTTTGCCACAGGCCGCAGTGATTATCCCAATCAGATAAACAACGTACTCGGCTTCCCCTATATATTCCGAGGGGCGTTGGATTGTGGTGCTACTGAAATCAACGAAGCGATGAAGGTAGCCGCCGCCCGTGCCATAGCCGCTCTCGCACAAGAACCTGTACCCGATGATATTGCAAAAGCCTACGGTGTAGAACATCTGAGCTTCGGCCCTTCATATATTCTTCCGAAACCATTTGACCACCGTCTGCTGACCGTAGTAGCGCCCGCAGTTATAAAAGCCGCCGAAGAATCGGGTATCGCCAGAAAAAAGATAGAAGACTTTGATACCTATCGTAACAGATTGCAGGAGATAATCTGCACGAATGAGGCGCTGATTGCATATCTCATTAAGACACAGAGTGCATGTAGAATGTAATAGTTCTGTTTATCGTGTAAGAGTTAATAAGCGCGACCCTTCTGAATTTTGTAATTCAGAAGGGTCGCGCTTTCGTATACGGACACATATTATGTTACGGTATGTACTCTCATGCCGGAAGAGTAGCGACAGACGTGTCGCATTGCTTACGAGTGGCGGTAACTCTAACCAGAAGTATACTCACCTCATAGAGAATATACATCGGAAATGACACTATAAGCAGAGTGAAGACATCGGAAGTCGGCGTAATAACAGCCGCGACTATCAGAATAGCAACGATTGCGTGCCGACGGTAATGTTTCAGCATAGTGGCGTCAAGCAGTCCGATTTTAGCGAAAAACCATGCCAATACCGGTATCTCGAATACGATACCCATGCACAGACTCATTACTATCAGGGTACTCATATACGAATCAAGACTAATCATATTCGCCACCTCAACGTCTACCTGATATGTACCCAGAAAGTGAAAAGTAAGAGGAAATATCACATAGTAATTGAATACAAGCCCTAAGGCGAACATCAGGTAACCGCTGAAAACTATCCTGACAACGTTTCTCTTCTCATTGTCATAGAGAGCGGGTGCAATGAAGGCGAACAGCTGATACAGTATATAAGGCGAAGCACAAACAACACCCACACAGAAGGCCGTTTTCATATGGATTATAAACTGCTGTGCCAGACCGGTATTGATAAGCAGGACATCAAATGAGCCTACAGGTGCCAAACCGAATCTGTCACAGAGCATATCAAGAAACCGATAAGTCACAAAGTTCTGGGACTTCGGAGCCAGAACGAAGGAAAAAACCTCCTCCTTAAACAGAAAAGCTACGATACCGCATATCACCGAGACAGCGATAATACGTATCAGCACTGTACGCAGTATATCCAGATGCCACCAAAAGCTATGCTTTTCCTCAATCCGGCTCATCTATCGGCTTTCTTTTCTTCCGGTTCGGTTATGTCGCTTTCAAGTTCGTTCAGACCGGTCTTGAAAGAACGTACACCCTTGCCGAGTCCTTTCATAAGTTCCGGTATTTTCTTTCCGCCGAAAAAGAGCAGCACAACGAGCGCAATGAGGAGTATCTCACTCATCCCGAGACCACCTATAAACAGAAGCATATTCATAGAATATTTATTTTCTGATAAGATAACGAATTACGAAATAACCGCCGATTATCTGAAGTAACATGCCGGGTATGCCGATACGGAAATCCTGACAGGCAAGGAAGAAATCGCCTGTGAGTGCCCACTCACCGAGAGTACCGATAAGATGATAACCGAGTACAACCGCTGTCAGCAACATAATTGATACCCTGCGGAAACGATAGGCGGTATAACCTGCTACAGATGCAAGCAGAATAGATTTGAGAATAATGGCGGGCAGACCGGCTACGGCCGGCATTCCGAAGATAAGACTGTTGACAAGCGGTGAGGCGACAGCGGTCAGAAGACCGACACGCCATCCATATCTGTAAGCTGCTATCAAGGTGAAGAAATAGATAGGCAGCCACGTCACTCCGCCCTGCGGCACAAGGTGGAACAGTTGCGGCAATAGGATATTACCTAAAATGAAAATAGCTGCCGTCAGATAGGTTCTGACACTGCTGAACGGCAGAGACTGTAATCTGATTGTATTCTGCATATTTCAGTTGTTATTTTGTTTATTGATAAAGTTTTCTATTAACAGCAGGCACTCTGCAGCCGAATTACACTCCATACACAGTGTTTCGACAGGGCATATTCCCGTACCCGCACGGTTTATGATATTAGGCACAACAACCCCATAGCTAACCGGTATGCCGGTGCTGTTCAAAAGTTCCAGTGCCGGACGACTGATTACATCGGCATATACAGATACGACACCACCGAGTATCATAAGAGCCGCAGCCCCTTTGCCTACTACCTTGTCTGCGATAACGGCACCATGAAGTTCATCGGGTGTCGATTTCAGCAGGTGCAAAAGGTCTTTCACTCCCCGCTGACGGAACAGTGAAATCTTACCGTCTTTGCAAATGACACATGAACAGCCTTCGGCATGAAGAATGTCTGTAAGTTCCTTCATTTCTATAATATGTCAGTAGCCAAATCGTTCCGTAGCGAGTTTCATGCCCTCGATAATGCTGACACCGAAAGGACAGCGGCGTTCGCAGGCACCGCAGGCGATACATTCGGAAGCATGATGTTTCAGAGCTTTGTAATGTTCACGCACTGTTTCGGGTATCATACCTTGTGCTTTGGTAAGATTATAGAATTTGTTGACCGAAGCTATGTCAATCTTTACAGAACAGGGGGCGCAGTGACCGCAGTACATACAGTGCCCCTGCCATGAAAAACGGTCAAGACCCTGCATTATTTTAACGTAGTTGCGTTCATCGGGTGTGGTGTCACACCAACTGAGAGCAGCTTCTATTTCGCCGATATTATGTGCCCCTATCATTACGGCAGCCACAGCAGGACGCGTAAGAGCATATTCTATGACTTGCGGCGGGGTCATAGCCTTACCAAATGGAGAATTGGCCTCACTCAGTAAGTCGCCTCCGCCATAGACTTTCATCACATCTATGCCTACCCCCTCACGCTCGCACAGTTCGTAAAGTCTTTCACGTTCAGGATCAATGTTATGTCGTGAATGAGCAAAAGTAGCTTCATCAAAAAGGTCATCGACATTTTCGCTCGGCGGCTGGAGGTCATAGGCCGGGTTGATTGAGAACATAAGCACGTCAATCAGACCTGTCTCGACAGCCATACGAGCAACCACAGGGTTATGACTGCTCATACCTATATGGCGTATGCGTCCCTCCTCTTTCAGACGCAGAGCGAATTTTATTATCTCACCGTTAAATACCTTATGGAAGTCTTCTTCAGCATCGACATAGTGAATCATTCCTACATCAAGATAATCGGTGTCAAGTTCCTGAAGCTGTTGCTCAAAGGCCGGGAGTATCTTATTTATGTCACGTGTACGCAGATACTGGTCATTCTCCCATACGGTAGAGAGATGACCCTGAATGACGAAACTTTCCCGGCGTCCTTTCAGAGCGTTTCCTATGTTACGTCTCAGATCGGGATTGGGCGAATAGATGTCAATAAAATTTATACCGTGAGCGATAGCATAATCAAGTTCGGCTCTGACGGTCTCGGCGGTCTTGTTCATAAAGCCCTCGCAGCCGAGAGCAATGACACTGACATTGATACCAGTTTTACCTAACGGTCTGTACTGCATTTGTTAAATTGTTTCCTGTTTAAGATTTTCAACAAAACGGTCTATACGGTGAAGTTCATCCGGAATATGTATTGACTGAGGACAGTGAGGAGCACACTGATTGCAGCCGATACAATGACTTGCCTGACGCAGACGCGGCACCGTGCGGTCATATCCCACCAAAAACGCCCTCCGCGCCTTCCGGTAGTTCTCGCTCTGACTCGATGCCGGAACATTGCCTTCATTGAGACACTTGTTGTAATGTGCGAATATCCGGGGTATATCTATACCGTAAGGGCACGGCATACAATACTCGCAGGCCGTACACGGCACTGACGGATAACTTATCATCTCAACAGCTGTATCTTCGAGCATGGCCATCTCGGCATCATTCAGCGGCCGAAGCGGAGAGTAGGTGCACAGATTGTCCTGAAGATGCTCCATATAGGTCATGCCACTCAGTACTGTCAGCACACCGGGGAAGGTACCGGAAAAGCGGAACGCCCACGAAGCGATACTCTCTTCAGGAGAGTGCTGTTTAAGACGACCGTTGAGGTGGTCGGTCAGCGAAGCTAGACGACCACCCAGCAGCGGCTCCATTATCACAGCCGGAATATTGCGTTTCTGAAGCTCGTCATATAGATATTCGGCATTGAAATTCATGCCCGAAGCATGTCGGTAGTCAACATAATTAAGCTGTATCTGCACAAAATCCCAATGTACTTTGTCATGCAGTGAGAGCATATAGTCAAAAACTTTCACATCACCATGATACGAGAAACCGAGATTGCGGATTCGTCCCGCCTCACGTTCTTTAAGAAGAAAATCAAGCACTCCACTGTCAAAGAAACGCTGCATGAGGAACGGCATTCCTGTCTCGCCTCCAAGATTGTGTAACAGGTAGTAATCCAGATAGTCGGTTTTCAGTTTGGCGAGCGAGTTACGGTACATTTCCAGTGAGGCGTCATAAAGCTCTTTACCTTTCAGACCTTTGCGGGCAAGATGATGATTTGACATCTTTGTGGCAATATAGTAACTGTCTCTGGGGTGACGGCTCAGGGCTATTCCCGTAGCTTCCTCCGACAGACCGCGTACATACGGAGGAGCGGTATCGAAATAATTGACACCATGAGCGAGAGCATAGTCAACAAGGTCATTGACAGCCTCCTGATCCACAATCTCTCCCTCTCCGTCAGGATTTGCTTTCATAGGCCAGCGCATACAGCCATAGCCAAGCAACGATACTTTGTCGCCAGTACCGGGATTTATTCTGTATGTCATCTCTCCTTCTCCTGAACCGGCAGATGAACTGCTGTTGCCGCCGGTTCTGTTTCCGGCCGAGTTACAGCCCGTAAGCGTCAGTCCGGTGACAGACAGACCTGCTCCGAGCCGCTTCAGAAAGTCACGACGGTTTATATTCTTATTCATTAAGTAAAGGATATAAAAAGTTAAATATACCGATGACGCTCATGGCCCTCCACATATATGGCGCTGAAAGGACGCGAAGGACACAGATTCTCACACGCTCCGCAACCGATACACCGTTCCGTGTTGACAACCGGAATCTTCGGTGATGTCTCATCATCTGCCACCGAAGCGACCATAGTGATGGCTCCTACCGGACAGTGACGGGCACAGTTTCCGCAAGCAACCCCATCAGTGAGCGGAATACAGTTATCTTTTATCCATACTGCGTGACCTATCTGAACCGACGATTTATCAGCTACGGTTATCGGCTCAATGGCGCCGGCAGGACATACATCAGAACAGCGTGTACACTCCGGACGGCAGTAACCGCGCTCATACGATGATTCCGGCTGCATAAGGGAATCAAGTTCTGTCGAGGGACGCAGAACTCCGTTCGGACAAGCCGACACACACAGCTGACATGCCGTACAGTGAGAGGTCAGATTCTTTATACTCTTTGCTCCGGGTGGTACAATACGGGTCTTTCTCGACGGTATCTTCTTATCGGTGATTGCGGCAAGACCACCGTCTACAGTCTTTTCCTGAGCATGTACGGCTGCCGTTGCCGCTATTGTAGCGGTAACAGTCAGAAAATTTCTGCGCGAACCGTCAACATTTTCTGCTGCAGAGTTTACAGTCACAGGTTCCACTGCCGGGCGACGACGTGTATAAGAGATTGCGCCACGATGACATTTATCAATACAGTCAAAGCATGTGACACAACGCGAGTAGTCGATAGTGTGTTCTTTACTGTTGATACAGGCCGCCTTACAGTTTCGGGCACACAGTCCGCAACCGTTACACTTTGAAGTGTCTATGACGGGTTTCAGCAGAGAGAAACGGGATATGAAGCCCAATACAGTCCCGACAGGACAGACAGTATTACAGTACGTGCGTCCGTTGCGCCATGCAAGAAAACCGAGTATTACAAGTGTTGCCGCAGCTACTATAAGCACGATGCCTCCGCGCAGCCATATATCTACACTGTAGAAAGCATAGCTTTCGTGAGCCTCAGCCCATGAAGCCAGCAGATTGTTGACCCACTGCCATACCGGAGCAAGCATACTCTGGGCTATACGTCCGTATGCACTGTAAGGAGCAAGAAGAGCAACCACTACACCCACACCGGCTATAATAGCGACTGCCATAACGGCAAGCATGACATAACGCAATACATTTTTCGGTGCCGAATAGGAATATCGGTTCTTACGACTTTTCTTTCCGAGCCATCCGAAACCGTCCTGCATTATCCCGAGCGGACAGATTACCGAACAGTAAAGTCGGCCGAATATCAGTGTCAGCAACACGAGGCCGACAATGACAAACACATTCAGTGCCAGCAAAGCCGGAAGGAACTGGATTTTGGCAATCCAGCCTATATAAGCTTGGGTGACACCGGTAAAATCAAGGAACAGCACAGTTACTGTCAGAATACTTATTATGGCTACTATCTGCCGAATCGTCTTCATATTACGACTAAATGTTAGGTTATTCCGCAAGGCGGCTTTGGTTTATGGCTGATTATTCAAAATACAAATTTACTACAAATGATTGTAAAGCACACAAAGCAAAATACGGTTTTTTTTACCATAATTACCGAACATACGAAGAAGCCGTGTTTGGTCTAATTTAATTTAAGAGCTACTTATCTTCCATTCCAACTTACATTAAAAAGCCAACCTATTGATTTAGGTTGGCTTTATCAGTTAAATCGTTCTAAGTAACTCTTAAACGAGTATACTTTATATTTCTTAATAATTTACTGTTCGGGCTGTAGAGGACCGTAGAAGAACGAAGCTGTCGCACCACCGTCAATAAGGAAGTCGGAGCCGGTTATGAAAGCTCCCTGCGGACGCATAAGAAGTTCGGCCACATTGGCTACCTCATCGGCTGTACCGGGACGGCCTGCAGGGCACTTCGCAAACATATTCTTGTAGAAATCACCACGCGGGCCGTTAAACTCATCAATAGCCAGCGGAGTGACTATTATACCGGGTGAGATAGAATTGATACGTGCGCCACGCTCTCCCCACTTCACAGCCTCGGCCATGACACGTTTCACGTTACAGCGCTTCGCCATCTGATAGGCATGAAGCGTGTTTTCGATATTCTCAGGCTGAAGCATAGGCAGAGAAAGCAACTCATCAGGCGGAGTCATAGCAAGCAGACGGTCCTGTTCGGGTGTAAGTGCCGGCATACGGTGACCTGACTGACTGGAGATCGTCACACCTGTACCTCCTTCGGCGATAACTTTACCGACTTCCTCAAGTAACACGGCAGTACCGTAAAGGTCAACTTTAAGGATGGCTTCCACAGGTGCCTGTGAGGGTGACACACCGGCAGCATTGACAAGCATCGTTATATCACCGTACCTCTGCGCTTCGGCAATAATATTAAGGATTGAATCACGACTTGAAAGATCCGTTTCGACCGCAACACAGTCGAAACCTGCTTTATTCATTATATCGGCTATTGCTTCGGCATTCTTAATGTTCTTGTCACCTATAACAATCTTCATACCGTAACCCATACGGCGTGCTATAGCCATACCTATCTGACCGGCACCGGTCAGTATCATTACTTCTTTCTTCATAATCAAAGTTTTTATGCAAAGTTAACTTATACATTAAATAGAAGCTGTGCAGAAATTACCGATTCTTTTACCAATGTTACCGAACTTTTAATACCGGTGTACGCAAGCAAGAGAAATTCCGTAAATTTGTATGTGCAAATATTTAATCTATGGCAGAGAAACTATTGAATATCGTAACCGTAACCGAGTATAATGATATGCTGGGAGTGGAAACTTTGCATCCCCTCGTAAGTGTAATCGACTTGTCAAAAGCAAAACCGATGCACCATCTGAGGCATACATTCAGTTTCTATACCATATATCTTAAAGACGAAGTCAACTGCGAAATCCTCTATGGACGCGGTAAATATGACTACCGGAAAGGCTCGGTAATCTGTCTTGCACCCGGTCAGGTAATAGGTATCGAAGATAATGGCGAGGAATTTCAGCCAAAGGGCTGGGCATTGTGTTTCGACACAGAGCTTATACACGGCACCTCACTCGGCAGAGGGATCAAAGAGTATTCTTTCTTTTCATACAATGTCAATGAAGCCCTGCATCTCTCCGAACAGGAACGTGTTATATTCCTTGACTGTCTGAACAAGATATCAATGGAACTCAGACATTCAATTGACCGACTTAGCCGTCGGCTGATTGCCACCAACATCGAACTCCTCCTCAATTACTGCCTGCGCTTCTATGAACGTCAGTTCATAACCCGCGAAGCGGCACATAGTGATGTTCTCGCCAGGTTTGAGGAACTGATCGACAATTATATCAACAGTTCGCGTCCTTTAACCGAAGGATTGCCGACCGTCCGATGGTGTGCTTCTCAGCTTTGTCTGTCGCCCAACTATTTCGGAGACCTGATTAAAAAAGAAACCGGGAGGAATGCAAAGGAATATATTCAGTCCAAAATTATCGAACTTGCTAAAGAACGTCTTTTGGCTCAAAGTAAAAGTATCAGTGAGATAGCCTACAGCCTCGGTTTTCAATATCCCCAGCATTTCACACGTCTGTTCCGTAACATAGTCGGAATAAGTCCTAAACAATACCGTACTCAGAAAAGCGGCTGAATCAGGAGAGCTGCAAGCACCAAACGAATTGGCACATTATGTTGAAAAATTAATTTTGTCATTATGGATTCAAGTTTACACCAATACATAATTTACTCCACAGACGAGGAACAGATAAACTCACCGGCATTTTATGACTGTGTGGTTCATCTGCTGTGTCTTGACGGAGAAGGTATTCTATCCTTTAATGAGCAGACTTTTCCAATTAAAAAGGGACAGATAGCCATATTGTCACAACCTCAACATGCAAGATTCGTCTACAAGTCGGACAACTTCAGCTGTGAGTATATTGCTGCCCCCGACAAGTTCCTGCATAATCTGTTACCGGCAAACAACTACTCTATTCAGGGATGTGTGAGTTTGTTTTCAAATCCTATAATTGATGTAAGCGAGGCAGAAGCAAAGACTTTCAGTATTGACCTTGCCAATATACGGCGACGCATTGACGACACTGAACACCGTTTCTATACAGAAATGATAGGCAGTGTTCTTCAGACTATGGTTTACGATATCTTCAATTTTCATGCCCGCTGTAATTCCGGTGTACTCACTACCGACAGAGTCGGCTACATCACATCGCAGTTCTTTATGCTCATCGAAGCCGGACGTCCCAAGACACAACGCGAAGTAGCCGGTTATGCCGAACAGCTTAATGTTACTCCCAAATATCTCTCAGACACAATCAAACGCATCACAGGTAAAAGTGCATCAGCCCACATAAATCGTGCTGCCGCCAATATCATTATCGAATACCTTAAAGATGACAGTCTCTCCATAACACAGATTGCCGATGAGATGCAGTTTACTTCTCTGAGCTACTTCAGCCGATACTGCCAGAAGCATATCGGTATGTCACCGGCCAGATTCCGTACTGTCGGTATCCAAAGCGAAGATTAATAAATAAGTAGCTCTTAAAAATATTTTTAAGAGCTACTTAACTTCGATTTTATCCTGATTATCTCCAGCCCATGAACATCTTCACCACCTCAGGGTCATGGTGATCAAAGAAGAGGCTCTTGGTAGTGTCGAGGGTTGCTATAGCAGCCATATCCTCGTCACTGAGAGTAAAATCAAATATGTTGAGATTCTGTTCCATACGTTCAGTATGTACTGACTTCGGAATGATGATTATGTCGCGCTGAGTAAGCCAGCGGAGAGCTACCTGTGCTACGCTCTTGCCGTACTTTTTGCCGATTTCTTCAAGCAGAGGATTAGTGAAGAAGTTGTTACGACCCTCAGCAAGCGGGCCCCACGACATAGTGTGTGTACCAAATTCCTTCATTATCTTCTGAGCCTCTATCTGCTGGTCGAATACGTGAGTCTCTACCTGATTGACAGCCGGCACAACTTCAACATTGCTGGCAAAATCAATAAAATGGTCAGGATAGAAGTTGCTCACACCGATAGCACGGAGTTTACCGGCCTTATAAGCCTCCTCAAGAGCACGGTATGCACCATAACGGTCGCAGAACGGCTGGTGAAGCAGCATGAGATCTATATAATCGGTACCAAGTTTGCACAGGCTCTCGTCAATAGAGGCTTTGGCTTTCTCATAACCATAGTTGGATATCCACACCTTCGATACAAGGAACAGATCCTCACGGGCAATACCGCTTTTCTTTACGGCGGCACCGACACCCTCCTCATTATGATAAGCCTGTGCAGTATCTATCATACGGTAGCCGACTTTCAGAGCATCGCTTACGCAACGTTCACACTCAGCCGGATCAACCTGATATACACCATAGCCGATAATCGGCATTTCAACACCATTATTCAAAATTACTTTTTCCATATCTTTCCGTTTTTATAAGTTCATCACATTTACTTCTTCATACCGAGACCTTCAAGCCAGCGTTTTACACTCTTACGGGCAGCCGGCTGATTCTCCTGCGCTGTTTTACCCTGTACGGCAAGTCCTTTGCCGACAGCTACATCAGCGCCCTTGCATGAAGTAGCGATTCTACGGTCAGTACCGCCCATACCGCTGCCTTCGTGAGTCACAAAAGGAATTACGGTCTTACCGGTCCAGTCATGCTTCTCTATAAAAGTATAGACACACATAGGCGGTTCGCCCCACCACTGCGGATAACCGATAAATATAACATCATAATCTTCGACATTCACATCTCCCTTGACGGCAGGACGAGCATTGGCGTGAAGCTCACGCTTTGCAATTTCGATACATTCATCGTAGCTGTCTTTCGGATAGCCCTTCTCCGGTATTATCTCAAAACTGTCGGCACCGGTAGCATCTGCAATCATATCAGCTATGATATGCGTGTTACCTTTTTCGATATAACCTACATTATAATTCTCTCCGGTGTGAGAGAAGAACACGACTAATTTCTTTGCATCGTCATTAGTGACCGGCTGCGATGTTTTTTCTTCCGTTTTCATTTTATCCTTCGATTGTTTTTCATTGTTTTTTTTCAGTATTTGATGCACATGAAGTCGTGAACAACACGGAAATCATTATCATCATAAATACTGTGACTAATCTTCCTGTCATATATAATAATTTTTTCTATTGCAAAGTTACAAACAGTTTCAGTTTCACATGTTACACAAAACACCTCATTATTTTCACAAAATTCGTAGATAGTGTCTGAATTTAACTTTCATTCACCCGAAAGACTCTTCAAGTGAGTGAAAAGATTTAATTTGACAGACTCCCGCTTCTATTTCGTGTTCAGAAATAAGTGACGAGCGGTAGTTATAGAGTGACAACCGAATTAATGGCTTCAAACTTATAGAACCGACATACCGTTATAATATCGAAGTAAATAATTAATTATGAATACAACTAAGAAAATTGACGGTATGCTTACCCATGCCGAGAATGTGATATTGGTTATTGATATGGAGAATGATTTTGTTCTCCCCGGCTCACCGATGAGAGTGGAAGGTGCCTACGCTACTCTGCCGGCAATAAAGAAATTCCTTGATTTCGGTCGTGCCAACAACTGGGCTGTAATCTACATTTACCGTATTCATCGTCCGTCGGGCATAGACGCCGAACTGTTCCGCCGCCACTTCTTCGAGGAGGGTCAGCCGTTCTGTATCGCTGGTACCAAAGGTGCGGCCATACCCGACGAGATTGCTCCGCAGCCCGGTGATATAACCGTGACAAAACAGCGTTTCAGCGCCTTTTTCGGTACTGACCTCGATATAATCCTTCGCGGTCTCGGTGCAAAGAATGTCTATCTGACCGGTACACAATACCCGAATTGTGTGCGCTCAACAGCCGTCGACTCAATGGGTCTTGATTACAACACCATTGTAGTGACCGACTGCTGCTCGGCAGCGACTGAGGAAGTAGCCAACGCCAATATCTACGACCTCCGCAATATGGGTATACCTTGTATCCCGTCATCGGAGATTATGAATGAATAAATCTTACAGCTTATTTACCATATAAAGCAACGAATAATAACTCCGGCGGCTGTACCTGACAGGTACAGCCGCCGGAGTTATTATTCGTCATCTTAGGTTTATATCACTCCAATGTGGATTTCTTTCCGGTGTTTCTGTTACGCCAGTAGGAACTGTTGACACGGTATATCAATATTGCGCACAAAATAAAAAATACGATAGCACACAATCCGACACAACCCCGCATAATCAGTACCGTTGTATATGACAGATGATCAACGCAAAATATCATTATCAGCAATAGAACCAAACCTATGGCCATAACACCTAACGCAGAATACTTAAGTCGTAAATTGGCCGATGTCTGATACAACTTCTCAAGTTCCGCACGTTGCTGTTCTCTTTTTTCCAGATGTCGTCTCATACCTCATCTCAATTTGTGGTTATTAACTTTACTCTTTCCGGAGCAATATATCTCCATAACGGTTGCCGAGCCAAAGAGGAGTTATATACGATATTTTCATCGTACCGTCATACTCGCTTGCCTTCAAAGGAATCTCAATGTATTCGCTATTGCTGTCCCACTTATAGCGCACCATATACCAGTCGTCGGATAAATCTGTCACTGACAATGATTCAATGCCATAATCACATACGTCCTGCGCACGGAGTACAGGGTCAACATCGGTTGCCGCAATATAGTTGCCTAATTGCACTCTGAGTTCCGACGTTATATGAGCCTCGCACAAAGCCTCATTCAGTTCAGGATTACGTCCTGCATTCTGCATGTACTCAACATAGAATTCTCTAACCTTATCTTCACACTTTCCAAAAGAACTTAGGCAAAACAAAGAAAAGAACACTGATACTGTAACCCGCAGAAACACCTTATTACCGAACAATCGTATCATATCCATAATCTAAAAATGTTAATTTTGGATTTTAAACACAAAAATAGTACTTTTTCTCTATAACACGACAGAAAAGAGCTAAGTTGTCTAATTTTTAGACAAAATGCCCCGGAAGAAAGCGGATTCAGATGTATTTCCTTTTCTGACGAATGTGGCGTCATTAATTTTACATCATAAACTTTGACCTTTCAGTAGTGACGCGATGAATCGCCTCACTACTGAAAGGTCAAAGAGAAGGAGTGAATACTTCATGCCGACAACAGCACGTCGAGTACCATCATCAGCATAAAGCCTACGGCAAAGCCGATAGTGCCCATATTGGAATGGCGTCCTTCCTGGGTTTCCGGTATCAGTTCCTCAACCACAACATAAAGCATGGCGCCGGCAGCGAAAGCCAACAGATAGGGAAGTATCGGTAACACTACCGAAGCAAGGATAATAGTCAGAACCGTGCCTATAGGTTCGACAACACCACTCAGTGTACCCATAATAAATGACTTCATTCGTGAATTACCTTCACTGCGCAGTGGCATCGAAACAATAGCACCCTCCGGAAAATTCTGAATAGCGATACCTAATGCAAGTGCAAACGCTCCGGCCATAGGCATATAGGCATTATTTTCAAGAGCCGCTGCAAGAGCTACACCGACAGCCATACCTTCGGGGATATTATGAATGGTAACTGCAAACACAAGTTTGGCGGTACGCGAAAGATGTGATTTCGGGCCCTCGCTCTGCTTGCTGTCAATATGCTGGTGAGGCACGATATTATCGAGGGAAAGTAGAAAAAAGATACCGATAAAAAAGCCTATGACCGCCGGCAGAATACTTGCCAGCCCTTCTTTACCTGTCATTTCTATTGATGGAATCAGCAGCGACCATACGGAGGCCGCTACCATTACCCCGGCGGCAAAACCGGTAAGAGATTTCTGTAACAGAGACGGTATGCTTTTCTTCATCAAAAAGACACAAGCCGCACCTAAAGTAGTGCCAACAAATGGCAGAAGCGTAACTAAAATGAGTTCGTTCATGTATTATTTGTCTCAATTATAAATTATATACAGATTTTGACGTAATTAAGTTAGAATGGTTCATTTTTTAACACCTATAAGCATTTATAAAATATGAGAAAATTACTCCTACTGCTGACAGTTGCTTCAGGCATTCTCACCACTGGAGCGACCGTCAGTTATCCTTACATGCTCATCAGACAGCACGATGGTACCGAGAGAAGCATAAGTTCAGAAGGACTGCGTTTCACAGTAAACAACGGACAACTTTCAGTTACCTCAGCCACAGAGAGCCTGACTGTCGAACTCTCCGAACTGGCATCTATGGCCTTTTCAGCAGAGCCGGCTTATATAGACAGTATGGAGGCCGACAGAGATACCACTTCTATAGAAATATTCACAGTCGATGGACTGTACGTAGGCCGAACTGAGCCGGGACAACAGGCAGGTGATATAGTTCCGGCAACAGGTATCTATATATTAAAAAGTAACAACGGAAGCGAAAAAACACTGATAACAAAATGAACTTAAAAATTATACTGTTCGCAGCCACCATGCTGGCCGGAAGCCGCTATGCAGGCGCACAGATACTAAATATAGCCGAAGGTCAGGTGACATACAGCTTCCCTGCAGAGATCACGGGAGAGATGATATTCGGCAATGACGGCAGCCTGACGATAACAGGCCGTGAGTTTATACTTGGCGAAAGCACGGAGATGTGGGTAGACGAAAGAGAAACTGAAAGCAACGTCGTGTCAGTAGTTTATGATAACAATACGGCACATGTAAGTATCTCCGGTAACATAGCACGATATATAGAGACAGAAGTCAACGGCGCCCACGTGACTGTCACTCAGAGCAGTGAGGTATCGGCATCAAACTGCGGTGAAATCACCTATCGGCTTGCAGGCAATTCTGCTGACGGTTCATTCAATCTTACAGGCTCCTACAAGTCGACAATCGAACTCAACGGCCTTCAGCTGACAAGTACAACCGGTAGCCCGCTCAATATAGACAACGGTAAGCGTATCAAACTTACAGTTGCAGAAGGCTCGGACAACTCTCTAACCGACTGCGAAGCAGGGAGTCAGAAAGGCTGTATCATCTGCAAGGGACATCTCGAACTGAAAGGAGAAGGCTCACTGACAGTAGCCGGAAAAACTGCACACGCCATATACGCTAAGGAATACATCGAAATGTCAAACTGCGATGTAGATGTAATTGCGGCTGTAAAAGACGGCATCAACTGCAACCAGTATTTCATGATGAAAAGCGGACGGCTGAACATCGACCATACCGAAGACGACGGTATACAGGTATCATACAAAGACGATACTGACCGTGAGGCCGAGGACACAGGATCCGTTATCCTCAGTGGAGGAGATATGTATATAACGGTTTCGGCTGATGCCTCGAAAGGTATAAAGTGTGAAGGTCCGATGCAGATTACAGGGGGTAATGTAAATGTAACCGTGACTGGCGAGGGTATCTGGGACAGTGCCAAAAACAAGACTAAAGCCTCGGCATGTCTCGCTTCTGACGAAGATATGACCATCGACGGCGGCACACTACACCTGACAGCTACAGGTGGAGGTGGAAAAGGAATAAACTGTGACGGGAAGCTCGTCATAAACGATGGCGATCTGTCTATCAATACCTCCGGCGGAATAGTGGCTTATGTCAACGGGACACTCTATACCGATTACAATGGTAACACCGACCGGTTGGACAGTGACATGAAATCATCACCCAAGGGTATCAAAGCTGACGGCGATGTGAAAATCAACGGCGGTGTGATCGATGTGATAACAACAGGAAACGGAGCGGAAAGTATCGAGAGTAAGGCAGTACTTACTATCAATGACGGTACAATAACAGTACACTCTACCGATGATGCCATCAATTCGTCAAGCCACATGTATATCAAGGGAGGTAACATAACCGTGATAGCCACAGACAACGATGGTCTCGACTCAAACGGCAATATGTATATTCAGGATGGCTATATAATGGCTTTCGGCTGCGGTATGCCTGAATGTGGCATAGACGCCGAATGAGGAAGAGGGTTACACTGTAATATTCAGTGGTGGCACACTGTTAGCTGTCGGTGGCGGTAACTCAGTACCGTCATCATCATCCGGCTCTACTCAGCCATATATAATATCTAACGGCAGTGTTGAAGCCGGCAGTGAAATTATTTTGACTGACAGTAACGGATTACAGTTAGCACATTTCACTGTCCCGGCAGACTATAATGCAAATGGAAATTTAGGTTTTGGTCCGGGCACTGACCCGGGCAATGGACCGGGTAATTGGCCGGGTACCAATCCGGGTAATGGTCTCGGAGGAGGAAATAACACAACTTCAATACTCATTACCTGTGAGGGACTTACAAACGGCAGTGCTTACACTCTTAAATCAGGAGATTCCGAAAGCAATGTGACAGCCCGACTCACAGGCAATAACGGCGGATCTGGCTGGCCACGTTAAAGACTCATCTGTGCGGCACGCCCGATCCAATAATCACGCAGTTCTGTCCAGAGGACAATCGGACCGGTAAAATCGCCGACTCTGACGTCACGGCCGTTGAGGCGCGTGAGAGCATAGACAGTACCCGAGGGAGCCAACAGCAATACTATTTCCAGATTGGCTCCCAAAGGTACGATGTCGTAATCGCGCCACACGGCAGCGACACCGGAGGCATCGGTCACATTAGGAGCATTACAGCCTTCAATGTCACATAGTGACAACAATGGCATAAGTGTCTCGGCATGACCGAAATGCATGGCAACTTTGAGAGGTATTTCTCCCGAAGCCTCATTACGTACCGCCTTGTCAGTCGTGTCTATAATATCGCGCAACAGCGGAATAGCGGCTATGGCAGGTTCACGGCTAAAACAGTTCTCGCTGCGTGCATAATAGTGTTCAAGATTGGCTGCCTGCCAGCAGACACGGTAATCGTCAGCTGTCATCCAGCGCGTGGTAGGAGCCGGCAGACCGGCCGCACGCAACGACTGAAGCACACCGTATATGTCAAGTGTGAGCCGACGCAGTTCCCCCTCGTCAAAGATGTCGCCGAACATGGCACGAGCCGGGACAGCCGACACGCAGGCACTTACGAAAGCGTCATATTCCTTTTTCCAAGGTTTATCGTTAAGGTATGAGACATAGACAGGATTGGTGGTAAAGAACCGTAACAGACTGTCATACTGATGACCTTCGCCCGTATATATCTGAATGTCGGGGTTGAGAGAACATAGTCGATGCGAGAACTCATACATACTCATCACCACACGCGGTACGTATGTGGCGCACGCCTGTACCACTCCGCTACCTGTGACCGACGGCCACATAGCCGACATTTCTGCGGCAAGACGCTGCTGTTCGGCACAGCCTACCGAATCCAAAGCCCCCCAGCGGTCGGCAGTGTTACGACGTACCTCGTCGATAAGGGTAGCCACATCCTCACCGAGTGAGGTAAGAGTGCCGACAGCACGGGCTTTGTCAACAGCTTTGGTGAGTCGGGTGACTTTCTTCTCGGAAGACAGAAATCTCGCTCCGTGCCGTGCCACATAATTGATAAAGAACGGCTGCAGCGAGTCAGGCACCTCGGACGGTGTACACTTCTCGAAGTCATAAGGCATCATACTACCGTCATACTGCGGAGGCAGTGATTCAAAAGCTGAAACATGGCCGAAGGCAGACAGCGTCAGGGCGCCAAGCAGCAGGCGCAGTCTCCGCACAGGACGCAGGAAAGCGGAAAAGCGGGGAATGTGGGGCATAAGATATGAATTTTTAAGCATTAAGGCGGTCAGACCGCACGGAGGCAAAATTAGCAATAAGCTGCCACACTACCAAACCGCAACGGCGATACAAGCCCCCGGTTAGTATAGCCTTTCCCGACGATTAGGTAGGATAATCCAAAAATAGAATATACCACCAATGAGCAAATATAAGTAGTATATTTATAGACGCACGGAATATGTACTATCAATGCGACCTTGACCGTAACCCCGCAAATCCCCTACGCACACCGGCCATACCCCCTGCAAAGGAGTCGGAAAAGACCCTAAGCGGAGAGAAAAACAAAGAATTTAGAGAAAAAGAGTGAAAAATTTTGCAGATAAAAAATTAATGTCTACCTTTGCAGTCGCAAAAAGCACCTGAGGGACGTCAAGCAACACTGCAGATGCTGTTGCGACTGAGGGGCCCATTCGTCTATCGGTTAGGACGAGAGATTTTCATTCTCTAAAGAGCAGTTCGACTCTGCTATGGGCTACAAAACAAAAACAGACAGAAAAAGAATTCATTCTCTAAAAGATGGCAAATCATAAATCATCATTAAAAAGAATCCGCCAGGCCGAAAAGCGCAGACTTGAAAACCGCTATTGGGCCAAGACAGCCCGTAATGCTGTGCGTCGTGTGCGCAAGATGACTGACAAGACTGAGGCCACAGCCGCCTATAACAAGGTGAGCCAGTTGCTTCAGCGCCTCGGACGTAAGAACGTCATCTCTAAGAACAAGGCTTCTAACCTCTGCAGTGGCCTTGCAAAGCACATCAACAAACTCGCCTGATAATAAAGGTGGAAATATAGAGCCGGAGGCATGAGTGCCACAGTGTGTTCAGCCCGGTTTTCGTTGGCCCATTCGTCTATCGGTTAGGACGAGAGATTTTCATTCTCTAAAGAGCAGTTCGACTCTGCTATGGGCTACCCGTCAGCCCTCTCCCCCCAACGACAAAATGACTCCGAAGCGGTCGACTTGATACAACACAAGCCGGCCGCTTCTCGCATTTTCTACCCCCAAATCATAACTTCAACTATGAAACTCGCCCAACTCGCCAATACAGTCTTTGACCGTGCCGTAGCCGACTATCACATAGCCGACAACGTGGATACCACGCTCACAAATCCCTACCCCGCCAACTCGTTAGAAGCCATGCTCTACGGCAAAAACTGGATCGATGCCGTGCAATGGCACCTTGAGGATATAGTACGCGACCCTGATATAGACCCGGCCGAAGCTCTGTCAATAAAGCGCCGCATCGACCGCTCGAATCAGGAACGCACCGATATGGTGGAGGAACTCGACTCTTACTTCCGTACACGCTTCAAAGATGTAGCCGTAAGTCCGGAGGCAACTATAAATACGGAGTCTCCCGCATGGGCACTTGACCGTCTGTCAATACTGGCTCTTAAAATATGGCACATGCGCGAACAGGTCGAACGCACCGATACCGCACCTGAACACAAGGCTACCTGCCGCGCCAAACTCACCATACTCGAAGAGCAGCGCACCGACCTCACGACAGCTATTGACCAGTTGCTCGATGACATAGCCGAAGGACGTAAATACATGAAGGTGTATCGCCAGATGAAGATGTACAACGACCCGGCTACCAATCCCGTGCTTTATGGCAAAAAATAAGAAGCCGGCCGGCGTACTGCTGACCCGCTTCTCGGCCCTCGGCGACGTGGCCATGACTGTACCGGCGGTATATGACGCCTGCCGCGCCAATCCGGAGGTACGGTTCATCTTCGTGACACGTCCGGGACCTGCCGGAGTATTTGTCAATCCGCCTCCCAATCTTGCTGTTGAAGGCATAGACCTGAATCTTTTCAAGGGTCCCGGAGGGATATGGAGGCTGACACGGCAATTGATAAAAAAATACGGTGCCGACACATACGTTGATCTGCACGATGTGTTGCGCACAAGGATTATGCGTGCCGCTGCGCGTCTGCACGGACTGAAAGTGACACGGCTTGACAAAATGCGCCGTCGGCGCCGTGAGCTTATATCGGGACATGACCGGACACCGCTCCGCCCTACTGTGGCACGCTATGCCGATGCTATCGAAACCGCCGGACTCAGACGAGGAGGAGGTTTCACCTCAGTCTATGACGGACACCGGGCTGACCCGGCTCTCTTCGCCGCAGTCACAGTGCCCCGCCGTCCAGATGAAACATGGGTGGCCATTGCGCCTTTCGCCGCCCATGCCGGCAAACGCCTGCCACTGTCGCTGGTCCGCGAAGTGACGGCTACATTGCTCAGTCGTCCGGGTGTCAGAATATTCGTCATGGGTTTCGGACCGGACGAAAGCCGTATCATTGACAGTATAGCCCCGGAACACACCGATGGCAGACTGCTCAACATGGCGGCGCTCAGGGCAGGTATCACCGCCGAACTGGCACTCATGAGCCACTGCGATGTAATGCTCACAGCCGATTCGGCCAACATGCACCTCGCTTCGCTGGCCGGTCTGTCCGCCGTAAGCGTGTGGGGCGCCACACACCCGGCTGCAGGATTCTTAGGTTACGGACAACGTCTGTCAGACTGCGTGCAGATCAATATGGACTGCCGTCCATGTTCTATATATGGCAACCGCCCCTGCCGTCACCCCGAGGGCGACACCACTTATCCATGCCTGAACCGTATCACAGCCGGCCGGGTGCTCGAATGCCTCGACGAAGTGCTGCAACGAAATAAAACTACGAGCCCACCAAACCAACAATGAAACTGACACAACATCTACGCACAGGCCGCCTTGCAGCCGCCTTGGGTGCTGTCCTGATGGCCGGTTCTATTACAGCCGCCACATGGCCCGAACGACTCAGTCCGCGTGCCGTCGGCTATTGCGAACGGGCCATGCTGATGGTAAAGAGCGGCAACTATCAAGGAGTCATCGACCAGTTGCGCCATCTCGTCACACAGCAGGTGGAACTGACCGAAGCCGAGGCTACGGAATGTTCCTATCTTCTGGCTAAAGCTCTCTATGAAACCGGTGACGCCGACTGTCTGAGTCTGCTGCACGATTTCGCCGCCACACACCCGGCCTCGCCTCTGGCGCTCAACGCCCGTCTTGCCGAGGCTGACTATTACTATTTCGATCACGACTATGCCGCTGCTCTCGAACTGTATGATGACATCGATTTCTCACGTCTCGACGCCTCGCAGCTGCCGGCTTACACCTACCGCAAAGGGCTGTGTCAGGTGAAGCGCGGGCTGTATGATGAGAGTGTACCGGCTTTCACACGCCTGCTCGGTTACGGACAGTACCGTGAGGCCGGACGCTATTACCTGGCTTACATAGAGTATTTACACGGCGATTACGACAAAGCATACAACACTTTTGCCTCAATAGGAAGTGAGATGCCCGATATGCCCGACACACAGCAGGACGCCGCACCGACGGGGCGTCATGGACGCCGGCGTAGCAACAATGCTTCTATGGCACGGCGCGGCAACTATCAGAGCGATGGACTCGAACCGGGCTACTACATGACACAGATAGAGTTCGCTCGCGGACAATATCAGAATGTGATAGATCATGGCCGGAGCCTGCTTGAACGCCGTAATGTCGCGGAGCTTGTGCCCGGAACGGAACGTGTAATAGGTCTGAGTTATTACAAACTCGGTGATTTCACTCCGGCACGCCAATATCTTGAGAACTATATAGAACATACCGGAACTTCGGCTGCCGATGACGCACGCTATGCCCTTGCCGTAATTGACTACAAAGAGGAACGCTATACTCAGGCTGCCGAAGCCCTCACACCGCTCACCGACCTTCAGAGCGATCTCGGACAGAGTGCATATCTCTATCTCGGACAGTGCGCGGCGGCACAAGGAGACAGCAATGCTGCTGCAATAGCTTTCGAGAAAGCCACCCGTATGAGCTACGACAACACCGTGAGCGAAGCCGCCCTATATAACTACGTAGCTTCACGCACACACGGCGGACAGATACCATTCTCATCATCGGTCGAACTGCTTGAGAACTTCCTTAAACGCTATCCGCGTTCGGAGTACGCTCCGCGTGTGAAGGAGTTTCTTGCTACGGCCTATTACAATGAACGTGATTACCGCCGCGCGCTCGCCAGCATAGAGAATATCAAAAAGCCTTCCTCCTCGGTACTCGCTGCAAAACAGAAAATCCTCTTTGAATTAGGTGTCGAAGAGTTATCCAACGGTAATGCTGCGGCTGCCGCAGGTTATCTGCGTCAGGCTGCCGACTCAAAAAGTGATGCCGCTATTGCCACTGACGCAACTCTCTGGCTCGGTGACGCACTGTATGACACAGGTGACTACCGGAACGCCGAGAACGCTTACCGCCGCTATCTCAACGGACGCGGCAATGCCGATAATAAAGCATTGGCCCGTTACGACCTTGCATACGCTCTGTACCGTCAGGAAAAATTCGCCGAAGCTACCCGACAGTTCCGCGATGCTTCTTCAGACTCTTCACTACCCGAAGCACAGCGCACGGACGCCATAGTGCGCCTTGCCGACTGTCTGTATTACACAGGTGATTACCGAGGTGCTACCGATCAGTACACACGTGCTATAGACAGCAACGCGCAGACTGCGGACTACGCTATGTTCCGCCGTGCCATAATGTACGGTCATGCCGGCGACATAACACGCAAAGTTAACGAACTCAGTCTGTTGGCACAGAAATATCCCGATTCACGCTGGTTGCCCGATGCCATTCTCGAACAGGGCGAAACCTATGCCGCTCTCGGACAGACCTCAAAGGCAGCTGAGACTTTCGCCCTACTTGACCGCGACCATAGTTCGACCCCACAGAACCGTCAGGGTATGCTTCAGATGGCTATAGCCTACATGAAAGAGGGTCGTACTGCCGAAGCCGAACAGGCTTACCGACGCGTCATATCGACATGGCCGACAAGTCAGGAGGCGGCGCTGGCCAACGAAGACCTGCGACGTCACTATGCGGCCAAAGGCGAGCTTAACGAATATGCCGAGTATCTTGCCGGTATCGACGGGGCTCCGCGTCTTGACCCGGACCAGATGGAACGCCTTGCTTTCGACGCCGCCGAGAGTGCATTAGCTGATGATGTAAAGGCTACTGCAGGTCTTGAACGTTATGTGGAACAGTATCCTGACGGCCAGAATCTGGCACAGGCACTTTACGACCTTGCCGAAGCCGAACAGGAAAACGGTCTTTACACACATGCCATAACCCATATAGACATGTTGCTTGAGAAGCGTGCCGACTCACGGCAGGTGCCCGGCGCACTGCTGCTTAAAGCCAACATCATGGAGAACCGAATCGGAGCGCCGCGTGAAGAGATAGCAGAGGTCTACCGTCAGCTTGAACGTCGTGGCGGCGCCGACTTTGCACCGGAGGCTTATGCAGGTATAATGCGTTACAGCGATGACCCGGCTGAACGTATGGCCTACGCACAGCGTGTGCGTCAGACAGGCGGACTCAGTGCCGACCAGATGGACGAGGCTCTCTACTGCGAAGCCGAAGGCATGATGGATGCCGGACGTACAGACGAAGGTGCGGCGATCTACGAACGTCTTGCCGCCAATCCGATGAGCGAGAGCGGTGCGAAGGCAGCCGTCACCTTAGGCGAGTACTGGCTGCAGGCCGGTCAGCCGGCTAAAGCTGAAAAGGTGCTGGCCGCATTCACCGATGCCGGAACTCCGCATCAGTACTGGCTCGCACGCGGCTTCATAGCTCTTGCCGACAGTTACCACGCACAGAAGAAAACTTATCTGGGTATCGAATACCTCAAGAGTCTGCAGGAGAATTATCCCGGTGATGACCTTGACATACACGACATGATAGCGCAACGACTTAAAGCATGGAAATGATGAAAACCACCCTCATGGCAGCCGGTATCGCACTGGCAGCCGCCATACCCGCCGGTGCCGACGCCCAGCTGCACGAGTCGGTGAGCGTCGACGGTACATACGTGCCCGATGTCATAATGCTTGACCGGCTTTCGGCCTTCCCTTCGCGTGTGGCACTGACCATGACCTCTACGCCGCTGCCTTACGATCTGAAGGGAGTACCGGCTTCTTTCATACCTTCAATGCCGGCTATGCCGGCTACCGGCTGGCGCACCACGCGTACACTGCCGACAACACGTGGCTATATCGACTTGGGAGCCGGCTCATGGCTCAACTCCACTCTCAGTGCCGGATACCGCATAGTCGATACACCCGACTGTAAGGCCGGCATACGTCTGCAGCATAATTCAACTTCGCTGTGGCGTCCACGTGTCTCGGAGATTACCGATGATATACACCGCAAACGCTACGATGAGAACATAGGTGTCTATCTGACAGACCGTATAGGCTCCTATGGCACCCTTGACGCAGCTCTCGACTGGCATTACGGGTATTTCAACTATTACGGCTATAGCCCCATCGCGGCTGTAACGGATATTGACAAAGCTCCTACGCAGACCCTCAACGATGTCTCTCTGCGTCTGGGCTGGAAGTCGCTTGCCGACTCTGATGCTCTGCAATGGCATACAAGCGCCGACATGCGTCACTTCGCCTACCGCGCTCTGCCACTGCCGGTGAATAAAAATTTCACCCAGCCTCTCCATATTGCCGACAGCTATGAGGAGTTTAAGGGAGACCGTGAGACACATGTACAGGTAAACGGTGGCGTGGCAATGCCGTGGGACGATAACACATCGACAGCCGCTATTGACGCACGTCTCGACGTGGTTGGTTACGCCGGGCGTGACGCAGTAGAATTACCGTTGGTCTCAATCGGCGCCGCTCCCGATACGTATGCCATGCTGACCCTCAGTCCATGGTATCGTTTCAGCCGTGGACTTCTCCACATCAGAGCCGGCATTGACTTGGATCTTGCTTTCAACGCTGACGGCTCGGAACCGGACAGCCATTATTCACTGGTGCATGTCGCTCCGGCTGTAATGATCGACTGGCGCAGCAACGCAGTGGGACTTTATGCTCATCTGACAGGAGGCTCAGAGCTGCAGACTCTCGCGTCAGGTTATGAACTCGACTATTATCAGTTGCCGGCCGTTGTCAGCACCCAGCCTGTTCACACACCGCTTGACGCACGTCTCGGTATGCTCTTCGGGCCTTTCTCCGGATTCTCGGCCGGTGCCGAACTGGCTTACCGCATAGACCGCCACCGCCGCGACGGGGGCTGGTATCAGACTATACTGAATCAGGGTGTGACACCAGTAGCGGACCTCGATACCGAAGGACGTATTCCCTATCTCGGTACTACTATGGCCGAGATGACGGTAAAGGGTATCAGTGTCGGAGTAGACCTTGCTTATAACGCCGGTGAGGTATTCAGCGCCAGAGGACAGTTCCACTACCAGCCGCAGAAAGGCACAACGGGTTATTTCAACGGTCTTGACCGTCCGCGTATAATAACACGTATTGAAGCCGAGGTCAACCCGTGGAGCACACTCCGGTTAGGACTGCAATATGACTATCGTGGTGTGCGCAACATCTATTCGCTCTATCCGGAACCTACCAATACATCCGGTGGCACAACAGTGATTATAAATAACGTAGAGCGCCGCCCGGCAGCCATGCGTCTGCCTGACATCACCGAACTGAGTTTCAAGGCACGCTATGCCTTCACACCGGCTGTGAGCGTATGGTTGCAAGCTGACAATCTGCTCAACCGCCGCAACATCATACTGCCCGGTCTGCCTACAGAGGGCGTCAGTGTGACAGGTGGTCTGCAGTGGCTGTTCTGACATACGCCTGCCGACAAAACAAAATAGCCTCCGGCAGGGTTAGATAGATAGGGGGAGACGTCACCGATGCCTCCCCTGTCAACCACAGATAAAAAATTAGCTTACCAACAACAAGCAGTTTATCATGAGTCAGCCTAAATTAACATTAGCATACCTCAACGAGGACGACCGGGTGTACGGTCTGGCCGGCATGGCCATATCGCTGGCCGCTCTCAACGCTCTTGACCGTGTGGCAGAAGTGTCTCTCGACAGCGACGGCCCTATGGTGTCATTTTCTCACGCTTACTATTTCTCCGGTTCGCCGTCTATTTCTCCCAAATCCACATGGGATAACCTTGTGCATAATTTTCATATCACTTCGGCTATGGTGATTTCCAATGTACTTGCCCGCTCACTTGTGCGCCTCCACAGCGAGGTGCCGGCAGAGCTGCTGGTAGAGATACGTCACCAGATGGACGCCGAGGGACAAGATACCTGTTCGCTCGAACCCGATGAGATAGCGGCCCTCTACGATAAGACGCTGCGTTATTCGCGCCGCATCTTCAACAACCCGCGTCTGCATCCGGCTATCAATGCCTTTGCACGTACTTTGGCACGCCGCCGTGTCATGTCGGGTATGGAACTGCGTGACGAGTTGCACCAGCTGCAGCTTATCTGATACTTCCGGCCTGTAATTTCCAACAGTAATACCCCCCGTCATGAATATAAAACTTATTTCTACTCTCTTCGGTGCCGCTATAATAGCAGGTGCCATGACTTCGTGCGAAGACGGCAACGTCAAGAAACTGAAGACGGACGTTGCTCTTGTCAACGCTTCGACTCCGTTGCCGGCCGGTGTTATGGGTAACTTCTCAAAGATAGTCTATGATGCCGACAACAATACTGTCGATTTCAAACTGAAGTATACTGCCAACAGTATCGACTCGGCTTTCGCTGTAAATCACGTAGAGTTGTGCCGTCCACTCATAAAACTCGCCCTCAACCGCGACCAGCAGGCTGAAGTGCTGCGTCAGATGAGTCTCGCCGGTGCCGATGCACGCATCAGCTATGGTGACAGCGAATTTATGAACATTCCGGCTGACAGCATAAAGGCTATGCTTGCCGCTCCTCTCACGGGACGTGAAGCCGCACTCACCGAGCTGAATGGTTACGCCGCACTATTCACCAGCCGTTGTCCCCGTACCATAACTAACGGTGCTGAACTTACCGGTGTGACCCTAAACGACAGCGTAATGGTGTATCAGGTCAGCATGGACGGCAAACAACTCAGTGCCGCACGCCTCAAGAACACTGTCGCCGAAATGCGCCACACTCTCTGGAATGCTATGAAGACCGAGGCTGCCACTGCTCAAGGCCGTGAGTATTATAAACTTCTCTTTGACAACAACCTTGGTGTCGAGTACCGTTTTGCAGGACAAAACGGTGAACCTATGAAGCTTATCTTCCCCTACAAGGAAATATACTTCCTCAGCAAGTAACAGATATAGTAGATACTTTTAATATTGGAATGGCAGGTTAAATCTTTCAAATTTAGCTTGTCATTCCAATATTTTATATTAATTGATTCGATAGGTTTTAATTATTTAGAGTTTACGATTGACAAATCTGAAGAGGTAGTAGGGTTTGGAGGTATAATTACCAAAGGATAAAATTATGAAATGAACCGGGGCTAAGTATAGAGTGTTATAATATAACATTAACATTATTAAAAGATTAAGGTTCCTATGGCATATACTATTGAAGAATTAAGAAAGCGTCATTCAGTAAGAAGTTTTGCAGACCGTCAGCTACCGGATGAAGTCGCAGTTGCTTTACAGGCTGAAGTCAAAGAAATAAATGATAAGTATCCGACTATACGTTTTGAGTTGAGACTGGACGAACCACAGGTGTTTACTGATTTTAAGAAAACCTACGGTATGTTTTCTGGGGTACGTCACTACTTATTAGCTGTAGTAGACACTACAGATACCAATGCTGAAGAAATTGCTGGTTTTGCCGGTGAACAGTTTGTTATGAAGGCACAGACTCTCGGACTCGGCTCATGTTTTGTAGGGGCTACATACGATGCAGAGAAAATCAATTTGAATCTTGCCCCTAATGAGAAAATAACTTTCCTTATTCCTTTCGGTTACAAACAAGGTGAAGGCAATACGGAAGAATATCTTAAAAGACTTAAGGATTCTCCACGTGTGACTAAAACTCCAGATACCTTCTATGCCGATGAGATGGCTTTCTTTAATCTTTCTGAGGCTCTGACTCAGATGCCATGGTTACAGCAAGGTCTCGATGCCTTAGCCTGTGCGCCTTCAGGAATGAATAAACAGCCTGTACGTGTGTGGGAAGGTGAAGATACTTATATCCATGCCGGACTTGCCGAGACCAATCCCTACACCTCTAATGACCTTGGTATAGCCAAGTATAACTTTCAGGCAGTAGTACCTGGCCGTTGGGAATGGGGTGTATATGGTCGCTTCTTCAAGGAATAATAACTGATAAATTCTTACAACATACTATTATTCATTCAAAATCCTGTCGAATCTGTCGGATTCGGCAGGATTTTATATTACCTCCAAACACAATTCTATAAATATGCTAAATTATCCTAACTGCAAACAGAGTATCGGAAGTATTGATTAAATTTGCAAAATATTACATCTTATACTTCTTCTCCTTAATAGTCTTCTCGCAGAATTATGGGCTGATAAAGGTAGAACTGCGTGTTGACTTTTCCATATACTATTAATGCAAAACCTTAATAAACATAAAATTCTATTATTTTTAGCTGTAGCTGTCATAGCCCTCATCACAGGTGTGACGTTTCAGCGTTGTACTTACTTCTCTAATAAAGCTTATTGGCAGAAGGAAGGTGTGCGCACAGACAGTATCTATCGTGAAGGTATGAAATACAAAGCAATGCAGATGCCTGACAGTGCTTTGGCAAGACTGGTAAGACTAAAGGAACTGTATACCCCTGAATTGCCTGACAGTGCCGACCGTATCTGTGTCAAAGGACTTCATGAAGCCGGTGTGATATATTTTCAGCATGTAAACGATTATAAGAATGCATTTGACTGTCTTACCACGTCAATGGAAATAGCCGAGCAGAACGGTTTATATGACCAGCTTGCTGCTATCTACATTGATCTGGCAATGGTCTATTATGTATTCCGTGATGTAGATACGGCTATTTCTCTTACCATGCAGGGATTTGAAACAGCTAAAAAGAACGGTGATACCGATTTGATGCTTAGAGCTGTCAATAATATCATTATAGGGGGATTTGATATAGGCGATTTTTCAGCTCTTGATTCCATACTTGAGCAATATCGAAGCACTATAATATCTGATGCGGCATTAAAACAATTTACCGACTGTATGATAGAAGCTGCATAATATCTGATGCGGCATTAAAACAATTTACCGACTGTATGATAGAAGCTGCTAAACTATATGAGCAGCATAGATATAATGATGCCGTCAGAATACTTGACCAATGTATCTCTTCTATAATAGAGCATATTCCGGAATATGAACGACAAAAGGTGGCTGCAATATCTGTAAAAACACTTATATTGCAAAATCAGGAAAAATACCAGGAAGCCATATCCGTTATCAATAACCTGCGCGATAAAAGTATACGTCAGGAACATGCTGATATGGAAATATCTTATCTACAGTTTCTGACACGTCTTTATTATGAGGCTGGTAATTCGGATTCGTCTACTTACTATGCTTTGAAATATATAAATTTAGCCGAATCTCTATTCGGTTCACGTGCCTTCGGTAATATAAAGGATGTAGAAGCAAACCGACGTATAGTACGCGCTGACAAACAGATACGACTCTTGCAGTTAGAAAATAGCTTTAATAAGCGTCTTTTGCTCTTCTTCGGCTTAACTGTACTTGTGGTATCAACGTTGCTGGTACTGATAATGAGACAGAAAAAAACATTACGTTCACGAAATGAGGAACTTTTCAGAAAAAATGAAGAGTTTATGCGTGAAATAGAAACCGAGCGTGAAAGACGGACAGCTATGATCAACATGGAGACCACATCTCCATTAAACAGCCTAAAGCCTGCGACTGATATTAAAACAGAGGAAGTCGACGGAAATGAAGAACAGCCTGACGAATCAATGATACGACTGGCAGAGCGTATAACCAATGTTATGGAAACTAATGAAGAAGTTTTACAGGAGAGTTTCAGTGTAGACCGTCTGGCTGAATTAGTAGAGTCGTCACAGAAAAAGGTATCACGAACCTTAAATGTAGTGCTTGGTAAAAATTTCCCCACCTATCTCGGTGAAGTCAGGGTTAGAGAAGCTTGCCGACGTCTGACTGACTTCGAGACTTATGGACAATACACTCTTGAAAGTATTGCTAATAGTTGCGGATTCCGGTCAAGAACTAACTTCGTTTCCGTATTCAAAAAGTCGACCGGCCTTACGCCGTCCGAATATCGTAAGATTGCCCAGAACCGCAGTAAACATTAAATAGCACCTTTGATGTCTCAATTCCGTTCCTGTAAAAGAATGAATGTATTGATAGTGGGAAAATAGGCTGTTTTTTGTCTCAATTCTGGGATTAGGACATATTACTGTGCGATAGATGAGGGAGTTAAGATAATTTAAATTTAACTTTGCATATCGTCTTCATGCTGGTGAAAGACGATAAAACTAATCCTTAATACTCATCTTGCATCCCGATCCTGTTGGAAAGACTGACAGGACCGGAATAATCAAAACTAAGCATTATGAATAATAAACTCTACCTTTCACTCTTTTCGCTGGCTACTGTCTTTTCAGTCTCGGGAGGCAATATCTTTACAGAAAGAATAGCCTTTTCTCCAAAACAGTTGGCCTCTTCTGCAGCTACACGTACACAGGCACCTGCTAAAATTAAGGAAGTGCCTCAGGAAGGATGGATAAATGTTATTAGCGAGGATTTCTCTGCAATGACTGAAGGCACACCGGATACTCCTACAGATACACCTCTTACAGATGAGGATATCATAATTTCTTCTGAGTACACCACATTGCCTGACTGGTCAGGAGCAGGTGTCTATCAGGCTGGAGGTACCTGTGCTATTAATTTCCCTGGCACAGGCGGTTATCTGAACACTCCGGAAGTGCAGATGCAGGGTCTTGTAAAGGTAGCTTTCGATGCAAAAGTGTTTGATGATATCAGAGCAATAGATGTATTTGTATGTAACAACGGTATCGACGATCCGTTGAAAGCCGCTCCGTATCAGACGGTACGTCTTTTCAATACTGATGGTTGGGAACATGTGGAAATGTACTTCCACAATCCCTACGAGGAAGTAGCTTTCGTACAGTTCCGTATCATTTATTATGGTGCTACTGAACAGGGTGCTGTTTTTGATAATGTGAAGGTAGATTATCAGCCTGACTATATACCTCCTGTAACAAGTCTGAAGGCTTCGGGCTTTACCGCTGAAAGCTTTAATCTCAGTTGGCTGGCTTCCGATTATACTGATAATTACCTTGTGTCAGTATATGAAGTCAATGATAAGAATACAGATAACCGTGTCTACAGTGAGGATTTTGAATCATTCACAGCTGATGAAAACGGTCTTCTGACTACAGTTCCTGAAGGTTGGCAATTGGGCTTACGCTCCAATCACTCTTGGCTTGTAGAACATAAATCAGGCAAGGCTCTGGCAATGGGACATCATGAGGAGATAATAGAATTTCCTTCTTTCGGTGGTCGTTTTGTTGAGTTCAGATTCGATATGGCTCATATTCTCGGTGATCATCCGAAAGCATGGGGTTCACAGGTAGCTATAGAAGGCTGGAACGGCGATAGCTGGGAGTATATAACTTCTTTCTCAACAGAGGGTGAGGATTTCATAACAGTTGACCTTGGAGAATGGGAGGAAGAAGAGGACTTTTTCGAGATAGAAGAAAAGATTTTCCGTGGCCGTTACACTAAAATCCGTCTTGTCAACGAAACATGTAACTACGGTACGTTACTTTTAGTAGATAATGTGGAATTTGAATGTGAATCTGATGCTGAAATGACCTGCGTTGTAGATGGTGAGTCTGTGCAGGGTACACGCTACACTTTTAACGGTCTTAATCCTGATGCCCGTTATTTTGCATCGGTACGTGCCGCAAGTGATAATTTCGTTTCCGAAGAGAAAGTCACTGAAGCTTTCGGTATAGCTGCTCCTGCAGTATTGCCGGCTGATGATGTTACAGAGACTTCGTTTACTGCTCGCTGGGAACCCTCCTATCTTGCTGCCGCGCACTCAATAAGTGCTTATGACTGTCTTGTAGTACCACAGGATGTGTACGGCTTCTCTCTGCTTGATGAGGATTTTGAACTTGTGACTGATTGCGCTGACAGTTATTATCACCCTGACAGAGTAAATACAGGTCTCAATGAGTACACTCACCGCAATGGCTGGACCGGTAACGGTGTAGGCAAAGTTAACGGTCACTTAGGTTGTATGAACTGTGTATTTGAGCCGGGTAATAACTATCTTATTTCTCCGGATCTCACGCTGAGTAATAACGACGGTCATTTCCGTGTCACAGTTAAAGTGTGGGGTAAGCAGGATTCACGTCTCGTGGTTATGTCATACGGAGACGGTCTGCAGAGCGAACCATTTGCCGAGGACGGTATAATGGAATTTACATTCGATATGCAGGGAGGCCAGAAACATGATCGTCTTGCTTTTGTCAGCTACGACGGACAGCCTTTCTTCATTGACGAGGTAAAAGTAACACAGGACCTCTGTCAGGACGACCTTCTGCTTCAGGGTGTGCAGAGCTATACACTCGGAGCCGGTGCTGACAGTATGACATTCGAGATGGAGAGAGCCGGTGGCGATTGGTACCGTGCCTACGATGTGGCTGCCGCACGTATCAACTACACTCAGACTGCTGTTTCTGATTATTCAGAAACAGTAATTGTGGAGCCCGGCGCTCTTACCGGTATAAAGACTACTGACATTGCAGATGCATGTATCGTATCTTTACAGGGACTTCAGCTTAGCGTCACACTTCTTGAAGCCGCTCCAATTGAGGTATACGCAGTTAATGGCTACAAAGTAGCTGAAACCAAAGGTATAAGTGGTGTGAATACCCTTGTCCTTCCTGCTTCCGGCGTATATATGGTTAAAACCGGAACAAAGACCTATAAAGTATTAGCTCATTGAACAATCCATTCTGATTCACAGATATAAATCAGTTACTATAACGGAGGAAGGGATTTCCATAGAGATTTCTCTTCCTCCGATTGATAATTCTGTAAATAAATGACCATGAAATATACTTCTATCTCTGTAATAGCTCTTATGTTCGGCTCATGGCTTACATCTCAGGCAGCTGAAATGAAATTTTCGTATGCGGATGACGAATTTGTTCTGTACGGCACCGGCAAGAAAGAGCACTATGACGTAGCCATATATTTAGACGGTAAAGGTTTGGCAGGTTATAATGTTAAAAATATTTCAGTACCTCTGTATGTGAATACAGATAAAGTAAGCTTATGGCTGTCCACTGAACTCCGGCTTGAGAGTGTCGGAGGTAAAAAAGTCAATGCACCGGATATAATCAGTATAGATGCCGAAGTAGAAAATGGTATCGCGGCTGTAGAACTGTCGGAGGCATATACCCTTTCGGAACAAGGCGTATATATCGGTTATTCATTTGAAATCAATGATATTTCTGACGAGAACGGAAAATATCCTGTAGTTGTAGCCAATGATATAAATACTTTAGGCGGATTTTTTATTCATTCCTCACGCTCCTTCTCAACATGGACGGATATGGTTCAGGCTACAGGTCAGACTTCTGCTATAAGTGTGACTATTGAAGGTGATTTCAACGATCGTGCTGTCAGTCTGGCAACTCTTGAATCTGTACAAATTGTCGCTGACGAGCCTTTTGGCTTACCGGCAATTATAGTAAATCACGGTCTACAGGGTGCTCGTTCACTATCGTATAGTTATGAAGCCGGTGAAATTATTGGTAACGGACATATCGAACTTGATAGACCGCTTCCCGGCAAGCTTAATGCTGTCGCTTCGGTAGAATTACCTATACAGGTACTCCCTACAGGTACAGAATCAATAACTGTGCAGCTCACCGAAGTAGATGGAGAGCCTGATACAGATTTTAGTTCGGAAGCTTCATGTGCTCTACGTATGGTATCATTTATACCGGAACGGAGAGTGGTAATGGAAGAATATACCGGTACATGGTGCGGTTACTGTGTACGCGGACTTGCCGCTATGGAAGCCCTGAATTCACGTTATCCCGATAACTATATAGGTATAGCTTATCATCGTGGTGACCCTATGGGTATCACTACCGCCTTCCCGGCTTCAATAGGTAGTTTACCTGATAGTTACCTTGACCGAACACGTCAGACAGATCCTTATTTCGGTACGTATAAAGAGGGTTTTGGCATAGAACGTGATTTTCTGGAATTAGTTGATACGGAATCTCCGGCAGTCGTCGGAATCTCTGCTTCCTGGCAAGATGATAATATAATCGCCACTTCAGAAGTTACATTTGTCGAAGCACCTGTCTCTAACTATGAGGTAGCTTATGTACTTCTTGAGAACGACATGTATGGTAATACTGCCGACTGGCTACAGACCAACTACTATTCAGGTGAGGAGCCAACTGAATATATAGAAGAAATGCGTCAGTTCTGTGATGCACCCGAACTGATGGCCGGATACCATTACAACGATGTGGCAGTTATGTGCAGTAACCTGACCGGTATAGGTAACAGTGTCACAGCAGAAATTGATGTACCCTCACATCATACTTATACATTCGAGAATATCTCAGAAACCTGTAACCTTGACGGAGAAAAGATTGTACAGAATAAAGACCAGCTTAGTGTGGTGGTACTTCTGCTTGATATGAACGACGGCCATATAGTCAATGCTGCAAAATGCAGTCTGAACGACTCAGGAATCAATAGCATGGGAAAAGAAACGGAGACTGAGATTATTTCCACACGCTATTATGACTTACAAGGTAGGTCTATTCAAAACCCTTCTGATAATATATACATCCGTTCTGATGTGTATTCTGACGGCACTGTAAAATCTTATAAGGTTAAGAAAAACTAACAGTCCTTATACAGAATATTATTAATATATCACGGAATAAGTCGGTTTAAGATACCGGCTTATTCTGTTTTAGGGAGTAAGGGAAGAATCTCACGCTCGAATATGTCACGGGAAATGATACGATAGTGTACTGAGTAAGTATCGTTGAAAATACGACTGTGGTGAACAACCGGGTCACCGGCATCAAGCTGATGAAGTATGCGGCGACGGTCAGCTTCAAGACTGTCATAACTATATCCGATAGCCAGCAGCACAGAGTCGATGACAGTCCATTTCTGACGCCATTCGGACAGAGAGGGGGGAACAATCCCACTGACACTGCGCACGAAAGCATCGAAATATGTAGGGTAGTCTATTATGCTGTCACGTATGAGTGAGAGATTGACGCGATAGAAATTACCTTCGTAACCTGTAGGTTCGTACAACGGGCCGTCAAAGCGTTCAGCCAAGGCGAGTTCACGACGCAGGTAAGCGCCCGAACGGGCAGTATCGCCGAGTATATGCCCCGGACCGAAATAATCCTGCATGAAATTCTTGTACACATCATCGTACCGCGAAGCCGGATAGCGCTCCAACAATACGGTTATGGCTCCGCCTATCGCACTGTCGCGCCGCACAGTATTATCGTCGGCACTGCCCGAACCGCCTCCACACCCCGGAGCGAAGAGGAGCACAAACAGAGAGACAGCCGAAAAGGTAAAATTTAATTTCTTATGTATCATATTCTTTACACAAATCATTTCAGTGATTTATCACCACAAAAGTAGTAATATTTTTGGTTAATATCACTACTTTATATAATTTTGCATTCACTATAAACTTTTTCAGTAAGTAGCTCTTAAAAATTAATGAACATATAAAACGCAGATATTTTTGAGGCAATTCGGACGCGGAGCGGAGGAGAATACTTCAGTATCCGACTGAGTTCCGAAGCGGCCCAAAATAACAAGTTTTATGGTTCAGGATTCAATGACTTTACCTCAAAACATGTATCGTTTAATTTTTAAGAGCTACTTAAAACCCAAGAGCTTAAAATCATGAAAATAACGATCCTTCTGACGGGTCTTACGCTCTGTAGCATTACTGCCGGAGCTTACACCCATCCTAACGACACAGTCATGCTAAATGAACTGTTGGTGACTGCACCGGTCAAAACCGACGTACAGCTCACACCGCTCGATGTCACGGTAGTCGATGCCTCAACAATCGAGAAGTCTACCGAGACCTCCCTGCTGCCCGTACTGATGCAGAAGGTACCGGGTATGTTCGTCAGTGAACGCGGTTTTGCCGGTTACGGAGTGTCAGGCGGTGCAGCCGGAACAGTCAATATACGCGGTGTCGGCGGAGGCAACAAAGTTCTTTTCATGATTGACGGTCAGCCGCAGTGGGCCGGTATTTTCGGCCATGCTCTGCCCGACACATACGTGTCAAACGGTGTGGAGCGTGTAGAAGTAGTCAAAGGGCCGTCGTCACTACTCTACGGCTCGAATGCTATGGGCGGCTCGGTCAATATCATAACCCGCCATCAGAGTCAGGAGGGCATGTCGGGTAGTGCCCGCGCCATGTTCGGCTCATTCTCCACACAGAAATTCAATCTCTCGACCGGTCTCAAGAAAGGGCCGCTTTCAGCTACCGTATCCGGTCAGCTTGACCGCAGCAACGGCTACCGTGACAACAGCGAGTTCTGGCTGGCCAACGAATACCTTAATCTACGTTATATAGCTTCCGGCCATTGGTCAACCGGTGTAAACGCCGAAATGACACAGACCCGCGCCGAGAATCCCGGAACACTTCAATCGCCGCTGCTGAGTATGTGGACAAAAGTGTTCCGTGGAACAGGTGCGGTGTTCGCCAACAATTCATACGATCGTCTGCACGGCGGTATGCAAGTATATATCAACTGGGGTTCCAACCTCGTTGACGACGGCTATGCTCCTGATGCCGACCCGCGCACCTATCTCTTCAATTCGACCGACTATAACATGGGCTTCACAGTGTTCGAGACTGTCAATCCGTGGCGCGACAATGACCTTTCGGCCGGTATCGACTTCCAGCACTGGGGCGGTCACTCATGGAACAGCGACAAGGAAACCGGAACTGAAAGCGCCGATTTCAAGAAGTGCGAGAATGAAGTGGCCGGTTATATCATGATGCAGCAGGGCCTGATAGACAATATGCTTTCGCTGAATGCCGGTGTACGTCTTCAGCACGGTTCGCAGTACGGTAACGTATGGGTACCGCAAGCTGGCGTGATAGTACACCCGATCACTACGGCCGACATCAAATTCTCGTTCAGCAAGGGCTTCCGCTCCCCTAACCTGCGCGAACTTTATCTCTATGCCCCGGCTAATCCTGACCTGCGTCCGGAATATATGTATAACTACGAACTGTCATACAGTCAGCAACTGCTCGACGGACGTCTGACTCTTGGCGCCGCCCTCTACTATATCGATGGCAAAGACATGATACAGACCGAACGTATAGACGGACGTCCAAAAAATATGAACGTCGGCGAGTTCCACAACAAAGGTTTCGAGCTGGAAGGAGCATGGCGGATAGCGCCGCAATGGTCGCTCTCGGCCAACTACGCCTATCTGCATACTGACAACCTCACCATTCACGCACCTAAGAACACACTCAATGCGCAACTCGACTTCAACCCCGGCCCGCTCGCCCTGACTCTTGAATCGACAAATGTATGGAGTCTGCGCAACGGTGCTCCCGAAGGTACAACCGACTACACACTGCTCAATTTCAAGGCTGCCTATACATACGGCGCACGTGTGCCGGTGACATTATTCGCTAAGGTGGATAATTTCACCAACCGTCATTATGAAGTCGTCTACGGCTGTCCTATGCCCGGTGCCACCGTAATGGGAGGTGTCGAATTTAAGTTCTGACGATGTTCTCATTTCACAATATCAAAACCCGCATGGCGGCGGTCTACTTCATGCAGTTCGCCGTGTGGGGCTGCTATCTGTCCTGTTTCGGCCAGCTGTTAGGCGCCGGCGGCCTGGGTGACCGTATACAATGGTTCTACGCTGCGTTAGGTCTTGTATCACTGGTCACTCCGCCCGCAGCAGGCCATGTAGCCGACCGCTTCGTAGCTCCGGCACGTCTGTTGGGACTGTGCCACCTCGCGGCAGCATTGGCAATGTGCGCCGCATGGCTGTACTCCACCTCACACGCTCGTCTGGAGTTTCTGCCTTTCTTCACGCTCTATGTCTGTTTCCTTGCCTTCTATATGCCTACTATGGCTCTTTCAGCCACGACTGCCTTCACGCTTCTGAAGAGCGAAGGACTGAATCCGGTCAGCTCATTTCCGACCATTCGGGTATGGGGAACAGTTGGTTTTGTGGCCGCGATGTGGTTTGTCAATAGTGCGTATATCTATGACGGACACTTCGGTATCATATTCTCCGATATGTCACCGGCCTCACGCCTACGCTTTCAGTATACTCCCATGCAGCTGCTGTGCAGCAGTATGGCAGGCATAGTGACAGCTCTCCTCACACTCACACTGCCGGCAATACGTCCGCAAAAGGAAACTCACAATCCCACAGTTGCCACTGAACGCCGCTCTCCTTTCACCAGCCCGGCAATACGCAATTTTCTGTTGCTTATAATATTCTCCGGAGTATGTCTTCAGATTTCAAACGGCTATGTAGTACCATTCATCAATCATTTTATGGGTGTGGCGCAATACGCCGGTAACGCCGTAGCCGCCAACGCCACAGGACTCTTCTCGCTGTCACAGATTTCCGAAGCCCTGTGTCTGGTGATTGTGGGTATTTTCATACGCCGCTGGGGTTACAAGGCCGTTATGGTGACAGCTATGTGTGCATGGTGCTTACGTTTCCTCTGCCTTGCCTGCGGCAATCCCGGTAGCGGTCTGTGGCTGCTCATACTCTCAATGCTCTCCTACGGCGTGGCTTTCAGCTTCCTCAATATCGCAGGCCCGCTCTATATGGAACATCTGGCTGACAGCAGCCGCAAGGGTGTGGCGCAGGGGCTGATAATGACCATGAGCAACGGCATCGGAGCCACAGTCGGCATGTTGGGTGCCGGCGAGGTGATAAACCGTTACTGCCACTGGCAACCTGTCTCCCTAACCGGCAATGTCACGATGCCCCTCTTCATGGGCGACTGGACAGCCCCGTGGCTGATATTCGCAGCCTACGCCGCTGTCGTAGCCGCCCTATTCGCACTCTTCCTGCAAGGCAAAAAACTCTTCTAAATCCTGAAATATATTTAGAAGAAAATTTATGCCTTCTATTTAATCATCAACTTTACCAAGAGGAATTAAATAGGAAAATTCGGTAAAAAAACATGCAAAAAAAGCGGAAAATTAGGATAGGTGAGCATTTTCAGTTATTTTTGCAGTTTGTAAGCGGATAAGGCCGCGTGCACTAATGACAATGAATCTGTTTGACCAGGTAAGCGAAGACATAAAGAAGGCCATGCTTGCGCGCGAGAAAGTGCGCCTTGAGGCCCTGCGTGGAATTAAAAAGGAGTTTCTGGAGGCTAAGACCGCCAAAGGAGCAAACGGTGAACTCACCGACGAGACTGCCGTGAAGATAATGGTCAAGATGGTAAAGCAGCGCAAGGAGAGCGCCCAGATATACACCGACAACAACCGTCCCGAACTGGCCGCCAACGAGCTGGCCGAGGCTGCCGTTATCGAGGAATATCTGCCCAAACAGCTCAGTGGCGACGAACTTGATGCCGAGCTGCGTGCCATCATTGCCGAGACAGGCGCCACAGGACCTAAGGAGATGGGTAAGGTGATGCGTCTGGCTTCGCAGCGTCTGGCAGGCCGTGCCGAAGGCAAAGTCATTTCGGAAGCCGTGAAACGTCTGCTCAACTGACCAATCCACACTAAACCGCCATGCTGACACTTCAGACTATCAAGAATGACCCGGAATGGGTTATAGGCCGTCTGGCCGTCAAAGGATTCGACGGCCGTGCCGTCATAACCGAGATACTCGAAATCGACGCCGAGCGCCGTAAGCTGCAGGGTATGTGCGACAGCGATGCCTCGGAGCTTAAAAAACTCGCTGCTTCAATCGGTGCCCTGATGAAACAGGGCAAAAAGGAGGAGGCCGAGGAGGCCAAGCAACGCGTGGCTCAAATCAAAGGCGCCACTCAGGGACTTCAGGACCGTCTGGCTGAATGTGAGGCCAAACAGCGCGAACTGCTGCTGACGGTACCCAATCTGCCTTGTGCCGCTGTGCCGGAGGGTAAGACTGCAGCCGACAACGTTGTCGAGAAAGAAGGCGGACGTATGCCCGAACTCGGCGACGATGCCCTGCCCCACTGGGAACTCGCAAAGAAATACAATCTCATTGACTTCGAACTCGGTGTCAAGGTGACAGGTACCGGTTTCCCGTTCTATATCGGTAAAGGAGCACGCCTGCAGCGCGCACTGATACAGTTCTTCCTCGACGAAGGTGCTACCGCCGGTTACACCGAAGTGGAGCCACCATTCGTAGTCAACGCTGCTTCGGGCTACGGCACGGGACAGTTGCCCGACAAGGAGGGACAGATGTATCATGTCACCGAAGACGACCTCTATCTCATACCCACAGCCGAGGTACCGGTGACAAACATGTACCGTGATGTCATCATACCGGCCGCCGAACTGCCGCGTAAGAATGTGGCATACTCACCCTGCTGGCGCCGCGAGGCCGGCAGCTACGGCAAGGACGTGCGCGGACTCAATCGTCTGCACCAGTTCGACAAAGTGGAGATAGTGCGTATCGAAAAGCCCGAAAACTCATACACCGCTCTAGAAGAGATGAAAGACCATGTGCAGTCACTGCTCGACAAGCTCGGTCTGCCGTGGCACATACTCCGTCTCTGCGGCGGCGATATGTCGTTCACATCGGCTATAACCTTTGACTTTGAAGTATGGTCAGCCGCACAGAAGCGCTGGCTGGAGGTATCATCGGTATCAAACTTCGAGACCTATCAGGCTAACCGCCTCAAATGCCGCTACCGTGACAGCGACAAAAAAATACATCTCTGCCACACGCTCAACGGCTCGGCGCTGGCTCTGCCGCGCATAGTGGCCGCTCTGCTTGAGGATTATCAGACACCCGAAGGCATCGTCGTACCCGAGTGTCTGCGCAAATACACAGGCTTCGACATTATTGACTGAGGCTCCGCCACCACATCTAAACGTATTGATCGTGACCTACATAAGTAAGGAAGAAAAGAAAATACCCATCAATGACCCGACCGGAAAATGGTCGGATCTGACACTGCTGCCCGAGTGGCAGGAGAAGTACTATGACGTCTATACCGTGCGCAAGCATGGCAAGTGGGTGATGCTGAAGGCGCTGAAGAAAGAATATGCCGATGACCCGAAATACCGCGAGATGCTGGAGCGCGAGTTTGACACGCGTTATAATCTCGCACACCCCAATATCGTCATGGTCAACGACCTCGAAGATGTGCCCGGGGTCGGCCTTTCGATAATAACCGACGATGTCTACGGCTATTCACTGCGGCGCCTTATCGACGAGAAACGTCTGACACCGCGCATAGTACACCGTCTGGAAACACAGTTGCTCGATGCGATGGAGTATATTCAGGAGAATCATATAGTACACCGCCCTATCTCTCCGGAGACTATAATCTTCACCGAATACAACGAGAATCTCAAGCTTATAGACGTAGGTTACGCTCAGGCGGAACAACTCAGTACAAAAGACACACGTGACGACATACGCAGCTACGGCAAAGTGGTGGGCGAGGTGCTGAAACATCTCCCCACCTCCATGCCGCGCCTGCGCAAAATATCGGAACGCTGTCAGAGCGACTCCTCGCCCTACCACACCATCACCGACCTGCAGCTGGCTATGGAGCGTGACAAGTCGAAACCGCTCTATATATTCCTCAGCATATTCATCATCATTATGGGAGCACTGTTAGTGTATCTGTCACTCAAGTACTGACAGAGGCATAGCGTGTGTTTCCTTCCGATAATCATAACCCATTCCTGCCCCGACAGCGATGATCACAATCAAGACCCTTGAGCCTACCAAGAGCAATCTGAAAGACTTCACAAAGTTTCAGATTGACCTCTATGACGGCAATCCCTACTATGTACCGCCACTGATAAGCGACGATGTGGCTACGCTCGACCCCGCTACCAACCCCGCCTTTGACTTCTGCGAGAGCGTCTACTTCATGGCTTACCGCGACGGTAAGCCCGTAGGGCGTGTGGCCGGAATGATCAACCGTCAGGTAAACGAGAACCATAACGAGAAGAACGCCCGCTTTGGTTTCATAGATTTTATAGATGACCACGATGTGTCGGCAGCTCTTATGAAGGCTGTCGAAGACTGGGCGCGTTCAAAGGGCATGAAGAAAATCATAGGGCCGTTAGGGTTCACGGACCTTGACCATGAAGGTATGCTTGTCGAAGGCTACGAAGAGCTCTCGACAATGGCCACCATATACAATTATCCGTACTATGCCGAGCATCTGGAGCGTCTGGGCTACAAAAAGGAATCCGACTGGGTGGAATTCCTTATGACAGTGCCCGACAAAATACCTGACAAGTACAACCGTATAGCCGAGATAGTGAAAAAGAAATACGGTCTGCGCGTGCTCAAATACAAGAGCCGCAGCCGTATCAAAAAGGAATACGGCCGTGCGCTGTTCCACCTTATCAACGAGGCATACGACGGATTGTATCAGTACAGCCACCTCACCGAACGCCAGATAGACTACTATATAAACATATATTTAGGTCTGCTTAACCTTGACCTTGTGACTCTGATAGTCGATAAGGACAACAAGCTGGTGGGTGTAGGAATATCAATGCCTTCAATGAGCCGTGCGCTGCAGAAGTCGAGAGGAAGAATGTTCCCCATCGGCTGGTGGCATCTGCTCAAGGGTCTCAAAGGAGCTAACGACCGTGTTGACCTGCTGCTTGTAGCCGTACACCCGCACTATCAGAACAAGGGTGTCAACGCGCTGCTGTTTCAGGACCTTATACCCTATTATCAGGCTAAAGGCTACAAATATGCCGAGTCCAATCCTGAAATGGAAACCAACTCCAAGGTGCAGAGTCAGTGGGAGTATTTCGAATACCGCCAGCACCGCCGCCGCCGTTCGTTCGCCAAGAAACTCTGAACATTAAACATGTCTGCCGATAAACATATACCCACAGGAGCAGAAGCCGTCAAGCCGTACAATGCCGGTGGTGCCAAGACCGAACAGGTAAAGGAGATGTTCGACTCGATAGCTCCGGCATACGACTTCATGAACACGGCCATGAGTTTCGGGCTGCACCGGCACTGGCGTAACCGCGCAATCGGTATGGCCACCGAGGCATTGCGCCGCAACGGTATGGTGTCACCGTCCGAAGTGCTCGATGTGGCCACAGGCACAGGCGATGTGGCAATAGAATTAGCACGCCGCTATAAGGAGGCACACATCATGGGCATCGACCTCTCGAAAGGAATGTTGGAGATAGCCCGGCGCAAAGTGGGGAGCCGACCGGAACGCAGCCGTATGGATTTCGAGGTAGGCGACTGCCTCGCACTGCGTTGGGCACCGGATACCTTCGACCTCATCACCGTAGCCTACGGAGTGCGCAACTTCGAGCGTCTTGAACAAGGCTATGCGGAGATGGCAAGGGTGCTGCGTCCCGGGGGAGTACTGTGTGTTGTAGAACTTTCACAGCCGGAAAACAGGCTATGTCTTGCAGGCTACAATCTCTATTCGCGGCATATAATACCGCTTGTCGGCCGCTTTGTCAGCGGTGACTCCCGTGCCTACACCTACCTGCCCGAAAGTATAGCTGCAGCTCCGCAACGCGGCGACATGACAGCATTAATGGAACGTGCCGGACTGAGGCAGGCAGTCTGGAAATCGCTTACCTTCGGCGCCGTAACAATCTACACCGCCGTAAAACCATAATCAAGCCTCACACTCAGATGACACGCAAGCAATTCGAGATAATGGCTCCCGTCGGCAGCTTCGACAGCCTCGCGGCTGCCCTGCAGGCAGGAGCAGATGCCGTATATTTCGGTATCGAAGGCCTCAACATGCGCTCGCGCTCAAGCGCCAATTTCACCGCCGATGATATGGCCGACATTGTAGCGAAATGCCGTGAACACGGCGTAAAGACCTATCTGACGGTCAACACTATCATCTACGACAACGACATGGAGCTGATGCGTACAATCATCGACCGTGCCCATGCTGCCGGGGTGACAGCCATAATAGCCTCCGACATGGCGGCGATACTATATGCACGCTCCATAGGTCAGGAGGTACACATATCGACACAGGTAAATATCACCAATATCGAAGCTGTACGCTTTTACAGTCAGTGGGCCGACGTCATGGTACTGGCCCGCGAGCTTAATATGGAGCAGGTGGCCGAAATACACCGCCGTATTATAGCTGAAGATATACGTGGCCCGCACGGCGAACCGATACGCCTCGAAATGTTCTGTCACGGCGCTCTGTGCATGGCTGTCAGCGGCAAATGCTACATGAGCCTGCACCAGATGAACTCATCGGCCAACCGGGGTGCCTGCAATCAGATATGCCGCCGCTCTTATACCGTCACAGACAACGAGACCGGCGAACAGCTTGCCGTAGACAACAAGTATATCATGAGTCCGAAAGACCTGAAGACAATCCACTTCCTCAACCGTATGGTGGAGGCCGGTGTGAGTGTGTTCAAAATCGAAGGACGCGCACGCGGACCCGAATATGTACGCGAGACGGTGGAAGCCTATTCAGAAGCCCTGACAGCAATATGCGAGGGAGACTATACCCCGGAACGGATAGCCGCATGGGACGAGAGACTGGCACGGGTATTCAACCGGGGATTCTGGGACGGTTATTATCTCGGACAGCGCTTAGGGGAATGGAGTGCCAAATACGGTTCCTCGGCAACCCGTGTTAAGGTGTACGCCGCAAAGATACTGCGTTACTTTCCCAATATCGGCGTGGGCGAGTTCCGACTGGAAGCAGGTTCGCTGAGTGTAGGTGATGAAGTGGTGATAACAGGCCCCACTACCGGCGCACTTATATTCACGGTCAGCGAACTCCGGGTAGACCTCAAGCCGGTGCAGACTGTCACAAAAGGAGATCTTTTTTCCATGCCGGTATCGCAGAAAATACGCACCAGTGACCGTCTCTACCGCTGGCAACCTACACAGTCAGCAAAAGCATAGCAATACCTAACCTTAACATCATGGAAAAAAATATCGAATCATCTGAGGCCCGTCTCAACAAGGAGGAGAGCGGAAAGAAGAAGAAGAACACTCTCTCACGCTTCATTCCACCCGGCGTACCGTGTCTGCTGTGTGTCACAGCCCTCTTCTGGTATCTGGGTCACATCATGGGCGTCAGCAACATGCTCAACACCGTTATGCACACCGCTCATGACCTGCTGCTCAACACGGTGTTCTATCTGATGGGTATCTGTGTCATAACTGGAGCTATCGGACGTCTGTTCGTTGAGTTCGGAGTGGTACGCCTGCTTGAGATACTGCTGCGTCCGCTGATGCGCCCGCTGTTTAATCTGCCGGGTGTAGCGTCGCTCGGAGCGGTAATGACATTCCTCAGCGATAATCCGGCTATTATCTCACTCTCCCAGGACAAACGTTTCAGCCAGTACTTCAAGAAGTACCAGTACATATCGCTTACTAACTTCGGTACAGCTTTCGGTATGGGCCTACTTGTAATGGTCTTTATGGTAGGTCAGGGCTTCTTTGTGGCTCCGTTGGTAGGTCTGTTCGGAGCTTTCTGCGGCTGTATTGTTTCAACACGTCTCATGCAGCGTTTCATAATACGCAGCTATCCTCATTTCCGTGATGAACTCGTGGCCGAGACTGACGCTATTGAAGCTGACCAGCGTCCATCAGAAGAGAAGTCGGTGTTTATCCGCGTGCTCAACGCTCTGCTTGACGGTGGCCGCAGCGGTGTAGACGTCGGTATCGCCATTATTCCGGGTGTACTCATCATATCGACTCTTGTCATGATACTTACCTTCGGAGCTTCGGAAAGCGGAGCTTATACTGGTGCCGCCTACGAGGGTATCGAACTTCTGCCTTGGCTGGCACAGAAAATAGACATTGTGTTCTATCTGCTGTTCGGTTTCAATGACCCCCATCTTGTAGCCTTCCCTATCACGGCGCTTGGTGCCGTCGGTGCGGCTCTCGGTCTTGTACCCAATTTCATGAGTCAGGGTTGGATTGACGGTAACGCCATTGCCGTGTTCACCGCTATCGGTATGTGCTGGAGCGGTTATCTCAGCACACATACCGCCATGCTCGACTCGATGGGCTATCGCGAACTAACACCCAAAGCTATCGGTGCCCACACCATCGGCGGTTTTGTTGCTGCAATAGTAGCACACTGGGTATTTACCCTCGTGAGTCTGCTAATGTAACAGACATAAACGAAACACAACGCAGGCCACATCAATGATGCGGCCTGCGTTGTGTTTCTACCTTTCCTCGGATCGACGTTCGGAGAAACGTTCTTTATCACGTCGGGTCTTCTTATTTAAGGATTCGGCAAGAGCTTTGTCAAGGTCAACACCTGTCTGATTGGCAAGACAAAGCACCACCCAAAGCACATCGGCTAATTCTTCGTTCAGAGAATGTCGCAGATCACCCGGCTTGGCTATCTGGTCGCCATAGGTACGGGCTATAACACGTGCAAGTTCGCCGACTTCCTCGGTAAGCAGCACCATATTGGTAAGCTCGGAGAAATAGCCGCCCCCAACATCACGAATCCATCGGTCTACAGCCTGCTGTGCTTCTTTCATAATATCTCGCCTTCTACGGGTATATCGTTCTCCTCGGCCGGCATAGCAAGTTCGGAAACATCAGGACGTACGGCTTTAGCCAGTTCGACAAACTGCTCAACACCGAGACGTTCGGGACGCAACGACATAAGTTCGGACTGAAGTATCGGACTACCGGCAGGTATAAGTCCGGCAAGTGAATTACGCAAGGTCTTGCGGCGCTGACCGAAAGCGGTCTTTACCACAGTCTTAAACAGGCGTTCGTCACAGCCCAGTGATGTGCGTGAATTGCGTGTCAGACGCAGCACTCCGCTCTCAACTTTCGGAGCCGGCGAGAACACCTGCGGGCCGACATTAAACAGATATTCACAGTCATACCAAGCCTGAAGCAATACTGACAATATGCCGTACACCTTACTGCCGGGCTTTGAGCAGATACGCTGTGCCACCTCTTTCTGAAGCATACCGGCCACTACGGGAATTTTTTCTTTATAATCAAGTACCTTGAAGAATATCTGTGAGGATATATTGTAGGGATAATTGCCTATAAGAGCGAACTGTCCCTCATATATATCGTCAAGACTCATTTTCAGGAAGTCACCCTCTATGACATCGAGTGCGGGATAGGCTTTAGAGAGATAGCGTACGCTTTCAGCATCGAGTTCGACACATTTCAGCAGACGGTTGGTCTCAAGCAGAAACTGTGACAGCACACCCATTCCGGGGCCTATCTCAAGTATAGGAATCTCGCCCCATTGTGTTGCCGATAACGGCAGATTGACTTGGACGATAGTGTCGGCTATACGGTGTGCGACACCTAAATCGGTAAGGAAATGCTGTCCTAACGATTTCTTGGCTTTGACTTGTTTAGGCATAATTATATATGATATTTATATGTTTCTATATTCTTAACAACCGTACCCCCACATCTTATCACTCACGAAAAAATTTCTGAATATTATACGGAAGTTTCAAAACTTTTTCTGTACAGCCATTGTTATAAAAATAGAAAACCGATTGATGGAATAATTAAAGTCAAACAGTTTTCTTCGTTTCATGATGTTAGGTTAGTTAGAAAGTATTATGGAAAACACAACACAAGGCGTCAATCCGTGAGGACAGACGCCTTGACTATTTTCAGAAATATTCCTTTTTTTGGACATTGATGGTTGTCAACAATATTCTCGATAAATCCCTACAAAATTACGGAATCTGTAACCATTAGCTATCTACTTCAAGCTTAAGTAGCTCTTAAAAATTAAACGATATATGTTTTCAGTTACAGTCTTTGAATCTTGAACTATAAAACTTGTTATTTTTAGTCGCTCCGCATCCGAATTGTCTCAAAAATAACTACGTTTTATATGTTCATTAATTTTTAAGAACTACTTATCGATAAATCAATATTTACTGTAATCTACAGTCTATCTATTAATGAGGCCGGAAGACCTGTGAAGCTGCTTATAGTCTCCGAGGGCAGCCCCTGCTGTTTCATCTTCAGGGCAACTGACTCCATTGCCTCGGCATGGCCTTTCGCTATGCCCTCTTCAAGACCTTCCGCTCTGCCTTCTGCTCTGCCTTCCGCTCTGCCTTCGGCACGACCCTCTTCCAGTCCTTTCGCCATACCTTCCGCAAGTCCCTCCTCACGGGCGGTGTCGAGTACGTCATTCTGAACCATGATGTTATCCATGTGCTCATCGTAGGCCCTGCGCTCTTTCGCCGACATACCCAGTACACGGAGCTTCTCCCTGACCTCCTGAAGTCCGGGAGTACGTGTGTCAGCGTTGATCCTGCCTGTCTTCAGGTAGGTCATCCACTCGTCAAGAGGTGTGTCCGGAATCTTGTCGTAAGCATTCACGCGCACAAGGTAGTATTCCGGAAACACCTGACGGGGAAGATGCGGAACTATCACTCCATCCTCCTTAAGGTTCACAAGAAGGTCGGTGCCCGTGTGGATACCCTTGAAGACCGTCCGGCCGTGATACACGTAGTCATCCCCACGCCCGTAGTCACAGTAGAGGATACTGATGGAGTACACTTTCTTCACCTGATCATACTTGTCGCCTATACTGATATGCTCCGTGATCGCCTTGCACGTCCCGTACAGTATGCGCTCCAGATAGTACAGCTGTCGTGTCAGCTGAACCTCAACTATTATGATATGTCCCTTGCTGTTCTTAGCCTTGATGTCGACACGGTTGAACTTGTCGCGGTCACTGTCCTGATTCGACTCGCTCTCGAGAAGCTCCTCTATCTCAACATTCTCTCCCAAAAGAACCGAGATGAATCCCTCAAGAATATCAAAGTTGGCCTTGTCCCGCAGGATATGCTTGATGGCCCAGTCGAAGCGGATATAAAGATTGTTCTGTTCCATAACGCCTGTCGGTATTAGTATGAGTACTGTCGCAAAATTAATGATTTTCCATCAAAAACATATCACCCCGTAAAAAAACATTCTTAGTATTTATTTCCTGACAATGCGGAGCCTCTATAACACAACATCATGTAGTTTATGTGAAATCCTCAGAACTTTTTCTACACTACTATTGTTATAGAAACAGAAAACCGATTGATGAATTAATCAAAGTCAACAGTTTTCTTCGTTTCATGATGTTAGGTTAGTTAGAAAGTATTATGGAAAACACAACACAAGGCGTCAATCCGTGAGGACAGACGCCTTGATTATTTTTATACTTAAATAAGTAATTACTGCTTTAAATATTAAAATTGCTTATATTTGCATTCATAACAGCACCTAATAACATCTTGACTTATGGCAGAGGTAAAATATCCTATCGGAGATTTCAGCTTCCGATATATACGAGAAAACGGTTTCCTTTATATAGATAAGACCGAGGCTATCTACAAGCTCACACATTATACAAAATACTATTTTCTAAGCCGTCCGAGACGTTTCGGAAAAAGTTTGCTGGTGTCCACTCTCGAAGCTTATTTCAGAGGACAGCGACAGCTCTTCGATGGACTTGCCATCGCTACAATGGAAAAAGAATGGACTGAACACGCTGTACTGCGACTCGACCTTTCAGCCAATGATATGAGCCGCTGCGAAGATCTCAACGCATATCTGCACGCCAAGTTAGGGGCATACGAGGATATATACGGTCAGAATAGCAGGAAGACATCTTTCGGGACAAGATTCAAAGGTATAATACAACGTGCCTACGAAAAGACAGGCCGTGGAGTGGTAATCCTTATCGATGAATATGACAATCCAATGATATCCACTCTCGGTAAG
>JAAVDM010000062.1 GCA_014801815.1 Bacteroides sp. | reverse complement strand
GAATATTATGTGTGCGGACATAATGCGAAATCTGATCGCGTGTCATATTATATCGTGCCATTGCTTCCGGCATGGTGTAATATTCCGGTTCCAGCTCTGACTTTACTCCCATAGCCTTGTCGAACTGTCGGCGCGAATAGAATACCTTACACTTATCCTTACGCTTACCAATCTTTCGCTCCGACACAAAACGATAGACAGCCTCCTTAGACATATTAAACTTTGCGCAAACTTCCTCGACCGAATACCATTCCTCCTCGGCAGCTTCCGTAGGCTGTTTATCAGCAAGAGCCTTGTCGATATGCTTCCGGCTCCAGAGTGTTTTTCCTCTGACTACAGTTTTCGGAATGTTCCGCTCCTTAGCCATCTTGAATAGCCACGAATTGCTGATACCGAATTTCTCTAGAATCTCCTTTGTGGTATAGAACTCTTCAATGGGTTCTGCCTCCTTCCTCTCCCTCTTGATATATTCAGGAGGGTTCTCAAACATATTATCAATGCTTGTCCGGCTGATAAGGGTCTTTCCCTTCAGACGGATGCAAGGAATTAGTCCTTCTGCAAGACAACGATAGACAGAAGACTTTCCAATTCCTAGTAAAACGGCACATTGCCGAGGAGTAAAGTAATTTCCGAGAGGTTTCTTTTTATCTTCTTTCTTCTCTTGTGTTATCAGATTCTCTTTCTTTACATGGACTTCTCGCCTTAATGACTTATAAGCGTGTTCACTACATCGCTTGGAACAATAGCGAGTAGTGCATTTGTGGGCTATAAACTCTTTGCCACACCACTCGCAAATCTTGTTGATGTCAATTGTACTGCTCATCGGTTATTTCTGTTAAAAGTTACACAAAAGTGTCCCAGCGCGTCCCAATGTGTCCCAGAGTGTCCCAACACTCTATAACCTCGAAAGGCCGAGACGAGAAACCACGAATACGGTACAATCGCGATACAAGAAAGCGTTAAAATCGACCAAAATGCGCAAAAATCGGACATTTTGACCAATAAAAAACGCCCCTGAAAAGAGGCGTTTCGTGTTATTTATTAGCTAATTATATGATTTTCAATCTGTTATCTATTTGCCGATGCAGAAGCGTGAGAATATAGTTTGGAGGAGAGTGTCGGGGGTGATGGCGGCATCGGTGCCGGTTATGGTGGCGAGGTGGTGGGTGGCTTCGCGGACGTCTTGTGCTACGAAGTCGGCTGAGAGGCCGGTAGTGAGGGCGCCGATGGCTCGTGAGAGGGCTGCGGAGGTGTTGAGAAGGGCGGTGTGATGTCGGGCGTTGGTGACGATGAGTTCGGTGTCGGGATTATGTTCGGCGGTGGCAAGGTTGACGAGTCGTTGCTCAAGGACAGTCAGAATTGATTCGGGGGTAGGTGTTTGGCTGGAATTTTGGCTTGACTCAGGATCGGGATTGGGTCGAGTATAGTGGGGGTTGAGGGAAAGGAGGGCACGTTGGGTGGCAGCGATAAGGCCGAAGTCGGCAATGTCGGTTTTGCTGATTAAGGGAATGATGTGTTGGGGGTAGGTATCAACAGGAAGGGTAGAGACGTTGTCGGTGGGGTAGGTATCGGGAGGGGTGTTTGTGACGCTCTCAGTGGAGTGGTGAGCGTTGAGTGGGGATATGGCGATATGACTAACAGTGGTAGGGCTGGTAGTATGAGTTTCAGCGGAGTATATAGGGTGATTGCCAGCTACCTGGTAGGTATCTGAGAGGGAAGTGGTATAGTCGGTGGCGTGGGTATTAGAGGGGGAAGTGGTGATGTGGCGGGTTATGGAGGAGTGGGGTGTGGGGTGGGTGTTAGCGGGGGAGGCGGGGAGCGGAGTGGCGAGGTGGGTACCAGGGTGGGAGGAGAGGTGGGCGGTGAGGAGGTCGAGCTGGGGAGGAAGGGGAGCGGTGGGGTCGATGAGCCAGATGACGATGGCGGCGGTAGAGAGACGGGTGCGGGCTCGTTCGACGCCGATGGCTTCGACGGTGTCGGTGGTGTCGCGGAGACCGGCTGTGTCGGCAAAGCGGAAGAGGATGCCTCCGATTTCGCGGGTGTCCTCAACGATGTCGCGGGTGGTACCGGGTATGGAGCTGACGATAGCCTTGTCGTCATGGAGCAAGCTATTGAGGAGGGTTGATTTGCCGGCGTTTGGGATACCGGCGATGACTACGGGGACACCTTCGCGGAAAGCTTTACCGGCACGGAACGAGTCAGCGAGACGGTCGACTGTGTTCTTGACCGTCGTGGCGAGCTGAAGGAGTTGGGTGCGGTCGGCAAACTCGACCTCTTCCTCACCGAAGTCGAGTTCAAGTTCGAGCATGGCAGCGAAGTCGATGAGCTGCTGACGGAGTGTTTCGAGTCCTGAGGAGAACGTTCCACGAGCCTGTGACATGGCCAGACGGTGCGCGGCACGTGATGAAGAAGCGATAAGGTCAGCCACGCCTTCGGCCTGAGCGAGATCGATACGTCCGCTCAGAAAGGCACGTTGTGTAAACTCACCCGGACCGGCAGGTTGAGCGCCAAGTTCGATGAGACGTTCGACAACCTGACGCTGAATCCATTGAGAACCATGCACCGAAAATTCAACAGTGTCCTGTGAGGTGAAAGAATGAGGTGCACGGAATACGGTGGCAACAGCTTCGTCGATAATTTCACCACGTGCATCGGTCAGCGAACCATAAGCAGCCGAATAACCTTTAAGTGTCGAGAGCGGACGTGTGCCGCGCCATGCGAGGTCGGCCAGAGCAATGGCGCCCTCGCCAGACAGACGTATCACGGCTATGCCGGCTGTGCCCGGAGCTGTAGCTACGGCTACTATGGGATGAGTCGGAAGTAACTGGGTCATTTGCTTTTGTTCCATTCGTTGAATGATACACGGCTTTCCACTCTATTCTCTATATCATCAGGGAGTGCAGCGAAAAAGTCGAATCCGGTCAGTTTTTCCACTTCATCAACGCTCATGGCATAATTCTGCATATTGCCGGGAGCCGACATATTGGGATAGACGAAACCTATAGCCCGGGGTTCGTCAAGATAGGGAGCAAGCAACACTTTGAAAAATGCGCTCGGTACCCTTACACCTGCAGCCCCGATAGTCTTACGATCGGTTGACTCATAAATAGGGCCTGCCACAATTATAATAGCAGAATCACGTTGTGCCCACTGACGTTCCTTGCTTTCGAGTGTAGACCATGCACCTGCATTCAGAGCATGAGCCTGCGGACACATATTAGACATGACGAAGCAGTCGTTCATAGCCTTAGAACTCCATTTCTGGTCGGCCGCAGGACACATGTGACCACGATCGTAACCTGAACGGGAATAGTCAGAGCTTTGCGGACAGCCGATGAGGTCGTTATCCTGCCAGAAGTTGTCGGAACGAGTGAGATTGCCTTGTGTCTCGGAGCGCAAAAGTTCCCATGATACCCAATTAGGGGTACCGTTATCCTTATTGAAAGACACTTTGAAACCTTCGTAGTCTTTTATCTGTGAAGAGAGGGAGGAGGGGATGCTCACATTATCGAGGGCAGTGATATGGGAGGCGGAATCTGTGGTTGTGGTCTTGCCATCAGTTTTCTTGAACAGACCGGTATATGAACCGGTAAGGACGGCGATTATGCCTATTGCAACCATGGACCAGAAGGAGTTCTCCTTTTTCTTTTTTGAAGCGCTTGTTGAGCGACGGGTAGTTTTTCTTTTTGCCATGTTTGTAGGATTAAGAGGGAAAGGACTCGTTGGAGACAGGACGAGCTGAAGCTCGCACAAATAACCGAGAGGCACCTCAGGAGGGGATAGGGGAAGCGAAATTACAAAAAATATTGCATAAAATGTCAACTCAGAGTGATGAAAACTGTGAGAGAATGAAATCAAATGTGTAAATTTGCATCATTAAAATGCTGCGGGGCCTGTGGCCGTGTGGCGTAAACACTCAAAATCTGAACCACCATGACAGTTACTGACCGCTTTCTGGAGTATGTCAAGTTTGACACTCAGAGCGATGAACTCACTAATCTGACCCCTTCGACACCCGGGCAGATGGTGTTTGCACAATATCTCAAGGAACAACTCGAAACTATGGGCCTCGAGGAGATAACTCTTGATGACAACGGCTACCTGATGGCTACACTGCCGGCTAATACCGACAAAGCCGATGTGCCGGTGGTAGGCTTCATCGCCCACCTTGATACTTCTCCCGATATGTCGGGCAAACATGTCCGTCCCCGTATTGTCAAGAACTATGACGGTACCGATATTCTGCTCAATGCAGAACAGAATATCGTACTGAGTCCGCAGGAATTTCCTGAACTGCTCAACTATCTCGGCCAGGACCTTATCGTAACCGACGGTACAACACTGTTAGGTGCCGACGACAAGGCCGGTATTGCCGAAATAATAAGTGCTGTGGCATGGATGCAGGCTCACCCTGAAGTCAAGCATGGCAAAGTACGTATAGGTTTCAATCCTGACGAGGAGATTGGTCTTGGCGCACATAAGTTTGATGTGGAGCGTTTCGGCTGCGATTTCGCCTACACTATGGACGGCGGCGCTGTCGGCGAACTGGAGTATGAGAACTTCAATGCCGCTTCAGCCGTAGTGACTTTCAAGGGCCGTAACGTACACCCCGGCACAGCAAAGCACAAGATGATTAACTCTATCCGTGTTGCCAACCAGTTCATACTGATGCTGCCCCGCTGGGAGACTCCGGAGCACACCGAGGGTTACGAAGGTTTCTATCATCTTGTAGGTGTTGAGGGTACGGTAGAAAAGACAGAACTCCGCTACATAATACGTGATCACGACCGTGCCCGTTTCGAAAGCCGTAAGCGTGAAATCGAACATCTGGTACGCAAGACCAACTATGAATTCCCGGACTGCGCCAGCGTCGAAATCAATGACCAGTACTATAACATGCGCGAGAAGATAGAGCCCGTGATGCACATCATCGAAGTGGCCGAACGTGCCATGCGTGATGCCGGCATCGAACCTAAGGTACAGCCCATACGTGGTGGTACGGACGGAGCACAGCTGTCTTTCAAGGGTCTGCCGTGTCCCAATATCTTTGCAGGCGGCGAGAACTTCCACGGCCGTTATGAGTTTGTGGCTATCCCTTCGATGGAGAAAGCAACCGACGTTATCGTCAATATATGCCGTATTCTTGCTGACTGAAAGCATAATCCATGAATTATAAAGGCAAGACACTTGCCGTCATCACAGGGCCGACTGCCTCGGGCAAGTCGGCCCTGGCTGTAGAGATTGCACAGCGTCTCGGCACAGAGATTATTTCGGCCGACAGCCGGCAGGTGTATAAAGGCATACCCATTGTGACAGCTATGCCTACGGCTGAGGAGCGTGCGGCAGTACGGCATCATCTTATCGACATGTTGCCGCTGGAGGCTTATTACAGTGCGTCCTCTTTTGAATCAGATGCACTGAGAGTGGCCGACACACTCTGGCAACATTCTGACTGGGCTGTGGTGTGCGGCGGTTCGATGATGTATGTCGATGCACTGTGTCACGGTCTTGACGAGTTGCCTACGGTACCTGCAGAACTGCGTGAACGTCTGATGAACGAACATGCCGAACGAGGCGACGCATGGCTTCTGCAGCGTCTCGCAGAACTTGATCCAGTTTACAGATCAGAGGTAGATGAACGGAATATCAAGCGTGTGTTTCATGGTGTGGAACTGTCACTGGCGGCAGGGCGTCCATACTCGGAACTACGTACCGGACAACGTACACAACGGCCTTTCAGAATAGTGAAAATCTGTCTCGACGGGCCACGCGAGGTGCTGTTCTCACGCATTAACGAACGTGTGGTGCGCATGATGGCCGACGGTCTTGAGGAGGAAGCCCGCTCAGTGGAGCATCTGCGGTATCTTAACTCACTAAATACCGTAGGACTGAAAGAGATGTTTGCCTACTTCGACGGAGTTATGACACGGGAGGAGGCCGTAGCGCGCATACAGAAGAATACACGTGTATATGCTAAGAAACAGCTGACTTGGTACCGGCGCGACACCTCGGCGATATGGCTTGATATAACTATGCCCGACCTTGTGGGCCGGGCACTGAGAGAGATAACGGGCCGCGCCGAGTGAAACACTCACTCAGAACCGAAAAGCGCAGAAGTGAACCCGAAGCAGAAGTAGGGTCAGAAGTCGTAACCGAGAGTGAAAGTCCACTCTTTGTTGCGGCCTCCGTAGCCATCGTCCCATACGGATGAAAGACCGGCGAGGTAATGAATACCGAAAGACCAGCCACTCCATAAGGTGAGCGAAGTGCCTAATTTGAAACCTACATCGGCGTTATGGCGTCCCACTTCGCGGAGAATGTAGCCTTCGGAGTCTGTTTCGACAGGCTGTTTGTCATCAGAGGAGCCGAGGCGTAGACCAAGATAAGGGCCTGCATCGATATTCCAGCGAAGATCCTGAGTTATGTTGAGGTGAAGGGAAGCAAGTATCGGTATGGTTACGAAAGCCGAATGTGAATCGCCAACCGATACGAGGTCGTAAGGGTCGCCGGTGGTACTGTAAAGTACGGATACACGCGAGAATTTGCCTGCCCGGTAATCAAAGAAGAAGCCCGGCTGGATTGAGATGTAGTCACGTATGGCAAGATCAGCCACGGCACCGAGTGTGAAACCTGCACCCCAGCTGTCGTTATTCCAGACATTGAAGGCGGATTTACGCATCGTGTGGTTCGAACTGTTGACACCGAGGCGCAGTCCGAAGGTGAAACGCTCTTCTGGTTGTTCGGTCGAGAAGAAATCGGACGCTACGGCAGGTAGAGAAGTGCCTATGGCGAGAAAAGCAATACACACCCGACGTGTAAGAGAAGATAATGCAGAACAATTCATAGTCAGAAAGGTAGTGTCGCCTGACGCCGGCCGAGACATGGGGCCATTCCGGGCGACAGTAAAAAAATGGAAAGCAAAATTACGGAAAAAACTTTGAAATTGGAATTTTATATATAATTTTGCCACGTAAATAGGCAGGCGGTACCGGATGTCCCGCTATCTGCGCTGCCAAAGAGAAACGAGAGATACCCAACACCATGAGAAGACCAAAGTATAACAGTCTGATGAACAATGCCCGCGACTACTTGATGATAATCGTGGGTCTTATCTTCTATGCCGTAGGTTTCTGTACCTTTATTCTGCCCCATTCAATTGTGGTAGGCGGCATGGCCGGTCTCGGCACACTTATTTATTTTGCCACAGGCGGTCTCATACCGGTGGCCGTGACCATGTATACCGTCAACCTTATGCTTATAGCCGGTGGCTATAAAGCTCTGGGCCGACAGTTCGTATTGCGTACCATATTCGGAGCTACAGGCGCCTCGGTATTCGTAGGTCTGCTTGAAGGCTACTTTATGGCTCACCCCCCATTGATAGCCGACACAGCCATGAGTATCGTGCTCGGTGGTATAATAATGGGTATGGGTATCGGCACGATTTACATACACAACGGTACATCCGGCGGTACCGACATCGTGGCTGCTCTTGTCACCAAAGTAAGTAACGTGAGTGTGGGCCGAACAATGATGATAGTCGATATGTCGATAGTAGGTATGACTTTCTTCCTGCCTTTCGAGGGTGACATGGAAGCACGTATACAGGAGTCTGTACCGCGTATTCTTTACGGCTGGGTGACTATCTTCATCTACAGCTATATGACCGACATACTCATCAACTCCAACCGTCAGGCTACACAGTTCACTATTTTCTCTCATCATTGGCAGGAGATAGCCAACGCCGTCAATCAGGAAGCTCACCGAGGTGTGACAGTAATAGACGGTCAGGGTTGGTACTCCAAGCAGAATGTGAAAATACTGATGGTATGGTGCCGTAAGATAGAATCGGTGACTATATTCCGTATCATCAAGAGTATAGACCCGGATGCGTTTATATCGCAGGGCAATGTCAACGGTGTTTACGGCAAGGGCTTCGATGTAATGAAAGTGAAGATTAAGAAGCACTCACACGAGGAACACAGCAGTGATACAGGAAATTAAATTTGAGAATTAATAACAGGTGTAATGAAACACATAGCGCTCCGCCGACACACTTGTCGGCGGAGCGCTATGTGTTTCAAGTAGCTCTTAAAAATTAAATGATAAGTAGAATCACAGCGGGTCTTGCATACGGCGGTAAATGAATGTCTGACCGCGTGACATCTCGGTACCTTGTGGCATGTCGAGACTTTTGAACTTCAGTTCGGTATGGTCAGGAACCCATCGGACTACTTCATCTATCCATTCTATTATGCCCTCACGTGAAGGGTGAGGATTGGATTTGCTCTGACGGTCCAAATCAAGACTGAAACTGTTGAAGTAGTGGCCTTCGCCGAGGCGTGTGTTAAGAAAATCGCATAGTTCCTCACCTTCGGAATGTTCCGGCCATGAAGGAGGCCCTATCCACAGTATAGGACGGTCGCCGATAGCCTCAACGATAGCATCTACTTCAGAAGCGAGCCGTGAAGGGTTTTTCTCAAAGAGTTCGTTAAGTCCAAGACTGATAAATACGGCCTGTGGTTGAAGTTTATCAACCAGTTCTGTCAGACGCGGAGCGCTTTCCGCCCATTGGGCTATGGTTGAGCCGTCCCATACCACTGTGGCTACTTCAAAATCGTTCTGGACTCCATAAGCATTGAGGCGTTCAGCCATCCATCCGGTCATCGAGTCGCCTATAAAGAGCACACGGCTCACGGTAGTCTGCGTATCATTGGTATTCTCATCGACTGTCGTCACGGTTTCCTGAGGTATGGCCTCGTCCGGGAGAGGTGCCGCACAGGCTGTCACCGAATCCGGCGACAGAAAACCGGCAGTCAGTAACGCAGCAATCAGATAACGTGTCATAGATATCATAATAATAAATAGCTAAGAAATGTCGGTCATCGTGTAAATGTATGCTATAACAGGCAAATGTAGTAATTTTTCAGACATTTCAGATACAAAAAAGCCATATTCGGTGACTGACATCTGATTATTATAACAAATCAGAAGACAGTATTCTTCCCGATAAAGCGACGGAGTGTCGGAATATTTTTTGTAAATTTGCCGCTGAATACAGTCCGGATGTCTGAAGAGAGGACGTCCCAAAAGCAATAAATAGGGGTGCCGGGCTTGAGAGTCCAGCTGAGAATATACCCTTAGAACCTGATCCGGGTAATACCGGCGTAGTGAAATTTTGAATATGAAGAAGCAAGTGCTTGTATTGGTGCTGGCCCCGTCGTTGTGGATACCATGCCGCGCCGCCGCTTCTGAAGAGACCCCCGACACAGTGGCTCTTCAGGAAATCGAGATAGTAGCTAACCGCGCCACTGCCAAATCGCCTGTGGCATATACTAAAGTGACACGTAAGGAGCTGGACAAACGTAACGATGGCCGTGACCTGCCCTATATGCTGTCTATGACACCGTCGCTTACCATGACCTCTGACGCGGGCGCCGGTGTGGGATACAGCGCTATGAATATACGCGGCTCCGATGGTACGCGCATCAATGTCACCGTCAACGGCGTGCCTATTAACGATGCTGAAAGTCACCGTGTCTATTGGGTTAATATGCCCGACCTTGCCTCGTCGCTGCGCGATGTCCAGATACAGCGCGGTGCCGGTACAAGCTCTAATGGTGCCGGTGCTTTCGGTGCTTCGGTCAATATGCTTACCGACACACCTTCACGTCGTGCCTTTGCCGAAGCAAGCGGTTCATACGGTTCGTACAATACCCACCGTGCTACACTGCGTGTAGGCAGCGGTCTGCTCGGCGAGCATTGGATGGCTGAGGCCCGTATCAGTAACATCGGTTCTGACGGTTATATAGACCGTGCTTCGTCCAAACTGTGGAGTTATTTCGGCCAGTTAGCCTACCATAACGGCGACACCGATTTGCGTCTGCTCGGTTTCGGAGGTAAGGAAGAAACCTATATGGCATGGGACTACGCTTCACGCGAAGAGATAGAACAGTACGGACGTCGGTATAACCCTTGCGGCCAATATACGGACTCGGATGGTAACATAGCCTATTATCCCGATCAGAAGGATTATTTCACACAGCATAATTTCCATCTGTTGCTGGCGCAGCGTCTCGGCGATTCATGGCGTCTGAATGCCGCCCTGCATTATACACGCGGAGTAGGTTACTACCGGCAATACAAAACCTCACGCACACTGCGCGAATATGGTCTTGAACCGTATGTGAACGCAGAGGGTGAAACCGTCAAGAAGAGCGACATCATACGTCTCAAACACTCCAACAGCCATTTCGGAGGCGGTAATGTCGGAGCCGATTATACTGCCGACGGTCTGTCGGTGGCAATGGGTACCGCACTCAATACCTATCACGGTCATCACTTCGGTGAGGTGGAGTGGGTACGTAACTATATCGGCGCCCTCGACCCGTTGCAGCAGTACTATACCAACCGTAGCGTAAAGACCGATTTCAGTGCCTTTGCCCGTGCCACTGTCGATCTTACATCAGCGCTCAGTGCCTTTGCAGATGTACAGTACCGTCATATCTATTACCGTCTGCATGGTGATAACTCCGACTATGATTATACGATAGAAGCCATGCAGCCGCTCGACTACACGGAGCATTACAACTTCTTCAACCCGAAAGTGGGACTGACGCTTAATCAAGGCCCGCATCGTGCTTTCGCTTCGTGGAGTGTGGCACATAAAGAGCCGACACGCAGCAACTTCACTGACGGTGACCCGGCTCATCTGCCACATGCCGAACGTATGTTTGACTATGAATTAGGCTATACTTTCGCACATTCGTTCTTTACCGTAGGAGCCAATCTTTATCTTATGGACTATAAAGATCAGCTTGTGCTGACAGGTCGTCTTTCCGATACCGGCAACCCGCTGACCGAAAATGTGCCTTCGAGCTACCGTATGGGTATCGAACTGCAGGGTGCTGTACGCTTCTGTCGTGCTTTTGAATGGCAGGCCAACGCCACTCTGTCACGTAACCGTATCAAGCGTTTTACCGAATATATCTACGAAGATGGCTGGGCCAATCCGATAAGTTTCTATCTCGGTACGACCCCGATAGCGTTCTCGCCTTCGTTCCTTTTCAATAATGCTTTCAATTTCAACTGGCGCGGTTTCGAGGCATCTCTGACAAGTCACTACGTAAGCCGTCAGTATCTCACCAACACCGGAAACCGCGAAGCCTCGCTTGACCCTTATTTCGTATCGGATCTCAGTCTGGCATACGATTTCGGTGCTGTGGGTGGCCTCAGCAAACTGAGAGTGGGAGTGAGCATCAATAACCTATTTAACGAAAAATACGAGAATAACGGTTATGCCGGTGCAGGATATTATGTAGGCGAAAACGGTGAGCCGGTTATCTACCGCTATGCCGGATTTGCAGTTCAGGCACCTACCAATGTTCTCGCTACATTAACAGTTCATTTCTGATGTCGTGGTCGTCTGTCACCGAGATTGTCGGTTTCTGTCTCGGAGTGCTTTATCTCTACTACGAGTATAAAGCCAACGCACGTGTCTGGCTGGTGTCACTGCTGATGACACTGGTGTCGATGCAGGTGTACTACTCGCGTGGTCTTTACGCAGACTTTGCTATGAATATCTATTATGTGGTCATGGCTGTCTACGGATATGTAGCATGGACTTTCCACCTGCGTCGGCACAAGAAACCCGAATTGCCTATACGCCGGGCCGGAATACGGGTACTGGCTTGGTGTGCTGTGGCTCTGGCGGGAGTTTATGCGGCTATTGCTGCGTGGCTTGTGCTGTGTACAGACAGCAATGTCCCGTATTTCGATGCTTTCACAACGGCTATGAGTATAATAGCCACATGGATGTTGGCCCGGAAGTATGTACAGCAGTGGTTGGCATGGATGGCTGTTGATGCAGTGTGCGTAGGTCTGTATGCTTATAAAGAGATATATCTCTATGCTGCGCTTTACGGTGCATACACCGTGGTGGCGTGGCTCGGGTATCGGAAATGGCTGCGTCTGATGCATCAGAACGAAGTCGCCGTAAATGACGACGTGAACTCCAAAAAGGAATAGGTTGTTATAATTACAGACAACGATAAAACAATTTAATTGCTATGAAAACCGATTTTGAAATTAAAACAGAGTTTGACATTACGAAACACATAGACTTTGCTGAAGGCAGGCTTGTTGCCAAAAAGGTACTTGACTGCGATAACGGTAAGGTGATGCTTCTGGCTTTCGACAGTAATGTCGAGACCGGAGAGCACTCAGTGGCTGCCTGCGTCATGGTTCAGGTGCTTGAAGGTGAAGTCATGTTTGAGATTGAGGGCCGTCAGCACAACATGCTTGCCGGTCAGCAGATATTGATGGAGCCTAATACGTCTCATAATGTAAAAGCCGTAACTCCGGCTAAGGTACTTGTGACACGTATCAACTGCAACTGCGCCGATAAGCCGGAAGGTTGTGGCTGCAAGGGTTAACAGACCGTAATTAAAACTGATTATAAACGACGCGTTAGCGACGTTCGGCTTGATGGCGGAACATCGCTGACGCGTCGTTTATGATTTTTTTGACAGAAAGATACGTGGAAATGTTTATATTTGTTAACTTTGCAGACTACAAAACATATCAAGACTATGCACACGACAGAACAGAATACGCCGGCGCCTGCTGTCGGCGACGATAAGAAGAAAGTGGTACTCAGCGGTATACGTGCCACAGGCAATCTGCATTTAGGTAATTATTACGGTGCCCTGAACAAATTTGTGCGTATGCAGGACGACTATGACTGCCGTTTCTTCATAGCTGACCTCCACGCTCTGACCACACATCCTGACCCCAAGATGCTGCATGAGAATGTAAAGGACATATTGGCCGAATATCTTGCCGCAGGACTTGACCCGGACAAAAACATACTTTATGTGCAGAGTGACATACCCGAAATCTCGGAAATGTATCTGCTCATGAACATGCACGTCGGCATCGGTGAGTTGATGCGTACAGCCTCATTCAAGGATAAGGCGCGTAAGGCATTAGGTATAACGTCTGAGAGCGACGAAATAGAGAAGGAGATAATAGGCAATCAGACCAACCAGCGTGTCAATGCCGGTCTGCTGACATATCCTACTCTCATGGCGGTTGACATACTTATACATAAAGCCGATTTCGTTCCCGTCGGTAAGGATCAGGAACAGCATCTGGAGCTTACACGCCGTTTTGCACGCCGCTTCAACTCGTTCTATAAGACTGACTATTTCGGTGAACCTGTCAATTTCAATTTCGGCGGTCAGGCTGTAAAAGTACCCGGTCTGGATGGTTCAGGCAAAATGGGTAAGAGCGAAGGCAATTGTATCTATCTTATAGATGATGAAAAGACCCTGCGCAAGAAAGTGATGCGTGCCGTTACTGATGAAGGCCCGAAGACTCCGAACCAGCCTGTAAGTCAGCCGGTGGAGAATCTCTTCACACTTATGGAACTCGTCTCTACTCCGGATACTGTTGAACATTTCCGCAATGCATACGCAGACTGCTCGATACGTTACGGCGACATGAAGAAACAGTTGGCTGAGGACATACTGAAAGTAACGCTCCCGATACGCGAACGCATACTTGACATACGCGATAATGACGAGTATCTTGCACGTGTGGTACGCAACGGTGCGGAGCGTACACGTGCGCTTGCTGCCGACACACTGCGCGATGTACGCGAGATAATGGGTATACGTAAGTTCTGAATCCAGAGCTTATGGATACAAGACTCAAAGAAGTCCTGATGCGCAAGACCTTCCCGGTGCTTGTACTCATGGCCGGAATCGCACTGATGGTAGCTCTACTCACGTTGGTCGGTTGTCGTCGTAGCAGTGAACGTAAGACCGTAGCTGTTACTTTCGCACCTCAGGCCGATGTGGCACGTGCGCTTGGTGACGGCCGTTATGAAGTAGTGACACTGATAAAGCCTTCCACTAATCCCGAGACGTATGACCCTTCTATGAACGAGATGACGGCTTTACAACAATCCGGTCTCTATATGTCATTGGGTACGCCGGGTTTTGAACAGGCCACACTGCCGAGGCTCGTGGAGAATTTCCCCGGTCTGGAGGTGGTTGATGTGGCCGGAGGCGTGACTGCTGTCGAAGGCACACACGGCCACGGCGAGGGTGATCCGCATCTGTGGAGTTCGGTGCGCAATATGAAGGTCATAGCTTCCTCTATGGCTGAGGCATTAGCCTCTTATGATACCGATGATACCGAAGGTTATCGTGAACGAGAATCGGCTCTGCAGACACGTCTGCAGGCGCTCGATGACTCTCTGGCGACCATTCTTGAACCAGTGCGTGGAGCGACTTTTGTCGTGGTACACCCGTCGTTGAGTTACTTCGCACGTGACTACGGTCTTAATCAGTTCTCGCTTGAACGCGAGGGTAAGGAGCCTACCGCACGTCAGATGCAGCAACGTCTTGATTCTGCTGCCGCAGCCCGACCGCTGCTTATGATAGCCGAACCGTCCCATAATCCTGATCAGGCATGGACGATAGCCCGTCAGCTTGGTATCGACACCATACAGGTACAGCTTAACGCTGCCAACTGGACCGAACAGCTGACACGGCTTGCATATCGTCTTGCCGAGGCCGGAGCACGGCAATTGAGTGGTAAATAGTTTTAATTAAACTTAAATAATATCCTTTCACCCTTGTCACAGCCTGTAATAGCCCTGCGTGACATCAAAGTCACTTATACCGACCGCCCTGTGCTGCCGGGTGTGTCGCTATGTGTTAACCGGGGCGACTTCATGACCATCACCGGCCCTAACGGGGGTGGAAAGACCACCTTGCTGAGAGTGATGCTGAAACTGCTCACTCCCGACAGCGGTACTGTTACGTACTATGATACTGCCGGTCGGCCGACTAATCGTCTTGCCATAGGCTATCTGCCTCAGAAGAGCATGATAGACACACATTTTCCCATTACGGTAGGTGAGGTGGTACGTTCGGGCATGATACGCAATCTGTGGGGACGTTATCCCGCCGATGCTGCGCGCCGCTATGATGAGGTGACACAGCTTATGGGCATAGCCGAATTGGCTGACCGTCCTATAGGCGCACTGTCGGGCGGTCAGCTTCAGCGCACTCTGCTCGGGCGTGCACTGATAACCGACCCGACTGTATTGGTGCTTGACGAACCGCTGTCGTATGTCGACAAGCGGTTCGAGCACCAGATATATTCAATAATGGCTGACCTTGCCAAACGTATCACTATCGTACTTGTGAGTCACGAACTGTCTGTGATTTCGGGTATGGCCAACAGGCATATCATCGTTGACGATGGTGTGCATGAATGTCATTCGCCGCATCATCAGCGCCGTGATGATTGCGATGAGGACTACACAGTCTGAGGCTTGTTGTCAGCCCCGCAGGATACGTATGTATTCATCATAGTCGATAAAGGTGCCTCCCATGCTGCGCAGGTGGGGAGTTTCAAACTGACAGTCGATAAGAAACTCTCCCTCTGCCATCATCAGACGTCGTGCCAGATGCACCAGAGCCAGTTTGCTTGCTCCCGGACGCAGAGAGAACATGCTCTCTCCGGCAAACACATGTCCCATAGTCACACCGTAAAGACCTCCGACAAGATTTCCTTCTTCCCATACCTCTACGCTGGCTGCACGCTTCATGTGATGCAGCTCGGTGTAGGCTTTGATCATATCCTCTCCGAGCCACGCACCTTCTTCTTTGATACGCAGGTTGCTGCAGTTGGATATGACAGCATCGAAATCACGGTTGAATGTTATCTCGAAGCGTTCGCTGTTAAGCATGGGTCTCAGCGAGTGCGACACATGTATATCGCGGGGGAATATGACAAAACGCTGCTGAGGACAATACCAGTACGGTAAGTTACTGTCACGGAACGAGAACCAAGGGAAAATACCGCGTGAGTAGGCCGATATCAGGCGCCGGGGCGACAGGTCGCCGCCTATTGCCAGCAGACCGTTTGCCTCGGCCAGATGAGGGTCGGGAAATGCCATTGTACGGTCATCGTTTGCTATCAAGAATACCATAACTTATTATTGATTTTTGTCGTTATCAAGTGCAAGAGTGTTATCTTTGACAGTGACTGTAGCCTGACCTCCGTCAGCAAGATTTCCGAATAGAATTTCACGCATCAGCAGCGGTTTGAGCTGTGTTGCAATCACTCGGTCAAGCTCACGGGCACCATATTCCTTTGTCACACCTTCTTGCAGCAACCAACGGTGTGCCTGCTCGTCGACATGTAGACTTACCTTGCGTTCGGCAAGACGTTCGGAGAGTTGCCCGAGTTTCTTGTCGAGTATGCGCGAAGCCATATCGCGGCTCATGTCGTTGAAGACTACCGTAGCTGACAGACGGTTGAGAAATTCCGGTTTGAAAGTACGTTTCACTTGTTTCATCATAGCCTGTCCTGCCGTTACACTGCTTCCGAATCCGACGTTAGCTTGTCCTGCATATTGTGCGCCGGCGTTTGATGTCATTATAAGCACGACGTTACGGAAGTCGGCATGACGTCCTTTGTTGTCACTCAGACGACCGTAATCCATCACCTGAAGCAGAATATCATATATATCGGGGTGGGCTTTCTCGATTTCATCAAGCAGCAGTACGCAGGAAGGTGAACGTCGTATTGCGTCAGTAAGTATTCCACCATCCTCATAGCCTACATAACCTGCCGGCGAACCTATCAGTTTGGCTACAGCGTGTTTCTCGGCATATTCGCTCATGTCGAGACGTACAAGTTCAACTCCCATCTCTTTGGCCAATACTACCGCCACCTCAGTCTTACCCACACCTGTAGGGCCTACGAAGAGCAGACTTGCCAACGGTTTGTCGGGGTCGTTGAGTCCTGCTTTGGACATCAGTACGGCTTCCGTAGCAGCTCTTACTGCCGAATCCTGACCAAAGATACGCGCTGCCACACGTTCGGGTAATGTGTGCATAGTGGCTTTGTCATCGCTCTGAAGGGCTTTGGTGTCGATACGCGCCATGCCTGACAGTACTTTCTGAACTACACCTTTGTCTACCGTCGGAGGTACATCGGTTTGTTCAGTGCCCGGATTCAGTTCGCGCCAGGCACCGGCCTCGTCAAGAAGGTCTATGGCTTTGTCCGGCAGATACCTGTCTGAGAGATGTCGCACCGATCCGGACACAGTGTATTCCACCGCTTCATCTGTATAGCGAACACCGTGATACTGCTCGTAACGGCTCTGTAACTGCTGCAGAATCTTCACGGCCTCGGCTTGTGTGGGTTCTGTTATGTCTATCTGCTGAAAACGTCTCAGAAGTCCTTTGCTTTTGGCCATGTGACGGTTCAGCTCCTCGTATGTGGTCGAACCTATGAAGCGTATGTCACCGCGCTCCAGATATGGTTTGAGCATGTTGGAGGCGTCCATAGAACCTTCGCCTGTGGCACCGGCTCCGACAAGATTGTGTATCTCGTCAATGTAGACAATAGCGCCCTTTTCAGTGCGTACTCCGTCCATGACTGTCTTCAGACGCTTTTCGAAATCTCCACGAAATTGTGTGCCTGCCAACAGCGAACCGAGATCAAGCTGATAGATACGTGAACCGCACAGACGCTCAGGCACCTTCCCATCGCGTATGAGTTGAGCCAGTCCGTAGACAAGCGCTGTCTTGCCCACACCGGGTTCACCGACATGCAACGGATTGTTCTTATCCTTACGGCATAGCACCTGTACCGTGCGTGCAAGTTCGGCCTCTCGTCCTATAAGCGGATTGTGTGTGTCGAGCAGAGAGTCTATGTCTGTCACCAGTGAACGCCATTGCGAGGTTTCCTCTTCGGGCGCTGAGTAAGAAGTAGTATCAATATCCTCAAGAGGTTCTTCAATGTCAGTAAACTCACCGTCCACAAAGGTTGACCTGATTATTTTACGTTTTTGCGTATAAGCTCTATTCACAGCGGCTAAAAAGCCACCGTGATCTTCTTTGGCCAGTGTACGTACCATGTTGGCCGCAAATGAATTATTCATATTGAGCAGAGCGTTGAGGCAGTGAGCCACTGTCATTTCTCCGGCTTGTGAACTCGTCATTGTTTCAGCAGCTCTGTTCAGTACTTCTGACATCTGTAGAGACAACTCTGGCTCACATTCTATATCATCTGGCACACGTTCCTGTGTGTCGAGATATTTCTGCAGCCGTTGTTTCAGCTGTTGGAGACTGATTGTTCCGCTCCACGCCGTGATGTCGGCAAACTGAGGTTGATGTACAAGAGCTAACAGGAGATGCTCGGGAGTAATAAATTCGTGACGCTTTGTGTTAGCCAGCATCACCGTAAACTGAAAGGCGTCGTTGAGAGCGCCTGAAGGATTTGTTTTTTTTGACATTCTAATACAGAGTGTTGAGGAATGAGAAGTCGAGAAGAGATGAAGAGTGTGAACACTCGGACAGTAAGGTAGACAGCCTACTACTCTCCGGTGTTCATATAGTCAGGTTACTGTTCCGGCTCCATACTGAGCTGAAGCGGATAACCTTCGGCACGTGCCATACCCATAGCTTTGTGTATCTTTGAAGCCGCTATGTCATAGACGTAAGTACCGGCTATAGCCTTATCGCTGTTATGCACCTGCAGCATAAGCGTTATGGCCTCTTCATTGCTTTTGAAAAAAACTTCTACAAGAATCTTCACTACCATTTCCATTGTGGTAAAGTCATCGTTATGCAGGTAGACATGATAACGTTTAGGAGTGTCTGTTTGTTGACGTTGGCGTGTTGCGCCTGAAGTTTGTGGCATAAAGTCAGAAATATTATTTAGTAAGTTATGGCTTGCGACAGCCGGCAGTAATCAATCCGGACACTACCTGCCCGGCAATGCCTTCCATTTGTGCCTACCCGGCTGTCCGAACGCGAAGTTAGCACTTTTTTTGCATTCTCACCCCATTCCATCTTGATTATCACAACAGACGACATAAACACACAGGCTATACCCGTATCATACTGGTATAGCCTGCGTGGTTTCAATCCACGCACCCCGTTAAAGATGATTGAATTTTATTCTTTTTTGATTTAATTTGTCTCAATCTATACCTTTGGGGTGCGACTAAAAGTTTTATGTACTGTGTACATAAGGCAATGTTTCAATCCACAGTAGCTTATAAATAAACTGTTATAGCTCTATTTTATTGCCTTATTTTATCCATACACCTGCGAGGGATATAACTCAGTAAGCCGAGAAGAGACTGAAAAACAAAATGTTTTAATCCGAGTACCTGCGAAAGGTATGACCTCTGTACAGCAATAATGGCGGAGCATTGACGCTCGTTTTAATCACGTACCTGCGAGAGGTGCGATTTCTCGGCAGCAAGCATGAGATAATAGAGATCGAGTTTCAATCCACGCACCCGTGAGGGGTGCGACAGGAGGAGAACCGCGTGAGCGCTCAGAAGGCCGAAGTTTCAATCCACGCACCCGCGAGGGGTGCGACAGGATGTCCTCAATGGGCAAAAGACCACGGTCTTGTTTCAATCCACGCACCCGCGAGGGGTGCGACCTCGATAGACAGAGGTGTGCGGCGCTTGTTATTGGGTTTCAATCCACGCACCCGCGAGGGGTGCGACTAAGACACTAAATAATCAGACCATAACTTATTTTGTTTCAATCCACGCACCCGCGAGGGGTGCGACTGGAGGCGCTTGAGAAACGGCTTGCCCTGTATGCGTTTCAATCCACGCACCCGCGAGGGGTGCGACAGTGTTTAGCCGTTTGGAACCCACACGGGGAGTCGTTTCAATCCACGCACCCGCGAGGGGTGCGACTTGATGTTAACCGTGAGCTTATGAAAGTAAGGGGTTTCAATCCACGCACCCGCGAGGGGTGCGACAAAAACCGTCAGGATAGCGGTGCATTTTTTTTCTGAGTTTCAATCCACGCACCCGCGAGGGGTGCGACAGGCCGTCCAGTCCGGAGGCAGCGGACGGAACCGGTTTCAATCCACGCACCCGCGAGGGGTGCGACACTTTTTTTTTGAGAGCAAAAAGGAGGAGAGAGGTTTCAATCCACGCACCCGCGAGGGGTGCGACCCGGAACCTCAACACCTACCTCAACACAGTCCGGTTTCAATCCACGCACCCGCGAGGGGTGCGACTAACGGAGGGAGAAGCTGAACAGACGACCGAGGAGTTTCAATCCACGCACCCGCGAGGGGTGCGACCATACGCACACGCATGGGGACACGCACGCGCATGTTTCAATCCACGCACCCGCGAGGGGTGCGACACATTTCGTTAACAATCGTCTTAGTTGGTCGGGCGTTTCAATCCACGCACCCGCGAGGGGTGCGACAGTAGGGGGTGTAAATAAGTTAGAGCAAGTAAGTTATTGCTTAGTTTGCGCGAAAGTATATTTTTTTAATAACGTAAGAATGAAATAAAAATTGTATTTTAAGATAAATTATTGGTATTCAGGGAGCGCGAACCTACGGGAGTCTATGTAACGCTTGTGGTTCGCGCTTTTATTTATATTAATTTTACCTTATTATAATAATAAAAGGCCCTCCGGATCATAAGAAGTTTCTTTTCCCATTGTCTCAATTACATTAGAATGTTTATCGGAAAGATGATAGATTCTTATACTGTCAGTTTCTTTGTTAAGAATCCGTAGTAATTTATCTTTTAGTGCTGCATACTGAGCTCCGTTTAATGTACATTCAAATACAGAGTTCTGAACTCTCTGACCGTAGTCTTTACAGTGTTTTGCTACTTGCCTTAAGCGGCTTTTGCCTTCGTTTGTTACAGTTTCAACATCGTATGTTATCAGTATCTTCATTATTATTTAGATATAAATGGTGGATAATCATCTATCTGATTGCGAAGGTGACGTGACATCAGAACTGCCTGCAAGTAAGGTAACAATCCTAATGGAACCGGCTCATTAAGATACGGATGAGTAATCTCTTCTTTCTTCCTGTTTTGCCATGCAGATAAAAAGATTTTTCTACCATCGTCCGTTAATTGTATTGCCTCTTCTCCCTGATAAAAGAAGTGGTTGCTACGCAGCTGTTTCCTATTAATAAGTGACAATACAAATCTATCACATATATAGGCTCTGAATTCTTCTATCATATCTAAGGCTAAAGATGTACGGCCCGGTCGTAAGGTATGATAGAAGCCTAAATAAGCATCAAGACCTACTGTTTCTAAAGCTGCTGTAACTTCGTTGGTTAACAGCGAATAGGCGAAAGAGAGGAGTGCATTTACAGCGTCCTTAGGAGGTCGTTTATTCCTACCTGAGAAATTAAATGTTTTCTCAGTATTAAGAATAAGATGGGGGAGAGTTCCAAAATAGATTTTGGCCGCCAGACCCTCAATACCTAATAAATCTGCTTTAGAGACACATTTAAAGGCTTGTCTTTGAAGCTGTCTGAGGCGTATAATTGAATTTTCAATTTCCTCACGTTGACCATGATCTCTTTGATGACGCTGTAATAAACTACGATAATTACTTATTTTAGATGCTATCACAATACAAGCTAAATGTAGGCTTACGTCCTCGTTATTATAAAGTTCATATTGTATTTTTCTTAACAGTACATTACCGGTCTGAGGACCTTGAAACCTTCCTATAAAACGTCCGTGCGGAGATAGAAAGCAAAGACTTATTTTATTATCTGCACATAGTTTCATAAGACCCGGTGAACAACCAAGATAGCCAAAAGTAACTATTCCTTCAATATTAATAACAGGTACTCTAAAAATATCTTTTTGTTCTACGGCTACAACGATATTCAGTCCATCTTTGTAAAGATATGACTGAGGATTGGTAACATAAAGAATATTAAGAAGTTTCTTCATATAAATTATACAAGTTATATCTTTTTGCTGATATTGACTTATTTACAGATTGGATTTCCGGTATGCATAAATCTTTCAGAGAACATCGTCTACATTTACTGCTTTTCTCAATTATTGGTACTTTTGCCTGAGAATAAAGTTTATGCATAGCATTGGTACACTCTGTGACAGTCTGCCGTAGTGTTTCAGTTATGGGTACTGAAAGCCTATGTTGGGTTTCACCGTAATAAATAGCACCTTCCGTAACACATATATTAAACATCTCTTCAAGACATATAGCCTGAGCTACAAGTTGTAGGATATCGATATCATCTTTTTTAGGTTTGCCATGTTTATATTCCACAGGAAATACATTCCATTTTCCTATATAGTTAGGATGTCTGTAGGCAGGTTCATTATCGGTGTGGTGAAGCTCTATGAGATCAGCTATTCCACTTAATCCGAGTCGATATGAGATTAAGGATAGCGAACGAAGATAAATGATGTCTTTGTGTTTTGAACGATAAAAGGGATTATCTACGTGTTGGTGTAATTGTCGACCTTCGTACGTAAGTTGGTTCTCCTCCCAACAACAATCAATGTAAATAAGCCCCCACTGTCTGGGACAGTATCTGAAATGCTGTATTCCGGACAGTGGAAGCAATTGATCATCAGTATAGATCATCGGTTCATATTATTTCCTCAACAGATACGCCATTCGGCAGATTATCACGGTCAATAGTAACGGTATAATCGTCAAACGAACGTGCTAATGTAGAGGAATCTTTACGAGATACTTTCACCAGTTCAAAAAGTTTATGAGCCGGTGCATTGCCAAGTTCGGAGCCATGACGGAATACTATGAGTTTGCGTGGACTCATAAGACCACGAGATGCTGAACGGTCGAAATCGAACATATTCTGTAAAGCTTCGAAAAACAGACTCAGGTCTTCTTCTGTGAATCCGGTCTGAGCGGCGAGATGAGGTGATATGAACCCATGAGTCAGATAAAGACCATACGGGACAGTAGCCTTACGACCCATAGTACGATTGTCACCATTCTGCTTTTCTTCGTCTTTTTCGGTTGTTACCGCCATACGGGTAATGGAATGTTCTTTGGCATTTATCGGCTCAATAGATCTGGCAAAAGTCAGCTGAATAGGTCCTCTCACCTGACCGGCATTTTTTTCTTTTGATCCGGTCGAAAGTACAGCACCGAATGTACGGATGTCAAAATAGTCGCGGCACATAATGTTACGGGCTGCTTCAGTTTTCTTTTTCTTATCAGCTGCTTTTACTTCTTCAGTTTCGTGAGCCGCTTCAATAAGCGGATTTAATACGGCTTTCTCACGGATAAAGATATTGTATCCGGGTGTGCCTGCTTTAACTATGTCTACATAGTTGCGAACTTTACGTTTCAGGCATACATCTGTTACCAGTCCCTGACCGGTATCTATATCGGTACGAGGCATGTTTCCTCCATCCGGATCGCCGTTAGGATTTCCGTCCTGAACATCGAATAGATATATAAAATCTATTCTGTTTTTTAATTCTTTCATAATTAATTTATTTTTAGTTGATTGTTGTTTAGTACCGGATAGTTGGGAATCTAAATCCGAGTGATATTTATTTGTTATCCTTCTCTTCTTTGTCAGCCTTAGACGTATAAAGGTCCTGCATTTGCTGATAGTAACCTACAAAGAAACTGCCTTGCTCTTTGTTTGAGAGATGTACAGGAAAGTTACCGGCAAGTTTACCTATAATCTCCTGTTTAAGTTTCTCATAGTATGTAGCGCGGCTTTCAGGTAGTTTCTCAACATGGTGTATAGAGAGGTTGAGTAAAGTCGGAAAGGCTACTACCGGAGTAGCACTTGCGGGACTAAGATAACGCTCTCTTACTGTGTGTATACCGTTTGCATCAACTTGAATTTTTTCAATGACGGCAAATAAACGTCCGCACAGATAACCTGCATCATTGTTGTTTAGATCCATTGCTTTTGTTAATTTATGTTTGTTGTTTATTCTGTTAAGGTAGGCTTTAAGTATAGCTGCACGTTCCGTTGTTACGTGTTGCTCAGCCCTTATACGGCCTATACAGTAATTGTATAGTTGTGTTGGATATGGGAAGCGTTGGAAAATACTTTTGATAATTGCTTCCGGTAAGTTATTCGGTGCATCGCTTACTTTGCGCTTTAAAGTTACGGCTGCTATCATTTGATAGACACCTGCATTAAAGCGAGGCTCTTTAAAGTTATCAACTATTTCCATATCTTCCAGATGGGCTAACAGATTACCTGCAAACTCTTTTAGAGTCATATCTACCCAATAGACTACCGCAATTCTGGCACTATTAGGCGCCAGTCCAAGTATATAGAAACGATCATCAGATAATGAGGGTATTTTTCCACTCAAAATGGCTTTAAATATTGCCTCTACATCTTGTACGTTTTCGTCTGGATTTGATGGATTCTGTCCATTTAATACGTTCCAGAACTGATTCAGCATTTCGGTAGAGGCTTCACTTTTTGATGAACTCCAGAAGATAAAGGTACGATCGACAAGGCTGAATTTATTTTTTGAGTTACGGGCTAACATTGTGTTCAAAGCTGTAGTATAAGCAAATTCAGCCGGTTTGCTTATAGGAGCATTTGAGCATTGTGAGTTTCCATAAGAATCATAACCCATATTTACCTGAAAGGCGACAAGTTTGGCAATTGCCTGACTACCCGGTATCATGGTAGCAGTGGTGGTTGTCACTATCGGTCCACGTTGTCCGGTAATAAGACAACGGGCTATATTGTTATTTTCTGTCTCATTGTTTTTCTCATCTAATTCTGTATTAAGATTTATAAGTTCCGGCTGTTCTGCCATAATAAAGTCTTCTCCTTTTAGACGGAATGAGAAAAATGCATATTTTTTAGTAAGACTTTTTTCAATCTCACCCCATAAAGGGTCTTTCATAAAAAGTTCCTGCATAGTACGCGGGTCTTTATCGTAGAAAGCCTTAAGGGCTGACAATGCTGCGTGTGAAGCGTTATCCTTCTTATATGCCTCATCTACTTTAGCTTTAAAGATAGCCAAACATTTGTCAGTTTTACTTTTCTCTTTATCTATATCTTTTTCTTTAAGACCTTTTGTTTTGGCATAACCTAAAGTGTATGATATGTTATCATACAGGTAATTAGGAATAGGAGCACTACTTCGTCCTACTTTTTTACTGACTAAAAACTTATCTGCACTCTTTTTGTCTTCGCAACGTCGGTCCTCGAATCTCAGAAAATTACCTTCCTTATCGATTACAATTATAAATCCTATTTCTACCTGTTCCTTACCTTCACATGGAAGCTCATCTTTGCGTGCCTGATAGTAGTCATACAATGCTTTGAGTATCATCGTAACAGTTCGTTAGAGTTGGGATCTGGAATTTCTATCACACCATTTTCCATTTGTGCATGGAAAAAGATAGGTGCCGGATGACTTGATGAATTTTCAAAATCCATGTCATAAAGCATATATTGTAAGTCTTTTGTTTCATTAATGGGAGAAGTCAAGGGTTCCTCAGGCTGTATTAATTGGAAATAAGCTGAAAATTCCCGACATCCGAGATAGGGTTGATAGACACACTGTCCTTTTGAAGCACGACGCTCAAACATTGCGTTATATTTACCCGGATTTTCTTCAGCCAATTCTTTTTTATTTTGAGGTCGGGCCTCTTTAGGACGTTGTGATACCGGTATAAACTTTAGAGTAGCCCAGATGCGATATCGTACGTCTCTAAGTATGATGGCATTACGCTGTTGACGTGCCTGTTCGATATATACAGGAGTTTTGCCGGCAGTAGCTCCAACCTCGTTACGTCTTATATTTAGGGTCTTTATTGGAGCCAATACTTCAATACGATTTATAATCCACTTTATAGCCGGCTTCCTGAAGATGGCTTCGAAGATAGCCCTTGCTGCTGAGGGGGTTATTACATCGTAGGTCACACGTTCTACTTTGAACTCCGGTCTGGTGAAACATGCAAAGTCTCCCCATACCTCCAGGCAAAATTGTTTGTCGTGGTATTCCATATTAATTTTAATATTTGGTTTTTTTAAAGTTGTAACGATATTTTTTCAACCGACTATCAGAGGATCTTCAAGATTTTGGTTGATGGCAATTATACCTCTTTTCTTATCATAACAGCGAGGGTCTGTAAGAAAAAGTATACCATATATTTCTTCTATCACTCCCATATCTTTTAATTCTTGTAGAGCGGTATCATGTAGACCTACGGAGTATTGAGTTAAAGCCAGATACAAAGCATACGACGGACCATCGTTACGTAACTTTTCGATAAGCTCAGTACTTTTCTCCCAATTGACGACTACTGAAGTCGACGCATCTTTTATGAGTTTAAATTTAATTGAAGCAGTTTCATAGTTAATTGAGTTTAATTCCTTCATTATTCCGTCTTCATCAAAATCTTGTATTCTGTGATAAAGTTTCTGAAAATACTTGTCCATAGCTGTCTGAGTGAACCAGTCAAGATCGGTAGCTGTCTCTGCAAGGTCAGAAAATACCTCATAGCCATGTTTCATCAGACCGGTAGGCATAGCTTCGGGAGCTATAAGTGAAAAGACTGTCATATCTCCTTTATAAGCTAATAGTCCTTCTCGGTTACATCTTCCGGCAGCCTGAATTATAGAGTCTAACCCTATTGTCTGGCGATAAACAACCGGAAAATCTACATCAACACCCGCCTCAATCAATTGAGTAGCCACAACTCTTACATTAGCTGTCGAATCTTTAAGTCTTGTTTTGATTTCTTTAAGTGTCTGTTTTATATGTGCCGGACACATCAGACGGGAAAGATGAAAGTTATCTGTAGAATCAGTCATACTTTTGAATATTTCTGCTGCTACTCTACGAGTATTAACGATACATAATACTCGTGGCAGAGAATCTAACTGTGTAGCTAACTCTTCATAACTTCGGGGAGTATTATCAAAAGTGAGATTAACTCTGCGCAACGGCAACCATCGTTCCTCATTGTATGGGAGTAAGCGTTCGGGAGAAATATACAGAGGTGTAAATTGTTGGCGTCCGGCAGCGGTAAGACTCGGTTTTGATAATACCGGTTGACTGGCCGACATAAATAACCATGATGTGCCAAATAGTCGGCTGTAAGCGTTAATGGCACTCAGAATAGGTGTGTAATATTTGAACTGAAGTGACTGTACTTCGTCAAGTATTACCACACTGTTAGCAATATTATGCAGACGTCGACAACTGGATGACTTGTGACTAAACATTGATTCAAAGAGTCGTACATTAGTTGTGACTATTATTGGATAGTCCCAGTTTTCAGTAGCAGCCTTTAGTCTATCTGCCAGTTGAGGGTCTTTTATATCTCCATGATTAACCAAAGAATGGTGTTCTAATACATTCTCTGCGCCAAAAATTTTTTTGAGTGTATCTGCGGTCTGTTCGATAATACTTGTATAAGGAATAGCAATAATAATACGATCCTGATTATTGTGCCGGGCATGATATAAGGCCCAAAGTACGGAACTTAGGGTTTTACCGCCACCGGTAGGTACGGTCAGTTCAAAAAGACCTTTTGGTGAATTCCCTTTAGCACGAGCGTATTTTTGAATTTCGTTTCGTATATCATTAATAGGGGATTGAGGAGTGTGTTTACTTAAATCAGTCAGATAATTTTCCAGTTTGTCTATCAGAGTAGATATACTATCGCTTTTTCCTCGCAGTTCAAAATTAGAAGGATTCATAAATCTCTCTGTATCCAGATAATCAGCATCAACCAGACAGCTGAATAACATTCGTGGTATATGTATTCCGTCCTGAGGATTTTTAACAAGAGGAAGCTTTAAAGGGATTGATTCGACATTAGTTGATATTTCGGTAGGAAGTGGATTCTTAAGTAATTCTGTTAGAGGTGTCCTATTATAAAGACCTCTGTGGTGTCCGGCTATAGCATTTGCTATAAATACCCACATATCTTTATAAATAAGTTTGCTTAAAATTGCTCCTACATAAGCATGGTATGGCTTTTTGTTTTTCCAGTATCCCGGCTCCATGCCGCTTGTAATACGAATGTATTTCTGAAAGACATCAGTTTCCTTCCCCTTATCATGTAATATACCAAGAACCTTACCCCATTCAGCCATGCCGAATTTAGCAGCAAAGCCTTGTGCAAGGTCTGCTACTCCCTGAGAATGTTCTTCATTGGTCTGAACTTCCCATGTTTGGCCATCTGTTTTTTTAAGATGAGAAATAATTTTGTTCATAATGCAATTAAAGTTATATTCATTTATAAAAATGATAATTCATATAATACATTTGCAAAGTTAGTTATGAAGTAGTCTAAACTAATTTAGAGATGTTAAATATTGATTTGAATAATTAAAATACAGCGTACTCTAACAAGATGCGCTATATTAGGGTTGCGCCACTTTAATATACTGAACCGAT
>JAAVDM010000061.1 GCA_014801815.1 Bacteroides sp. | reverse complement strand
TTGGTAGGATTATATTAAGTGTGGGAACTATAATATAGTATATTCTTTGCGGAATACGCTGTATTTTAATTATTTTACTGTATTATTAACATCTCAAAATTAGTTTAAACAACTTCAATTAATGAAACGAACAATTGATAAATCCTTAGACACATCGCAAAATATTTTTGCATTTTTTGTACGAATAAGGCATGATGAGGAATATAATCTCTCAGTCATTAATTTTTCACACAGAATCTTATAGCGCTCAATATAAGATGCACCTTCAAATTCGGACAATACAGGATAGTGATTCGTGTAATTTCTTACCGGCATTGTTGATTTTTCATCATCTCCAATCAACATTAAGTAACCAACCCATGGTACACCGTAAGTTGGAAACTCATGTTCTCTATACGCCGTCCATAAATCAGTGGCATTTCCAATAGGCTTCCTCAGCTCGGTTATTAAAATTATTTCCATAAGAACCGACCTGAGATTTCAATTCAATTAGTACAAGTAATTTGCCGGAGGCTATCCTATAACTTCCTTAATCTTCTCACTCAATGTATAGAATTGTTGGGTTACAGAAGAATTTTTATCGCAGACGATATCAACTTTTTTACATTAAATGCATTCAAATTCTGTCATAACAATTATAGGACTTACATATTATTAAAATTTCACTACTTCCAGCCACACTACCTTTGCCTCCTCTTCCTACCTGATAGATTTTTTGTTCTACAGAAATTTTTCGAAAAGGGGTTATCAATTCTATAAGAGTCTCGATAGAAGGATAACTTCGATCGTTGTAACTAATCAACCAATAAGGTATATTTTCAGAAAGTTTAAACAGTCGTTTAAAACTATTAATTATTTCCTTTTTGGAATCAAAACCACTTTCCTTTTTAGGACTGTATCTTTTAGTGCTATTAATAAACTTTTTATCTTTCCAATAATTAGTATAGGTTTCCAACAGATGATAAAAACTTTGATAATCTGCATGGCTATCACAATACGGAGGATCAAAATAGGCTACATCTATATTGGAAAGAGACGGAAGAAGATCAAAGATATCTTCATTATATGCTACACAGTCAGTTCCATTATCAAATACTGCGTTATTGTATTCTACAACTAATTCTAAAAAAATATCCTTTATTGGTCTTATTAGGCTGCGGTTACGTTTTACCCTCTCTGGATTAGAAGCATATACTAAGGCTTGGGTATGGGCAAAATGTCCCATTGTAACCTTACGTGTCATAGCTCTATTTATAACCGAGAATGCCAACGCTTTCTTATATTCATCTTTTAGAAGATTTATATTACTTCGAAAAGCGTCCAAAAATATAGTTTCTTCCTTAACAAAAAATAAATTGGAGAAAAGGCTCTCCATTAAATTATATGTATTCGCATCAGAATTGGGAGAAAAAAGAATGTCGATATCCTCATTTGTCAAAATCACATTCTTATTTTCAATCAACGCTTTCCCAATCTTACTATTGAATAGTAAAAAATCATTGGAAATAACAGTTTTTCCCATCTTTTTGCATAAGAAGCCAATTGATTGTGAACCACTAAACGCATCTAATATTACATTTGACTTCTCCGGGATATGTTTGGCAATCCAATCACTATGAACATACTTAGCCCCTAAATATTGTGGTTTTGGGAATGGTATATCCATAAATTTATAATCTTCGAATAAAGATGGTTGTAGTATAATAGCACTTCTCATGCCTCAAAGTTAGCCATAATTATTGAAACACACAATCATATAACAAACTCTTACAGTAAGGAACTAAAATTTATCTACATGCAGACCAATAAGTTAATAGGAGCAGAAAAATAGAAAAGAGGACTCTCTCGATGAATTCTCTTTTCAGTACCTACAACCGTGCCGTATTAGACCCAATCTTGGCCGACCTCGACCGGATTGTGGGAAATACATCACTGGATTCCAAACCCGGGCGAACTAATTTCTGATTACTCAAAGAGAGATAATTGATGACAAGCACTAACGTTAAAACGTTGAGTATTGATTTTCATCCCCTTTTCTCTACACAACTGTGCCAAATCCAATCTCATTAAAAGACTTTTAGTTATCACCCTTTTTGCATCTTTGAAAACCAATGATTGCAATAGAGAATGTATCTCATTACTGTTAAGAGCCTCAAAGATATATGTTGCTTCCTCTAAACTGTCGAAGTCAAGTTGATAACATGTGTCATCTACCATAATAGGTTTATCCTTAGATGGTGACACTAAAATAAACTTAATGGTTTTATATAATGAAGAAACGACTATTTTATAAAGTTTGAATGAGTAATCTCCTATTCCAAAAATACTAAACTTATCCTTACCTCTATATATACTGCTTTTCCTGCTTGAAAATACATTTTCATGTTTAGTCAAATACGAAAAAGCAAGCGGATGTGTATATTTCAATCTTGATGTATCATCACCAACGTTACGTTGTGGTACAATTATAAATTTCCTGAATATATTATCTTGATAGTTATTTACATCAGAACTTTTTAGTAATGGATAAATTAAATCTTCTTCAATTTGAACTATTTCACCTAACCCATTCGTATATGTACCATCAGAGAATGTTAGTTCTAAAATAGAGGCACAATCATGCTTAATACCGGAACGCCATACATAAGAAGATTTTTTATCATATTTTGAAACGTTATTATATAATTTTATGTCCGAAACGAAAGACTCATTTACCCAACCAAATTCTCGAATATATAAGTTTGAATAAAAATCTAACACACTGCAAATAAAAGATGGTGAGCAATTAAATTGCGCTAAAAAGCATGACGCATCTACTGAAACATTAAACTCAGATGACGCATCTATCAATCTTTGCTCAATATTTCCTATATGAAATCTCTCATTACGCTGCTTAACTAAGATATTACGAATTACAGAGTTCTTGAGGAGGAAAGAAATACCACCATTATTTATCTGCGCTAATTTCAATAATTGTAAAGTAATGTACTCACTTATGTCAAAATTACTTTTTCCAGTAATAGCATCAATTCCTTTTAGTCCGTAAATATTTCGTTTTAACGGAAGATTCTGTGAGTTGTTCTTACCCAAACGGCTGTTGGTTACCCATGGCGGATTACCTATAATAGCAAGGTTCCATCCGTTTGTTTCGACTTTTTTAATTATCGGAGTAAAATCAAAATCAAAAAAATCTGTATTATACACATATATATCAATATGTTTTTGTAAGGGATTAGTCAAAGCATTTAATAGTAAATTCAATTTTAATTGATTACTATAATGATGATTAATCTCTAACGCATGAATTTCAGATAACTCAGAGAACTTATCTAATGCAGAAAACACAAAAGAACCAAGACCACATGTAGGTTCTATTACAATATTAGGACTACCGAATTTTGATAGATGTTTGTCACAAACTTTATCCGCCAATGATTTTGGAGTCTGCCAATCACCGTATGAAACTCTATCCTCACTAACAATTAATGTGTTATTATCAAAAGTCAATATAAATTCATATTTCTCATCTTCAGATGAAAAATAATTTACTATTCCACTTATATCCTTTATCAGGAAGTTAGCTTCCTCATAAGATAAGTTACGTATTTGATCAATCAAATTGAACATTCCGGAAATTTAATTATTTGTTCAATACCTTTTATATCCTCACTTAAAGAGACAATGCGACCATACTGAAGTCTCCATTGTAATGCATTAGAAATTGTTAAATATCCAATTTGAGGAGGATTGGCCAATATCTCACCTGCCATTTTATATAACATCACTTCATCACCTGGAATATTATGTTCAATCAAAAATGCAAAAATATCATCTTGATTACCTTGGTTAGAAATTATCTTATGAATACCTGTAGTAGTTTGAAAATCTGCAGTACGATCTTTATCAATAAAACTACACGATACAAAATCCAACATACCCATTTTTGTTTTAAGATCATCAGATTTTTTATAGACAAAAACAAGTAAATTATATCCCAGACCAAAAATCTTCTGTTTACTATCCTTAAACGGACAACTGGATTGTGGCTGATTAATTGAAGTGACTTTAATATCTGTATTAATTGAGGGTAAATCTAATCCACTTGCTGAGCTTCCGATCTTAATATCATATTGCTCAGTAAGATAATCTTGAAAAAGGTGTTCAATAAATGTTCCAATAGATTTTCCATCTGTAATACCAAACAATTCAGTTCTATAGACTCCGGAATTTAGTATACAGAATTGTTTCGCTTCCTCAATCAGTGATTTAACTGTAAGAATTTTCTTCATATCACAAAGTAAATAATTATACAAAAAATTGGAGAGTCTCAATTTGAGGCTCTCCAATTCAGTACCCTGAGCCGGGATCGAACCGGCACGGATTGCTCCATTGGTGTTTGAGACCAACGCGTCTACCGATTCCGCCATCAGGGCTTTTGCACGGCAAAGTTAAGGCTTTTATTTTTGCTATGCAAATTATTGAGTAGCTATTTTTACGTTACGTTTTCAACAAGTGTACCTGTCCGGTATCAGAAAAGATACTTAGGTATCGGCAGTAACAAAGAACTAATCACAGTTCGTTTACTGATAGGCTATTTTGGCCTTACGTATCACTTTCCAGCAACCGTCCTCAAAGATAGCCGTACCCGATGACTCGGTGATGATACGGTTCTTACCACCTGTTGCCGAGATATCGGCACATACACAGCCGCCACCCAGTACATGGTCAGGATTAGCTAAGGCTCGGTCCCACACATCGGTATTATTGGCGATACGGTAAGTACCGGCATAGCCATCAGTAGTTTCCAGACGGTAAACCGAGGCATCCGGTTTGAGATTACGGTCAGCCCTTACAAAAATACCCTTGTTATTGACACGACCGAGATATATTACGGCCGTAGGCTTGGGCTGCGGTACACTGTCGGCAGCCGGATTAACGATACTCTCAGGTTCAGGCATCTGACGTTTTGATTCGGCAGAAGTCTGCTGACGGCGCGGCTCAGACGAAGCCGGACGTTTATCAGCAGCGGGTGCCGGCTGGCGTTTAGTCTCGGCAGCCGGACGCTTTGATTCTGTGGCAGTCGCCTGCGGAGCCGGCTGAGTAGGAGCAGCCTTAGAAGTCTTACCGGAGGACAATTCCTGTTCCAGCTGTGTTATACGTGCCGTGAGTGCAGCAATACGTTTACGCTGGTCACTACACTGCTGTGACATAATATCACGCTCATTCTCGGCCTGACGGGCACGGTCACGCCATTCAGCAAGTTCGGGAGCTACAAGCGAAGCACTCCCCACAGTGGGAACCTGTCGGGATCTTGGATTATCGACAGGTGTATCGTAGGGGTCATTGTCTTCATTTGAGTGCTGCGACTTCAATACCCGCGAAGCAAAAACTACCAAACCTACCACGATTGCCACCAGTCCGCACAATATAAGTATGTACACCCAGGTGTAACTGTTCTGCTTTTTGGAAGCTACAGGTTCATCATCTATCATATCATCCAAATTGAGCAGTTCAGCCTCCGCTTCAGCTATGGCACGGACAGCAGCACTGTCAGCCGACAAATCGGCAGCCGGAGCAGCAGCAACAGGAGCCGGGGCCGGAGTCGGAGTTGCAGGAGTCGGTTTAGAGGCAGGCACCGGTTTAGGGGCAGGCGCCGGAGCAGGAGTGGGAGTGGGTGCCGGCTTGGGTTTCTCAACCGCAGGCTGTGCAGGTGTGGGTGAAGGTATGGGGGCAGCGGCCGGAGCAGACACGTTCATACTGCTCAGACGCTTGCGCACACTGCTTTTAGCCACCTTACCTTTGGCGATAAGACCCGGCGAAGCAAAAAAAGTCTCTGACCAGTAACGCACAAGCTGGTCCTTGTTCCAGCCGGCATAGTCACCCGGCACAGACACGGCTTTGAAACTCTTGATATTTTCTTTTTCCTTGGGTTTAAGACGCTTCTCAAGGTCAGCCATAGTAACGGCATTCACCTTGTCGAGATAGTCCGAGCCATTGTTGGCATAACGCAGATACAGCTTGGCGGTAATAGCCTTAGCCTCCTCCATTTCCCTATCAGTCACTGCGTGGCCGCTCAGCACGCACGTCACCACAAGGAGCAGCATTGATATGTATCGTCTCATCTCTACGATTTAAATTAATATCTCATTTTTATTATGACTTGCATGCCCTGACTATACGCATCATCGGGCAACATTATATCCGACACTGCAAAATTAAACAAATTTCCGCTTTCCACGAAACACAAAGACATTTATAAATAAATATCTTAAAGACTTCTGCGTAAACGTGCCGGAGGTACACCTAACCGATCACGATATTTCGCCACTGTACGACGTGATACATCATATCCGCGCTTCTCCATCTCAAGCCTTATTTTTTCGTCGCTCAGAGGATGCTTTTTGTCCTCAGCCTCGACTATAGCCTCGATTTCAGCTTCCATTTTACGGTTGGTTAGTACGGCTCCGTCACCACTCTCGTCAGTATCATCACCTATCGTATCACTAAAGAAAAACCGCAGCGGAAATACACCCCACGAAGTAGCGACATACTTGTTGTTCGTTGCACGAGATATTACCGAAGGATCAAGACCCGTCATAGCGGTTATATCTTTTATGAGCATAGGTTTCAGACGATAAACATCTTCAGTCAGAAAATACTCGCGCTGTATCCTGACTATGGCTGTCACCACATCAAGCATAGTCTGCTGCCGCTGACGCAATATACGAATAAAATCACGAGCATCATTATAACGACTTGTAATAAAGACATTAGTCTTTTTAGGATTACGTCGTTCGGCTGCCGTAGTCTTCAGTTGCCGCATAGCCTGTTCGAAAGTAGTGTCGATACGCAGTTCAGGCAACCGGTTATTAAGCGTAATGGTCAGATTACCGCCATCATTGTCCACTATAACATCAGGCACTATAGCCCGCGCACTGTCGGAACTACTTCCCAGAGCCGCTCCCGGCTTGGGATTAAGTCGCACTATAAGGTCAACAGCCTCAGTCACCTGTGCAGGAGTAAGTTTAAGAGCCTTAGCTATACGGGGAGTATGTTTTTTTGTAAAGGCATCAAACTGGTCGCGTACTATCCGCAGTGCATTGTTACGCACACGTCCCGACGGCATACGCTCCAGCTGAAGCAGCAGACACTCCTGCAGGTCAAAGGCTCCTATTCCCGGAGGATCGAGCGAACGCACCTGTGCCAATACACGTTCAGCCTGTACGCGGCTAACGTCTACCCCCGGGCCGAATGCCATATCATCAATCATCTGACTGAGACTGCGGCGCAGATAACCGTTTGAATCCAGATTACCTATTATATACCTGGCCACCTGCATATCTTCTTCGCTCATGGCACGTTCGGAAAGCTGACGTTCCAGACTGTCATAAAGGTTTTCACCTTCCGCCGGCAGCCACGAGGCATAATCATTATCACTGTTATCGGAATAGTCACGCCTTGACAGGCGTTCTGTAGTGTAATCGGCTGCAACCCGACTGCCGGAGGTATCATAATTTCGTGATGATACGGTGCCTTCGGGCATCACCTCTACTGAGGTTGACACCGTTTCGCCGGCCTCTAATGCCGGGTTATCTTCCAATTCGCGTTCCACCGCTTCATCGAGTTCGGGAGCTGTATATTCCAGCAGATGTACAAAACGTAATTGCTGCTGCGTAAGCCCCGTAACGGTGCGTAATTCCTGATCTAATCCTACCTTGTTGCTTGACGACATAGCTATGTGATGTGCTGCACTTTTAACCCGCCTGACCGCAGCCTGCCTAAAGGCTTTCGTCATGACAGCGAGTAACAAGTGCGAATTTAATACTTTTTTAGTGGCTTTCAATAAAAATACCGCCTTAAAAATTGCCGACCTAATAAAATTTATCTAATTTTGTGGCTTGAAATATGTCGGTCACTTTTCCGGCCGCCTGTGCAGTCGTGCGCCCGCTCCCTGCCACAGACTCCGGACAAGGCTATCGACTCTATTTTTAACCGCATTTATCTGTGTTATAATACACATTCTAACAGCTACTTAATAACTGACAATGGCTTCTAACAACCCTCAGTCGCAGCATGACGAGACTGCGATCGACAACCTCAACACTCACCTCACCTCGGCCGGAGAAACATTGGCCAGCAACAAGAAATACATCTTCTGGGGTATAGGTGCCGTGCTGGCAGTGGGCGCCTTCGTTATCGGCTATCTCTGCATTTTCCGCAATCCGCGTCTCAATTCTTCATGGGAGGCGTATGACAAAGTTGAAATCACCGCTCTTGGTAACGACTCTGTTGCCGCAGCCGAATATTCCAGAGTTGCCGACAAGTATTCATCTACTGATGCCGGTAAGATAGCTACTCTCGCTGCTGCCGAAGCCCTCTACAATTCGGGCAAGTATGAGGAAGCTATAAAATATCTCAACAAATTCTCTTCGAAAGACGACGTACTTGAAGCTAATGCTATCGTACTTCTCGGCGACTGCTACGTCAACGTTAAGAAATATGACGATGCCCTCAACGCCTTCCAGAAGGCTGTACGTAGTGCCAATGGTAATCCTCAGATAGTACCACGCGTTCTTCTTAAAGAAGCTGTGATCTACGATGAGCAAAAGAAATATGACCAGGCACTGAAGTGTTACGAGATGATACGTACTGACTTCCCGCAGTTCACTCCCGGCAACGGTATCCAGATCGATGCCTACATCGAACGTGAGAAAGCACGCCTCGGTAAGTAATACCCACCCTCTCCCTTCTCCCTATCTTCAGAAACAAATAATAAAACACTTTGCTTTTTCTGACAAGGGCACTGTCTTGCAGACAGTGCCCTTGTCTTATACCTCTGTACTTTACTACCACTGCCTTATTCATTACTTTTTTATCTTACATTTCATTTAACCTCACAAATATATAACTGCACAAAAAATTCAATCTCTCCCAAGACTTTTTCAACACACGCAATGTTATAAGTACAGAAAATCGTTTCATGATGTTAGGTTAGTTAGAAAGTATTATGGAAAACACAACACAAGGCGTCAATCCGAGAGGACAGGCGCCTTGAGCATTTTTATATCTCACCTACCGATATTAAAAATTCAACCTCTCCCAGAACTTTTTCAAGCCACGCAATGTTATAAGTACAGAAAATCGTTTCATGATGTTAGGTTAGTTAGAAAGTATTATGGAAAACACACAAGGCGCCAATCCGCGAGGACAGGTGCCTTGAGCATTTTTATACCTTACTAAACTGTAAAAGTAGAATACGCAAGACAGGAGGACGCTATCACGTTTCGGTACACAAATATACCTGTGTAAAAATTTCAATCTCTTCCAGAACTTTTTCAACACACGCAATGTTATAAGTACAGAAAATCGTTTCATGATGTTAGGTTAGTTAGAAAGTATTATGGAAAAACACATAAGGCGCCAATCCGCGAGGACAGGCGCCTTAATTATTTAAGGATAAATTATTTAAGAATGATGAAAAGCATGATGCTCAATGAGTCGGTGAGTCAGTCCGAGACCTTGCATTCCACAGCGAAGCACAATGTAGGAAATTATAGCGGTAACGGTAAGAGGCAACGCAAATTCGTATCCTCCGCTCATCTCCATAGTAATAAAGATAGCCATAATAGGAGCCTGTATAGCTCCCGCCATAACCCCGGCCATACCGAGATAAGCGAACGTACCGATAGGGAGCGTATCACCACTGAGATACTGCCATGCGAAGCCGAACAGCAGACCTGCTATACAGCCGGCAAATAAAGTCGGTGCAAAGTCACCGGCGACACCACCGCTGGAGTTGCTTGACGCACAGGCCCAACACTTCAGCAACAATATACACATAGCAGCTGCCATCAAAGTCCATGAACCGTCCATAATCGGTGCAAGAATACTGCCGTGTACAATTGCTGTATAATCGCCATTAATCACATGTTCCATAACAGGATAGCCGGTACTGTAAAGTGCCGGAAAAAGTAGCAGCGAACAGCCTACTATCACACCGCCGGTAATATTACGTACCCACGGATTACGAATATTCTTATAAAAAATATCTAAATGGTGCATTACCTTCGAGTAATAGAGAGAATATATACCACAGAATATTCCCAAAGCCAGTACGGCTATAATGTGTGATAGATCAACACCGGCGACAGGTGTGAACATAAGGTCAGCATGAAAACCGCTGCAGGTAGAGATGGTCAGATATGATGCCATACACGACACAGTAACAGCCAGAACCGATATAGTAGTTAGTTCGATACGTAACAGTTCAAGTGTGAACATCAACCCACCGATAGGGGCACTGAAAATACCTGCTATGCCCGCTCCTGCTCCGCACCCTATCAGCACTTTGAGCATATTCGGCTGCAGTCCTAACCAACGACCGAAGTTACTACCGATTGCAGCACCGGCGTAAGCTATAGGACCTTCACCTCCGGCCGAACCACCCATACCTAAGGTAATAGTACCACCGATTATGGGAGAATACATAATGTTACGCCGCAGAGAATAATGCTTTTCCTTCAGATCCTGTAGAAGTTGTGCAGTACCGTGCGTAAGATTAGTATGTATTATATAGCGTGTGAAGATACCTGTCAGCAATATGCCGACCACAGGCACTACCACTATCCACCAGTTGTGAGCCCAATCCGATATATGCGGCGTAAATAGACCGCTCACCAGCGAAATAAGATGCTTAAACGCGTACGCACCTAAGCCGGCAAGACACCCTACCACTGTAGCGAGCAGAAGAATAAACACATAATCAGATACATGACGTTTACGCCATGCGTCAAACTTAGCAAATTTACTGACAGTAAGGTCATTTGTCGTCGTGTCGGTAGAAGTCATAGATATGGTTTATGTTATATAGTTCGAGGGTGTACCTTAGTCTATAAAATTGTATTTCGGCAGGATTCTAACTATCCTTTTGACAATCTCTGCACTCTGAATACACCCTGTCTTTATCTGCAAAGATAGTTTCTTTTGTAATTATTAGCAATGACATTTCAGTAAAAAAAGAAAGGTGACCTACGTTCACACGCAAGCCACCGGAGAAAAATGTATGTTTTCTATCTTTAATTCTACTCTTTATGTAATGATTTAATTACTTTTTCTTTGTGATTCTCATTGCCGCTCCGCCACCGGGTGCGAGGGGTTGTTTTAATTTTGTACCGGGTTTCACCTTTATGGTGCGGATGCGGTAAGCCTGCGGATTATCCTTCCAGTGAGCGCCGGGGGCATCTTCGTATACAGTAGCCTCATATTCGCTGCCTGAGGGAAGAAAACTGAGATCAATAACAGCTTCACGGGCATTCTCGTCAGTTATGGCACCCACATACCAATCATCGGAATGTTTATCAAGACGGGCGACTGTTATGTATTTGTTGGGTTCAGCCTCAAGATAATGTGAGTCGGCCCAGTCGACAGGCACATCTTTGATAAACTGAAAAGCATCGGGGAAGCGTTCATAATTTTCGGGTAAGTCACAGGCCATCTGGAGCGGTGAGGGCATAGTGAGATAGAGAGCTAACTGACGGGCCAGAGTCGTACCGGCCTGCGAGTCCTTACCTTCGCCGTAATAGCTCATGCGGGTTTCGAAAAGTCCCGGAGTATAGTCCATCGGGCCACCCTTGAGACGTGTGAAAGGTAATATGCAGGTATGCGAGGGAGGATTACCGCCCATAGACTCAAACTCACCGCCACGTGCCGACTCCTGTGCGAGCCAGTTTGGATATGTGCGGCAAAGACCTGTAGGACGTGGTGCCTCATGACTGTCAACCATAATCTGATAATCGGCTGCACGCTCTATGACATGACGGGCGTGATCTACCATCCACTGTGATGTATGATGTTCCGAACGTGGTATTATGGCTCCTACATAACCAGTCTTTACAGCATCATAGTTATTGTCTTTCATAAACTTGAAAGCCCGGTCGAGCTGTAATTCGTAATCGGCTGCATTGGCGGCTGTCTCATGGTGCATTATCAGTTTCACACCCTTTTCAGCAGCATAATCGCGCAGAGCGGGAACATCGAAATCAGGATACGGCTTATCGAACACAAACTGGCGGTTCTTGCGATAGCTGGCCCAGTCTTCCCAACCTTCATTCCAACCCTCGACAAGCACACCGTCTATACCGTGCTCGGCTGCGAAGTCGATATAGCGTTTTACGTTTTCCGTATTGGCCGGGTGTCGGCCGTTGGGTTTCAGTGCTGAATAGTCGGTCACACCCGGTTTGGCAAGATATTCATCGGAATAGGCCCATGTCTTGACTTTACCGGTAAACATCTCCCACCATACACCGATGAATTTCATCGGCTTTATCCACGATGTGTCTTCTATCTTACAAGGTTCGTTGAGATTCAGCACCAACTGTGAGGCCAATATGGCACGGGCATCATCACTTACTATCAGAGTACGCCACGGAGTTTTGAAAGGCAACTGCAGATAGGCGCTTACACCTAAGCGATCAGGAACAAGATGCGACTTCATGGAGTAAGTGGCAGGGTCAACATCAAGAAGCATGGCAGGATAGCCGTCAAGAGCAGCCTCATGAGCATTGATATATACACCGTCACCGGTCTTGAGCAGCATCGGAGTCTGAATTACCGTGCCTTCAGTGCGCTGGGCTTCTGTATGGCGTCCGTAGCTGTCCAGTGCTTCAGGCAGACCGGAGAATGTTGTCTCCGACCACAGATATTCGTCGGTATCATAGTCTCCGGGTATGCAATAGAGCTTATGGTCATCGGTATAGTTAAATTCAGTAAGCTCATCTTTCAGAGTCAGATAATTCGGCCCGTTCTGTACCGGCAATTCATAACGGAAGCCAAGACCGTCATCAAACAACCTGAAACGCACTGTCATCAGTCTTTCCGGGTTATCGGCTTTCAGATTAACGGCCAGTTCCTTGAAATGGTCACGTATCTCGGAATATTCTCCCCAGACAGGTTGCCATGTACGGTCGACAGTCACGGTGTCGATACCGATTATCCGAAAACCGTCGGCAAACGCCGTTTCATCAGCCTTGAGTCCGAGACGGCTCGGTGCAATTATGTTTTTACCCTTGTAGTCAAGAGTATATACGGGAACTCCTGCCGCATCGACATCGACATCAAGTCTCAGATTGCCCGATGGGGAAGTAATACCCGCAGCCACCATATTCATGGCACCCGCGAGCATGGTTAGTGAAATCAGATATTTCATACAGAGTATGAATGTACTATTAGTTCATGAGTATTGTGTAACTGTACGGCTGCAACTCTACGGTCACAGGCACAGCTTTAGTACTACCTTCAATAAGGTCGGTCATATTCGCTCCCGCAAGAGAAATGGGGATTCTGACCGTCTGTGTGTCACCGGAAGTGTTGACTGCTACGAGCAGGCTATGTCCCGGGATAGAACGTGTGAAGCATACTACTGACGAAACGGAGTAATCACGCAGTTCACCACGGCGCACCTCAGCTGAATTTCTGAAGGCATTGTTTATCTTTGCATACACCTCAGTAAGTTCAGCCGAGAAATCAAGAGGAGCATAGTTGAAAAACGATAGTTTTCCACTCAGTCCTTTCACATCCATTGACGAATATATCATCGGAGTACCGTTAAGCATCGAAGCTAATACGTAGGCTGCCGGAACAGCTTCGGGTGAGCCAAAGAGTTTGTCGACATCATTATCTGCGGCCACATCATGGTTAAAGGCATAACGCAATATGGATTTACCGTCAGGAACCTTAGACAGAGCCTCTTCAGCCTCTTTGACAACTTCAGAAGTTTTACCGCCGTTAAAAGCAGCCGATATGGCAGCCGTACAGCTCCAGTCATAAATCATATCGAAGCCATCGGCATAATAGACCGGACTACCGGTTTCGGCAAGCATTATAAGCTCCGGATGTGAGACACGGAGATCTTCAATAGTCTTACTCCAGAACTCCTGAGGTACGCCTTCTACATAATCGCATCTGAAACCATCAATACCGGCCTGCTCCACCCAGAATGTCATGGCATCAGCCATAGCTTCACAGGTAGCAGTATTACCGAAATCAAGCTGTGCCACATCAGGCCAGCCTTCAGGTGACACTATATTACCGTCAGCATCCTTATCGTATCGGTCAGGGTGCTCGGTTATCCACGGGTGATCCCACGATGTATGATTCGCTACCCAGTCAAGCATAACCTTTATGCCCTTTGCGTGAGCCTGACTGACAAGTTCCTGAAGGTCAGCCATAGTACCGTAACGTGGATTGACCGATTTGAAATCACGTATACAGTATGGTGAACCGATACTGTTCAGCTCGCCTGTCGTGTATACAGGCATTATCCACAGTATGTCACAGCCCATGTCGGATATACGCGGCAGTTGGGCGGTGAGAGCCTTCAGACACTCATGCTCACCGAAAAAACGTGGATTTGCCTGATATATTACGTTAGTCGACACTTCATTACCAACTACCGGTTCATCAGGATTGGCGGGCATATCTATCTCGTATGACGTACATCCGGTCACAGTCAGAGCTAACGTTGCAGCCGCCAGAGAAGTTATTATGTTCTTTTTAATGTGTGGTGTCATTTGAGTTCTGCCTTATCGGAATAAGCGGTTATGTAATAGTCTTTATCCAAAGTTATGGTAACAGCATCATACTGAGTGCCGTTATTATCATTAAAAATAAGATTTTCCGTTTCACCGGAGCCTTCGACAGTGAATACCGTATAGCTTACACCATCGATTTCACGTATGTCATCTGATGTCGTGCCGGGCCAGCCGCCGAATATCTCCTTATCACCGTATGCATATATGTAGAAACTGCTCCAGCCTGTCAGATTCTCCACATATATCGTGTATTCACTGACTACCGGCTCAGGATCGGTTGTCTCCGAGGGTTTATAGGTAGCAGGGTCAATCTCTTTAGCACCGGAAGCAGTCAGTTCGACGTACACATCACGGTCCAGACCGAATACCACCACATCATCTATCTGCCTACCGTTACCGTTATTGAGAATAACATGCTCCTCAAGACCTGCGTCACAGTTAGCTGCACCGAGATCAAAATAGGTGTAAGTCACTCCGTTTATGGTCTGTGTGCCTGTGGGTGCCATTCCGGGCCAACCACCGTTAAGGTCGTTGATGGTGCCCCACATGTAAAGATAAAGAGCGTCCCAACCTGTGAGGTCGGCTACAAATACCGCATAACCATCGTGAGACACAACCGAAGAAGGATCAAATTCATTGACACCCTCGGGAGTCAGCTCAAGATAGAAGTCCTGATTGAGAGTTACGTTATAATCTCCAAGCTGTTTACCTTCACCGTTATTGTTGAATATGAGATTCAGATTCAGACCTTCGTTGGCAGCCCCGGTGTCGAAATACTTATAATTAACACCTTCTATCTCTATCTTGCCGGTAGGTTTCATTCCGGGCCAGCCGCCGAATGCTTCAGCATCGCCCCATGCATACATGGCAAGTTCATCGTAGCCAGTATTATCCACCACATAGATGACATAACCGTCATGCTCCACCTCATCGGGATCAGCCGGTTTATTGAAGTAATCGGCCCAGCGGTAAACGAGTACATTCAATCTCTGTCCCAAAGCGGGTGCATCTTTATGTAGCACCGGAGTATTGTCAAGCGAACGTTCCTCACCCTGCTCTACCGAATAAAAAGTATAGCCGTCGGCCAATGTCTTACCTGATACAAAATCAGCCGGATTGAGGTATATTCCCCACTTCACATCGGTATCGTATGCCTTTTCAAGTTGCCAGAGCGGATTGCCGACAGCTTCCATACCACCGTTGAACTCACCGATGATATATATCTTGTCGGTAGCAAGAGTGCCCTGCGGCACAATCACCTCAAGCAGCTCATAACCCTCGCGCAGTTCAAAACGCGGCAATTCACTGTCGAATATTATCTCATCTTTGGTACAACTCCCGATAAAGGGCAGGAGCATGAGGAGAAGCAACCTGAATATTTTGTTTGTCTTCATGTGTTGGCTGATTTTAATAGTTAGGATTCTGAACAAGACCCGGATTTACCATCAGTGCAACCTGCGGCAGAGGGTACCATTCGTAACGACGGTCACGCTTGGCCGGCATTTCACGGTCAGTCTCGGTAGCACGTCCGAAGAACCACCACTGACCCTGTGTGAACTTATCGAAGCGTCGCAGGTCAGTGCGGCGACGGCGACCTTCGTCAAGAAATTCAAGTCCCCATTCACTGAGCATCCAGTCAGCGTCAAAACTCTGAAAACCGGGACCGGGCTGTGATATGACATTGACATCGGAAGTGGTGTAATAACGCTGACGAACTTCATTGACAAGTTGTTTCGCTCCGTCGGCGCTACCACTCCTCAGGCGACATTCGGCTAACGTGTAATACACCTCAGCAAGACGGAATTCAACCTGACCGGCATCACGCCAGTCGATACCGACGGAGGAAGGATAGACAGGATAACGCAACACACGGAAGCCTGAATTGGTCTGACCCCAGCGCGGACTCATAACCGGTTCAAGTTCGCGGCCGAGATTGAGGAAAGTACCTACTTGATCCACATAGATAAGCGGTTTATCCTGCAGGTCGGCATCCGCAAGCACAGGTTCGCCCGTCTGATAGTTAATCTGGGCGCCCATAGCAAAGATACCCTGCCAGTTGCCGGCTGCATCACACTTAAACGGTTGTTTACGTATATCCTTATCATTCATGCGGTCAAATGGTGCGCCAAGTTTATCACCGTAGTTAAAAAGGAAGCTCTTGGCACCTTCGCTGCCGGCGTTAGGAACAATTGTACCGGTGTTATCTTTCGAGGGTACCAGACAGACACAGTTCCAACCGCCCTGATCACAAGAGAAGTCAAACATCTCATCATAGTTATAAGGTAGGAAGGGCGTGTTGCGGTTGTTATTTGTGAGACGTCCGGCCTCCATAGCGAAAGCAAACACGACCTCAGGGCAAGTATTATTGTTGACTCCATAAATATCACGGTAGTCAGCGGCTATATTGTATGTACCGTATTTGCCGTCAATTATCTCCTGACAGAGTGTGGCACATTCATTGTAGCGATCGGTACCGGTGAACAGCTGCGAGTTGAGCAGCAGACGCATTTTCAGCATACGGTTCATACCCTGATTCATACGGTTACGTGTGGCGCCCGAACCATCTTCGGCAGTCAGGTCAGCGTAGCAACCATCAAGTTCATCAACTATAAACTGCCATATAACGTCACAGCCTTTGTCGAAATCAGCATCGGCGGAGCCGGGTATATCGTTACCGGCAGAGATATTCAGAGGTAAAGCACCGCCCCAAAGCTCAAAATTGTTATAGTAAGCCCATGCACGCATTGTACGCACCTCAGCTATATATGAACTGAGCAGAGCATCAGTCATTCCTAAAGATGAAGCATTGAGCTTCTCAAGGTCGTTGATGAGTGTGTTGCAGAGACCTATAGTTTCCCATGCGTGTTCCCATGCCTGACGTATTATGACCGATTCTGAGTTCCATGTCTGTGTGGAAAGTACGAACTTTGCGGCCTCGTCATAACCCCATGCGCCACCGTTCCATGTACGCCATGTTATCTGATCGGCAGGGAACTCGTTGAGATACCAGAAATATTCCAAGAAACCACTTGTCGCACTTGCGTAGATTGAGGCTACAGCCCCTTTCACGCTGTTCTCGTCCTGATAATAGGTTGAAGCATCAATTCGGTCAAAGGTCACTTCATCAAGATCGGTACATGACCCGGCGCCGAGAGCTATCGCGGCCGCACCCAGCAGACCGGCTATATGAGTTCTGATTTTCATCGTGTCTGAAAGAAAGTAGTTGGTTTAACGGAAACGTATTGTCACACCTAAAGTAAGCTGAGTGGCTGTCGGATAGGCCGAGGTTACATCTATGCCCGGCGTAATGCCTGTCGAAGTCACAGCCGAGGGGTCGGTGCCGGTGTAACTTGTAAGAGTGAAGAGATTCTGAGCGGCTATATAGAAACGCAGCGTATCGAGAAGACGACGGTTCTTCAGGGGTACAGTGTAGCCTAAAGTAACATTCTCAAGTTTGAAGTAATCACCGCTCTCAAGGAAATAAGAGGATATTACACCACCGCCCGACCATACATCACGGTCTTTAAGATATGTGCTGCGGAGCACATTGTCGCTACCGCTGCCACGAAGACCCATGCCGTATTTACGCATGTTGAAAATCTGAAAACCGAATGCACCGTTGAACATCAAGCTCAGGTCAAATCCACGCCATTTCACCGTGTTGTTCCATGTGAGGAAGTGGCGGGGTGCGCCGTCGCCGATATAGCGTTTATCCTTGGGATCGGCTGAAGCAGCGGTTACTTTCTCACCGTCAGCGGTATAAACCAGCATATTGTGATTCTCGTCTACACCTGCGTATTCATATCCGTAGAACTGTCCTATCTTACCGCCCTCTTCCACACGGAAGAAATATTCACTGGTACCCACACCGGGTTTCTGATAGAGGTCAAGATATGAAGCCTGATACACCGAATTGGAGAGTTTGGTAAGTTTGGTGGTACCATACGAATAATTGATACCTGTAGTCCATGTGACAGGACGGTTGGCTACAACATCGGCTGTAAGAGCAATCTCGATACCGGTGTTCTTGGTAGTACCGACATTTACGAGAATCTCGGGATAAACATAAGGTGGCTGAGGTGCTGTATAGTTATAGAGAAGATCCTGTGAACGGCGGTCGAAATATTCGATCGAACCGTAAAGACGGTTGAAGAACATAAAGTCAACGCCGTAGTTTGCACTCGAAAGTTTTTCCCAGCCGAGATCAGGGTTAGCGTTGTTTGACGGACGATAACCTGTCACCCATTCACCGTCTATAAGATACGTACCGTTAGGAGAATACGTAGCCAACGATGTGTAGGCGTCAAAGTCACTTCGACCTGTCACACCATACGAGATACGCGGTTTAAGACTCTGTACCGTCTCAACATAGTCTATAAGGAAAGGAGCCTTAGCCATTTCCCACGCAATAGAAGCGGCAGGGAAAGAACCCCATTTTCTGTCAGCACCGAATTTGGTCGAACCTTCGTGACGTATCGAAGCCGAACCGATAATCATACCGCGCCATGAGTAATTGACACGACCGAAGAAACCTACCAGCGTTGACTGACTTTTTCCACCGTACATCTGCGCCTTACCATCGCCGAGCCACGAACCGGAACCGATACCGTTCCAGAGAGGTTTGTCAAAGGTGAAATTATTGTTCTGCATGAACATCTGTTCCCAGTCGGAACGCTCAAACGAATAGCCGCCGACTACCTTGACGTCATGGTCTCCGCTCTGGAAACCGTAGTTGCCTATCCATTCAAGACGGTTGGTCCACCATTTCTGATATTGCATGGAGGCTCGGCCCGCATAACCGCCCCAGTATGATTCGCCGGAAGTGGTAGGAGTATAGTAATCGCTTTTGAGGTCGTTGTAATTATGTGAGTATGACAGTGTGGTACTTACATTGTGATGGTCATTGTGCCAGATGTCATATTTGATATCGGCTGTGCCGAGCAGATATGTGCGGTTGCCTTGTGATGTGTTCACCTTGAGCTGCTGCACGGGGTTCTTGATGTCGGTAGGTGAAGTAGGCTGATAATATGTACCGTCTGCATTATAGACCGGTATGGTCGGATTCATACCGAGGGCTGTATCAAACATTCCGTCATCACCCCAGTCTTCTTTCACTTTTCGGGCATTTATCGAGGCTGTGATACGCAGATGTTTGTCAAGGGCATTGGCCGAAACTGCCGCACGTCCGCCATATTCTTCACGACCGCTTACTATGTCAAGGCCGTTTGCTTTTTTCCAGTTGATTGAAGCAGTGTAATAACCGCCGTTGGCCAACGAACCGTCAATGGCGAGATACTGATTGGTGCTGTAAGAACTTTTGCGTGTAATCAAGTCATACCAATCGGTGCTGGCTCCATAGTCATTGCCACGACGTGCCAGACGCCATTCGTAGGGTGACAGCACTTCAGGTTTGTCTTTTGCAAAGGCCAGAGCACCGTATGAATCGTAGGTTATAACCGGGAGACCGGGTTCACCTGTACCTTTTTTGGTAGTTATGAGTATCACGCCGTTAGCGCCGCGTGTACCGTAGATAGCAGCCGAAGCGGCGTCTTTAAGTACGGACATCGACTCTATGTCCTGCGGAGCGAGTGTGCGTATATCACCTCCGGCCACACCGTCTATCACAATCAGAGGACCGTTGCCCGCACTGAGTGAAGTGGCACCACGCACCTGAAGGTCAGCGCCGGCATTAGGATTGGCCGAGGCTGTACTCGATACGTTAAGACCGGCCACTTTACCTGTCAGCATCTCCATAGGACTGTTCATAGCGCCCTTCTGAAAATCGTCACGGTTAACCTGCACTATTGAGCTGGAGACCTCTTTACGGCTCAGTGAACCGTAACCGACTACGACCACTTCATCGAGAAGCTCGCCGTCTTCGTGCATAATAACATCTATACGGTTACGTCCTTTTACAGTCTCCTCGACTGCCTGAAAACCCACATAACTGAATACAAGGGTAGCATCGGGGGCGATGTCACTGAGTGTGTAGTTACCGTCCATATCGGTCGCCGTACCGTGTTTCTGGTCATCTTTCACCGAAACACTGACACCGATCAGCACCTCTCCCGTAGGGTCGGTGACTGTGCCGGAAACTTTTAATAACTGCGCCGATACCGACGGGGCAGCTATGAGCGCCAGCGTCCATAACACTGTAAGGACACATGCTCTTAAATTCCATGCTGTTCTGTCCATTAGTAAGTATTGATTTTATGTTGATGACTATTTAAGTCGGGTTAACAGTACGACTGCAAAGTTCGACAACCTTTCCGGTTCAATCAAGTCAGTCAAACTGAAATCAAAACTCATCAAATAACCAAATATTTATAAACCAATACTATATATATTTACTACAGCATAAAAAATCAATACTCCAATCAGAGTATAATAAGAGATTTCAACGGTTATTTTAGGTTATATTCCGTACCTCAGACTCAAAATCAGATGGATTCAGAGCACGTTTTTTCATCTTTGAACGGTAAGTATAGACCGTCGAGATAGAACAACGGAGAAACTGTGCTATCTGATTGCTGTCATCTATACCGATTCTTATAAGTGCGAACAGGCGCAGTTCTGTGTTAAGCAATTCACCGCTTTTAAGCACCACGCGTTCCTCAGGTTTCAGAAGAGTATTGAATTTATCTACGAACGAAGGATAAATGTTAAGAATAGCCTCGTCAAATCTGCCATAGAAATTTCTGAGCAGGCCATCGCCGGTCTCGGATGACTCCAGCTTTTTCATCAGAGCGGCCCGATTACCACCTTGTGCGGCAAGAACTCTCAGCGACTGCTGATAATGCTGAAGAGTGGAAATAGCCGTTGAACAGTATTCCATGAACAGACCGGCATACTGTTCTTTGGTTCGGTTATATTCATGCAGTTCATTGTTTCTATGCTCAAGCTCGGCATTAGTCTCTCTGAGCAGCTGTGACATAGCACTCAATTCTTCATTGGCGAGACTTACCCTTTCGTTGGCTTTGTGCAGACTTTTATATTGTCTGAGTAGAAAAACAAGAGTAAGAATAAGAAATACAGACAGTATACTGCTTATCCATACCATAATGCGGAGACGTCCCGTCAGACGGTTCTGCATCGATGTGTACGCCTCGTCAATGACAGGCAGCATCTTGCTTGACTGGGCATTACGCATCATAGCCGAATAGAAATTGGCATCGGCTATACTCTTTTTCAGGTAACGGTTGGCACGTTCCACATCACCGTCCTCAAACATGACGGTAGCTACTTCACGGAATGACATGTTTTCCTTCACAGCTCCTCTGACATCAGATATGGCGCTCAGTACGAGATGACGCTTGTATTCATCTTTATAACCGGCAGTCTTATATATATATGCCAGTGTGGAAGCAAGGATAGAGTATTCTCTCGTGCCCGAGAGATAATCGGACAGATGTTGCGACAGTGCTTCTATCGCCTCTTGTGTATTGCCTTCACGGGCTTTCTGACTCAGGACATACACCAGATGATTAAATGAATCCGGACTTATAACTCTGTTGAGAGAATCGGAGTAGAGTGTACGGTGATGGGCATATTCAAGTGCAGTCTCATGCTCGTCGGTGTACTCGCTCAGATATTGGTAAGTAGCACAATACGTTGAGTAATAGGCTTCGAGAAGCGACGGAGTGAGTGAGTCACGCGGAATATTCTGCATTATAGCCAAGGCGTCTGCAAACAGACCGGCATGTGCAAATATATCAGCACGTTTTATCATAAGACGTGTGTACTCGCCGGGGATAGTTTTCACATCAGGCCGATGTAGGTTATAACTGACATAATATAATGCTGAGTCTGCATTATACGCATCAAATTCAGCAATGATTCTGTTAATTATGTCAGTACGTTGCCGGCTGTCATTAGTCATATCGTATGCTTTACGCAGGCGAGCCATACGGCTCTCCTTTATATTCTCATATTCACTGCTCTTGTCTATCTCGGCATCAAGTTCTTCATAAAGCGCTGTCAGTTCTGACTTACCGCCGTGCTTCGCTTTGCCACAGGCTGACAGGAGTATACATATAAGAAGGAGTATGCGTATTTTCATGGGTCTTGGTTAAATCAGTTGTGGTCAGTGATTCATACATTCTCTATTCTCAGAAAACAAGTAACAGAATGTATCGAAGGTTAAAATTATATCTTATATTCCTAAATACCAAATATCACTGCCATTTCGGATAGATATACAAACAAAAAGCAGACGTCTTTCACAAGAAGTCTGCCACATGCGAATCAAATTGAATGTAAAATCTAATATTTCTACAAACCTAACATAAACGATTTATTTAGTCTGTCAGGCATACCCTCCGGAAGAAGGGCTGCATTATAACCTAAACTAACTTTACTTTACCTAATACCAACCTTTTTTATCTTTATCCGGCACCATTTCCTTTTCTAACCTTACGGACAGAAACCGACAAGGCCGACTGTAGTTATCGTTCAGATAGTATCTGTATATCTTCATATCAGCCGGTCGTGTCTATGACAGACACACCGTTCCGTCTGATTTTTGTGCAAAGGTATAGTCTGCGTAGGCTAACTGCAAGCTTTATAGTTCAAAAATTGTTCAAATATAAATATTTTTTAAATTAAAATACTATTAATCAATATAATAAACAGTACACAATATAAATGTAATATAGACACGATATAGGACGTAACAGTACGGTTTTTGTACGGTTTTACCGTTTGCAGCACTCTCAGTCATCTTCACGCCGACCAAGTTCACGTACAGCCTGTTCGAAACCGTCACGGTCTATGGCTCGATTACGCATTCTGTTACGGTAGCTGTAAACGGTACTTACCGAACAGTGCAAAATCTGGGCTATACGCTGGCTCTCGTCAACTCCGAGACGCACCAGCGCATAGATACGTAATTCGGTGGTCAGGAGTTCGCCCTGCCGCAGATTCACTTGTTCTTCGGGACGTAGCAGAGCATTGAACCGTGTCACAAAATCCGGATAGATGTCCAGAAATGCCTTGTCAAACATATCGTCGAAATTATCTTCACGCTCTTCGGCAAACTTGCCGGCTTTTATCATTTTCTGAAGTTCGGACGCTTCACCGGCGGCGAGTTTACGGTTCACAAGCTGTACAAGCGATTCAAAACGATCGGCATAACCTGAACACAGACCGATGAAGTGAGCCATATAAGTATCCTGTGCCTGCGCCTGTGCGGCAAGACGGCGACGACTTTCACCTGCGGCCAGTTTCTGCCGCCAAAGTACCCACAGTAATACTGTAGAGATCACAAAAAGTATACATACCATAATCAGATAGACAATGAGCTGATCACGTGAGGCTGAAATCTTCTCTTTGTAGGCGGCATCTATAACAGGCATAAGATTTGCTATGGCCACAGTACGCATACGGGCATGACCCCGGGTGGCGTCCTCAAGGGCGAAGTTCATGTAAGTGAATGCTTCGTTGAGATAGCCTGTTTCGTATAACAATAGGGCGAGTGTCGGGAGTGCCAGACCCTCACGTACATTGGCCTTTATATCGCCGGTAGCAGCCCGTGTGAGCCATACCACATATTTGGGTATATCACGACGGTGACGATAAACCTCAGCTAACTGAAAACTGAACATAGCATAGAGATTGTCTGACTCCGGCAAACGCGCCAGCATGGCAGACAGTTCTTTGGCTGCACTCTCATACTGACCGTTGTTTACCTTGCGCTCACATATCAGGAACACTCTGAGCGGATCACTGACAGGCAGACTGACTATAAGGCTGTCGGAATATGCTCTACAATAACGTCGGTACTGACAGCTGTAGTATTCATGTCCCTCTACGTATACTCCCTGATAGCTGTAGAAAAGCCTTGCGCTCTTCCAATAGGCTATACGGACTTCGGGTGTCATGGTCTGTGTGCCTATGCTATCAAGCAGCATACGTGCGTCAGCAAACAGACCGGCTGTGCTCAGTGATGAAATCTCGATGAGGCGGCTGAGTTGCCAGTGTGCTTTGTCACCTTGTTGCCGGGCCACCTGTTCGGCACGCATACTGTAAAGCAAAGCGGAATCAGTATTAAACGAACGGTAGCGTTCTGCGGTCTCCATATACAGATGCCATGCACGTTCAATGTTGCCTGATGCGTAGACTTCATCTCCGAGCCTACCAAGACTGTCAAGTATATGCTGATAGACCGCTGTGTACCGACCAGACTGCGACATAGCGGCGTCAAGTTCCTGAAGAGCCTCACGCGACACTTTGGAGTGTAAACCCTCACGCAAGGGTGAGTATCCGCATGACACAAGAAGGCCGAACAGAACCGACATAAGTAGGGTATACGCAGAGAAACGACTGAGGTTTGGCATATAAAACGTAAAACGGGTTATATTTAGATTGCAAAAATACTACACCGGTGCCTATTCTCAAAATTTAACACTACTGCGCGTTACCTTTTATCGGCTCTATGGCACACGCAATTTGCACGTATCAGCCTTTATAACTAATTTTGTACCCCCTCTCCGGCTACACATACCGCCGAACCGGACGAGGAAATAAATTCATAGCTGAATCCATGTCACATAATTATCATATATTCACGCTGCCGAACGGCCTGAGGGTGGTATGTCTGCGCAGCGACAGTCAGGTGACTTACACCGGTATGGCAGTCAATGCCGGCAGCCGTGACGAACTGCCGGATAGGCAGGGACTGGCTCATTTCGTAGAACATACCATATTCAAGGGCACACGCACACGACGCAGCTATCAGATAGCCAACCGTATGGAAGCTGTAGGCGGCGAACTTAACGCTTACACTTCAAAAGAAGAAACGCTTATCTATACCAATGCTCCGGCAGGTTATACCGAAAGAGCTTTTGAATTGATAGCTGACCTTATAAGCAACTCTGTCTTTCCACAAGTGGAGATTGACCGTGAGCGGGAAGTCGTTATCGAGGAGATACACAGTTACCTCGATAGTCCGGCCGATGCAGTCTTTGATGAGTTTGACGAGAATATATATGCCGGGTCAGGTCTGGCACACAATATACTCGGATCGCCGGAGAGTGTGCGTGCACTGACAGGTGCTGATTGCAGAAGTTTTATAGACCGCTGGTATACACCGGGTAATATGGTGCTTTACTGTGTTGACCCCTCCTCTGCTGAACGTATAGAGCGGCTGGCACTGAAACATTTCGGTAATCTTCACTTTGATACCGCACCTCATAGTCGGGAACTACCTCCCGAAGTGGCTCCGTTTGACATAGTGCGTCCCGGCGATAATCATCAGGCCAACACTATAGTCGGTGCAAGAGTATTCGGTCGTAATGACCCGAGACGCTTCGCACTCTTCCTGCTTAACAATTATCTGGGTGGCCCCTGTATGAACTCTCGGCTCAATCAGGAACTTCGTGACCGCCGGGGATTAGTGTATACTGTCGACAGCAATGTAAGTCTGCTGAGTGACGCAGGGGTGATGCTGGTATATTTTGGCTGTGACCCTACCAATGTAGCGCGTTGTAGGCGTCTTATTGACCGCGAGCTTGACCGGCTGGCACAATCACCGCTTCCGGTTCGTACATTCGAGGCGGCCAAACGTCAGTACTGCGGACAGCTGACCGTATCGACCGACCATCGTGAATCGCGTGCCATGAGCCTCGGTAAGAGTATGCTCTATTACGGTGAAGTACACGATGCGGACTATACACGCGAGCACATCATGGCTGTAACAACTGAGCAACTGAGAGAAGTAGCCGAATTGCTTACCGCACAGCACCGGTGTTCGCTCTCGCTGAGATAAGTAGCTCAAATGTAATGTCAGAACAATGAAAATAGCCAATATAGACCTCGGCGAGCGTCCCGTGATGCTCGCTCCAATGGAAGATGTCACCGATGCTTCCTTCCGGCTAATCTGCCGCGAACAGGGTGCCGCTATGGTTTACACTGAGTTTGTCTCGGCCGAGGCACTGATACGCAACATCTCCTCCACTACCCGTAAGCTACATATAGATGACCGCGAACGTCCCGTAGCCATACAGATATATGGCCGCGAGGCTGACGCTATGGTGGAGGCTGCCCGTATAGTTGAGGAAGCCCGTCCTGACCTGATAGACCTTAATTTCGGATGTCCGGTCAAGAAAGTGGCTTCTAAAGGAGCAGGTGCAGGTATGCTGCGCGACATTCCGAAAATGCTTGACATAACACGACGTGTAGTTGAGGCCGTAAAAATTCCGGTGACAGTCAAGACACGTCTAGGTTGGGACGCCGATAACAAAATAATAACTGATCTCGGCCCTATGCTGCAGGATTGCGGTATAGCGGCTCTTACGGTACACGGACGCACGCGTGCCCAGATGTACACCGGTTCGGCTGACTGGACACTGATAGGTGAACTCAAAAATGACCCGCGTATGCAAATACCGATCATAGGCAACGGTGACATCACCACTCCCGAACAGGCACGCGAGGCATTTGAACGTTACGGTGTAGACGGTATAATGATAGGCCGTGCAGCTTTCGGTGCGCCATGGATATTCCGTGACGTGCGGGATCTGCTCGACGGTACCGGTCGCGAACCTCTGTCGATAGCCGATAAATTTGCGCTGCTACGCCGTCAGGTCACTGAGAGCGTGGAGCGTATCGACGAATATCGCGGTATCCTGCATATACGCCGTCATCTGGCCGCCTCACCTCTGTTCAAGGGTCTGCCGAATTTCCGCGAGACACGCATACGTCTACTCAGAGCCGAGACTCTGGACGAGATATTCAGTATTTTTGATGAAATAAACCAACGTTTCTTTCAACTATCCGCCACCTCCGAGGTGTTATAGTCTCAGAGCTGTCGTCAATGCAGTGAATAGGGACTACACTCAGCCGTTATCTGTCTCCATATAGAGACACGTTTTTCAAATCTCACTTTCACACAATGAAATTCACCACACACACTTCTTCATTACGATTACATACCGCTCTGAAGGCTCTTCTTTTCCTCGTTGTTTCTCTGACTGTATTTGGTACAGCACAGGCACAAAAACTAAATGATTATCGTCTGGAGGTAGGTCAGTTCGACAAACTGAAAGTCACCGACAACGTAAATGTGATATATCGCTGTATGCCAGATTCAGCCGGCTATATAGCCTACAGAAGTACCGAGCAGTTTTCGGACGCTTTCATTTTCACACTCAACAAGGGCACTTTGCGTATACAGGTATCTACTGAAGATGTAGGCGCACCAGACCTGCCGGTGGTGTATGTATATTCCGATTTCCTTACCGAAGTTGAAAATTCATCTGATTTCAAACTTACCATATTCAGCCCCGCTCCCTGTCCCGAATTCAAGGCCATACAGGTGGGTAACGGCTCAATAGTGGTAGATGATATACGGGCTACCAAAGTAACGGCAGCTCTGGCCACCGGTAACGGTACACTTAATCTCAGCGGCTCGTGCGAGCAAGCTGTCTACCGTATGGTAGGTGTTGGTATGATTGAAGCGGATATGCTCCGTGCCAATTCTGTAAGCTGTAAAATTTTAGGTAACGGCACAATCGGTTGCTGGCCTCTGCAGCGTCTCGATGTAAAGGGTATCGGATCGACAAAGATTTATTATAAGGGTGATCCTACAGTTAAGAAAGCCGGTGGAGGCAAACTCTTCCAGCTGCGCCAGAACACCACTGACAGCAACGTCATAGACACCATAGCCGAGGAATAATATTCTTCCTCTTGTCCTGACATCAGATGACCGAAACATCACTCAAACTCAAAACAGCGCGTACTCTGAAGTGGAACACTATCGACCGTGTAGCCACACAGGTACTGTATGCTGTAGTTGGTGTGGTGTTGGCTAATATGTTGTCACAGGAGGATTTCGGTCTGGTAGGTGCATTGCTGGTGTTTCAGGCTTTTGCAACCATACTGACCGATTCCGGACTCGGTGCCGCTCTGCTTCAGAAAAAAGACCCTACCGACGCTGATTACAGTACGGTTTTCTGGGTTAATCTTGTACTTAGTGTGATTATATATGCGGTGCTCTGGATAGGAGCACCGCTTATTCCACGTATCTTCCGGGGAGCCATGCTGCTCATTCCGCTGTCTAAGGTCATGTTTCTGTCGTTTGTCATTAACGGCTTGGCTATTGTGCAGGTTAATAAATTGATGAAACGCATGGATATATGTCAGCTGGCGGTGGCCAATATACTTGCTCTTACAGGTTCGGGAGTCATAGGTATATGGTTAGCTCTTGATGGCTATGGCCCTTGGGCTATGGTATGGCAGAATGTGTCAATGGCTCTCATCAAGTGTACATGGCTTTGGCTTACCGGACACTGGTGGCCCGGTCGTTTTCACTTGGATTCACTGCGCAGTTTGTGGCGTGTAGGTATCAGCATCCTGTCAACTTCCGCCCTAAATACTTTCTGTCAGCATATCTACACCTTCATCATCGGCGTGTTCTACTCAATGCGTGATGTCGGTATCTATACACAGGCTGACAAATGGAGTAAAATGGGCAGTGCTTCCATATCGCAGATACTCACCGCCTCGTTTGTCCCTCTGCTCTCACGTGTACAGGACGATGCCGAAGCCTTCCGTCGTTACGTCACACGTGCCAATCGTTTCACTGCCTTCATACTCTTTCCGGCTATGCTCGGACTAACAGTGGTCGGCGCTCCTCTTTTCCATACTCTTTTCGGTCACAAATGGGACGCTGCCATTCTCCTTTTCCAAATCCTGACTGTACGCGGTATCTTTGTCGTACTCATATCTCTCTGCACCAACTACCTACTCGCTCTCGGCTACGGCCGTACTATCGTCGTCGCAGAAGCCTGTAAAGATAGCCTCATGATTCTTGCTATCTTTGCCACTGTCTTCGCCGACAGTGTCCCTCTTCTCGTGTGGGGACAACTCATCGCCTCTGTCCTTACCTACGCCGTCACACTCTGGCTAACCTGCCGCCATACTCCCCTCCGCCTCCGTTCCATGCTCACCGACCTCCTCCCCTCCTTCCTCCTCGCACTCCTCATGTCCGCCGCAGTCCTCGTCCTGACACACTACCTCTCCACCTCACTACCCACCCTCCTTTCCACTTCACTGCCCGCTCTACTCTCCACTATATCCTCTTCCTCCAACTCACCCACCCTTGCACCTACCCTTATCCATTTCCTCTCACCTCTCCTTACTCTTCTCCTCAGCATCATCACCGGCCTCACCATCTACCTACTCACCGCCCGCCTTATCCGCCTCCCCGAACTCACTGACCTCACCGCCTACCTCCGCGGCCGCCTCTCCCATCCCTAACCTCCTTACCATTCCGTCACCTACCCTCACTCAATTCCTTACATCATCTTATATCTATCCTATCATCTTATATCCATTCCTTTACCAACCCATTCACGCTTCTACACCTTATACTAACCCATTTTTTCCGAACTCGACCCTATAAGAATCTATATTTACAAATCAAACTACCTCCAACCTTTCCTAAAATCAAGCCCACAAAATTTCCCCAAACAAAGTAAATTTTCACACGAAGTTTGTCGTCACTATAGTTCCACTATATTTTCTCATCATCTAAATATCTGATTTCCACCCCATACCTTCTTCTAAATAAAAAATATCTTAAAAAAGTCACCAAAACCCTTGCACAATCCAAAAACTATTCCTAACTTTGCACTCGCAAACGGGAAACAACACCGCTTCACAAACATACTCTGGTGTCATAGCTCAGTTGGTAGAGCAAAGGACTGAAAATCCTTGTGTCCCCGGTTCGATTCCTGGTGGCACCACCTCGCAAAACGCTAAGTATCAATAAATCAGATACTTAGTGTTTTTCTTTAATCTCAAAAATGGGCATAGTCCCTACGTTAGTCCCTACATTTTCCTGATTTTATAGTCCCTACACCTCCTTGAATCTCATTAAATGAATCTCAATTGAATCTTTTAACACTTTTTAATACAATCAGGT
>JAAVDM010000060.1 GCA_014801815.1 Bacteroides sp. | reverse complement strand
CAGTGCTGAATCAGGTTTACCCTCATAATACTTAATTGCCCCAAGCTGGGCCAGATAGGTATAACGGGTTTCATGAGACAGTTTTTCAGATATATCATAAGCTTTCCTGACATTAATCTCAGCTGCATTATAATTCTTGGCACGTATATAAATTGCTCCAGTTAGAGCGAAGTCATACATCATCCCTACTGAGTCATTAAGAAGGGAATCTATCGTCAGACTCTTCTCAATATAGGAAATAGAACGGCCGTACAGTCTGAGTCTGTCCAGTAAAGCCCCAGTCTGACTCAGAAGATTGGCCTTAAATTCGAGATTCCTCCTGTCACTGCTCTCCGGCAGCTCATCGAGAGCCTGCTGGAAATAGCGCAAAGCTGTAGGGTAGTCACCTATATCGCTGTACACACGGCCGCCGTAATACAGCGCCTCGGCATAGCTTAGTTCCCGGCGGTGGGAAGCCGCATACTCAATCACACTCAGTATGAGACTGTCCGAGGTGTGTGGGATATAGGATTTGTCGGCCGTCTTGACACGCAGGAAATCGTAATAACGTCGGTCAGATTCGCTCAGCGTGGAGCGGTCTATCTGCTCCAGACTGCTCACCGCTGCCGCCGCCAACGAATCACTATACTGCTCGCTGAGAAGTTCTATATCTATCAGACGTCTGTCATGTCGCACACCGCCTCCGCACCCTGTAGCAATTAGCCACAAGACAAAATAAAGTAATGGTAACAATAACAGGACACACCGTTTCATAATTACCTGCAAAATTATAATATTTTTCCAATTATACCACAAGAATTGAAGGCAGCTAAATAAATATACACTTTAGCAGCAAGAGAAACCTGTGTACGTGCAGATACGGATGACTGTCAGTGTCAAAAGCAGAAATCACATTCCTGATAAGATTGAACTTGCTGACAGGCAGCACAAATCCATATACCTCACATTGGCCGAACTTGGTATCCTATATACATAGAAATTCTGAGTCCGGGTGTCGAACTTTTGCTTGAAATTTTAAGAGCTACATAAAATCTCAATTGCCAGCATAAGTACCGGTAACTCCCTATTTGCCAAAAGTCTGCCGAGAGGTGATTCGCAACACCTCTTGTACTCATCAAGCGCTTCCTGAGGAGTGAGTCGGAGTGTGGTCAAATGAAACTCATTCTGTTCATCCTCCATAAGATGTCGTTCTCCAAACGAAATGGCTTTGCACAGGAAGTAATTGTTTATATTGTGTCGGTGAATAAGATTATAGTAATCACTCACAACTCCAATTTTACATAAAATCTCAACTTCAGCACCCAATTCTTCTTTTAGTTCACGTTTTATGGCTTGCTCAAGATTTTCATTCGGTTCTACTCCACCGCCTGATGTTTCAATAATCGTTATATTTCCAAAATCATCATCTCTCGTAGCTCTGACAAAGTAGAAGTATCCGGCGTTGTCTACGACAATAGCTCGCACTATTTCACGGTCATGGTCAATGTAATTCAATTCCCATTCACGATCTTCAAGTTCTAAATTCAACATAGGTATAAGTGAGGTCAGTGAAGACGGAGGCGCGTACCGGGACGGTCTTTGGCTTTTGGGTTAAGGGCACGAAGGGCGGCAAGAGTGATGCCGAAGCGTTGTGAAAGACTGTGCATATTCTCATCGGTGCCGATTGTAGCCGAGTCGATATCATCGGGAGCGCTGTCGAGTTTGGGCTGGAGATAGACTTCCTGCCATGCGCGTATCTCACCGTCAGCGTCAACATCATTGTAGGACATCAGCTGAGTGGCATCCACACTGAACTCAGCTGCTATTTGGGAATAAGTATCGCCCGGCACAGCCACAACATAGTGCAGACCGCGAGAACGGCACACAGGGTGTGACGCTATCAGCGTCTGACGTATGAACTCTATGGTCTCATCGGTCAGACGTCCGGCCTCGGTATCGAAACGGTAAAGCGAGTAACGCTCAATAATGGTCACAAGCCGATCAGCATAATGAGGGTCCGTAGCATAGCCGCAGCGGCTCAGTCCGGCAGCCCAGCCACGATAGTCGGTACATTCAAGTGAGAACAGTTCACGGTAACGCTTACCGGTAAGAAAGACCGAATGATCTTCGAAGCTCTCGCCGGCTGAGTCATAGACGCGGAAGCACTCATCGGCCACATCATCATCACGCAGCATCGAAGCCCCTTTCCACGAGGCATGGCATTTGATACCGAAATGGTTGTTGCCTTCACGGGCAAGGGTAGAGCGTCCTGCGGCACTCTCCAGCAGCCCCTGTGCAAGAGTGATGGAAGCCGGTATGCCGTAGGCGCACTGCTGTTCGACAGCCATATCGCCATAGGTGTCTATATAGTCGGTGTAGGAATCGGCAAATACTGCCACGCGGCAGCATAGCAACAGCAAAGTGCTCAAGAATAGTCGTATCACGGTTATAGTAGGATTTACGCTGCAAATCTTTTTATCTGCAATATATATTTGATTATCTTTAAGTTATTATATACTGTATGTGCTAAGGTATCAAACAAGTACCAATTTCTAACACGAAAATAGCCTTATAAGGTCTTTATGATACGCACCACAGCCTTTATGCGGTAGATACCGCGTATGATATCCTTGGGTATCTGGTAAGGCAGATAGTGGGGATTGAGACTGACAGCCGACAGACAGTCGGGCGAGGCACCCGGCTCTATACATTTGAGTACCGCGCCTTCCGTTGTGTCGAGCAGCAGCGGTGTCGAGTATGGGATGAAGCGACGGTCATTGATACGGCTCACGGCAATGTAATCGCCGGGCTTGTATTCCGGAGCCATCGAGTCTCCGGAAATCTGAATGGCAAAGTCACAGTCCGGCACCGGCACATGTACCCGCTCACAACGGTCACGGAACACCGAGGACGAGAAGTCGGGAAGCGTGCCCGCCAACGCGCTGACAGGAATCAGCGGCACAACGTAAGGATCCTCATTTTCCGGCTTTTTAGGATTCTCAGTCTTTAGCATTTCACCCTTGCCTGTCTTGAGCCAGTCGATATTAAGTTCCGGGAAAGCTTTACAGATTTTATCCAAAGTTTTTTTTGTAATAGTCAACTCCCCCTTCAACATCTTAGTAAAGTGCGAAGGGTCAAGAGTAGATTTCTTGGCAAAAGCGTTCGGAGTCAATTCGTAATGACGCATTAAGGTCATTAATCTTCCTATTAAAGCTTCCTCCATAATCTTAATATATGTTAATTCTTTGGAATTTCTTTGGAATTTCATATTAAATTCCAAAGAAATTCCTTACCTTTGTGTTGAAAATTTACCAATCCACCGCAAATTTAATGAAAAGTATTAATAACACAAACATTTCCGGAACGGGTAAAAACGAAATGACTTTCACAGACTATTACGAAAGTATCCCGACTTACCCGAAAAAGAACTTCATCGAAGAGGTTTGTAAGAGGTGCGATGTCGCGAGGAAAACTGTAGAGAATTGGATAGCCGGCCGCTCAAAGCCACAGAAGCACTCACACTACCTCATACTTTCGGAGTTGACCGGTATCGCTCCGGACAAACTTTTTGAGTCATGAAAAGGGAGTTTTACATCTGTGATGACCGGCTGTATGTCATGACAGACGGTAAGAGTGAGGAAGTCACCGAGAAGAGCCGCGAGCTTATCGACGAGATGCTCACACGGATAGAGACCTATTATCCGGAAGCGCTGAAGGCGCTCAACGAGTGCTACGCTAAGAGCAGCCGCAACGTGTCTTACTACAATTACCTGCGGGTGCGCCGGTTTCTTCGCTGCAACTTCGCCCAGCTCGACACTACCGAACATGATGATGACGACGGCGTGTTCAACTTCGAGCGCGTTCCGTGCCCACTGCGCGGCGAGTGCCCCCATGAGGGTGTCATCTGTATGCCGCGTTTCGATTCCCGGATTTCGGCGGCAGAGGAGCGGGTCATGAGACTTTACCTCCGCGACGGTGACACGGAGATCATTGCCGAGACCCTGTACCTGTCTGTCCACACGGTACGCAACCATATCAAGGCAGCTTATACCAAACTGGGAGTACACTCAAGGGCGGAGTTTATAGCATACGCCTCACGGCATCACCTTTTCGACTGATGGGCCTGTGCCTGTTTTGCCTCTACTGCGCTACGGTGCAGCGCTTCGACGGGCGACCCTACTTCTGGTGCTGCCTGCGGAGGATACGACTTAAATCACTTGACAACTTAAAATCATGCTTCAGACCTATATGGATATGATATATGACAAAGCACTCAGGGAGTGCATCTCCAGATGTGCTCTGAAGGAGCCAGAGGAGCTGATAGAATACGGCTTTAGTTGCGGCTATATGACCGGATATAACAGCGGCTATCGTGACAGCCGTCCGGTCAGACGTATAAACTCGCTGCGTCTGCGTGTGGCTACGGCCGCCATGCAGGGCCTGCTTGCCGGCGGCTATCTCGCCGAGCACAGCGACACAGCGGCCGAAGCCGTCAGACAGGCTGACACACTGCTGGCAAAACTTGATATAATACCGGAGCCATGAGCATAGAGGAAAGACTTGAGCGTATAGAGGCGTTGCTGAGTATTGGAGTCAAAGAGGTGCTTAACGTCCGTGAGGCCGCCGCCATGCTGGGCATATCGGCTGACAGAGTGCGTCACCTTGTGTCCGACAAGGTGCTCCCACATTACCGTAACGCTGCGGGCAGGGTGACGTTCCTGCGCAGTGAGCTGACGGACTGGTGCCTCGCAACGAGGGTGCCGACTCAGAAGGAGATAGAAAGCCAGGCCGCAACATACGTGGTCCTGAAACAGAGACAAAAGAACAGACAATAAAAAAATACGATATGGATATTAATCTGAATGTGAACGTGACGGGCCGCGTGACAGTGGCTCTGGAGTGCGGAGAGCCGCTGGCGGTGCGTATGATAACAACTGACGCGCTGATGAAGCAGCCGGCCCAGCCCTCCCGGCAGCCGGAGGCGCCGAAGCCGGCAAAAGCTCCGGAACTGACAGCCGAACCGATGAAGCAGGCCGAGATACCGCCGCAGCAACAGACCGCAAAGACCGAAATAGCCAGACAAGTGCGCGAGGCTCTTGACCGTGCCTTCGCCCGTTGCGTGGGAGCTGACTGGCAGGCTCCGGCGACTCAGCAGGGGAAAGCCTGCAAGCAGGCCGTCTACAAGCTGCTGATGAGCATGGCGGCCGAGCTGGGAGGCGCTGACGCCAAGCCTACGGCATTGCCGGCAGACAAGGCAATGGTCTTCATCCACTACTGTGACAAAGTGGAACTAAACGCAGCCGGCACGCCGGAGATTGTCGATCTGCCTTTCTGATGGGACACGCACTGCTGTCACCTTCGGGGGCTCATATATGGCTGCACTGCACACCGGCCGTGCGTGCCGCCGAACATCTGCCCAATCCTCCGAACGCCTACACCGAGGAAGGCACACTGGCTCATGCCATGGGCGCCCGGGCGCTGAAACTGCGCTACATGCCCCGCACAGACACCAAGGGTGAGGAGGAGGAGATCCGGCGCTACTGGGACAAATACGGCTCCTCGACGATGTGGGCATACACGGGTATGTACACCGGCTACATAGAGGGCCTGGTGGCAAGAGCCAGGCGGGCGGGCGGAGGCTGCCGCGTGCTGGTGGAACAACCTCTCGACCTGCGGGAGTGGGTACCGGAATCTTATGGTACCGGAGACTGCGTGATACTGTCGGACGGACGGCTCGACATCGTGGACCTGAAATACGGCCGGGGAGTCAAGGTCGAGGCTCCGCTCAACCCGCAGCTCATGCTCTACGGACTCGGCGCACTCGGTGTCATGCCGCTGCACTATGACGTCAGGACGGTATCAATGCACATCGTACAGCCGCGACGCCTCAACATCTCCACCTACACCCTCAGCCGCCGCGAGCTGCTGCTCTGGGCAGGCGAGACACTCAGACCCCGCGCGCTCCGGGCATGGCGCGGCGAGGGCGAAAGACAGGCCGGTGACTGGTGCCGGTTCTGCATGGCGAAAACAGACTGCAGGGCCTACACCACTCTCGACAGCCGCCAGCGGCGAGACGGATTCAACGAGTACGATTTCCGCGACCTCACAGACCTTATTCAATAACTTCTAAAAGCAACAACAATGGGAAAAATATTCCGCAGGCAGCTCGCCTGTAAGCAAGCTGTACAGACACAGACATCGGTTAAGTTCGGTCCCGTCCGTCTGGCCTTTGTACATCTTCTCAAGCCACGCAAATTCGACGATCGCGCAGCAGATGACAAGGCACGCTACGAAGCCGTAGCACTGATACCGAAAACTGAAAAAACCACACTTAATGCTATCGCGGCCGCACTCGAAGCCGCAAAGCAGGAAGGCCTGAGCGACAAGTGGGGAGGCCGTCTGCCTGACACATGGAACCGCTGCATTAAAGACGGCGATACGGGCAACTATGCAGAGTACGAAGGCTTCGCCGGACACTTCGCCCTGTCGATGAGCTCCAAACGCAGGCCGGAGATTTTCGACCTCGCAAAGAATGACCTCACAGACGATTCGGAAGTCTACAGCGGTATCTGGGCGATGATCGATGCCAACTTCTTTGCCTTCGCCACCAAGGTCAACAAAGGTGTATCGTGCGGACTGAATGCCGTGATGAAGGTGGCCGACGGGCCGCGCATGGGAGGTTCCGGAGGAGGCACCGAGTCGTTCGACTCTTACGACTTCTCCGACATCGCCTCCGAAACTGAAGAAGATTACTATGACATGTAAAAATACCCTTATTTTCATTTAATATAAATAATATGTTCCCGGGCCTGTTGCCCGTGAGGGCCGCCGACCCTTTTTTATCAAAAGAGTAATTTTATCGGACACAAAATTTGCAAGGTATGGTGAGATGTGCTAACTTCGCGGTTGCCAAACCACTGACATATCCCGAAAGCCTAAGGGCGGAGGGAAATACTCATTGTACCTGACGACATCAGCCGTCGGGTCTCTGTTGACATATATACGATGAGTATATGTGGTGGTTTGGCGACTACAGAGAGGCCCGACGGCCCTTTTTATACCCTTATGTAAACATCCAACATTATGCCAAACCAAGATGTAAGCAGACAGGGACATGGCGGAGCTGTGTCCAGTCACGAGAGACCGGTAAAGTTACTCATCAACAACTATGCCTCCGGCATGGCACAAACTGACTGTCTATGAGTAACGAGATAAGAATCAGGATAGCCGTCGCCGAGTCCCGGCTGTCGAAGTCGTGGACCGATACAGAGATGACGTGGAGCGAGTTTGCCCGCACAGCGCTCACCGAGAGACGCGGAACCGAACGGCTGAAGGATTACATGCTGCTTGCCGCACCGACACAGACGCAGCTCAAGGACGTGGGCGGCTACGTGCTCGGCACACTACGCAAGATTAACGGACAGAGCCGCCGTACAAACGCTGCAGTAGTGAGCCGTTCGGGTATGTCGCTCGACTACGACAATGCACCGGCCGACCTCTGGGAACGTGCCTGCAGTGCCCTCCCAGGCACGGCCATGCTGATGCACTCCACACGCAAGCATCAGCCTAAGAAGCCCCGCTACCGCATTGTCATACCTTTTGACCGTGATGTGACGGCCGAGGAATACGGCGCCATTGCGCGGCGTGTGGCCGAGCACATAGGCTTCGAGGGTATCGACGTCTCGACGTTCGAGGTAGCGCGCCTCATGTTCTGGGGATCATGCTGCGCCGATGCCGAATGGGTGACACATCTTGCCGACGGAGAGCCGCTAAGCGCCGACACGGTGCTGGCCGGCTATGACGACTGGCACGACGTCTCGACATGGCCCGAGCCGGAAGCGCCGGTACGCCCAGGAGGGCGTGCGGCACCGAGGCTGCCCCGTACCGGCGGCACGGCAGGCAGACCGCTCAGTGACCCGACACTGCGCACCGATGTTGTCGGCGCATGGTGTCGCGAATGGCCCGTCGAGAGAGTCATCACTGAGTACATGGCCGACCATTACCGACAAGGATACCCCGGACGGTGGTCGCTCATCGGCGCCGACTCGGCAAACGGCGTAGCCATATACGACACCGGAGGCCCAGTCACTCACGGCGGCAAATGGATGTACTCCAACCATGCCTCCGACCCGCTGGCAGGCCGATGCCTTAACGCTTTTGACCTTACAAGGGTATGGCTATTCGGTGATCTCGATACAGACGACGACATCGAGCGTAACAGAACTACCCCGCAAAGGCTCCCGTCGTTCCGGGCTATGGAGCAACACGCACTAAAAGATAAAGACGTTAAGCTGCGGCTTATCAGAGAGCGTAGTAAGACTTTTGAGACATACAACTTCGACGGGACAGAGGCACCGGAGGAGACGGCGGACACTGTGACAGATGACGGGAGTAACTGGGAGGCGGAACTTGACACAGGCTCCAAAGGTGAGACACGCAGCACTATAAACAACGTCACAATTATATTACTTAATGATCCGGACCTAAAAGGCAAAATCCGGAAAAACACCTTTGAACGCTGTGTGGATATTAGAGGGGATTTACCCTGGCAGCGCGACCCGGGAGGCTGGACCGACAACGACGACGCGGGGCTGTGTGCGTGGATTGAAAAAAAGTACGGGATAACATCGGAAAACAAGATACGCAAGGGACTGCTACAGGCTCTTGCACACAACTCCTACCATCCTGTCCGCGAGTATTTCGACTCGCTGGAATGGGACGGCGTGTCAAGACTCGAAAGAGTAATAATAGACGTAATAGGGGCTGAGGATACGGAGCTAAACAGGACACTTACAAAGACTCATTTCTGCGCCGCTGTGGCAAGGGTATATAACGATGATCCGCGCGGTATACAGTATGATATATGCCTTACACTGTGCGGCCCCGAAGGGTGCGGCAAGTCGTCGCTGTTCCGCATCATGGGCGGTGCATGGTTTACCGACTCGGTAATGGATCTGCGCAGCAAAGACACAATGGCGCTGATACGCGGTAAGGTACTTGTAGAGCTGGCTGAGCTGGCCGGCGTAAAGCGTCAGGACGTAGAGTCAATCAAGTGCTTTTTGACATCGCAGACCGATACCTTCCGCGCTGCTTACGAGCGTAACGAGACAGTGTCACCGCGTAGCTGTGTTTTCAGTGCCACAACTAACGAGAGGCTGCCGCTACGTGGACTTACCGGGGCACGTCGCTTCCCGGTTATTGACGTGTCGCCGGACTTACGTACCTGCGATATTTCGGTGCGTGACTATCTTACCGTCTACCGCGACCAGCTGTGGGCGGAGGCTGTAGAGCTATACCGCACAGGTGCAGTAAAACTGTATCTTTCACACGAAATGGAGGCTGAAGCCAAGCGAATATCCGACGCACATAATTACGACCTTAACGATCCTCTTTTTGATGAGATTGATGCCTTTCTGGACATGGAGCTTCCTCATGACTGGGAATCGCGTGACATCACCGCACGGCGCACTTACATCGACGCCTGGCACATGGAGCCGCAAGGCGTGTTAGGAGGCTATCGACGGGACCGCGTGTGTGCCAAAGAAATCTGCTACGAGCTGCT
>JAAVDM010000059.1 GCA_014801815.1 Bacteroides sp. | reverse complement strand
ATTTTCGAGTTCTATCCCGAACTGAAGAAAGCGTACGACCTGGCTATGGAGCTGACCGATATTTTCAATCAAAAAGTGGACAAGGATGTCGCGCGGCTGAATCTGGCGCGTTGGTATGACAAGGTTGACCGCATGGACGGCGGGCAGTTCCGCACGGTCACCGAGACGTTCCGCAACCACTACGACACAATCCTCAATTTCTTTATCAACCGCTCGACAAACGCCGCTGCGGAATCCTTCAACGCCAAAGTCAAGGCTTTCCGCAGCCAGTTCCGCGGAGTGACGGACATACCCTTCTTCCTTTTCAGGCTCTCCAAGCTATGCGCATGAAAAGATTACACTCCCGTTGTTTTTTAACATTTCAACCTATTATTTGCATTGACCCATTATTTGCATTGACCCAAAGTTTTGGTTTAACTCTCGGTTTAACTTTCAAGGTAAAACCACAGGTTTTTACAAAGAAAAAGCAGTCAGAGTTTCATCTAACTGCTTGATTTTCAGTGATCCGCAAAGACATCGTTTTACTGATGTATCATATTAAAAGCCAATAACTTATAAATGATGTTTGAGGTTGAATGTACCACAAGATTGTACCACATTCAAGGCTCAAAAATCGTCAGCAAATCAATGTTCTCTTGGATCTGTTTATTTCTATTGTAAATTTAAGTCTTTTTAATCAAATAAATGCCATTTACACAATTTTTAACACAGTCAAAATAGGGATTTTCCCGTGAAATGCTCTTGTTGAGCAGTTTGAATGGGGAAAGTGGGGTCACATTTTGGGGAGGGAAATCAGGCAATCTTTCAGTCATTCCGAAGTTCCGGAAAGAGCGTGGGAAGATATGTCTCTCTTTGTCTGAAAAAGGTGGCGAAAAAGTGGCGGTATCAGTGACGGCAAAGGTGTCCGAAATATCGGACACTTCTACCGTCGGGCTTGGGGTAACTTCTTAATTCTTAGCATCGGGAAATATGAAAAAGGTGTCCCCAAAAGTGTCCCCAAAGGTGTCGGAAGAAGTGTCCCCAGAGGTGTCCCGAGCAGTGGCGGAAACACTGTCGGCACAGGTGTCGGTGAAAGTGGCTGGAAAAGCGACGGAGACAGTGGCGTATAAGACCGCTATTTCATATCCGGAACCGTCATAACCGCCAGCCTCCCGACAAATCCGACAGCAGGGAATAAACCGACCATCTTAACCACAGCCATATCCTCATTCTCCCTTCAGTCAATCCGGAAGCAGAGATTTTGGATAAACACTATATCAGTTCATCACGATATGCCATAATCCGACAATCATAGATACCGCTAACTTGAATAATCGCCATATCAATACATACGATAATCGGAACATCATACGAAGCAACCATCTGACAATGCGAAGAAGGATACAAAGCACTATCACGACAAGCAACATATATATAGCCAGAAGAAGATAAAACATAGCAACAGATATTAAGATGTTCATATACTCCCGACATCGTGCAGTCACAATATCGGATTATCGCTGAATATGGTGCTCTCAGTATGTAAATATACTAAAAATCAGTGAAATATGCAAGTTTTTAAGGCATTATTTTATTAAGAAATATCCGTATTATCAGACTATTGTACTATCCGATAATCATATTATTTTATACCGATGACAGGAGTATCACATAATGAGGTAAGGAGAATATGAGGACAAGATGATACGGTTAGACCGGAATATCAGGTTATCGCAGCCTCTGATGCAGGGAATACCGCAATATGTGAGGAACACACATAATTATTATGTTCGGAATTTCTTTAGCATCGAGCGACAGCCGGTAACTTCGCGTAACGGCAGGGAAAACGGATGAAGCCGGGGCTTACATGTTTTGATAAGCAAGTTGTACTTTTCCCCGGATAAAACTGCGTTTTACCGATGGAAAAGTAACTTGCCGTCTTGACATCCGGGGCAAATCAGCTCGGAACTCGCCGATTTGAAATCACAGATAACCACCGTATCGTATGCAACGAAGAACCAACAGAATAGAAATCCTGCTGACCGATGAAGAACTGGCGGCACTGCGCACAAAGGCGGCGGACTTCGGTAGTGTTAGCTGCTACATCAGATCCGCACTCAGGGAGTTTTCCGGCACCGACGCCAAAGGAAAGATGGAAGCCGTGGAGAATATGGCAGAGCTGAGCCGGAAACTGAGTGATGAACTTGCATGGGCCGGGAGCAATCTCAATCAGGCGATGAAGCGAGCGAATGAGCTGGCAGTGGCGGGACTGCTCACCGGGAGATATTATAATGACGTGGTACTTCCATCAATAAACGAGATAAAGAGAGTATTGGGTGATATGCAGACCGTACAAAGGGATGCACTCGACAAGATAATAAGGGACGGTATGCGCATCATATAACCAGACAATAATATCAGCTTATAGTCACATACCCATGTAATCATATCATAAGGTATGGAGATAATCAGATTTAGGCATAACCGAGTTGCCTCATACCTGCATGACAACATAGAGGGACCGTCACAATATCTGCCATCGGCAATATCGGACACAGAGAATATTTCAGCATCAGACAGTAAGACCATAAGATAGCACGATAATCAGATGATAGCGACAATACTTCCATCGAGCACGTCATTCCACGCTGTAGGATACAACGAGCATAAGGTATCAAAAGGAGTGGCGCACCTTCTGGAGATAAAGAATTTCGGGCCGGTGGAAAAGATTTCCCGACCGACCGCCGCCGACCTCACGGAGTATCTTCAGAAATACTCCATGAGGAACAAGAGGATAAAGAAAGCTCAGTTTCATGTCGCCATATCATGCAAGGGGCATGAGAAGACGGAAGAGGAACTGCTCGACTTCGCGCATGAATATATGAGGGAGATGGGTTACGGAGAGCCGGGACAGCCCATGCTCATATATGCGCACACCGACACTGCCAACACACATATACATATAGTGACGTCGAGAGTGGCACCTGACGGGAGGAAGATAGACCACAACCACGAGAGGGTACGCTCACAGCAGGTCATAGACCGGCTGCTTGGAAACGACCGCAGCAAACAGGCGGAACTCGACTTCAAGGAAGCATGTTCCTACAGGTTCACCTCCCTTGCGCAGTTCAAGGCACTGATGAACTCGATGGGTTACGAGTGCTACGAGAAAGACGGAACCGTGTCGATAAAGAAAGGGGGCACTGTGCTGAAGAAAGTGCCTCTGGCCGAGATTGCCGGAAAATATCAGGAACGCACCTTTGACAAGCAACGGCGCCGTCAGCTCAGGGCTATCCTGAAAAAATACAGGGACACTTCGGCAGACCGTGGCGAGCTTGCCACCGACATGAAGCGCAAATTCGGCATAGACCTCGTTTTCTTCGGACGCAGTGACTCACCATACGGCTACATGATAATCGACCACAATACCAAATCGGTGATGAACGGAGGGAAGATCCTTCCGATAAAGGAGCTACTTGACTTCGCCACGCCCGATGAACGGTTTTCACGTATCGATGCACTCATAGACTCCCTGCTGACATCAGATCCGAAAATGAACATCGGGCAGCTCAACGCCATACTGTCGCGTCAGTTCAAGGCTTACGTCAAAGCCGGCGAGATACACCGTGCCGGAGACTCCAGACCACTTAAATCACATATGTGGGAGACATTGAAGCGCAATAACCGTATTTCATGGGTTGAATCCTTCCATCCGACCACTGTGGCAGAAAGGGATTTTCTGTGCTGTATCGGAAAGATACCAACACCCGGCGTCGTGAGCCTGTCGCCTGTCAAGACAAACACATACCACAACAGACTATCAGACCTTCAGGACATCTTCAGCTCAAATCCCGACAACGGGTATATTCCGAGGCAGACGTTCAGGAATGCAGGCTTCAGGATAACCGACATCGACGGCAACCTGTATGCCGTTGACTTCCGCAGCCATGTTATGATAAACCTGAATGCCGAGGGATTCGACACGTCACGACTTGTTTATGACAGAAACAGATATAAGCGTAAGAATGACAGAGCATCCGCAATTAAGCCTAAGTCTATCCGTCCATTGAGGGATGCCGGAGCCGGACGCGGCGAGAACAGGGAATGGGAAGTTGGCTACAGAGGTGACTACGACCGAATAGACGATGAAAGCAATCTAAAGAGATAGCCCTGCAATATCTATCCGGTGACACAGTGTGCATGTAACCGTGGTTTCAGACCATATCATTAAGAAATTATGCGAAAGTTTGATTATCAGATAATGAAAAATGTTCGGAATTTCAAATTTAGCAATCACCCGGTGATAATTTTGCCATCGGAAAAAACTAAAAGGAAAGATGAACGATACCGGGATAATAACATTCGCCAATCAGAAAGGAGGCGTCGGCAAATCCACCCTCTGCGCCATGTTCGCCACCTATCTTACCGGCAAGGGGCATAGCGTGGCGATATTCGACACTGACCCACAGCAGTCCATCGCAAAGAAACGGGCCTCCGACATGGAGGTATATGCCGGGTGCCCGGTACCGTATGCCGTATATTCGTTCAGACTGAGCAGCGAGCCCGCACTCCTTTCCCTTATAGAGAATATACGTGGCAGCACGCATTTTGACTTTGTGCTGTTCGACTCGGTAGGCAGTCTCACCGACCAGGGACTTGTCGCCCTGTTTGTGAACTCGGACTATGTGATCACTCCTTTTCACTACGATGAACTGAACATACCTCCCACAGCGGAAACCGTAGCATTGATAGTGACCCTGCGTAAAAAAATCGGTCCCGAAATGACAGCACGCCATTTCCTGATTCCCAACTTCCATGTAATCGGTGCCGGGACAGCCGAGGAAAAAGAGAGGTGGGAGGAAGCCGAACTGCAATTTTCAAAGTTAGTCACCGTCACGCCCTATGTGACAAGACGCAAAAAGATGGAACGGTTCAGCACCATGTCCGAGATGGACGAGCAGATGCTTCTTGTCACCCCTGCTTTTGATGCGATATATGAAGAATTAGTTGCAACCAAAAAACCAGAACGATGAAAACAGAATCAAAGTACCCCGACATCAACGGGCTTCTCGGCGGACTGAGCAATCTCGCTCCGCCCGACATTCCGCCGGAGACAGGGGACCAGGCTCCGATAGACACACCCGGCAATGCGCCGTCGGCAGATGATGACGACTGGGTGCAGTTCCAGAAGAACCTCGCCCTTTATGCTTTCCGGGAGAGAAAGGACGACAGGATGATATGCAAGCTCGACCGCGACCTTGCCGACTCCCTCGACGACTGCGACTTCGACCGTAAGTGCCGTTCCGACATAGTGAACGCGATTGTCCGCACATTCATCAACCGCTATCTACCGAGGCTCCGGCAATACAGGAAATGCAACCGGTCCCTGCTTGACACACCACAAACATGATAAATTATGAGCAAGATTCACTGGACGGAGGAAATGATCTGTTTCCTCAAAGAACGCTTCCCCGATGAAAGCAATGCCTCCATAGCGGAATCCCTCGGAATATGCCGACGCTGTGTTGCGGTAAAGGCGAGGGAACTGGGGCTTGAAAAGAACACTCTTCAGAACCGTTCCGATGCAGTCCGCATCATCATCGAGAACTATGAGGAGAAATCATATCCCGAACTCGCCCGTCTTGCCAACGTATCCAAACGCACCGTGCAGAGGATAGTGGCGGAACTGGGGCTGGAGCGCAACCGAGAGGATGCCTCCCGACTGATCTCACGCCGCAGGACTGAGCTTATTCAACGGGAGAGACGCCGCATCTGCTTCGGACTGCCGCCCATATCGAATATGAAAGTGGTGAGCAACGTCCACCGCATCAATCTGAAGCATCGCCTGAAGAAAGCCGGTTACACGGTGGTTCAGGGAAGCAACGTGGTATTCTACACAGCGGAACTGAAGCGAAGCCCGGTGAGGGAGTCAAACGGCATAAGGCTCGGCCTTGACTTCCGACCATACATAGAAACGGAGCCGGAGTTTATAACACAAGTAATATGACAATATGGTATTCGGAGATATATTCCTCGTCCTTGTAGTCCTGCTCTTTATATATTATGCCGTGGCCATCGCGATGGATTTACTGATAAAACCTGCATCGGCTGAAAACGCCAAGGAGAACGAGGAGACAGAAATCGACATCACGGAAGAGGCCGCCGGTTTCAGGACAACCGAGATAACACGTGACATGAAGGCCCCAAAGCCCAACGCACCAAAGACGGCTGAAGCTCCAAAAGTCAGACGACCGCTCATGACAAACGGACTACCCGTGGAGAAACTTGTGGCGCAGGTACAGAACCTTCCCAACACCGAAGACGCCGAGCTTGAAGGTCTCGGTGCCATCGTAGCCAAATGTGAGAAAGCCGCCTGACATAATCTATTGAACAGAAACATTCATTACTAAAAAATTCCTTTACTGAACGACGTTTGACTTTATCGCCCGAAGTTGCCTTTAACGCCCTGCATTGCCTTTACAGCCCGATTTTTTCAATTCCAACAAGAGATCAAACGCATATGCAGAAGATTAAAACAAAATGTCTGCGTGCAGTCGCACGCCTACGCAACTCGGCACCCGTCCGCAAGGGACTCCTTGCGGCAGCCGCAATCACAGTCGCCGCCGGCGACGCAATGGCCGCCAGCAAAGGCGCCGCAGGTTTTACCAAAGCCACTCAGGAGGTCAGCTCATATCAGACCCCCGTATCCAATCTCATGAAGGCCATCGCCGCCGTAATTGTCTTGGTAGGAGCATTTAACGTCTACTTCAAGATGCAGAACGGTGATCAGGATGTCAAGAAGACCATTATGCTCACTATCGGTGGCTGCATCGCCTTCATCGCTCTGTCCGAGGCTCTACCGCTATTCTTCAACTGACGCAGCAAAACCAGTACAGTCATGGCGATATACAACGACGGCTATCCGGTTTTCAAAGGGTTACAGAAACCTCTGGAGTTCATGGGAATAAGGGGACGTTTCCTGACACTCGCGGCAGCGGCCATAGGAGTGTCCTTCGTCGGCTTCATAGTATTCTCCATCGCGTTAGGGAAGCTCGCCGGGTTTATCGCCATGCTTGTAATGGCGGCCATCGGTCTGGTGACAATATATGTCAAGCAGCGCGGCGGACTTCACAACAAGCGACGCAACCGTGGAATCTACATCTATCACAACCTGTTCAAACGCTGACACATGGCAAAACCGCATAAGAAAATATTTGACGGCATCTTCGCACAGCTGGAGGAGACAGACGGCAATGTCGTGCTGTTCGACTCTAAGGGCGCCCCCTCCGTAATATTCGAGATGACAAACCCGGTGCTACGTCTATGCACCGACTCGGAGCAGTACCTGCTCTTTCAGGACGTGCTGGCCAATATAGTCCAGACACTCGGCGAGGGATATGCCCTCCAGAAGCAGGACATTTTCTGCCGTCAGAAATACCACCGGGAAGTTCCCGAATCAGCCGAGTTCCTGACTCAAAGCTACTTCCGGTATTTCGACGGGAGGGAGTTCACCGAAATCACCACCTACCTTATAATAACACAGGAGGCGCAGAGAGGCCAGTTCGTCCAGTATGACCCCAAGAAGTGGCTCGACTTCCATTCAAAGGTCTCAAAGGTAGACGATATTCTCACAGAGAAAAACATCAGGCACCGGAAACTTACCAAACCGGAGGTGAACGAATACATACACCGCTTCATGGCGTTTCAGTTTCGTCACGGCCCCTTCTCGATGAGCAACTTCCGCTCCTCCGATGAATACCTGCGCACCGGAAACAGGATAATCCGCTCTTATCCACTTGTGGATATTGACGAGATAAACCTCCCTTCCGTAATAAAGCCGTTCACCGAAATGAGTGTCAACGGCTATCCGATAGCGACCGACCTGTTTTCATTCCTGGCCGAAGTGCCCCACGCCGATTGCGTGGTCTACAATCAGGTGGTGCAGATTCCGGGACAGCGGAAACTTCTCCGCAAACTTCAGGGGAAGGCAAAGCGCCACGGCTCGATGCCCGACCCATCGAACAAGATAGCCAAGGCAGACATCGAGGAAGTCCTGAATATACTTGCCGTCGATTCCTCCCTTCTGGTAAACACCAGCTTCAATATCATAGTGAGCTGTCCCCCCGACAAGGTGACACCTGTCACATCTTTTCTGGAGACAAAGCTGTATGAGTGCGGCATAATGCCGTCGCGCACCGCATACAACCAGCTTGAACTTTTCGTAAACTCCTTCCCCGGCAACGCATACGGCATCAATCCCGACTACGATCTTTTCCTCACGTTGTCAGACGCCGCCCTTTGCCTATTCTTCAAGGAACATCTGAAAGGGTGTGAGGACACTCCGCTGACTACATTCTACACCGACCGTCAGGGTCTCCCGGTGTGCATCGACATCACTGGAAAAGAGGGTAAGGTGAAGATGACAGACAACGCAAATTTCTTCTGCATTGGTCCGTCCGGAAGTGGTAAATCGTTCCACATGAACAGCGTTGTGCGTCAGTTGCTTGAACAGAATACTGACGTTGTTATGGTCGATACCGGCGACTCTTACGAAGGTATCTGCGGCTATTTTGGAGGCACATACATCTCATACTCCAAGGAAAAGCCAATCTCGATGAACCCATTTAAGGTGACTAAAGAGGAATATGACCTTAATTTCGGAGAAAAAAAGAACTTCCTTAAATCCCTGATATTTCTGATCTTCAAAGGTAACGAAGCCCCCTCAAAGATTGAGGATATGCTCGTGAACCAGACCATCGTGGAATACTACGAGGCGTATTTCCATCCATTTGACAAATTCACAGACGATGAACGTGAGGGACTACGCCGCAAACTGCTTGTGGACGCCAAGATGGAAGATGATTACGACCAGTATGCTCAGGATATGGAGGACATCGAGGAACAGATAAACCGCGAGCCTCCGAAAATCGAGAGCCACGCACTCATCATACCGGCAGAGGAACGCAGGTACAAGATACTCCGACAGTGCCGGACATTCCGGGCCATGCTCACTGACGCGGCAGCGACCGAGGCGGAGAAGGAGAAAGCAGCCGTCATGCTGGAACGCTACAAGAAGGAGCTGCACGAAAATTCCATGCTGATAAAGATTGACAAACAGATAGACCACATCGAGGACCAGAAACGGCGTCTCAAAGTCTCTGAACTGTCTTTCAACAGCTACTATGAATTTGCTTTGGAGCGTATTCCGCAGATAACCTCTCTTGAAAAGGTGCATTTCGACATACGCGACTTCGCGGCAATTCTCAAGCAGTTCTATCGTGGCGGTGAGCTGGAGATGACCCTCAATTCAGACCTCGATACCAACCTGTTCGATGAGCGTTTCATCGTCTTCGAGATTGACAAGATTAAGGACGACCCCGTTCTTTTCCCTATTGTCGTACTGATAATTATGGATGTCTTCTTACAGAAGATGCGAATCAAGAAAGGACGTAAGGCACTGATTATCGAAGAAGCGTGGAAAGCAATCGCCTCGCCTACAATGGCGGAATATATCAAATTCCT
>JAAVDM010000058.1 GCA_014801815.1 Bacteroides sp. | reverse complement strand
TTGTACACCTCAAGACGGCCGTCTTCATTCTCCACGGCCACTCCGGCACTGTCATAACCCCGGTATTCGAGCCGGTGAAGTCCCTTTATAAGTATCTCGTAGGCCTGACGTGGACCTATATATCCTACTATGCCACACATAATGATAAGCGGTAATTATTTCTACGATAATAAAAAAGTTAGTTTTCTGTAAAAAATATGTTTATTCCATTTCCCCGTCCGAAATTTCATTATTCCTGTCATGTCTGAGACGGATACGGGTTATGTCGTAATAGATATGGTCGCCCTCACTGTCGTAGAGGTCGAGGTCGGCACGGTCGTTACTACGCCAGTCTGTTCAACTCCAGAGATACAGAAAACCGGCTACGGCAGCTGTCAGACCGAGTACTATGAGAAGAGTAAGATTATTCATATAAATAAACGTAACAGAAAAAAGAAAAGTATAAAATCAGAAATATAAATATCTGTAACCTAAGCTTTATTATCCAAAATCTCGTACTTGCTGGTGCTGACTGCTGAACTCTGGCATCATCGCCTTCATCGCCGCCCATGATAGCCATGTCATCTACCGTGTCACACAATCTTACCATCGCCGTAATGTCGTGAGTAACTTAGGTATAATCATACTCACGTACGCGCACTATCTTTATCTTGGGGTGGAAAGTCAGTACTATTATCTCTTTCTCACAGATACGTTTCGAGACGCGTATCATATTTGTGGGATTAATAGTCTTGTCCGTTGATACCATCATAAACTTCCGTGTTTCGCTCCGGTAGTAATTCAATCTGATTTTTAAGCTTCAGTAACTTTTTTGATTTTAGCCAATCTTATTTCCAGAGGCGAAAAGGGCATGTTTCTTTTTGTATTCATAAATACTTTATTTTATTGCATTAAGTAAGATCTGTACAGGATGTAGCGCTTTTCGGCCTGTCCCGTCAAGTATCTGTTGTCGGCAACTTGTTCCCGGAGCAGCAATGACTGTAGATAAATCTGACTGGCGCACAGCCGGAAATAAAACCTGTTCACCGATTGCCATTGAGAGTTTATAATTGTTTTGGTCATAACCGAACGCACCTGCCATACCGCAACAACCGGATGGTATGACCTCTACTTTATAATTTGCGGGAATTGAAAGCATTTCTTTGCATGGAAGTATTGATATAAGCGCTTTCTGATGACAATGGCCGTGAAGTTTAATGTTTAGTTCTTTATCACTGAATTGGTCGGATATTATATGTCCTCGTTTATATTCCCGTGTGATAAATTCATCAAATAACAGGGTATGTTTACTTAGTCTCTGAGCTTCTGCTTTCAGTGCCGGATCTACGAGATCAGGATATTCGTCTCGAAAAGACAATATACATGATGGCTCAAGTCCGACTAATGGACTTTCATCAGAGATTATGTCCTTAAGTTTTATGACATTTTGGTTAGCCAGAGATTTTGCTTTTTTCAATAGACCTTTTGATATGTCCACACGGCCACTGTCTGTATGGTCAGGTATGATTACTTCATAGCCGAGTTTACGCATAAGCTTTATGAAGGCAATACCTATTTCAACATCCATATAGTTGGTAAACTCATCAGTAAACAGATAAACTTTATAACTGTATTTTTTTTCAGAGGAATTTTTTCTGAGCCACTTGCGCAGAGAATATTTGTAAATGCCAGGGATAGCTCGTCGTTTGTCAAACCCCATTATTTTTCTGATGATACCGCCGAATAAAGATGACCCTATAAGGGAGTTATAGACTCGTGGTACTATCATACCTACTTTTTGAATCCGGCTTAGATCAGAGATTAGTCTAACGGGTAGAGGTACTCCAGTTTCATCATAATGGTGCTGAAGGTATTCGGCTTTATAGCGGGCCATGTCCACATTAGAAGGACACTCTGATTTACAGCCTTTGCAAGAAAGACATGTCGACAGAACGTTCAGTATCTCCGGTTGTGAGAATACCTTATTGGAGGTAGGATGTATCAGAAGCTCACGCAACAGATTAGCCCGTGCGCGGGTAGTATGATTTTCATTTTTAGTGGCACGGTATGAAGGACACATCGTACCGCCGAACAGATTCGATTTTCGGCAATCACCTGACCCGTTACACTGTTCTATGGCACATAGCCATCCCTTTCGAGCTGAAAAATCGAAATATGTTTTGACACCTAATTCGTGAGGTTCATATCTCAGACTCGCATCCATCGGAGGTGTTTTGACTATTTTACCTCGATTCAGAATACCCTTGGGGTCACAGACATTTTTAAATTCGATAAATATATCATTGATTTTTTCGCCCAATAACAACGGGATAAACTCTCCGCGAAGTCTGCCGTCACCATGTTCACCACTCAGACTGCCACGATGCTTTTTGACAAGCAGAGCAGTTTCTGTAGCTACTTTGCGGAACATTTTTCTATCTTTCTCCTCTTTAAGGTTAAGAATAGGCCGCAAATGTAGTTCTCCTGTGGAGATATGGCCATAAAATACACAGTCAAGACCATTCTCGGCCAACATCGCTTTGATATCCTTCACAAAGGCACCCAATCTGTAAGGAGCTATGGCTGTATCCTCAATGACAGCAACAGGTTTGGCGCTTCCAGGCATTCCGGATAGTAATCCGAGTCCGGCTTTACGTAGATTCCACACTCGGGCTATATCTGCTTTCTCAACTATAGAGAAGTCATAACACAGTCCACGTTTGCGCAGAGAGTCTATGATAACTGTTGTTTTGGTGTCGAGTGCTGCAGGTGTTGTCTCTGCAATTTCGATTACCACTATGGCAGCCGGCTCTCCTTTAATAAAGAAGCGATTTTTCTGTTGCTCTATATTATCCTTGCTGAGATTTAGAATTTTATCATCAATAAGTTCTATGGCTACCGGTTCAGACTGTAAGGCAATCAGATTCGCTTCATACACTTTATTGTCATCATTGCAATGGGCACAGATGAGACGCTTATGTGCCGGAGGTAGCGGATCAAGGGAGAGTTTCAGTTCGGTGGCAAAACCGATGGTTCCTTCCGAGCCGGCTAAAACTTTACAGAAATTGAATTGATTGTTACTGTCTGGTTCGAAAGTGTCAGTATGCAACAGTTCATCAAGAGCATATCCAGAATTTCGTCTTTTCAATTCTGCATCAGGAAAAGCTCTGACAACCTCCTCGCGGATCTCTTCTTTTGAAAATAGGTCATATATATATTTGTAAATTCGACCTTCTAATGAAGGAAGAGAGATTTTCTCCTTTACCTGTGCAGGTGTGAGTGGCTTAAATAATACCGTTGAGCCGTCGCTTAATACAGTCCTTGCTTCTAAGAGATGATCACGTACACTGCCATACACTAATGAATGTGTACCGCAGGAATTGTTGCCTGTCATACCGCCTATGCAACAACGGTTTGCGGTCGACGTCTCTGGAGAGAAGAATAGGCCGTAAGGTTTTAAAGCTACATTCAATTCATCAAGTACAATACCTGGCCGTACTTTTACCCATTTTTCAGCTGCATTAATCTCAATGATACGGTTCATACACCGTGACATATCGACAATCAATCCTTCTCCTACAACTTGGCCTGCTAAAGAAGTTCCGGCAGTCCGTGGAATAAGATTAATACATTTCTGCACAGCCCATTTTACTAACCTGACTATATCCTCTTCATCACGCGGATAGGCTACTCCTACAGGTGTCTCTCTATAAGCTGAAGCATCGGTAGAATAAATTACCTTATACTCCAAATCAGTATAGACTTCCCCTTTTATTTTTAATCCCTCAAAACTCATAGTTAAGAAAAAATGCTTGTTGCAGCTACATAGTGCTCCTATTTACCAATCGCCTGAATAAATTTATCAGCTAAAAAACTATAATTAAACTTACTTTGACAAAACTGCCTGCCATTTTTTCCCATCTTATCAAGTGTGTCAGGAGATAACTGTGCAATTTCTTTAATTGCCTTAGTAAGCAAATCAGCATTCTCAGCTTCTACCGAAATTCCACATTTTCCATCTTTAACCCAATCATTTGGAGCGGCTACAGAATGAATGATAGGTTTACCTGACATCATATAGTCAAATAATTTATTAGGACTGATACCATATTTGTACAAAGGATTTTTTTTCCACCCTATGTAAAGGCTGTCAGCAAGACTTAGAACTGCTGGGATTTCCTTCTTCGATACAGAATCTAAAAAAATTACATTATCTATATTTTCGTTTTTCACACGTTCAATAAGTCGTAGTTTTTCTTGTCCTTTACCAATTAATACAGCCACAATGTTGCTGTCCTGTAATGATTTCATGGCATCGAGAAAAAAGTCAAGGGCGTTAGATATTGCATGACCGCCAGTATACATTATTACAAACTTTCCATCTTTTTTTAAACCTCCGATAACTCTAGCAACTTTAGGTGGAACCTGAGGAATGTCTTTCCATTCCTCAGGATCAAATCCATTTGGTATGTATATAAATTTATTCTCTGCCATCCCACGTTCCTTCATGTGCTCAAGTGCATTAGGGAGTAGTGAAACTACTTTATTAGCATGTCGGTAGCAATAATCTTCTGCAGCTTGCATAACCACAATAAAAGGATGATGTTTAGAATATCCTCCTAATTCCATCGGAGTGAGAGGCCATATATCTCTAACTTCATATATTAGTTTAGCTCCATAATGTTGGGCAATACGTTTTGCTGGAAAAATCTCAAAATTATAAGTAGATGAAGAGATGACTACATCAGGAGTGAAATTACCCAAATACTTTTTATAATTGAACCACAGTTTACTGACAAAATCAAACATGGCCTTTACTCGACCAAATCCACTACCCTTATATGTAGACACTGGAATCCAACGAAACTCTATGCCATCGATAATTTCTGTATTAGCTATCGGCTGTTGACTTCGTAGATGGGAAAAGGATCCACCTATTATCATCACCTTATTACCACTCTTAACCCATTCCTTGGCAAGGTAATAATGACGATATACCATACCTAATATACGATTTCCAGCATACTGGTTAATAATTAGAATATTCATATTTTCACCTGAAATTCCATGTAATGTTATTGATAATCTCTAAAAACTTGTTTAAGAAGGATATATTTATGAAATTCCTTTACCCTCGTAAAAATAGGATCCTTTTATAAAACTACTGTAATATTATTAATCACTGGTTCAAAATTATCTCATTTGTGTCTTTTGATATTATAAGTAGTTAGTTTAGAATCTCATTATAAATATTTAACATAGTCTCCACATTCATATTCCAATCGTATAAGTCTAAAACTCTTTTACGACCTGAAATCCCCATAGCTTTTCCTAAAAGGGGAGCATCAATAAAACGCTGAATCGCCTTGGCTGCCGATTCAGGGTTTCCTTTAGGTACAATGAAACCGGTTGTACAATTTTCTACTACCTCAGTAAATCCATCAGCATCAGATGTCACTACAGGACATCCACAAGCCATAGCCTCTACTGCTACAACACCGAAACTTTCGCTATTAGAAAGTGATACAGCTACCGAGAAAGAATTATATACTTCAGGAAGTTTATTATTCAATATAAACCCTCTAAAATTAACTTTATTAGCGATTCTAAGTGATTTTACTAATTGAATCAACTCCTTTTTTTGTGGACCTTCCCCATATATTTCAAGACGTATTTTCTTATTAGGGTTATTTTTTATTACTATAGCGCTCGCTTTGATAAGTACATCTATCCCATATTTAGGGTGTAGTGTCTTTACATTACCAATTATAAATTCGTCTGTATTAACTTTACAAAGGGGCTTAAACAATTCAGTATCTACCCCAAAAGGTGTTACCCTAATAGGTTTATCAGTATATTTCCTTATTTCGTTGACCATTACATGGCTTGTAGACAATATATAATCAGCTTTTTTAAGATTATATCTTATTATATTTTTCCCAAAAGGCACAATATTAGGAAAATCATATATATCACTACCCCATACTGAGATAATATAAGGAATTGAAGTCTTAGTAAGAGCACCTAACAGACCATAACTGCTGGCATAATGAGCATGTATTATATCAGGTTGCAGTTGTCTTATCAATTTTTTAAGCTGTGGAACAATATTAAGATAGCGTAGTTTTGATAAGACTGAATTTTTAGCTTCATATTTACCTTCTAGAATTTTAACCTTATGTAAGTTATTATAAAAATCACTATTATTAGGAGAAAGTGAAAATAATATGATCTCAAGGTCTTTTTCAGATAATGCTTTTACCCAACGTTTAGTATGAATACTATTGACATCTGATAGTAATAATATTTTCATAAATTCTCTATTATCTGCTTAAGATTTAAATAACCATTATATCTAGAAAATTTTGAATAATTCCATTCTACATAGGGCCTTTGTAATCTTACTAAAGCTTCTTGAATATTTTCAATATTATTATTTGCCCATTCAACATTTGGATTATCTTTTGTTATTTCATTTAAGAAGCCAGTAAATTTAATACCCTGTGTAATAATTAATATTTTTTTCTTTGTGCCAAAGTAATCAAATACTTTAGTGGTAGATTCAAAAGGGTCACCAGTAGTTAGAATTACTCCTATTTCACTTGTTTCAATATGTTTTATCGTATCACTATATTCTAGATATCCAAGAGATTTTACTCTCGAAGAATTGGGTATATCTGAAGGACCTATATATATAAATTTATAATCGTCTGGTAGAGTAGAAAGAGCTTTTATTAGTTGATTAAATCCATTATTTATATATAATTTCCCCGCATAAACTATATTTTTTGTATTATAAATATTATTACTATTGTTATTAATTACTCTTTCATCGTAACCATTATCTATTATTAGGACTTTACTATAATCTTTACATTGAAGCAGCTCTTTACATATTTTATTTACTGTAATTATTTTATCAGCCATATTATTAATTATATATTCATATTTTTGTTTAATATATTGCTTAATTATTGCCATATATGAGTCTGAATTATTCCGACTATTTCCTGATAATGGATCTCTATAATCAATTATCCAATAAGCATTTGTGTACTTATTCTTTAATCTTAATATAGGAAGAATCTGTAGAAAGGGTCCACCAGTAATAATAATAATATATTTTTTGCCAGATTTTAAATTATGTTCAATATAATGTGCACATTTTCTACCCCAAAAAAAGCTATTATCCTTTATTAGATTTTTCTTGGAAGGATTAATAAATATCACATTCTTATCATTGTTTCCAGGGGTGGCAGTTAATACTTTGATATTATATCCATCTTTCTTAAATTGGTCATACCAATATGAAGGTCTTAATACTCCTACTCCTTTATGGGGTTTAAAATAATATGCTACTAAAATGATTGTTCTCATATTTTAATTGTTAAACGATAAATAATAAGTTTTGCTAAGTAATATACTAAAAAACTAAAAATAATTGATTTAAAAAATAAGAAGTTAACAAATCCTGAACTTACTACCCATTTGGTTGTAACTATTGCATAAAAGGCGATAGTTAAAGGATTTTTAGTAGATTTAAATAGAAAAATTTGGATTAATTGCACATTGAAGCCAACAATAAAAGGTGCAATTATTACCCCAATTAATCCATAATTGGCCCAGGCTTCTGCAATATAATAAGATGATATTAAATTGCCATCTGGATTTAAATTAAGCATTAATAATCGTGCAGATTCGGTTGTTGGTAAATCAAAAAGATTTAATATAAATTCTGGAAAACCAATTTGCCAAGTTGGTTGGGTTATAACATTTGGAAACCATTCAAAAGATAGAGGTACACCCGCATAACCTGAGATAAACATTCTCCCCCACATTGCCGATCGAGGGTCCAATATTATATCGAGTGCACCATTAGTAGTAGTATTAAATAGTGTATATAAAAGAGCCATTATCAATAAGGCTGTTAAGACGAAAATAATAATATATTTGATAGGTATTGCACCTTTAATCAATACTCTTATTATAATAAAGCCGATTAAGTAAAAAATAATAGGAGCTTTTTGAGTATCGTAAGAAAGAATAAGTAGAGTAAAAATTAATATTGCGTAAAATGAAAATTTATAAAACCAACCATGTTTAAATTGAGAAACTATATAAGCAAAGAAAGATAATAAGGGAACTAAGTATAATCCAATTAGATTTTTAATATGTATTATCCCTTGAAAATTAAGCCTTACGTCGATTCTACCCTCCGTAGCGGCTACTAAATCATGCTCTATTACAGCGGAATATAATGGCCAAGAACTACTATAATGTTTTATGTATAAAAAGCAACAACAAGAAATTAATATAGAGAACCCTAATACACTTTTAAGATGTTGATTGGTTAAATGAAATTGAATTTGCTCTGAAATATATCTTTTTAAATCTCTCTTAGGATGAACCTTAAAAAGATTATTAAGAAGAATCATACCTATAGGCATCGCTATCATTGAATAACATACTGCTAACCATGCCTTAATCCTTGCTTCATGATGAGCGTTGCTCAATATCCAGTGATCTTCTCCAAAATCATATGCACATAGGATTGAGCCAATAAATGTTGATAAGATTATACTATAATAAAATACATAAGTGATAGTATTAAAGTACCTTATATTTAAGGTACCAGCGGCTTTGGAAAATAATTTGTAGGAGATTAATAAAGTTATTCCAGATATCATCCAAATGCTACTATTCATTTTGCTTATATGTAAAAGTCTAAAAAGAGATGTTAAATCAGAAAAGCTCTTTTGGGTAAATTCTTGTAGAATCTATTAAATCTAGTGTTATTTTTTGATTATTTCTAATATCTGATTTTATATGAACTGTTGTTTAATGATTATTAATATTAGTAAGGTTTGAAATTATCGATTAATACGTTTATATACTTAATGTTATTAAATATTTTACCTATAGTAACTTGTAAATATAAGAAATTTTCTTTGTTAACTTTACAATATATGAATTACTTTTCAAACTTATTCTTAAGTTTGATAATCATCATCTTTTTTCTTAAAACCTAATTCTTCAAGTTTCTTGATAATATACTTGTATTTTCTGTAGTTATAACTTCAACAGTTAAAAGGATATATTTTTCTGTATCAGTTATTCTAAAGTATAGTTTTGAACCGTCGGGATATAAAAATTGTGAAGTTATCTTCTAAAACCGATTCTATTAAATTATAATATTTACATAGTTTTTCCATTTCACCAAGATTGGATTTTTCTACTAATTGTACCTTACGTTAATTGGATTAGTAATGATAATTATTTTTCCTACGTATGAAAGATTAACGATAAAAAAGAAAAAAACAAATTAGTCTTGTATCCATTATAAATTAATAATTAATATAAATAATTATTTAATTGTAAGTATCTAAAAAATATTTATATTTAAAGTATCTAGATAGTATCTAGCTGTAATTAACGTCAGTAAAGTATTTTAGTTATTCTTAATCGTCTACTTTTGAATATTTATGAATGATATAGTAGATTATACCTAAATATAAAATATAATAGCCTAATAAGATATATACTAGATTGTATAAATACATTATTAGAGAACCTTTAAGGATATATGTAATAATATAAGGAATAATGGTTAAATTCATTAATAATATCTGTAGAAATAAAAGAATTTTCTGTTTCTCAAATACTAATAAAGTCATACTAAGAGGAGAGGTAATAAAACGTATAAAAAATAATGGTATGAGAATCTGTCCAATTTCTCCTGCCATACTCCATTTCTCACCGAATAGTAATATAAAGCCAGGTTTTATAATGAAGTATAGAGTTAAAAAAATTGGAAATCCTAATATTAATAATTTAATTAGTGTATCTTTAAAAATTTTATTTATATTTTTACTATCAATCTTTGCTTCAGATAATTCTTGATAGTAAATTTGACCTGTAGATGTGGCAATCAAAGAGATTGGAAACCCAACATATTTATAAGCGTAGGAATAAAATCCCACAGTTGAAGCTACAAAAAGTTTATTTATAAGTATATTAGTAATATTTAAAGAAATATTATTTGATAATACACCTAAACAATAGAATTTTGGAAATTTACTGAATCTTTTACTTACAGTAATAATATTTCTAATCTTAATTTTAGATTTATATCGAAGAAAATTTTTTAATAATCTAATATTTCCAAATATATTCATAGTTGCTTGGCCGACTATTAACATACTTGGTCCATTTCTAAAAAATGATCCTACTATCTGTACTATTGCACAAAAAAAACTCTTAAGTATATTAGACACTGCAATATCTTTATATTCTTTTATTTTAGTATTAAAATAGTTTAAGGTATTGAATAAACCTCCTAATAATACTGATAGTGGAATAAGATATATAAAAGGATATAATTCATTACAATTAAACCATTTAATTATCTGTTGTTGACAGAAAAATATTGGTACATACAATAATAAAGCAAAAGAAATTGATATGACTATACAAAGCATACTTACTTTGAACGCTTCTTTTATATCCTTTGAAATTATTATTGCAGCTTCATATCCTAAACAAGAAATAGGAGTAAGAATATTTGAAATAGCTAAAAAAACACCAAGGAGGCCAAAATCATCGGGAGAATATAGCCTTGCTAAGAGAAGCCCAGCAATAAAAGTTATCCCTTGTGCTCCTAAGTTTCCACTTAAGAGAGTTAGGATATGTTTAAAATTGTATTTCTTTAAGAAGTATATCACAAGTAAATAAAAACTATAATTAATAAAATTGATATGGTTATATAATTATATAACCATATCAATTTTATTAATTTTAATTATAAGCTCCAGTATTTGAGTTTGTGAATGCGGTCGCGGTAAAGGCCTTTGATGTCGACGAGGACGGCGTTGTCGTAGGTAAGGTTATCGAAGTATTCCTCGGTAAGGTCTTTATATGCATCGTGACCGACAGCTACGATAATAGCGTCATAGTTGCCGCGCGGTTTTTCTATGAGGTGAATGCCGTACATACGGCGAACGTCCTCTGGGTCAGCGTAGGGATCAACAACATCTACATCGGCACCAAAGTCTTTGAGCTCATTTATGATGTCAAGTACTTTTGTATTGCGAATGTCGGCTACGTTCTCTTTGAAGGTAAGGCCCATGACCAGAATCTTAGCACCCAAGATAGCTTTACCCATTCCTATAAGTTTCTTTACAAGCTTCTTGGCTATATAGCCACCCATAGTATCATTGATGAAACGACCGGCAGAGATTATCTGGCTATGATATTTGAGTTCGTTAGCTTTGTAGACCAGATAGTAAGGGTCAACACCGATACAGTGACCGCCTACGAGGCCAGGATAGAATTTGAGGAAGTTCCATTTTGTACCAGCAGCTTCAAGTACATCGTAAGTATTGATACCGATGCGTGAGAAGATAATCGAAAGTTCGTTCATAAGAGCGATATTGACATCACGCTGTGTATTTTCGATAATCTTTGCAGCCTCGGCTACTTTGATATTAGGGGCACGATGCACACCGGGTTTAACAACAAGCTCGTAGACTTTGGCAATCTGTTCGAGAGATTCAGGGTCGCAACCGCTGACAATCTTGATTGTATTGGGGAGGGTATGTACTTTCTCACCCGGATTGATTCGTTCGGGAGAATAGCCTACCTTGAAATCAGTACCGAATTTTAGTCCTGATATCTCTTCAAGAATGGGTACACAGTCCTCTTCGGTACAGCCGGGATAAACGGTAGACTCAAATACAACGTAGTCACCCTTCTTCAGGCATTTACCAACTGAACGCGAAGCACCAAGTACAGGAGTAAGATCGGGCTGATTGTGGGAGTCAATAGGAGTAGGGACGGCTACAATAAAGAAAGAAGCCTCACGCAGCTTGTCAAGCGAAGAAGTAAACTCGATATCAACATTTTCAAAAGCTGAATGGTCAAGCTCTTGTGAGGGATCAATACCATCACGCATTTTGGCAAGTCTCTCCTCGTTGATGTCGAAGCCAATAACTGAAATCTTCTTGGCGAACTCCAATGCAAGGGGTAACCCTACATAACCGAGACCTACCACTGCGAGTTTGGCCTCTTTTTTAAGAAGTTTATCGTAAATCATCATTAACTTATTCTTGTTACTTTATTTTCTTTCAGTTGATACTTCTGATGCGACTCCGGACATTCAGCTATACCTTCATCGTTGAAGTCAAGACGATGGCCATATTCACTCATCCAACCTATCTGACGGGCAGGATTACCTACAACAAGAGCGTATGGAGGCACGGTTTTAGTGACTACAGCACCGGCTCCGATGAAGGCAAAAGGTCCTATATTATGTCCGCAGACTATAGTGGAGTTTGCTCCGATAGTGGCACCCCGACCTACTATGGTCTTTGCGTATTGTGAATGACGGTTGACAGCACTACGCGGGTTAGTGACATTAGTAAACACACAAGAAGGGCCGAGGAAAACATCGTCTTCACAAATCACTCCGGTATAGATAGATACATTATTTTGTACCTTTACATTATGCCCCAAAGTGACACCGGGTGACACAACTACGTTCTGACCGATGTTGCACTTGGCACCTAAAACCGCACCAGCCATGATATGGCTGTAATGCCATATTTTCACTCCGTCGCCTATTACCGCACCTTCGTCTATAGTGGCAGTAGGATGTGCAAAATATTCTGACATAAGTGGATTTAGTTATTGAAGAATTCCTTAATTGCAGCGATAATAATGTTCTGCTCCTCGTGGGTCAGTTCAGTATGAATGGGAAGCGAGAGTACGGAATCGGCGAGCTGCTGAGATATCTCCAGTGATTCAGCTGCGCGAGTTATATCCTTGAAAGCTTCCTGCTGTTGTAGAGGTAGAGGATAATATACCATAGCCGGTATTCCTTTTGTGGTAAGAAAATCTTTCAAGCTGTCACGTTTACCGTCAGGAACCTGAAGAGTATACTGATGGTAGACGTGGGTGGAAGCAGGAAGTTCTTCAGGGACTATAATACCTTTTACGTCTTTCAGATGAGCAGTATAATAGTCGGCTGCCGCTTTACGGGCAGCACAGTATTCGTCAAGATAAGGAAGTTTGGCTTTGAGCACAACGGCCTGAATAGTGTCGAGACGAGAGTTGCAACCGATAACAGAGTGATGATATTTTATTTTCTGTCCGTGATTGGCAATCATGTGTAATTTTTCTGCCAGTCTGTCATCATCGGTGAAGATTGCTCCTCCATCGCCATAACATCCTAAATTCTTTGACGGAAAGAAAGAAGTACAACCGATTGTACCGATTGTGCCGGTATGGCGTTGACGACCATCGGAAAATGTATATACAGAACCTATAGCCTGAGCATTATCCTCAATCACGTAGAGGTTATGTTCTTTAGCCAGCGTCATTATAGGTTCCATATCGCATGACTGACCGAACAGATGTACAGGTATTATTGCTTTTGTACGTGGTGATATGGCTTTTCTGAGATTATCGGCAGTAACATTGAAAGTACGTGGATCAACATCTACCATAACCGGAGTAAGACCGAGTAGACCGATTACTTCGGCTGAAGCTACGTATGTGAAAGCTGGCACTATGACTTCATCGCCCCGCTGCAGACCTAACGCCATAAGAGCTATCTGGAGGGCATCTGTACCGTTGGCACATGTTATAACGTGCTTGGCGCCGGAATAATCCTTTAGTTCTTCAGCAAATTCCTTTACCTGTGGTCCATTGATGAAAGCACATGTGTCGATTACTTCCTGAATACCTTTATCGACTTCCGGCTTAATCTTCATATATTGGCCGTGAAGATCGACCATCTGTATTTTTTTATTCATGATGAGGGCAGTTAGAATTATCTCTTTTCGTCCCAACCGAAAGGATGAGTTGACAGAGGAAGTTTGGCAAGCGGATGATATTCTCCGACAAGACCTATAGGAGTAGATGTACGTATCTGCTCTACAATCTCAATACATGGACGAGCTTCACTTATACGGAAACCGTCGCCGTTGAGAATATGTCGGTAACTTTCAGTGTGAAGTTCAGTAAAGCCCTGGCTGAATTCAAATTCTTCTCCATCGATATTCAATGTTCGATATGTACGCTTCTCTCCTTGTACAGCGTTGGAGGGAAGATTCTCAGCATTTATACTTAGGAAGTAGCGTACACGTGCTTTTTCAAGTTCAAGATAACCGGCTACCCGATCGAAGCTCATCACATTGACAACATTCTTTTTTACCGGACCAAATACCCACTGGAGCATATCATAGAAGTGTACACCTATGTTTGTAGCGACACCACCACTTTTGTGAACATCACCCTTCCAACTTGCATAGTACCATTTGCCACGTGAAGTTATATAAGTGAGATCTACATCATATATTTTGTCTTTGGGACCGTTATCAATCTTTTTCTTAAGATCGGCTATAGCTTTATGGAGACGAAGCTGGAGAATGTTATAGGCTTTATGTCCGGTTTCTTCCTCGACTTTCATGAGTTCGTCTATAGTACGAGCATGAAGGACAATAGGTTTCTCGCAGATCACATCTGTACCTAATCTCAGACCGGTTTCAATGAAAGGAGCATGAGTGTAGTTGGGGGTACATATAGACAACCAGTGCAGAGGTTGATCAGAATTCATCTGGTTATGACAAAATCTGTCAAACTGCTCCTGTTCGGTAAAAAACGATGCTTCGGGAAAACTGCTGTCAAGGCGGCCTACACTGTCAAACCGGTCGTATGCCACCACAAGATTATTACCTGTATCAGCAATCGCTTTAATGTGGCGTGGGGCTATATAGCCTGCTGCGCCAATCAATGCAAAATTCATAATTATAATAGTTATGTTTTATTCAGTGGGTGATATGAAAGGGCTAAGTCAGTAGGGAGAGAAGTAGATATAAAAAAGCTTTCGGTTTTTTACTATCAGTGCGTAATAGTTTAGGTCGGGTCAGGAGGCGGTGCGGGCTGAGGGAGCGACCGGCGGGTTGAGGAGGAGGGCGGTGCGGCGGTAGGTGTTGAGGTGAGGGTGGGCGAGGAGTGTATGGTGTAGGGAGAAGCGGTAAGCGTAGTAGGCTTCGGGAGTGAGGTAGGGTAGTGAGGAGGTGAGGAATTGGTTGAGGGCGGAGAGAAGGGGTAGAGGGAGAGGGTTTATATCGGAGGATGCATCTACTGTAGATGGAGAGGTCGGTAGTGAGGGGAGGGTGGTGAGGTAGTGGGAGTGGCGGTCGAAGAGCTTTTGTTTGAAACGGAGCTGGTTAGATGTCTCGTAAGGCCAAAGGTCTGCATCAAGGAGGATAGAGACGCGGTTCAGGATGTCGGAAGGAGTGAGCGGTGTGAGGGTACGGCCGTAACGGAATTGTTTGTGCCAGCGGTCAGTACATTGGCTGTGCCATTGGAGGAAAGAGGGTGCGAGAAAGGTTTGGTTATGTTGGGAGATTTGCTGCGATATGGTGCGGTAGAGTTGGTAGTAGTTTACGGTGTTATCGTTATGTATGGAGGCTTGGAAGGCCTTGATGATGTATTTGTTGATGTAGGCTTCGATGGTAGGAGTACGGTAGGCTATACGGTAGATAAGATCGTATTCACTGATGATAGTCAAGGCATCGCCTGGTGTGTAGGCGGGAAGGTTAGAGCCTGTCTCTGTGATCCAAGTCTTGGCGAGCCTACGTATGGAGGAGATTTGAGAAATGGAGGAAGTATTGTAAGCGGCGAGAATTAAGGCGGCGAACCCTTCTGTATCGTCAGGATTGCAAAAGTTGACTTGGGTGATGTCAGGTAAGAGTGAGAGCATAGGAGAGGCCGGTATTCGAGGTAGCACCTCGGCGGGGATAGCTTTACGTGAGGAAGAGAATAGGGTTTTAGTCGGCTTTAAGTATGGAACACCGACGAAGGCAGCTTTGCTTGGAAGGGATGGGAACGGGGATAGGTAGGTTAGTCTGAGGAGGAGTCAGTGAGGTGGGTGTATTGGGTGGGAGTGATTGGGCGGACTGTGCGCGAGTCGGCGTTGACAGCCCATTCTACTTTGTTGTCGCCGATAAAGGAAAGGCGATAAATGATGCGTCCCGTAGAAGTGGTCTTGATTTGAGTGACGGTAGCCGGCCGACCTATGAGACTGCCAGTTAGCATGATGACATGATCATTTTCTTTGATAGAAAGTGTACCGGCAGGGAGAACTTCCATATCGGGGGTGAATTGGCCAATGGCAGTCTGATAGCGTAGCATCTCGTGGGGTGGTATCACAGCATAGGTACTTGTGCGGTCGCCGGTACGACGGTAGCACCATGCGAGGTTGCCGATATGGCGGAACATCGGGGTAATGTCAGTGGCATGACTGCGAAAGAAGAGAAGTCCCGGAATTACGGGTTTGCGCTCCTTACGGAGACGGTTGCGGGTACGGCGGCGTATTTCTTCGCTGGGATAGAACAGTTCGGCAAACCGGACTTCGCCCGCACAGGCTTCCATAGCTTTGATTATCTGTTCGTAGCTGACACGTGGCCGGAACTGCATAGCGTACCAGTTGAGTGGATTTGCCGTGAGTGTCTGACGGACGTTGCGGCGAATATCATCAGTTTCCTGTTGTGTGGCCGGTACGGGTGTCAGGAAACTCAGTGCCGGATTGAATGATGGCAGACGTCCGCCGGTGAGACCAAGAAGCTTGGAAGGTGTAAAATTGCAGCGTAGTGCGACGAGACACCATAGGTCAAAAGCTGTATTGGTTTCGTTGGGAGAGAGCGGTATACCGTAAGGTGAAAGTGCAATATAGAAAAGGCTGCTTAGGTCTTTGCGGAGTTGTCCGGGAGTGCGTTTTGCCTGATTTAGTGGGAAGAGGTATTTGTTTCGCGGCCGGACGTAAGTAGCGACTATAAGCTGAAGTTCTTCATCATCACCTCGATAAGCGTTTTTGCGATAGGTTAGTATTTCGTCGAAGTTCATGCCGCCGTTGAGAATGGCAAAAGCAACGATGTCGGCTGCCATACGGCGTGTGGAGCGGAGAGTGGAACGGGCACGAAAAAAGCTTAGGAGATTGTCGATGAGGTGAGTGTCGATTTGTGTGAAGGTTTCCACGGGGATACCGAGCAGACGTTGACGCGCCTTATTTATAATATCAGAGGGAGGTGCCAGACCTTCTGCAACAGCCTGGTTGTACAGCGTACCAATTTGTTTGATATAGAAAGCAGCCGTTTTCTGCGAGTAGCCGTTCTGGAGTAGCCATACTATCCATTCGTTGAGAAAAGGTTCAGAAAGGTCCGAAAAGGGGAGAATATCGCGGCCGGTAAAGGCGAGAAAGGTGTTGAGAGCTTTGCGTCGGCTTTCGGCAGTTGAGGGGTTAGGTGTAGCAGCTACTTTAAGGCGGAAGAAAGAAATGGCATCAGAAAGAGTAATTGGCTGATGCGCAGTGATATTAGGCGAATCGTCGTCGGGTAACTCTGAGGAAATGGCAGATAATGACTCTCGACCCCCTGAGTCGGTATGTTGGGGCCGAAAACAGGGGTTTTGAGAGGATATTTCAGATGAGAGAGCCACCTTTTGGGGAAAGGGAAAGGACTCGCGGTTAGTATCTCTTCCTTAGAGATACTTATTGCAAATGCAAAGTTACAAATAAAATTTTGAATTAGCACTATCTCAGATTTAGAAAAGTGATTTTACAGGTAAAAAGGGGGTCTGAAACAGGTATTTTTTGTAAAATGTTTTAAAAATGGCTAAAATAGGGAAAGATAAAGGGTTGAAAGGCAGAGCTTAACTTCTCATCACACTCTCTAAGGAAGAGATATGGATGGGAATTTAGGATATAACGCTTGTACTGAGGATATAAACAGGGTAGGTAATTAGAAGATAAATAAGGTCGGAAGTCCTCTTCCGGCCTTATGTAAACGACCTGAGACCCGTACACAGAATCGAGAGGGTCAAGAGGAGGCACGGTCAGGAGGAGAATAGAGTGAAATGAGAGCGAGAGGGACAAAGGTAGAATAATTTTTGTGGCGCTACAATAATGAGGTTGACTTTTTTAGGAGTTGCTATCGTATCTACTGAAGAAGTTAGTGATAACGAAGATTATTCTCGGAATGTCGCTATCGCCGATTATGTTGCAGATAAAATATAAGAACGGCGACATGTGTCATAGAAATGATACATGCCGCCGAGTTTGCTTACCACTTCGGCGTTTATGCCGAGTTAGGTCTTATAATAAATAAGGTGTGCTGAGGTAGTACCGGACTTATTCTGTCAATCCTATGTCAGCACACCGTCGAGACATCAGAACAAGCTCCAGCTTACAGTGAGGCCGGCCATAACGATAGCCACCATCGACATAAGTTTGATAAGGATATTGAGCGACGGGCCGCTGGTATCCTTGAAAGGATCGCCTACGGTATCACCTACGACAGTAGCTTTATGCACTTCGGAACCCTTACCGCCGAAGTTACCCTCTTCAACATATTTCTTGGCATTATCCCATGCACCGCCGGCATTAGCCATAAAGATAGCCAGTACGAAACCTGCCGACAGACCGCCTACAAGCAGACCTATCACACCCGGCACACCGAATACGAGACCGGTGATAATGGGAGCAAGGATAGCGAGTACCGAAGGGAATATCATTTCGCGCTGTGCGCCTTTAGTCGAAATCTGTACACAACGAGCATAGTCGGGCTCGGCTTTACCTTCAAGAATACCTTTTATCTCGCGGAACTGACGGCGCACCTCGTCCACCATGTGAGCGGCTGCACGGCCTACAGCGTTCATAGTAAGGCCGCAGAACAGGAATGCCATCATAGCGCCGATAAACATACCCGAAAGTACCTTCGGACTCATCAGATTGACCTCATAAAAAGCCATGAAGTCGGTAAACGATGCCTCATGCACACCTACTACGCGGTCGCCTATCTGAATCATTGTCTCACCGAGACGATCGAGACCAATACGTATCTCCTCTATATAAGAAGCCAATAGCGCCAGACCTGTAAGAGCTGCCGAACCGATAGCGAAACCCTTACCTGTAGCAGCGGTAGTGTTACCCAGCGAGTCAAGAGCATCGGTACGTTTACGTACTTCAGTACCCAGACCGCTCATCTCAGCGTTACCACCGGCGTTATCAGCGATAGGACCGTAGGCGTCAGTAGCGAGAGTGATGCCCAATGTCGAGAGCATACCTACCGCAGCTATACCGATACCGTAGAGACCCATAGCCACGTTACCGAAGTCGAAGCCCGAAGCAAACCAGTAGCTGAGGATAATACCGACTACAACAGCGATAACCGGTACGGCAGTTGAAATCATACCCAGACCTACACCTGATATAATGACTGTAGCAGGACCGGTGGTGCCGCTTTCAGCCAGACGTTTGGTAGGCTTATATGACTGTGAAGTGTAATACTCTGTGGAGCGACCGATAACGATGCCGACTAAAAGACCTACCACAACCGAACAGCCGATAAGAGGCCAGTTCTGCAGACCGAGAGCCCAGAGAATAAGGAAGGCTGCCCCGACAATAAGTATGGAGCTAAGGTTGGTACCGAAAGCCAGCGAACCAAGCAGATTCTTCATGGTAGCATTCTCTTTGGTACGCACGGCAAAGATACCGATGATAGAAAGCAGGATACCCACAGCGGCTATAAGCATCGGAGCTACTACAGCCTTATACTGCATTTCGACATCGCCGGCCAGCAGATAGGCAGCTGCGCCGAGCGCCGAAGTGGCGAGAATCGAGCCGCAATAAGACTCATAGAGGTCGGCACCCATACCGGCCACGTCACCTACATTGTCACCTACATTGTCAGCGATAGTGGCAGGGTTACGCGGGTCGTCCTCAGGAATACCGGCTTCGACTTTACCAACGAGGTCGGCACCAACGTCAGCAGCTTTGGTATAGATACCGCCGCCTACACGGGCGAATAGAGCCTGTGTTGAAGCACCCATACCGAAAGTCAGCATAGTTGTGGTAATCATAGCAAGTTTTTGAGTGCTCTGCAGGTCAACGAGCCAGTCAAGAAGCAGGTACCAGAAAGAGATGTCGAGCAGGCCGAGACCTACCACCACAAGCCCCATAACGGCACCCGAACGGAAAGCCACGCGCAGACCTCGGTTGAGCGAATTGCGGGCAGCATTAGCTGTACGGGCAGAGGCATAAGTAGCAGTCTTCATGCCGAGGAAACCGGAAAGTCCCGAGAAGAAGCCGCCTGTGAGGAAGGCAACGGGCACCCAGGGATTCTGGAGCTGGAAGCCATAGGCCATCACAGCGAAGAGTACCACAAGACAGAGGAATACACAGCCTACGATTTTGTACTGTTGTTTGAGATAAGACATTGCGCCTTTGCGCACATGCGAGGCTATACGCTGCATCGTTTCAGTGCCTTCGCTCTCGCTCATCATCTGGCGATAGAAAATCCAGGCGAAAAGCAGGGCGATTACAGCCGAGGCAGGTACAAGCCAGAAAACCGGAGTAATCATAAAGTTAGGTTTTAGTATTAGTTAATAAACGGAATATCAGTAAGCTGAGGCGGCGGAACGCTCAGTGTGCGCCCCGCCGTGAGGAATGAGTGAACAAATTTACTAAAAAATGCCGTTACCGACAAACAGAAGTCTTAAATCCGGGTGTGTTTTTAAACATATAGATTCAGACACTCTCTTAAACTTTCTCAAGCAACGGAATGAGGTCACCGTAGCCTTCCTGTTCCATTTGCCACAGAGGTACGAAACGCAGTGCTGCACTATTGATGCAGTATCGGCGTCCGCCGAAAGCCACAGGCCCGTCATTGAATACATGGCCGAGATGTGAAGTGCTGTCGGCATTGCGTACCTCGATGCGGTCCATGCCGTGTGACAGGTCGTGACGCATCGACACGGCATCATCACTTATAGGTGCTGAAAAACTTGGCCAACCGCAACCGGCATCGAATTTGTCACTTGACAGAAACAGCGGTTTGCCGTTTGTAATATCGACATATACTCCGGGACTATCTTCATCCCAGTACTCGTTGTGAAAAGGCGGTTCGGTAGCCGCCTCCTGCGTGACGGCATACTGAAGCGGTGTAAGCTGCGAACGTAATTCTTCAGCACGGCGTGTCTCAGGACGGTTGGCTGTACGAGCCACACCGAAAAGAGCCGGATTGATATGACAATAACCTCCGGGGTTCTTTTCAAGATAATCCTGATGATAATCCTCGGCAGGATAGAAGTTCTGAAGCGGAAGTACCTCTACCGCGAGCGGGCGGCCGATACGTGCTACAATCTGTTCGACTACACGCATTATGTCAGGCATCTGGGAGGGAGTGCTGTAATAGATGCCGGTACGGTACTGTGTGCCTATATCGTTGCCCTGTGCGTTGAGAGTGGTAGGGTCTATAGTGAGGAAGTAAAGTTCGCAGAGCAACTTGAGAGAAACCACCGCAGGGTCAAAGATTACTTTTACAGTCTCGGCGGCTCCTGTCGCACCGGAGCATACCTGTCTGTAAGTCGGATCCGGGATATTACTGTTGGCATAGCCGGAAACAGTGTCAATCACACCGTTGACCTGTTTGAAGAAGTGCTGGGTGCCCCAGAAACACCCGCCGGCGAAGTATATGCTCTCCATAGTGTAGATGGTTAAAGAGTGTAGATGGTTAAAGGTAAAATATTAAGTATAAGTAAAACATAAAGAGAGCGAAAGGAGTTGAGGAGAAGAAACTAAAGTATGTTAATGTATAGGACGGATATCGTGAAGATACCGAACTCCCGATAGGAAATAGCTTACAAGAGGAAAGGCAAGAATAGATTTTGAAATGCAGGAGATTAGTTGTAACTTTGTAAAGTCAGGCAGATTTCTTTAGTTGTGGTAGTTTTCCGTAAACGTGAAGACGACTTCAGTAGCATTATGACCATTATGATGACAGGTGCCCGGGAGGAGTGTGCAAGACATGAGTGTTAACGGATACTTACTATACTATATATAGACTATAGGTGACAGAAAAAGGTAACTTGAGAGACGATATGGAGCAGGTGGAGAATGAGCGACTGGAATTGGCGCGTAGCCTTATGGAGGAGACGGGAGTCAATCTGTTCCTGACCGGTAAGGCGGGAACGGGAAAGACTACGTTTCTCCGGGATTTCAGGGAGCGTACATCGAAACGTGTGGTTGTGGTAGCTCCGACCGGAATAGCGGCTATCAATGCGGGAGGGGTGACTATTCACTCATTCTTTCAGCTTTCGTTCTCTCCTTATGTGCCGGGTATGTCGATAAGTGGGGATAGGAAGCGTTATGACCGTTTCTCTCGTGAGAAGCTAAGGGTGATTAGAAGTATGGACGTACTTGTGATAGACGAGATAAGTATGGTACGTGCCGACCTGCTTGATGCCATAGACGCTGTGCTGAGACGTCACCGTGACCCGACACGGTGTTTCGGCGGTGTGCAGCTGCTTATGATTGGTGACCTCCAGCAACTTGCTCCGGTGGTGAAAGATGACGAGGCAGAATTACTTAAACAATATTATCCGAGCAACTATTTCTTTGACAGTCATGCACTGCGGCAGGCAGGTTATGAGACAGTGGAACTTGAAAAAGTGTATCGTCAGAAAGATAGTGAGTTTCTTGAACTGCTTAACAGAATACGCACCAACAGCGCCGATGCAGGGGTATTGAATCGGCTTAACCGCCGCTATATACCTGGGTTCAATCCAGCTGCAGAGGCCGGGTATATACGCCTGACCACACATAACCGACTGGCGCACGCCATAAATGAGCGTGAACTTGACAGGTTGTCAACACCGGCTGTGACTTTTGAGGCAAAGGTCTCAGGTGATTTTCCGGAGAGCTCTTATCCGGCCGAACGTTTGCTGACACTCAAAGAAGGCGCACAGGTGATGTTTATAAAAAATGACACAACGGCTCATCGTTACTATAACGGTATGATAGGTAAGGTGATTGCCATAAACGACACAGGAATAGATGTCAGGCCGGTAGAGGGCGGGAATATAATAGAGGTAGGGACTGAAGAATGGGAAAATAACCGTTATACCGTCGACCCGGAGAGCCAAGCCATAACCGAGGAGGTCACAGGTACTTTCAGCCAGTATCCGCTGCGGTTGGCGTGGGCTATCACCATACACAAGAGTCAGGGACTGACTTTCGACCGTGCCATTATTGATACAGCGGCAGCTTTCGCTCACGGACAGACTTATGTGGCTCTAAGCCGTTGCCGCAGTCTCGAAGGTCTTGTGCTTGAACGTCCGTTGGCGGTGAGCTCTATCATCAGTGATGTCACTGTGTCTGACTTTGTGGCAGACTGTGCCGGTCATACTCCCGATGCTGCACGTATGGCACAGCTGCGTCAGACCTATACCATGTCACTGCTGAGCGAGCTGTTCGGCATGAGACGTCTGCGTATGGCTTTCGACGGAATGCACAGAGTGTTGAAAGAAGCTATGCAGAATACCTATCCGCAGCTTGTGACCGAATGGGACCGGATTGCTCGGCGTCTTGCCGGGGAAATTGATACGGTATCACGTCGCTTTCTGGACCAGTGTCAGAACATACTCTGTTCAGACGTTGAGGGCTGTATGGAATTTCTTGCCACACGTGTCAGTGCGGCCTCCGGTTACTTTGTCAAGATAATAGATGAAATGGCCACTCTGATCGGTCGTACACCCGTCAATCCGGATAACCGAGATATGCGCAACCGTCTCATACAGCGCCGTGATGAACTCTACGAGATAGTGAGTGTGAAACAACTTCTGCTCGAAGCCTTCAGTGGAAAGACATTTACAGCTTCGGAGTTTCTCAGACTGAAAGCACGTGCCGTGCTTGACATTGAAGGCGGTAAGACTGTCAGGACAACTTCTAAACCGGGTGTGAAAGCTGTAGTAACACGCCGTGAACCGGAAGAGATAATACCAGATGAGGTTAAAAACCGCGAATTGTTCCGCGAACTGTCTGCATGGCGTCGAGCCAAGATAAATGAAACAGGTCTTACAGCCAGCCGTATTTTGTCTACGGCTGACCTCGTGCGGCTTGCTAATAATCCTCCCGGCAATGTACGTGCCCTGAGTGTGATGAAAGGATTCGGTGGTCGTAAGACTGAACTCTACGGCAGCGAGCTTGCCTCAATCACCCGACGTTATGTGCCCGAATCGGAAAGGCATGAAGGCGACCCTGATGCTGACCGTCCGGCACGTAAGATACCTTCATGGCAAGTCAGCACACATCTCTTCGAACAGGGTCACAGTGTCGAAGCAATAGCCAAATCCCGTCAGCTGACTACATCAACTGTATCGGGACATTTAGCACAGGCAGTTGTAGAGGGTGTGATGCCGATAGAGCGTGTGACGACTGCCGAACGTGTGGAGGCTCTGGTGGCTGAACTGCGGGCACCTGAAGACCCTCAGGCAACCCAGTCGCTTTACGAGCGCCTGAGCCAAAAATACAGTTATACCGAAATAATCGTAGTACGCCGCTGGCTCAATTCCGGCGGCAGTGACCTATAATTTGAGCTATGAATACCTGTCAACAACACGATAAAAGCCTCAACATGCACGAGGTGTGCCGCTTTCTGACCGAATATGCCGCCTGTCTGCTGGCATGCGGCGCCACCTGCACACGTATCACCCGCAATGTGAGTCGTATGGCCGATGTGGCCGGTGTGGAGGCTGATATCATAATTCTTCCTTCTCACATGTCAATAACATTGTGCGACCCGCGTGACGGCCGTACATTCCATCACACCAGCAGTCTTGCGCATGTGCCTGTAAGTTTCAATATTAACACACAGCTGAGTAAACTCAGCTGGAAAGTGGCTGAAGGACGTGTGGACTTTGCCGAGGCACGCCGTCTGTTCGAACGTATCAAGACTGCGCCCCGCATCAACCAGTGGTATCTTGCGCTGCTGGTTTCGGCTGCCAATGCCTCTTTTTGTCGTCTGTTCGGCGGCGACCCTATGGCTATGGCCATAGTAGCGGCGGCGACAATGGCAGGCTACAGTCTGAAACTTGTGATGCTCGGACGTCATGCCGACATCAAACTTGTGGTGATAGCGTGTGCCTTTCTGTCGGCACTGATTTCGTGTGTAGGTTATGCCATAGGTTGTACATCGACGCCTGACATTGCTGTTGGTACGAGTGTGCTATATCTTATACCCGGAATACCTTATATAAATAGTGTCAGTGACCTGCTGAGTTCACACTATCTGAGCGGTTATAGCCGTCTTGCCAACGCACTTGTGCTGACAGGGTGTATAGCGTTGGGAATGACAGTAGCGGTAATGCTGATGAATATACAGATATTATCCTGACGAAATTATGAATGTACTGCTCGGAATACTTCAGGACGGCCTTTTCGCCGCTATAGCCGGTGTAGGCTTCGCTGCAATCAGCAATCCTCCGCGTGTTGCTTACAAATACTGTGCCCTTATAGCCGCCATAGGTCATATAGGACGTTACAGTCTGATGACTTTTGCCGGTTTCAGTCTTGTGTTCGCCTCGTTGGCCGGAGCGTTTTTGGTCGGGCTGCTGGCTGTGTTCATAGCACCGCGTGTCAAGTGTCCGCCGGAGGTGTTCAGCTATCCGGCTTTGCTGCCAATGATACCGGGACTCTATGCTTACCGCACTTTGCAGGCATTTATGTTGGCATTGTCAGCCAACGGCGAGGAAGAATTCGGTCACTATTTCTATCTGATAGAATTTAATGGTTTGACCTGCCTTTTCGTGGTGTTAGGTATGGTCGTCGGCCAGCTGATACCTATAATGATATTTAAGCGTATGGCCTACACAAGTACGCGTGACTGAAAAGCATGGCCGAATAACCGGAAAAGAAGTATAAAATAGAATTACCGGAACAGTAGCAATGCTACTGTTCCGGTAATTCTATTTTATACTTCAGGATTTATTTCAATCTGGGAGTAAGTCTCGGACGCATGGTAGGTATTGTTCCGAGCTGGTGCTTTTCAACGGGAACAAGACGAGTCCGTACTTTGGTAGATGGAGCTGCAGGTGCATAAGCCTGAGCCTGTCCGACAACATCAGGTGTGGTGAAAGCAAGTTCAGTGACTCTGCCCCATTCGCCGTTGATATTCTTGGCAGCGGCTATGGCCACACATTCGCTCTGCGGGTCAATCTGGAAATCTGTGGTGAGAGTTTCGTAGAAGAACCAGTTGGAGGTAGGCATCCACGGGTCACTGCACAGGTCGGCGATGATAGCCTCTTTGTCCTCATTATAGGCTTCGGCACGATACACACCGAGACGGTAGCAGCTTGCCTGATCATTAGGAGTGAAAGTGATGAACTGGCTGGGTAGCATCTCACCCCACCAGTCAGTGAGCATATAGTCACCGAGGGTTATTGAGACGGTAGCCTCACCGGGACCGCCGAGAGCAACTGTCGATACCTCAAATACCTCGTAGGGAGCGAAATTGCCGTTAACGTCAAGCATAGCCACGAATACCTCATACTCGGTATTAGGTGCCATACTGCTCCATGTCTTTGTGGTAGTTTCGGTTTCCTGCAGACCCCACTGCTGAATCATCTGGTTGAAATTTGTAAAACCGAACATGGGAGCGAACATATCATACTGACTCTGCATAGTGCCCTTTTCACCGGCTACGCAGTAGTAAGCAGCCACATCTTCGTTGGGAGTGAAGGTGAGAGTAAACGAAGTGAGAGTAGTTTCGTCCACAGTAATCTCAACATGAGGATTGCCGACAATCTCAGGCGGGTCTGTACGGAAGAATACCTTATCAACGTCACATTGGCAACCGTAACGGTCGATGCCGACAGTCATAACAGCATACTCTGTGTCAGGGTTAAGTTCAAGACCTGTAAGCTGTGCAGCGCTGAAATCCTGATAGTAAACATCGGAAGTATAGCGGTTGATATAGGAAATGGCCTGAAGGTCATTGGTGAGCTGATTGGCTATAACTGCGGGAATCACCGTAATCTTGAAGCCTTCGCATGAAGGAGTGCGTGTGATTGAAAGGTCAAGCATACTGAGATCATAGCCGTCGAGATCGATTTTGGCGGCTACTTCACCCTCTACATAACCGAAGTTGATGCCGCTTACACGGTCAAGCACGTAGCCGGTATAGCTGCCAAGTTCATCGGTAACAAGTATGCGGTTGGGGACATTTTCTTCATTCTGAGCCAGTATGGGAGCAGTGGCTGTAAGGAGAGAAGCAAGAAGTATCGGGAATCGTTTCATTTTTTTATAAATTTAAAGGTTGTCTTACCGACAGTTACAAAATAAAGACCCGGGGTTAGACCGGTTACATTGACTGCATCACCTTGCCAGCTGTTGAGTTGCAGACGTGTGCTGCCGTCAAGAGCGGTTATACGCAGCGAGGCATTCTCAGGAATTGAGCCTGCAAACACAAGAAGGTTATCGACATGATTTGATACCAGACGCAGTGTTGAAGCTGTCACAGTTTCAACAGCAGTGACCGTTTCTGACTTGAATGTGATGTTCGATACCGACAGGAGCGGTGCGGTGCTGACAAGCATACCGCCTTTGTAAACTTCGACATTGCCGTCTGCAAAGCGTATTGAGCTTTCAAGATCAACAGCTGTCTCGGTAACAACTCCGCCGTCGGCATCGGAACATACCACATGCAGCTCGTCAGCGGCGCGGAGACTGCCGGAGCCAAGCAGGGCCATGCCGAGCAATAGGGAAATAGTTCTCATAGACATTGGGTTTATGGAAAATTATTGGCAGACACTTCAGACGAATAAAAAAAGCCGTAATGTCTACGGCAAATTTAGATAGAAAAAAGAATAAAATTAGGTTATAGGTACTTAAAAAATGTTAAAATAGAAAATAAGTATATATTTCTATTCCCTATATCATGCATAACTATGCAGTCCTGTAAGAAGGTAATTGACTCCGAACCAAGTCATAAGGACGGTCAGAAAGGCCAGCGTGAGGAACCATGACAGAGTACGCGGACGTTTCAGTGCCGGAAGTACCCGGGAGTGAAATGGAAGACAGTAGACAAAGAAAGTGATGAGGGCCCACGTCTCCTTAGGATCCCAGCCCCAGTAACGTCCCCATGATTGATTGGCCCAGATAGCGCCTACAAAGATACCCGCTCCTAAGAGCATCTCGGCCGGATACAGCATCAACAATGAGATGTCAGCCGTACGTCGTGCATCTTCAGGTGTCGGACGTGAACACAGTAGCCGCAGCGAATTGACAGCACACATCAGTAATAAGGCGTATGCACACATCACCAGCATAACATGTACGGAGAGTAATGGTGAAGTCAGTGCCGGCACAAGCTGACCGATAGCCGGTTCACGTACTCCCATAGCTGCTACTGCCATTGCCACACCGGAGGCTATCATGGCCGCCGGAGCTATGGCGGTACCGCAAAGAGTAGTCCACAGAGCAATGCCACAGCATATCCATGCCAGTACAAGCATAGTGTCCGGACCCGATGCCAGAGGTATGTGACCTCCGACATACCAGCGTAACCCTAAGATAATACACAACCATACCCATACCATACCGGCTGTAATCAGAATAACCGTACGCCATCGCCGTGACAGTCTGCCTCCGTTTCCTACACACAACATCGCTACTGCTGCGGCTATCATAAGCAACGCAGCGGGTAAGGGGAGGAATAGCTGGATATAGATACGTTCGGCTTTCAGTCGTAGTGCCGGAGGTGCGGCATCTCCCAAGACGGAATCTTGCCATTGGCGTAGCTGTCTGAAAGAATTGTCAGCAGCCCGGTATTGTCCGTGTGAAATGAAACGGGCTGCCTCTTCGAGCTGAGAACAATAGATATCGGCTATCGTGAGCCAGCCTATACCGGTACTGTCAGACATGATATCGGGCAATATAGCAAGGGCCTTTCCGGTGACGGTACGTGTGAGCAGGGCGACCCTTTCATTGTCGGAACGCAGACGTGTATCTGCATCTTTCATAAGCGGTTCGAGCACATAACCGGCAGATGAACCGAAATCATTCAGAGCGGCAAATTTACCTTTGACTCCGGCCGCTTTACGTGCCCGTTCGCTGCCGAGCTTAATCAGAGGTTCCTTTGCCCAGTCATCATAATAGAAGATGAAGCCTGTCATCACTTGTTCGGGGGTAAGACCATGATATGATGCAGAACCGTGCATTTTCACAAGCCAGTCGCGGGCATAAGCACTCATAGAGCGTACGTGGGCACCGTCATATATGTACAATTCGCCGAAACTTCGTGCCAGTGGCTTCTGCAACACACGTGGTGAGGTATCGGATGCCGCCCATGCTCCAACAGTAACTATAGCCATTACTCCAACAGTAACTGAACGATATAGACGCCGGAAATGTCCTTTCGGGTCGGCCAGCATCGCTGCCATAGCTGCGAAAAGGAGAAAATACCCGGTATAACTCAGCCCGGTGCCCCAGGGGTCATAATTGACTGTGAGAACCGAAGTATCCTGACCTATACTGTTCTGACAGAAACGGTAATTGTCTACATCAAGGAAGTGTTCTACTGACACTTCCGCCTCACGGACACGTCCGTCAGGCCAGCTGAGACGTAGTACGGAGTAGAAATCGGCCGGTGCCGAGGTTGCCGGAATATAGCGTGTGCCACATTCAAGCAGTTCTATGGAGAATGGCAGATGATACGCGTCTCCGCTGTCAGATGTATTGCAGACTGTTTTACCCTCCTGCAGGGTGACAGTATCCTGTACGCCTATGTAATGTGTGACTCCTGCACCAATGAGGATAACAACCAGCGCGGCATGAAGGAGCAGTACGGGGAGACGCATGTATCGCCGGCATACAGCAGTCATGGCTGTTACGGCACAAAGCACCCAAAGGGCGACCATCCAGGGTGCCGTATAGACACCCTGAATAGCCGCCCCGGGTCCGGCGCATTTTTCAATAACCGTAGCTGTAATAAGCGCCAGCGTGATCAGACCAAGAAAGATAAAAGAGATACGCGCCGTCATATTGCATCAACAAATCTCACTACGGCATCTCGGTCGGTTTTGGGCAGAGCTCGGAAAAGCTCGATACTACGGCGGGCGTCACTCTGTGTGGAGTAACCATGCCACATTATAGCTTCCATAGCATTGCGGGCACGACAGTCATGCAGACGGTCGGCAGCTGCCGAACCGGTGGTACGCTGGTGCAGACCGCGTCCCCAAAGTGGTGTTGTACGACACCAACCGGTGCGGATGTCATTAACCATGCAGAGTTTGTGCTGTACCATATCGGTGTAGGGCCATATTGTCTGTGACGGGAAGCGCGGCAGTTCGTTACCTTTGGTGAAGAACTTAGCCGGGTCGCGTACCGCGTCATCTCCGGTAGTCCATGAAGGACGGTGACAGTATGCACAGCCTATTTCCTCAAATACTTCACGGCCACGCAACACTTCGGGGTCATCTATACCACGTACGGCAGGTACGGCAAGACCGCGATGCCATACCATAAGGTCGGTATATTCGGCGTCAGTCATCTCGACAGGAAGATCTCGTGAATTAAGATAGCTGAGGATACGCTGTTCCATATCGCCTTCCCACCATTCAGCGTGTGAATGATTGGGGTCGATACGCGCTATATATTCATCGAAGCCTGCCTGTACTTCAGGGTCGGCAGCCGAGCATGTAGCCCATGAGCCGGCGGCGTCAAGATAGTGATAGCGGCGGTCACTGCGGGTCACGTTAGTAATGTTCCATATAGCGTTGGCGCCGGCAGCGTCCTGCAGCGGGCCGCGTGACAGAGCGTAGGTGTAACGGCGCGGATAACCGGTGCCGTCACCCTGAAGCGAATTGGCATAAAGACTCTGCCATTCGCCACCGGCGAAGAAGGCAGTGTTGAGACCGTTAGGCATATAACCGTCTTTTTCCTCCTGTCTGTATTGTTCGAGAAGGGCATTGTCAGGTATCGCATCCAGCAGACCGGTACCGTAGATACCGATAGTGCTTTCGAGACGCACTTCGTAATCATCAGTTATAGGATAACCCTGACGGTAGGCATAGACCGCATCCAGAGGCATTTTTACCTCAGGATAAATGAGTGAATATGTTTCACCGTCGTCAAAGCGGTTACCCCATTCGTCAGTGGCTTCGAGCCACCGCACACTGATGCGGCTTTCGTCGACCGGAGCCTTGAATGGAGCTATAGCATGACCCTGAGGCATACCTGCCAGCCAGCTGACATAGGCGTCGGTAGCACGGTTATAGACTACCAACAGACAGCCGTTGCCGATTTCGTTGGTATTGAATGACCCTTCAGGTACTCTTTGTCCGTGACTGTAACCCGGGTGACAGTGCATACAGGAGGTGCGTATGTAAGCCGGGCCGAGACCGCTGCGTGTACCATCCTGATTCTGCATAAAAGGCTTTTCAAACAGAGCTTCACCGTTCTTGAAACTCAGGTACAGACCTGCATTTTCGACAGCAGCGGCCGGCTGCTCGAAAGCATTGGCAGTACTCAGGAACGAAGTGCCGAGCTGTCCGCCGGAATAATACCAGTCAGGAAATTCTGTCTGCGGTTCGTCAATTATAACTTCATCGTTGTCCTGACAGGCAGTCATGCCTGCACATGCAAGCAATGACATGACGAGAACGTGAGGTTTACGGTATGTCATTACAATTTCGGATTAAGATTTTTATCGTACTACTACCTGATAAGCCTCTTCGAGTACACTTACAAGGTCGTCACCGGCAGCCTGTACGGCAGCACCTGCAGCGGCAGAAGTAGCATTCTTGGCGAGAGGTTCCGGAATAAGCTGAATGGTGGCTATCACATCTTCGATTGTATTGCGTACACGCTTGTCAAGGTCTGCGTCAACCGAAGCCACATAATCTGATACCGAAGCATCACCGCTCACGGCACCACAGTAGGAATTACGTATGGAGATGATATTGTCCACAAAGTCCTCGATTGAGTTGAGGCTATAAGGTGACTCGATGTAATTGCGGTCCTCGGCTGACGAGGCACTGTGAGGACGTCCTATCTTGGTGTTACCTACTTCATCGGCGATGTCGATACAGCCCTGAAGTATTTCTTCGGCTACCTCCTGATATGTCTTGAATATGGAACCGGCTTGTCCTGCATTAGCCATCATCCAACCGTAATTCTTCTCTTTATCGAGTTCTGCGTCTTCAAGTATTGCCTGTTTTGCGGCCGAAACATTATCTGTACCTGCCCAAGATGCTTCGAGGCATACACACTGATTACGCAGGTCTTCACTGACAAGTGCGAGGTAGACAAGCTCTTCGGGAGTGTAATCGGTGGAATGAGTGAGAGAGGTATTACCATCCTTGGAAAGTTCGAAAAGCATGTATTCGATAGAATGGAATCCCAGTAGACCGTATCCGAGATTGGTGTCGATAGAGTAGTCGTTACCTTTACGTATCTGGTCGAGCAGACGGTCCATAGCAGCCTTGTCAAGCGGCCATGAATCTATGTGCGGGTCAATGTTATAGTCACCGGCGGGGCCGAAGAGGAAAGATTCTGATAGTTCCCAGTTTTTGCGTGAAGCTTTCCATGCATCACAGGCAGCTTTTATATCGGCTTGTGTGAGTGTGCCGGCCTCATGCTTGGTTTGCATTGTCTCCACAAGTTCGAACAGTTCTATGGCAGCATCCGCCATAGCTTCGTAGGTGGGAAGTACGTTGTGTTCGACATAGTCGCGTGCAACTTCGCGCAGCATAGTCTCTTTCGCAGAGAGACTTGAGTCGGGATTAGGATTGTCATTTTTGTTGTCATCGCTGCAGGCACCGAGCGACAGAGTGCCGCATACTGTCAGGGCACCGATAAAATACTTGTTCATGGTGTATATGTTGTTATTATTTATTTTCAATATCTGAACCAGCCTGAGTAGGCTACTCCGAGTGACAGAGAGGGTTCGTTGTTATATTGTTTTTTGAGGATACCGATTGAATATTCGGCTTTGATTACGATGTCTCGGATAGGGTAGTAGTTAATACCGGCAGCTACTCGCTGGCGTCCGGTCCAATCGGTTTTTATATCGTTTTCCATACGGAACATAGCATCATAATAGTCATAGCGGCCGAATAGATACAGTCGTTGTGAATTGCGTAGTGAAGGAACAAGACTGAAGAAATTATATCCCGCCTCGACACCTGTAGAAAGAGCGGCCTGTCCTATTTTCTGACGTTTTGAGACAGAATTCTTCGACATACTGATGTTGAAGTCCGATATGCGTTTGGAGTCAGAGAGATGACCATAGTCGAAGTGTCCGCGAGCAAGAAATGCTGTCGAAGCATAAGAGAAATCGAATGAGCCTATTGTTACGGTGCCATGTATACCGCGATTCTTTTCATTGTCGGTGGGATAAAGAGTATTGCGGAAACTGTCGCCTATATATCCCGATAGAGAAAGACGCAGACCGGGCACTGTTGTATTGTCAACACGGAAAGCACCGGCATAACGGTTGGCAATCTTGAACTCATACGGTGAACCGGCTCCATCATGAATCCAGCCTTTTGAACCGAAACGGTCACTGTCAAGACCCGGCAGGAACATCGCTTCATAAGCCCAGTCTCCTGCCTGACCGCGCACACTTATACCTACTTCATGCCAGGTGCAGGGCATGATTGTATTCTCGCCTTCCGGACGGTAGACACCGAAAAATTCGGTAGGCATGTGATGGGCGTTGGTCTGACCGATAGGTACCACCAGCATACCGACACGGACGGCTAACTGAGGCATGAATTTCTTCTGAAGCCAGAATTGTTCGAGTGCTACCTCGCCGCCGCGTTCTATCTCTTTTTCATATTCGCCGGCTTCCTCCTCCTCTATCTCTATAGCAGATTCAGTGCCACCGTGTTCGAATTCTATTTCCGAACCCATAGACCAACCCTTGCCGAAGTCATAACCCAAGAATATTACCATGTGCGGAATGTCAAAACGTCCGTGCTGCTGATTGCGGTATTTCTCAGGTGTGGTGTAACGCAGATAACTGTCGCTATAGAAGTTGCGTGTCATAGCCACTTCTCCGTAGCCACCTATGCTGAGACGGCGCTGTTTCGGAGCGGCTTCGGTTTTAATGGAGTCTGACTCAAGGTCATGCGCTGAAACCGTACCGAATGGCAACAGGCTCAGGGCCGTGAGAGTCAGAGGGGCAAGGAATGAAAATCTTTTCATAATCCGTTGGTGTCTGAAAGTATCTTTGGTCATCGTAAATTCGGATGCAAAATTATCTTTAATGATTTGGGTAGACAATCACAATGAGTGGGTAAAATCACTCCCTAATCTAACTATAAATAGGTAAAATCCTCAAAAAAGCGATAAAATAGGTAGTTTGTTGAGTTGTAAACAGGTAGATTAGACATAATTTTTTCAAAAAATTATTGAAAAATTGGTAAGGTAAAGAATTTTAACTACTTTTGTTGCACAACTCTATCCTCTTCTGTTGTTTATACCTCCTATTTAGAGGTTGTAGCTGCTGTATTCGGAATAAAGAAGGGAATAATGAACTTATTCTCCGATTTAGATACTTTCCAATGTTAACTTCTTATCTATGAAGACTTTTACTTTATTTGCAGCCGGACTTATGATAGCCGGTAGCATGAGCGCAGTCACACTCACAGACGCTCAGAGCATTGGCTTGGAAAACAAGCCGCTCGAACTTTCACGACACACCGACATCTCGCTTGTCGGCACCGCAATGTCTCAGCAGCCTGCAAAGGTTATAGCTAAAGAGGCGCTTGCAGAACCTATCATCACCGAAGCCCCCGCCGGAAAGCAGCTCAACTACAGTCGTAACAGCTTAGGTTACAGTCTCTACTACGGTATGTACCTCCTCTTCGGTTCACAGGACGATCAGGCAGGTCAGATTATCGATGGTGATGACGGATATGTATATATCAAGAATCCTATAGGCGCTCTTACATATAATGCTTATCTTAAAGGTGAGCGTGAGGGAGATAAAATACGTGTCGAGTTGCCTCAGATAATATATCAGGAGAATGGTCAAGATGGAGTAGTCGATTTCTATGCCCGTATCATGGAGGCTGAAGTAAATGAAGACGGCGGCCGCTACTTTGTACCTACCGAGAACCAGACTCTCTATTATACGGTCACAGGCGATAAGATTTCACTTGATCTCGGATATGACCATACTCCTCTTGATGACGGTAGTTATCCTTATCCTGACAAAGTGCTCGGTCTCAGCGCAGCCAATGGCGATTGGGCCTATTATAGCGATTGCTGGCAGGAATGGACTCGCCTTGATCAGGATATGCTCACTATGCCCGAAGGCCTGGAGACTGAACAGTGGGCATTCTTCCACAACGGTCTGGCTGACTATGTAGATATAGCGTTTGACGGCGACTATATGTACGTCACTAATATGACACCGTTACTGCCTGAGGCTGTAATTCGCGGTAAGGTTGATGGTGACACAGTGGTGTTTGAGTCAGGTCTTTATATAGGTAACTATGTGTCATGGTATATCTATCAGATGATGTGTTACATGAACGACGGCGATCCCGAACTCCGTGATTCGATGGTGTTGTCCTATGATCGTGAAGAGAAAGTAATAGCCTGTACTGACCCGAATGACATCATTCTCTTCAACACTTCTCTCAACCGTGTGTATGCACTGACAAATTTCCAGAACCCCAAGTTCTGCTCAATAAAGCCTGTCACACAGCCTGTCCCCATGACTCCTCAGTTTGTAGAGTTCATAGACTACTACGATACCTATGGTTATGCCTATATCGTATTTGATATCTACAGTTACAATAAGCTTGACGAGATTTTCAATCCCGAGAATATGTGGTATAATCTTCTTATAGATGGTCTGGTGGAAACTCTTGATCCTGAAGATTATATTTCACTCGGCGAACCTATAACCAATATACCTTTCAACTTTAAGGATAGCTATGATATTCATGTCGATGGCAGTCAACGCACTGTATGTATCTATGCACAGGGTATTGAGACAGCCGGTATACAGCTCTTCCATGAGTATGACGGTAAAGTGTATGAGTCAGACATTATGACTTATAATGTGGAGACCGGTAAAGTAGAGGATACTCCCTCCGCCGGTGTGTCAGGCACATTCAGCGAGGTAGGTGAGGCAGAATGGTATGATCTTCAGGGTCGCCGTGTTCAGAATCCTACCGGTGGTATCTACATCTGCAAGATACGTTGCACCGATGGCTCTACACGTGTCATGAAGGTATCACGTCGCTGAATACTCGAACTATCAGAAAAGTAATCTTTTTCAGATGAATATACGTAAATTCGCGTTAGCGGGAATAGGCTGCCTCACGGCAGTCATTCCCGCCTTCTCCGCTGATATTGAGTTCTCTTACGCGGAGGGAGATACGAGTCGGTTCGGTACTAAAAAGACAGAGAACTATGATGTGGCTATCCGTCTTTTTGATCCCGGCTTTACCGGTAATACAATCAAAGGTTTCAGTGTGCCTGTATGTACCGAGGGTATTTCAAATGTGAGACTCTGGCTTTCTACCGAGCTTAAGATAGAGACTGTCGGTGACAAGCGTGTCAATGTGGTTGATATCGTAGAGGTTCCTGTCACAGTAGGTGAAGACGGTATAGCCTCGGTTGAGCTTGAGACGCCATACGTCATTACAGACGGTGGTGTATATGTGGGTTATTCATTTGATATAGATGAACTCACTGACGCTACCATGTATCCTGTCATGACAGGTGCGGGCAGTAATCCTGACGGTCTTTACATGCACACGGAACGTACTTATCGTAAGTGGGTGGATTTCGCCTCCGATTTTCAGTTGTGCAGCTGTCTGACAGTCAATCTGGAGACTCCGGATTACGAGAATGCTGCTGGTATCAGCGATATGCCTCTGGTACGTGCTATGATAGGCGAACCTTTCACACAGAGTGTTGTGATAGCCAATCATGGTACACAGCCTATAAATAGTATAGACTACTCATATATTATAGAGGATAAGACCGGTGACGGCTCAATCGTGCTTGATGTGCCTGTGCCGGCTCAGTATAACAGTAAGGGTACGGTAGAGATTCCGATGCCGGCAGTTGGCAGTCAGGGACAAGTAGACTTCACGATTACTGTTACAAAAGTAAACGGAATTGATAATCCGGATCTTACGGCTTCTGCTAATGGTATTGTCAACGTATTGTCAGTGGTGCCTATACATCGTGCTGTCATGGAGGAGTACACCGGTACATGGTGCGGCTTTTGTGTGCGCGGTTTTGCAGCTATGGAGGCGTTGAACGATCTCTATCCGCAGGATTTCATAGCGCTTGCTTATCACAATAAGGATCCGATGGCGATTATGAGTTCCTATCCCAATTCTTTTGATGGTTTCCCGTACTCGTTTATCGACCGTACCATTGGTTGTGATCCGTATTTCGGTACTTCCGGAAGCAACTTCGGTATTCAGAAGGTCTGGCTGACACGCTGTGAGTCATTGGCTCCGGCTGCCGTAAATGTAACGGCTGATTGGGATAATGATGATACTATAAAAGTCAGTGCAGTTACTACCTTTATCGAGGTACCTCAGAGTGCTTATGCTCTTGCGTATTATCTGGTGGAGGATGATATGCATGGCGACTCCAAGAACTGGCTGCAGTCTAACTATTACGCTAATGGTAGTAATGGAAGTGCAGATAAGTTCATTCCGGAGATGAGGCAGTTTGTTGAGGGTGAATCATACGTCGCAGGTCTTAAATTTGATGATGTAGTGGTGATGACCTCCAACATGCGTGGCATAGAAGGTAGTCTGGACGGTGTTGAGATGGACGTGCCGTTTGAACATGAGTACAGTTTTGAAGCTATCAGTGAGGCTCTCAACGTCTACGGTAATCCTGTGGTGCAGGATAAGTCAAAACTCCGTGCTGTTGTTCTGCTTCTTGATACTGCTACAGGCCAGATTGTCAATGCGGCCAAGACCGGTTACATCTATGGTGCTTCGGTCGAGAATGTTGACGGTTCCGCCGAAGTGACAGGTATAGAATATTACGATATGACCGGTCTACGCTGTCTGAATCCGTCTGACGGTATATTTATACGTCTGACACGTATGTCTGACGGTAGTGTACGCACTTCAAAAGTTGTATTTTAAACTGTCTCGGTAATCTTAGTATAATATACAGTGTGCTTAACGTTGTATATTATAAGTAGCTCTTAAAAATTAAACGATATATGGTTTGAGTTGCAGTTTTTGAATCCTGAACCATAAAACTTGTTATTTATGGCCGCTTCGGACTTGTCACTCAGTCGAATACTGAAGTATTCTCCTTCGTTCCGCGCCCGAATCGCCTCAAAAATAACTGCGTTTTATATGTTCATTAATTTTTAAGAGCTACTTACTAAGATTACTTAAAATTTGAGATTATGGATTTTGATAGTTTCCGCAGGCTGGTGATGTCCGACCGTACAGTACGCCGCTTTCAGGAGGATATGAAAGTTGAGGACGGTACTCTGGAGGCTCTTGTAGAGCTTACACGTTATTGTCCGTCAGGTAGAAATGCTCAGCCGTTGCGCTACGTGATTGTGACTGATGATGCTGAACGTGCCGAGGTATTTCCATTGCTGAAATGGGCCGGCTATTTCGCTGACTGGGACGGCCCTGAACCGGGAGAACGCCCCGTTGCTTACCTTGTGCAGTGCCTTGACACTAAATATGGTAAGGACTGTCTTTGTGACGACGGTCTGCAGCTTGAAGCTATAACACTCGGTATGCACACACTTGGTTTGGCCGGTTGTATCATTAAGGCGTTCAATCACGTCAGACTGTCTGAGGTACTTGGCCTTGAAGAACGCTACGTGCCCCGATATGTACTTGCTCTCGGTTATCCTGCCGAGGAGGTGAAAATCGAGGATATGTCTGCTGCCGATGATGCTGACTTTAAGTATTATCGTACTTCCGACGGCGTGCATCATGTACCTAAACGTCCGCTTGAGGAACTGATTATAAAGAAGTAGTACTTATTTTAAGAACAGATGCCGACACTGTATATTATTGCATGATAATCTACAAACTACTTTGATAGCTGATAGTGAAAGCATTGTACATACAAGTCTGTTTAATAAAATTGAGGAGGATTCATGTCGGCAAAGAATAATATAGACAATCGCCAGATATTGAATGATGCTCTTAAAGAATCATTCAAAAAAATGCTTGATCTAAAGAAAAGATTAGGTCAGTCTATAGTTACTACGGATAGTCAAGGTAATCCAATCGTAATATCTGCTGAAGAAGCGGAAAAATTGATTGGTGATGATTAATAATATTGCGAATATCGGTTTGAGGAAGTGATTATAAATACTCAGATTCGATAGCTTTATACTTCGTTGGCCATTTACCGGACTAACTCACGTTAATACGAAATAAAAGATAAACAATGAAACGACTATTTTTAGCAACAGCTGTCATGATCTCCGCTTTGCTGACAGCCCCTACCGCTGATGCACAGGGATTAGGAGGACTTTTGAAAAAGGGTAAAAATGCATTAGAAAAGACTGCAAAAACCGTTGACAAAGTTATTGGAACTACTTCTTCGACCCAAAACGAAGAAGAAAGTGCAAATGTCAGTGCCATTAACGTAAACGGCATTGAGGTTGTGAATCCTATTTCTTCCTACATGGAAGTGGAACCTGTAGGGTTATACGGAGTGTCGCGCACGGAAACAAAAGGCGATGCATATCTCATATTGAAAGTAAAAAATAAGACAAGAAAGGAAAACGCTCTTTTCGGAAGCAGTATCGAGAATAAAAAAATGATTGCAACGGATAACAACGGTAATGTCTATAACATTGACAGTTCCGGTGCAATGCGTTATGACACCCCCGAAGACATTATGGTAAAAGTCGTGATGAATGATCCTGCCATGATGTTTATGGATGTTAACAAGAACCTCACCGTGATGCCTGTTGTGAAGTTAGGTATTAACATAGATGCTCAGCACCAAGGTAATCTTACATTTAAGAATGTACCCATTTATTGGGACGTAGAACCTGAATAACCGCAAAAATCTCAGAGTTTATCAAATGATTATATCTGCAACTTCAAAGAAGTAAGCGAGTTCCTTGATTTAACATTTCTCACTCATGGAACTTGTGCAGTTGATAAAAAGAGGTCTTTCAGAGTAATCAACTATTGATAAAAGCAGGTAATCTACATACGCGAGTTCGGGATAATAATGATTGCAATCACCCCCAATCATACAGACACAGGTTATTGGGCGACCAGGTAATGGGCGCCTGACTATTTCACAAGATTCCAATTATTGCCAGAGTACAAGCTGCCCGTCTGAGCCGGGCTCCTCGAAGTCAAAATTTACCTCCGGCTTGGTGACGAAGAAGCAATACGCCCCGATTGCAGAGAGCATGTTCATCAGGAAGTTGTGTACGCTGCGATGGCGGGAATGAACGAGTTGTGCAACATTCTTAAGCATGTCGTTTATGGATTCTATGATGCTCCTTTTGCGCAACATGATTTTGTCATGGAGCGGCATCAGACACTGTTTCATGTTTGACCGCAGTCCGGTAACGATATGCACCCCGTCATACCACAGACGGCCGAAAAGAGACCGGGAGATATAACCCTTATCTGCATAGAGTTTGCCGAACACCTTGTCAGTCAGCGTGTCAATGACAGACTCGTTGCGGTCGTCCACATTGGCACGGGTAAGGACAAAGTTAATCAGCTCCCCCTTTTCATTGCACAGCAGATGCAGTTTGAATCCCACATACCATCCCATTGTACTCTTCCCATTGGTTGCGAGATCCTTGAACACCCTCATGTTGAACTGCCGCTTGTTGTGGATGACCGGAATACATGTGCTGTCTATGAAACTGATCCCGGTGCACTCTCCGAAGCATGCAAGTCGCAGGAACATCGTCAGGACAACGAAACAGCGTGGTATCACCTCCACAAATCTGTTATAGGAGAACCTTTTCGGGAACAGGTGCCTCCACTGCCCGCATACGCATGACAGATAGTAATGCTTAAAATTGCGGTAAGTGTTGAAGTGGAAGCATATCAGGATTGTGATGACCTCCGCATCGGACATCATGCGTTTTCTACGGCGTTTGGGCTTATCCGGAGAGGACCGAAGAGCGTTTTTTGCCATCCCGGCATCAAATTCTTTGCAAAAATCATCCGCAATACAAAAAATTTCGGTAACTTTACTTTCGGTAATCATCGTTAGTTTCTTTATGTTTGGCGACTTTAAGTTACTAAATTTCAAGGATATTACCAAAAGAACCGACAACTTTTTTAAGCTGTCGGTTCATCTTTTTTTGCCAATCCTTATCCCAAACTCAAGTTAACATGTAAGATACCCTGTGATTCTGAGATAATTATCTCAGAATCACAGGGTATCTTACATGTTAACTTGGTACTATATAAGAGATAGGAGGCGATTTATATCCTCTTCCGTTGTTGTCCAGTCTGTTACGAACCTCACTACTGACTCAGTGTCACCGGGCGGCCCCCATAATTCCATTCCTACTTCGGTACGAAGTAAATCTATTTTTGTATTTGGAAGAATGAAAAACTGCTGATTGGTAGGGGAATCAATAAACATACGATACCCCTTGTCTTTGAATCCCTGCTTCAGTTTCATTGCCAGTCTGTCTGCATGGTATCCGAGGCGTAGATACAGGTTATCGGAAAAGAGTGTTATAAATTGAAGAGGTACAAGTCTGCCCTTTGCGAGCAATGCTCCATGTAGTTTCATAAGAGAATCAAAGCGCGGGAGAAGTTCCGGACGCCGGGACACCACGGCCTCGCCGAAGAGCGCTCCACATTTTGTACCGCCGATATAGAATACATCGGAGAGCCTTGCTATATCTTGCAGAGTCACGTCATTTTCGTCGGCTGCGAGGCCGTAGGCGAGTCGTGCGCCGTCGATAAAGAGAGGAATATCATTCTCATGACATACCTCCGATATTTCTTTTAATTCTTTGAGAGAGTAAAGGGTACCAAATTCAGTGGGCTGAGAAATATACACCATCGCAGGGCGTACCATGTGTATGTACGTATCGTCACGGTAGAAATCAGTGATATACTTCCGGATAGATTCAGCACTGATTTTTCCGTCGGGAGCAGGCAGAGTAAGTACTTTGTGCCCCTCTGCCTCTATCGCTCCTGACTCGTGAACGTTTATGTGGGCTGATTCGCAGCAGAGTATCCCGTCGTTTCTCGAAAGAAGTCGGTCAATCACAATCTTATTAGTCTGTGTGCCCCCTTGCAGAAAGTAGACAGCTCCGTTCTCAAGACCGCAGGCTTCAAGAATTATTCTCTTGGCCTCTGCTGTGAAACGGTCATTGCCATAGCCCTCAGTGTGTAGCAGATTTGTCTCGCAAAGAGTTTTTAGTACTTCCGGGTGAGCTCCGGCCATATAATCACAATTGAAGTATAACATTGTTAAGGTCTATGCTACAGAAATAAGTTCGATGTCGAAGATGAGGGTAGAACCACCGGGAATATCAGGCTGGCTTTGTTTTCCGTAGGCTTTGTCAGCGGCTATGTATAGTTCCCAACGGTCACCGGGGTGCATGAGTTGCAGAGCCTCTATCCAGCCGGTAATCAGGTCTCGCAGACGGAAAGCCAGTGGAACTGCGTCGTCACGTGAGGAATCAAAAACGTGGTTGTCAATAGTACGTCCTGTATAGTGGACTGTGACCACACTGTTAGGACGTGGTGAAGGTTTTGAACTGTCGCCGGAGGCTAAGATTTTGTAAAAGACTCCTGATGCCGCACGATGTACATCCGGCTCGGAGGATTTGGCTTCTAACCATTCTGTATTAAGCCGTGTATATTCTTTCTTTGTCATAAATAAATTAAACAGATACTGATTTCGTTTATAACGTACTTTTGCTCTGATATAGTTTTAAGAGCTACTTAATAATTTAAGAGCTACTTATAAATATGTGTTTTGTGATAATATCACAAAACACATATTTATATTCTGAAAACTAATAGCTTATGAAATAGAAGTGAAAAAATAGCCAAAAAAATTTGGTAGATTGAAAAAGGTGTACTACTTTTGCAGTGTATTACTACACTAATACACTAAATGGGTAAATATTCCATATCGCTGACTCCCCTGAAAGGCTGTTAACGACCGGACTGAAATCTCATACTAACTATACTATAACAGACACACAAAGACATGTTGAAAATTGAAAACCTGAGTTATCGCTATGGGCTGCGTAAGCCGCCTGTGCTCAGTAACTTCTCTCTTGAGATAGAGCAGGGTGGCATCTACGGTCTTTTGGGACCGAACGGTGCCGGTAAGTCCACACTGCTCTATCTCATAACGGGAACGTTGCTACCCGATACCGGTACGGTGTACTATCATGGACAGAACACGAGATTCCGTCTCCCTTCGACTTTGGCTGATATAATGCTGGTACCGGAAGAAGTTGAACTGCCGGGAATGAAACTTTCTGCATATATCGAAGCAAGATCAGTTTTCTATCCGAACTTTGATCGTGATATACTTGAGCGCTGTCTCTCAGCCTTTGGTATGGAGTATAATATACGCCTTAATGCTTTGTCTATGGGACAGAAGAAGAAAGTGTATATGAGCTTTGCGCTGGCTTGTAATACGCCCGTATTGCTGATGGATGAACCTACCAACGGACTCGACATACCGGGTAAGTCGGCTTTTCGCCGATTGTGTGCTGAACTGATGACAGACGAGCGTATTATGATTATCTCGACACATCAGGTCAGAGATCTTGAACAACTGCTTGACCACGTGCTGATAATGAACGAACGGAACATAGTGTTCGATTCTTCAATAGACGAAGTACAGCGTCGACTCAGCTTCGCACGCAACGTGGGAACTTTAGTACGTGACCGGGCACTCTATTGGCAACCTGCGCCGGGAGGCTATGATGTAATGCTTCCGAACACCGATGATGATGAAACGACTGTCAATCTTGAACTGTTGTTCGACTATGCCCTGAAATACCATGACCGCCTGAATCAAATATTTGACAAGCAAACTGAAACCTCATTATGAATAACAACACACATACCGCCGGCCGAATGGCGGATCATTTCAGCCTGAAGCGTATGATGGCATATCTACGGTTCTACTACCGTATGGAAGGCCGCACGCTGCTCTACGCAGTAGGAACAATATTCACTATAATTGCGGTGATTATTTTTATATCTGTTATCACACATCTTTCAGTGTATCGCTATGGTTATGAGCAGTTGAGACAGATGCCCGGTTTTGACCCTATGTGGAGTGCCGAGTGCAACTGCGCCATGTTTCTGCTTCTTTTGCTGGCTCCGGTAGCCGGTTCTATGATATACGGACGTTTTTCCACCAAGTCAAGCCGTATCGAAGTACTGACTATACCGGCTACAGGAACGGAGAAACTGGCATCATGGATGATAATTTACATAGCCGGTGCTTTTGTGGCATGGTTCGTCTGTCTGATGTGCGTTGATATACTCCGCGTATTACTGATGCATATACTGACTCCATACGGTTCACAGGTGCATGTTATAAATCCGAGTCGTCTACTGACCTTTAATGAATTTGTAAGTACCGAGGGCGCTTTGAGAACGACTAAATGGATTGTAGACATATACGGAATAGCTTTGTTTCTGGAGGCGCTTTTCGCCGTAGGCAGTATCTATCTGCCACGCTATTCATTCGTAAAGACGAGTTGTGCGCTTATGTTGCTGAATTCGGTTATAGCTTTACTGCTTATAGCAGGTCAGCACCTATTCTTCGGTAATAGCCCTGTGATGAGTACTTTACATGAACTTGGACCCGGTGAAATGACATTCAGCCGTATAGTTTGGAGCGGTATTATCTGGGTAGTGGTAGCAGGTTTACTCTACTGGCTCAGCTATGCCCGAATGAAGCAGACGGAAGTAGCTCTGAAATGGTAAACGGCCTGCAGGCGCCGTTTTCAAATTAAATAAACTAACGTATGTTTAAGGAAAACAGTAAAGCTATATATCTGCAGATTGTTGACCGTATCTGTGATGAGATATTGGGAAAGGTATTGAACCCTGAAGACCGTATGCCTTCGGTGCGGGAGTATGCCGCAACGGTACAGGTGAATCCCAACACCATGATGCGTGCATACGATTATCTGTCATCACTCGGTATTATCTACAATAGGCGCGGTATCGGCTTCTTCGTCAGTGCCGAAGCACCGGAGGAGATACATAAAATGAGAGTGCGTGATATGTTCGGTGAACGTCTGCTTGAAGTGTTCAGAGAGCTTCAGCTGTTGGGCATCTCTCCCGAAACACTCAAAAAGAGGTATGAGGAGTACCTCAGTTCAAATTCCACTAAATAAATATAGAAAAGATGAAAAGAACATCATATATAATGATAATATTGCTGGCGGTGATAATGGCAGGCTCGTTTCTGATGCCGGCAGTGTTATTCAGAAAGCTGGAAATCAGTTTGCAGACTCTGCGTGCTGAGGGTGATACTGTACGTGTGACCACCGGATTCTTTGTTACTTTCGATATAACAAACAATATGTGGCTCTCTGCTCTGACATCTGAGTCGAAAGAAATCGGAGGTGAACAACCGCTTAGAGTAACTGTACGTCAGAATCCAAAACTTACAGAGGCTGTATTGGTGATGGATCGTTCTTGGCGACAGAATATGACAATCCGGCAGGATTCCACGATACTGAAAATTGACCTTGATATGCATTCTCTCAAAAAAGAGGAAAATAACAAGAGACCGGAAATTGAAATTGCACCTGATGCGGCACATGTGCTGACACTTGAAGTGCCGGAAGGATGGGTAGACACGATAACAGCTAACGGAAATATAGCTCTTACAGTAGAAGACTTCACCGATTCCGATATGACGATAGGCACTTCGACGCCTAATACTTTTGAAGTTGCTAACTGTACGTTCAGACGTCTGACATTCCTTAAATGACTAAAATAAAATGACTGCGGCATATCTGTACAGACAGAATATGCCGCAGTCATTTTATTTTAGTCATTTTGTTACTGTCTGATAAAGGCGGTGATACATTCAAGCACTTCAGGAGCTATGGTCTCTTCAATCTCGCCATATTCCTGTACTGCACCTGTTGTAGCGTGCTGCATAAGATGATTGAGGCCGTCAAACACACGCACATTCTTTTCACCTGATAGCTTACGCATGGGTTCGGCATTGACTTCAGGGTTTACCTGTATGTCCTTGCTACCATAGATAACTAAAACCGGACACTTTGTAGCGGCAATATCGGCTGCAGAGGAATAAGAGATGAAATGTTGCATCCAAGGATTTATATCATTGCCTAATCGCTCTAACTGAGCCCGCATCGGAGTGTAGGGAGGTATAGCCGGCCAGTCCGCGCAGGCTTCTGCAGCTGCGCTCGAAACAGCCTGTACACCATCTGTCTTTACAGCCTCAAGCACACGGCCTAAAGCTGTCACATAACGCTCGGTTATCTCATCGGGTATGCCGCTGAGACGCAAAGTGCGTTTGTTCTGGTCTACAAGTATCGAGTCTCCTCCTATGGCCGGAGCTCCTATGGCCACTATGAAGTCCGGAACACTTTGTGCCCCCAAGATAAAAGCTACTTGTCCTCCTTCGCTATGACCGAGAATACCAACTTTTCCAAAACGGTTAAGTTTACGGGCGTAGTCTATGACGGCACGGGCATCGGCAGCATTATCGGCTGTAGTGGCCGTTGACGGATTACCGGTAGAAGCACCGAACCCACGATCATCATATCGCAGTGAGGCCACACCGTTACGGGCAAGATAGTCGGCTATGACAGCGAAAGGACGGTGTCCCATCAGCTCTTCGTCACGGTTCTGCAGACCGCTGCCCGTAACCATGACCACTAACGGGGTAGCGGAACTGACATTTTGTGGTACGGTAAGTGTGCCTGCTAACGTCACTCCCGGTGCCGAATCATTTACAATACTTACTTCTTCTTCCGAGTATGGGAAAGGAGGCTGCGGGTTCTGCGGACGTCTGAGTTCTTCCTTGCCGGAAATAAGTGACAGCGGAAGTGACAGACCGCCCTGACGGAAAGTTCCGTCGATACCTGAGTTGGTTATATGACCATCGTATGTAACCATAAGTGACGGGACCGCCACACTTATGGAGTCGTTAGAGATATGGCGCAGTTCACACTCTATTCCGTAAGCGCCCTGATCAGGCGAATCAAGGGTAACCACCGGAGGAGTAGCGTCGGAGAGATTGAGAACTATACGCATTTTTACCTGTGGAGTTACCTGTAAGGTACCGTGCCAGCTGCGTTCTGCAAGAACGGGAAGCAACGTGAACAGCAGGGATAGTGCTGAGAAAAATAATCGCTTCATGTTAGATTGGGAAATTTTAATTGTGAATCCGGAACAGAAAACCGATACCGGAGATTATTGAAACGGAAAGTCTGTTAAGCAGGCGTTGACAATTGCCCGCTTAACAGACAAGGTGATTGTATATTCCGAGTGTCAGTTCTTGGGAGTTATGGAGCTTTCTTCGGCAAGTTCTGTGTGCAGACGGTTGAGACGATTGCCCATACGTTTTATATGACGAACCTGCCACAGCAGCATACAAGTGGCTACGATTGCGGCCACACAGTCACATATAGGATAACATGCCCATACACCGTTGAGTCCGAATCGCGGAGGAAGTATGAACAGCAGAGGTATCATGAAAAGTATCTGACGTGTCAGTGACAGGAATACGGCTTTAGTTGCCATACCGAGTGACTGGAAGAAGTTGGTGGACACAACTTGTAAACCTACCATCCAGAAACCCATAGTAGTTATCTTTAGACAGTTGACGGCACAGTTTATCTGCTGTTCATCCTGCATGAACATTGCGGCTATGGTGCGCGGATTGAAAGCACCGATGAGACTGCCTGTGGTCGTGACCACGACCGCTGTGCCTGCTGCCAGCCATAGGGTACGGAACAGACGATCGAAACGTCCGGAGCCATAATTGTAACCTAATATAGGCTGCATACCCTGACAGATACCCATAACTATGAAGACGAAAATGGTAACAAAACGATTGAATACCACCACCGAGGCTATGGCGTCATCACCGCCGTATTTCAGCAACGAGTTGTTGACTATCGCGTTGATTGCCGAACCTGCCACACTTATCAGGAACGGTGCCATACCTATGTAAATAACTGATTTTATCACATCAGCTTTCAGATGGAAAGTCCCTCGGACGAAATGCAGTTCGCTCGACTTTTTAAAGAAATGGCTCATTACAAAGAATGCCGTGACTACCATTGAGAGGTCAGTGGCTATCGCAGCTCCGCGTATACCCCATTTGAATACGAACAGGAACAAGGGAGCGAGGATAGCATTCAGTACAGCACCGATTATATTGGTAAACATAGCCTTACCGGGATAACCGGTGGCACGCATGACGTTATTGTAAGAGAATGTAAGATTCATCAGTACCATACCCGGAAGTACCCACAGCAGAAATTCACGTGCGTATGGCAGAGAGTTGGGTGAGGCACCGAACAGTTTCAGCAACGGATTGAGAAAGGCCGCGAACACACCCATATAGGCCAGACCTATGCCGCAGGTGAGCATAACGCAGTTGCCCAGTATCAGTTCGGCCATAGGTTTGTCCTGCTGACCCATTACGATACTGATACGTGTTGCGGCACCGACACCGATAAGCATACCGAGAGCGGTTGCAAGCATCATCACAGGGAAAGTGACAGCGATACCGGCAACAACGTTGGGGTCGTCGATAGCATGACCGATTACGATGGAGTCAATAATGTTATAGACAGCGCTTACAACAGTACCGACCACAGCCGGAAGACTGTATTTGACCAATAGGCGCCAGACCGGAGCTGTGGCGAGTTCTCGCAGACGGTCGGAGTTGTTCTGAGACTTTGATATAGTTTTTTCCATAGTGGCAGATAAGTCGGCTTAAAGTCCGGAATGGAGGCGAAATTATTCTTCAATTCCGGAGACCCCGATATAAATAGAACATGAAAGAGGCCGCAATAGTTGGTTTGCGGCCTCTTTCATGTTCTATTTATATCGGGCTTATTTAATCAGTCCTCTTTGTTGCGATTTTTCATCTTCTCGCGGAGAGCTTTAGCTTTCTCTTCAGCAGCAGCATCTTTGACAGCATTCTCGGCATCTTTTGTAGCCTTGATAGCAGCCTGTTTGGCCTGATTAACTTTGCTGGTAGCAGCATCTACAGCTTTATCAGCAGCATTTTTGACGTCATCGGTAGCTTTCTGAGCCGCATCTTTAGCTGCGTCAGTAGCTTTCTCAGTGGCTTTTTTAGCGCTCTCAGTAGCTTTCTTGGCGGTATTTGAAACCTTATTACCGGCTTCTTTAGCTACGGCCTCCACTTTGTCTTTAGCCTCTTCTACAGGAGCGGCAATCTTCTCGACGACACCGGCTGCTGTAACAGTGGTGTCACACTTGCAGTCAGGCTTACCGCACTTACCGTTGCAGTTGGTGCAAGAATCACAGCTGACTGTTACCTCTTCTTCAGCTGCTACCACAGTTGCATTGTCGGCATCGGCAGCCTTGTTATTGCCGCCGCATGAAGTGGCCAGAGCTACGAGCACGCCGGCACACAAAACAGAAAACGTCTTTTTCATGAGTCCGAAAGATGAAAAGTTAATATATTGGGGTATCGGTTGCCGGATACAACTTATTTAGCAGCCTTCTTGGCGACTATTGCTTTGTGCGAATCAAAGATAGCACGGAAGTCGTTGATTGAGCTGCGTGTACCGTTGTTAGGTGTGAAAGCGGCTGTCACGATATTGTTGTCAAAGTCAGCAGTTACCTCAGCTACAATTTTTGCCTCTGATACGCTGTTAGCGTTAGCATAAGTAGCTATGAAATCATCTTCATCAAAGCTGATCTCTTTGAAGTACTGATCAAGATATTCACATAAGTCGGTATAGCTATCTGCGTCTGTAAACTCAACAGTTAGAGAAGATGAATAGAGACCGGCAGTGTTAAACTGATAAACATACCAGGGGAAACCGTCAACCGAACCTGTTCCATAGACAAGAGTTTCGTTCTCTACGCTGTTAGCTGCGTCAAATACACGGTCATTGACTGCATTCTTCACAGCGGTGTAAGAAGCATTCCATGTCATGAGAGGAAGTTCATACTCGTGGTTAGTCTCGGTGACAGTGATTTTGCAGCTTGCGCTTGCGCCGTCTTTCGATGCTGTGATGATAGCCTCACCTACGTGGTTGCCTTTAACTACGCCTTTACTGTCAACAGTGGCGATGAATTCGTTGCTTGAACTCCAAACGGGGTTCTTCTCTGAAGCCTTCAGTTCAACAGTGTTGTCATAGTTCACACTTGCACTTGATGTGTTGAGGGTGATTGATGTTTCATCATCGTCACCGCAAGAGGTGAATGTAGCAGCCACGGGCAGAGCGAGGGCAAGCATCCAAGCAAACTTTTTCATACTTGTTACTTTATTAGTTTAAATTAATTATTTGTTCTAACTTATAAATTTAATGTGAGGTACAGGTATTATATGTACTTTCACATATATTCGCACTGATCCTGAGTGCATCGCTGCAGCAGGTCTGGCGCGCTATGCGTCGTCTGTGGCAGACGCTTTCGGGAAAAACGGTGCAAAGTTAATTTGTTTTATCGGAAAGGCCAAGTACTTTGTACACAAAAAACTATAAAAGCCGTTAATATCTACTATTTTATCGTTTTTCACCGTTTCTCTCTTATTGAGTAACTATGGCTTGCCTGCCGAATCACTCAATAAAATTAACAAAGTGTTCGAATTTAACTTTCTTTCTTCAAGTGGAGGAAAAGATTTGATTTGAGAGTCTCGTACTTTTATTCGTGTTAAATCGGAACACTCTTTAAGACCCCGATTCCCAACCGATGGATAATGAAAAAAGGACAGGAATTTGGTGGGGTGGGAAAAAAGTAGTAATTTTGAAGCCGAAATACCGCACCACACGGAGGACACTCATCTGTATGAGGTGCCTCCTTTTTTATAATACAGTCAGTATGACCAAAGAACATGGCGTGACGCAAGAACGCCTACTTATAAAGGGAGCCTTGGTATGGCTTGACGGCGGCTTCAGACAGGCCGACGTACTCACCGACGGCACAGTCATAAGCCGGATAGCACCGGCAATAGAGCCTGAAAAGGATATGCGGGTTGTTGATGCCCCAGGATTGCATCTGATGCCCGGTCTGGTGGATATGCATGTCCACCTGCGTGAACCCGGCTACGGATACAAGGAGACAATAGCCAGCGGCACACGTGCTGCGGCACGTGGCGGATTCACAACGGTATGCGCTATGCCGAATGTGCTGCCGGCACCTGACAGTGCCGCCACACTGCAGCAGCAGCTCGATATAATAGACCGCGATGCAGTAATTGAGGTACGTCCATATCTCACAATCACACGCGAACGTAAAGGCCACACACCCATTGATGCCGAAGGTATAGACATGAGCCGTATAGCCGGATTTTCAGATGATGGCAACGGTGTGCAGGAAGCTGACACTATGCGTCAGGCTATGGAAACATTAGGTGATAAAAATCTCTTCGCCGTGCACTGCGAGGTCAACTCGCTGTTGCGCGGCGGCTACATACATGACGGTAGCTATGCCCGCGAACACGGTCATAAGGGGATATGTTCCGAAAGCGAATGGGCCGAAGTGAAACGTGATATAGAATTAGCGGCTGAAACCGGCTGCCGTCTGCATATATGCCATGTGTCGACGGCCGAAAGTGTAGAGCTGGTACGTCGTGCAAAAGCACGAGGCCAACAGGTGACCTGTGAGACGGGGCCGCATTATCTTGCTTTTACTGACCGCGACCTTCAGGAAGAGGGACGCTTCAAGATGAATCCACCGTTGCGTGACCTGCGTGACCGCGAAGCACTGCGTCAGGGTGTGATTGACGGAACTGTAGACGTGATAGCCACTGACCATGCTCCGCACTCAGCCGAAGAGAAGAGTCGCGGACTCAAATTGAGCGCTATGGGAGTAGTGGGTCTTGAAACATCTTTGGGTGCTGTCAATACCGTAATGGTGGAGAGTGGACTTATGAGCCGTGAACGTCTTGTGGAAGTGATGTCTGTAACACCTCGCCGACTGTTGGGAATGGAAACTGAATTGCGTGAAGGTGCGACAGCTGATCTGACCTTAGTTGATTTCGACCGTGAGTGGACTGTGGACCCTTCTGAATTTGTTTCGATGGGACACAGTACTCCGTTTGAAGGTATGCAGCTTAAAGGTGACGCTGTGATGACAATATTTCGTGGTCGTATAGTACACGATTCACTGAAACCGGCCGCTGAGGGCTGAACCGTATAATTAACGAACTAATGTATAAGAAAGGCTTATATACAGTGATGCGCAACGAGCGGATAGCCCCAAAGACATGGGTGATGGTGCTCGGCGGCGACACACAATATCTGACGGCACCCGGACAGTTTGTCAATCTCGCCGTAGACGGAAAATATCTGCGTCGTCCCATTTCGTTGTGCGACTACGATGACCATACCATAACACTACTCTACGATGTGGTGGGCGAGGGGACTGTCATCATGAGCCGTGCAGAGATTGGAGATACCTTTGATGTTCTGACAGGTCTGGGCAACGGTTTTCAGATAGAGAAAGACAGAAAACGTCCCTTACTGCTCGGGGGCGGCATAGGTGTGGCACCGTTGCTGCGTCTGGCCCGCGATCTCAGAGACGCAGGTCAGAATCCTATTGTAGCACTTGGTTTCAATACAGCCGCAGATGTTGTTCTTGCTGAGGATTTTGAAGCACTTGGCCTTGAGACATATATATCCACTGTCGACGGTACACGCGGTGTGCGCGGCTTTGTGACCGATATAGTGAAGGGACTGAGAGAAGAGACATACGATTATTATTACGCTTGCGGCCCGACACCGATGCTACGGGCTGTGGCACAGACTGTGCCTTGTGACGGACAGCTGAGTCTTGACGAGCGTATGGGCTGTGGTTTCGGCGCTTGTATGTGCTGCAGTATAGAAACTACTCGTGGCTCGAAGCGGGTATGTAAAGAAGGCCCTGTATTCAGAAAGGAGGAACTTATATGGAAATGAATCACACCTGTGACATGAGCGTGACGCTTAGCGGCGTAAAGCTTGATAACCCTGTCATACCTGCGAGCGGTTGCTTCGGTTTCGGTTACGGAATGAGCGAGTTTTATGACATAGACATATTAGGCTCAATATCTTTCAAGGGTACTACACGCGACGCACGTTACGGTAACCCGCTTCCGCGTGTTGCCGAATGTGAGGCAGGTATGATTAACTCGGTGGGTTTGCAGAATCCCGGTATCGACGCTGTGATAGCTGAAGAGCTGCCGAAGATGCGCGAAGTGTTCCACAAGCCGATAATAGCTAATATCAGCGGTTTCTCAATAGATGAATATGTGGAATGTTGCGCAAAGATAGACCGTGAGGAGCAGGTAGCTATAATCGAGCTTAATGTGAGTTGTCCCAATGTTCACGGTGGCGGTATGAGTTTCGGTACATGCTGTGACTCGGTAGCCGAAGTGGTGCGTGAGGTTAAGAAAGTTATTACCAAACCTCTGTACGTCAAGTTGACTCCTAACGTGACTGATATAGTGGCTATTGCTCGTTCGGCTGAGGAGGCGGGAGCTGATGGTCTGTGTCTTATCAATACCCTCCTGGGTATGCGTATTGATACCCGCACACGTCGTCCAGTAATAGCCAATAAGATGGGCGGTTTCTCGGGGCCGGCAGTATTTCCTGTGGCTCTGCGTATGGTGTGGCAGGTGAGTAGTGTCTGCAGTGTACCGGTCATAGGTTGCGGCGGCGTTTCGAGTGCTTCCGATGTGATAGAGATGATGATGGCAGGCGCCACAGCCGTTGAGGTTGGTGCCGCCAATCTGCGTGACCCTTATGCCTGTAAGGATATTATCGAGGCGCTTCCCGCTGAGATGGAACGTCTGCGTATCGGTGCCCTGCGTGATATAATAGGAGTGGCTCACTGAACCTAAACAACAATCATAAAACAAACAAGCACAATATATGCGTGATGTAATCATAGCCTGCGATTTCCCTTCGGCTGAGGAAACGCTGGCATTTCTGGACAAGTTTGAAGGCGAGGAGCGTAAACCCTTCGTCAAGATAGGCATGGAGCTGTATTACGGTGCCGGCAACGAAATAGTGCGTGAGATAAAGCGTCGTGGCCATAAGATATTTCTGGATCTGAAACTGCACGATATACCCAACACCGTGCGTAAGGCCATGAAGGTGCTTTCGGCACTTGATGTGGATATGACCAATGTTCACGCTGCAGGTACAGTCGAGATGATGCGTGCCGCTCTCGAAGGTCTGACACGTCCGGATGGCACACGTCCGTTGCTGATAGCCGTGACACAGCTGACTTCAACCTCGGAAGAGGCTATGCAGAAGCAGTTGCTTATCAATGCCGGTATCAATGACACCATAGCTCATTATGCCCGTAATGCCCGTGAAGCCGGTCTTGACGGTGTGGTATGCTCACCGCTTGAGTCGGCACTGGTCAAGGAAGCCTGCGGCAAAGACTTCATAACAGTGACACCGGGTATACGCTTTGCTGATGCTGCTGCCGATGATCAGGTGCGTATAACCACTCCGGCACGTGCCCGTGAGATTGGTTCGGATTTCATTGTGGTAGGCCGTCCTATAACAGCTGCCGCCGACCCTGTGGCCGCTTACCGCCGTTGTGTTAAGGAATTTCTTGAGCAATAATCACTATATACTACTGAAGAGTAATGACAACTAAAGAGAAAGTAGCCAAAGAACTGCTTGATATTAAGGCAGTGTTTCTGCGTCCCGATGAGCCTTTCACTTGGGCCAGCGGTATAAAAAGCCCGATATACTGTGACAACCGTCTGATACTGACTTCGCCTAAAGCCCGCAAAGTCGTTGAGGAAGCTATAGCCGCTACGGTCACTGAGCGTTTCCCGGAGGCTGAGGTGCTTATGGGCACCAGTACAGCCGGTATAGCCCACGCTGCCATAGCCGCATGGATTCTTGACAAGCCGATGGGTTATGTGCGTGGCAGTGCCAAAGATCATGGCCGTAACAACCGTATAGAGGGCCGTCTCGAACCCGGTGCGAAGGTGGTTGTTATAGAAGACCTTATCTCTACGGCAGGTAGCTGTATTGATGTGGTTGAGGCTCTGCGCGAAGCCGGTGCCGAAGTACTCGGCGTAGTGAGCATCTTCACATACGGTATGAAGAAAGGGCTTGACCGTCTTGCCGCCGCAGGAGTCACCAACTACTCGCTCAGCGACTTTGACACACTTGTAGGTGTGGCTGTAGAGCAGGGCTATATTGCCCCCGGTGATGAGGCACGCCTCAAGAAATTCATGTCGAATCCCTCTGACGAATCTTGGATCAATTCATAAGCAATGCGTCATCTCATAGACCCAACCGACCTCACTAAAGAGGAACTTAATGAAATCATTGACCTCGCTCTTGACATTATAGCCAACCGCGAGAAGTATTCGGAAGTGTGCAAAGGCAAGAAACTTGCCACACTCTTCTACGAACCCTCGACACGTACACGCCTCAGCTTTACGGCCGCCATGATGGAACTCGGCGGTAACGTGCTGGGCTTCGCCGATGCCAAAAGCAGTTCGGTGAGCAAGGGCGAGACCGTAGCCGATACCGTGCAGGTGATAAGCTGTTTCGCTGACATCATAGCCATGCGTCACCACGAGGAAGGCGCAGCTCTTGTAGCCGCTATGAACTCGCGTATACCGGTGATAAACGCCGGTGACGGCAGTCACAGTCACCCGACTCAGACTCTTACCGACCTTCTGACAATAAAGCGTGAGATAGGCCGCTTCGATAATATAACGATAGGCTTCTGCGGTGACCTGAAATTCGGACGTACCGTACATTCGCTTATAAAGGCTCTGTCACGTTACGAAGGTGTCAAAGTGGTGCTTATTGCTCCCGAACAGCTGCGTCTGCCCGAATATATGAAGCATGAGGTGTGTGACCTTAACGGTATAGACTATAAGGAAGTCGAAACTATGGAGGAGGTTATGCCGGAACTTGATGTGCTCTACATGACTCGTGTGCAGAAGGAGCGCTTCTTTGACGAAGACGAATTTGAGCGCGTTAAAGACAGTTTTATACTCGACCCCGAGAAACTGAAGACCGCCCGTCCTCACATGCGTATACTTCACCCGCTGCCCCGTGTGAACGAAATCACAGTCGAAGTTGACGCCGACCCGCGTGCCGCTTACTTCCGTCAGGTTGAAAACGGTAAATTCGTGCGTATGGCTCTCATGTTACGTCTGCTGGAATGGGCTAAAGCTGACAGTACTAAAGCCAATCTCGTGCCGGCTGACGCTGTTCGTGGCCAACATGTATGCTCCAATCGTCGTTGTATCTCGAATATTGAGAATGGCGTTGAGGCTATATTCCGCCCCTCAGCCGAAAAAAATGGTGCTTACCGCTGCCTTTACTGTGAATCGCGTCCCAAGTAAATCTTCCTGCTAAGGTATTTATTTGATATAAAGCGCTCCGACCAAAACCGGTCGGGGCGCTTTATATCAAATAAGACCGTTATGATTCCCGCTTCTTAGTGTCACGGTGAGCATTGTTTACCTTATTGCGGCCGAATAACCACGACACTCTGAATGTTACGGCGTGTGAATGTATATCGTTTTCGGTATGCAGGATATAAATGCAGACTGAAATTCTCTATGAAAAAAGCGAAGCCCCCGACATCACTGCCGGAGGCTTCCGGTCTTGCATGAATTATATTTGTTTTATAGTCTGATATTTCTGAATAGACTGTTATTTACAGTCTTGCTTGGTCTGACTTCGGGTGTCAGAACCTATTCTTTTCGTTAACACCCGCACCCTTACCTTTGTATCGGTCGCGGCTGAAGTTGAATGTGTATTGCAGAGTCAGGAAAAATGACCGGCTCAGGTCTGTACAGTACTCGTAGCGGGTTATATCGCGGCTAATCATAGTCACTCCGTAGTTACGGGTGTTGAAAATATCATTGGCCTCGACTGAGATACTTAGACTGTTGTTAAGGAATGCCTTGTACAGTTTGGCGTTCATGTATGAGGAATGTTCCCTATACATGTTTCGTTCATTACCTGCGCTTTCCCATGTCATATCTACATTTAACCAGATGTCGTATGGAAGATGAATAGCGTTTTGCCATTGAACCATTCCTTGCGGATTATTCAGATGACGACGTCCTTTCCATGTGTCTATATCGAACCATTGTTTAGTTATGCCGAGATTTACTCGGGGTTCCCAGATACCTACTTTAAAATTGCTACCTACAAATGCCCGTATTGAATTTATTTCAGGGAAATTATCTGTGGTCATAAGTTTAATTTCACTGTCCTCACCGTATGGTTGGGAGACTGTTATTATAGCATCTTTTTTAAGAGTATATGACAGTTGGGCGAAAAACCTGCGCCATGCTCCCATAAGTTCCACAGTATGGGTTTTCTCCGGCTTTAGATATGGATTTCCTCCTTGGAGAGTAAAGCGGTTGATGTAGTCGACAGTGCCGTCTAAATCACGATAATTGGGACGCTGCGTTTTGCCGGAATAACTTAGTGATAACTGCACCTTACCGACTGATGAAGACATAAAAAGAGATGGGAAAAAGTTGTTGTATATTTTGCTTTGGTCTTCATTTCTTTGTCCGTTTTCCAGATAATCGAATTTGACATGTTCGTATCTTATTCCGGCTCCGATACCCAAGGGGCCGAACGTCTGGCGGAGTTCCATAAAACCGGCTATATTTTTCTCGTCAACACGAGTATCGGCATCATTGATAACTCCTGCATCAGTTTTATAGTCAGATGAGAAGCGTGATGAAACGAATTCTTCACCGGCCTCGATTCCACCTTTCAACACAGGATAGCTTAACACCAGTTTTTCTGCAAACATACGGCTCCGGCTTACACCGAGCGAAGTGATTACGGAATTTTCATCCTCATCCACTGTGACCGGAAAGCGCGATTTGTTAAAAAGATAATCCGTATTGAAATCAATTCCTAAATCTCTGACCTTACCGTTGTAATAGAGGTTGGCGAAATGTCGGGGAAAAGTCTTGTTGTCAGCTGTGCGTGTGCCGGAGGCTGTATCGTATACTTTTTCCTCGACCGACATATCGGTGACGTGTGTATGATGCATTTTATCAAATCTGAAGCCACTAGTGTAGTATGCGCCGATCGAATGATTTTCATTAAAGAGATATGAGAATCCGACCTTGCCGAAGAAGTCAGTAACGTTACCATATCCGGTCTGAGTGATTTTTTCTTCCCAAAGACGGTCGGAGTAAGCCACTGAGTACATATTACTCTGGAACTTGGCATTGGCCTCACCGAAATTAGCGAATACCTCCAGTCCTCCGGTACGATATTTGAAATTGGCCTGATTCACATTAGTGAAATATTTCTGTTCCCACAACGTAGTGCGAAGCAGACCGCTGAAGCCTTCTCCCTGCGGACGCTTGGTACGGATACGGATTACCGAATTGACTGATGCGTCATATTTCGCTCCGGGATTGGTAATCACTTCAACGTCTTTTATATCTGCAGAGTTTATCTGCTCCAGTTCGGTTACATCTCTGATTTCCCTGCCGTTGACATATATTACGGGAGTTCCTTTACCGAATACCTCGAATTTACCGTCCCTGCCGAGTACCATAGGTACATATATGAGAACGTCATTTGCTGTTCCGGCGTGTTCAAGCACTGTGTTGGCAACAGATGTAATCATGGAGTTGCCCGAGAGCCTTGTCGCAGGCAGGTCACCCTTGACAACGACCTCCTGTAATTTCACAGGGCTTTCCGAGAGGGTGATTATACCGCAATTACCTGATGCCGGAACCTGCATAGAGAAATCATCATATCCCAGATACGATATTTTCAGTGTCACGTCTTTGCTGTCACACGGTATGCTGAACTCACCGTTGTAATCGGTAATGCCATAAGTTATGGGTCTGCTGCTGTCGGGAGATATGATATAGACCACGCCGGCCACCATCGGTTCGGCCTCGCCGTCAATAATACGCCCGTAAATTTTATAGTTGCCGTGCTGTAAGGCTTCAATGTAGTAGCTGTTGTCTTTTCTGATTACAGAGACAGGACTTACACCTGTTACACTCCGTAAAGCCTCATAAGGGTCATCGGTATGGATTCTTACCGATGTCCTGTAATGGTCAAGTTCCTTATATATGAAAGAAATATTGACCTCCGGATGATCTTTGCTTATGCGGACAATGGCTTCGGATATCGGAGTATTGCTGAAAGTATATGAGTATCTGTAGGCTCCGGCTGAAAAGAAAGTCATCACAGCCATGATTATGGTCAGGACAGTCTTCATTTTTAATATATGGTCAGTGTGTTACCGTTGAGGTCGATATTTATCTGCTCGAATGTATTGAGCTGGGAGACTATCTCGTCAAGAGATAATGCCGTGTCGAGCCTGTAATAAAGGTGCAGAGCGGCTGTCTGTCCGTTGTCGAATCTGATTCTGACGTTGTAAGTATCGGCTACTTTCTTCATTATTGTCTCAAGGGATTCGTCCTCAAACATTATGGGTGCGGTTATTGTCCTGTCGGTACCGGTGGGAGCGTTTATTTCGTTCGGAGCGGTAACTTCGGGAGTGATACCTTCGGCTGCCGCTGCAATAGAGGTACAGACTGTGACGGCGATAGAGGCAATCCGGCTGCCTGAGCGTAGGAAGGAGCGACGGACGGGAAGAGAATGTTTCTGTGAGAGATTCTTCTCACGAGTATCTGCAAAAGTCTCTTTATTGGTTTTACTGTTCATCTTCATTGAGTTCTTATGTAACTGACTGTTATGATGTGACTCAGAGGACAATGAAAACACTTCACAGACGGTGTCGCGCGCAATGTCACCGTTACAGTAGTACATCTTCTGTACATAATGTGCTTCGGAAAGTTTCTCTGTGCGGTTTTTATTCATCATACACTAACAAGACACACAACATTCTCAAAACTAAACCCTGAAAGTGAAAAAATATGACCATATATTTCATGACTATTGGGAAATAATTGATTATCAGAGATAATATTCGGATAAAATAAGAAACGCGAAAGTCTTATTTAGACAGACCTCCGCGTTTCTTCTAAGTAAAGATTTTGTATGATATTTAGTATGATAATATGAGTTTACTATTTTTTTCAAGAAAGATGCTTTCACGTGGAAAGCGTATCGGAATAAAGTGCGGTGAATGCTTTATCGAGTCGTGGGATGGGGTCAGAGTAATGATTGCCAGGCACACTCTGAAACTCAACCTCAATTCCGGCTTTCTGTAACAGCGATAGTATCTCTTTTGTATTGGACGCTACCGAATAGAATGCCTTGACTTTTGACTTACTCTCCTGATCACCGAGAAGGAAATATCCTTTACCGCTTTTATGAGGAATTTCTCTGTTTTTCATCCATTCGCAGAAACCTTCATACCAGAAGGAACCCGATAATGATGCTATATTATGAAATGTTTCGCAGATCATCCACTGCCATAATGCAAATAATCCCGACATAGATACACCTACAAGGCTACGTTCCGCATTCCGGTTTATACCTAAGGTAGCTTCAATTTGGGGAATAACTTCCTGTTGCAGTAATTTAAGGAATTCAGATGATTCTCCTTTAAAATCAGGACTTCCTTTAGGTACTCCTTTAGCCGGCCAGGGACTGAATACATTCTGCCAGTCCATACCCGTGATTACTACTATTGTAGTACCGTATTTTTTTGTTGCCGGCTCAATCCATGGAGCAAGCATGTCCATAGGATAAAGTATGTATGCAATTTTGTCTTTACAGTCTGACAAACTGCAGAGACATTGCAGATTATTAAATTTAATCGTCTGTACCATATATCATCGTATTCTGTATAATCACTGTTCCGACTTACTAAATTACACCTAAGAGAGTGTCTGAATGAAAAGATTTAATTTGAGAGACTTGTACTTTTCGTGTTAAATCCGGACATTCTCTTACATGCTATTTAAAACTTGCGTAGGTAGAGCGGCAACATATAAGTGTGTTTATCCGAAACCAAGTTATCTAAAACCTTGGTTATTATAACTTGATTATCCGCTTATTTGAAAGCTTCGTTGGGACCGGTTATAAACAGATAACAACTATTATTGGGTGAATAGGAGATTCCGATAGTGATTCCGAGATTATTGTTTAGTACAGTCATGGAAGAGTAGCTGACACCTCCGTTTTCAATAATATCCTGGGATTCCTCGGCTTTTTCAAGATCTTTTCTAAAAAGAGCCGTAATTTCCTCAACTAACTTTGCGTTGTTGTTAACAGTAATTCCTCGGAAGTATTTATTTTTCGATCTGGATATTTGTATCGAAACACTCTTATTTGAGTTATACGAACCGTTAAATAGTTTCTCAACATTCAAATTAGGAGGTGTGGCCATCGCTATTATGCTGAAAAACAGACTTACTGTTATTATAAAATATCTCTTCATTTTATACCGGAAGTTAAATTTAGAATGTAATTTTGCTTTATCTCGTCCTCTTTATCTCTGGCTTTAGCCATTGCCATCAGGGATTCCGCTCTTTTTAGGGCTTCATTCACGGCCTTTTCCGAGTCCGCCGTATTTAACCTTTTCCCTCTTTCGTAAGCAATTACTATTTCATTGGCGTCAGCATCATTTGTTTGGGCCATATAGCTATCAGCATGTCGTGACTCTGTACCGGGCCAATGTGTTATAAGTATGGATAACGAAAGAAGTATGGTTAGGGAAGCTGCCACTTGTAGTGCCCGACGCCCCCATCGGAAAACTTTCTTTTTCCGTTCTTTTTTTTCGCTAAATACTATCCCTTCCGCCATCATTAAGCTTTTTGCTTCTTCAATGACGGGAGAACTATAAGACAGCCTGCCGAGAATGTATTGCAGTTCTCTTTCCTCAAGGACTGAAAGCTGACAATCCATATACAGACGGCACAGCTCTTCCGTTTCCTGCAGGCTAAGTATGGTGTCGTTATCTTTCATCTGTTAAGTTTCTGATAGTTATCACGTAATTTTTTTCTTGCCCGACTCATGTTCATACGGACTGCCTCCGTAGACATTTTAAGTGCAGCAGCTATATCCTCATACTCCATGCCTTCATGAACCACAAGAGTATAAATCTGTCTCTGTATATCTGTCAGACCTGTTGAAAGCAATGTCTCCAGTCTGTCCATATCTTCAGAAACGTTCGGTTCAACTGTCATATTGTCCGTATCGGAATCACTGAGCGGAACTGTCTGCGGTTTGCGGAGCCTATCAATACAGATATTCCTCAGAACTGTAAACAGTTTGTTCCGAGCTTCGGCATCTGATTCGGTCGGGCCGCTCTTCCATAACCTGAAGAATGTATCCTGCAACGCATCTCTGGCTTCCTCATCGTTTTTAAGGAACCTCAATGCGCTCCGGTGCAGTTTATCCCGTAGCCGTAAGAATGAATATGTCAGATTGTCTGTTTCCATACGCTTTACATCTTAGATACGTTCGGAAAGATAAAACATAACCGCTACGAGTTAAAAAATTTCACTATAATTTTATATCGTTAACCCTAACAGAAAAGATGATACCTTTGACAGTCACTTTATATGCTTTAAGCGATACATTGTTAAACAGTGGTTGTCTTATCTCTTTCATTATTTCGTTGCTTTACCGTAAGGGAAATACGATATAGGGCTGTGATGAGAATAAAATATATGAGAAGGACATAACTAAGGTAATGAAGTGATTAGAAAATTATTAGGATTATAATTTATTAATAAATAAATGTTTAATGGCCTCGATAAAAGTAAAATTTCGTCCCTCGACTATCATTGGTAATGAAGGAACCGTATATTATCAAATTATCCATGAAAGAAAACCACGACAACTTCTGACGAAGTATAAAATTTTTCCATCAGAATGGAATGAAAAATGTTCTACAGTGATTGCTGTAGGAGAGAATGAACGCAAGTCGTTGATTATATCAATTCGTGAGCGGATACGCTGGGACATAGAGCGTTTGACAAAGATTCATCGTAAATTTGATGCTGATGGCTTGCCATATACAGCTGATGATATAATTGATGAGTTTAATCGATGCCTACATGACTATTCACTTTTCAACTTTATGGAAAGTATCATTATAAAACTCAAACAAAATGGTAAATTCAGGACTCCCGAGACCTATAAGTCTACCCTAAACAGTTTCAAAATATTTAGACAGGGTGAGGACATTATGCTTGATTGTCTTACATCGAAAATAATGGAAGATTATGAAGCATGGCAGCGTAAACGAGGACTCACTCCTAATACTATCTCATTCTATACCCGTATTCTACGGGCTACTTATAACCGTGCGGTAGATGATGGAATTATCGAAAATCATAATCCTTTCAGACACGTCTATACAGGAGTAGATAAAACTGTTAAACGAGCTCTACCTTTACATGTTATAAAAAGAATAAAAAGTCTTGACCTATCGCTAAATCCTGTCTTAGACTTTGCCCGTGATATGTTCATAATGAGTTTTTATTTGCGAGGCATGAGTTTTATAGATATGGCCTTTTTGAAAAAAACAGACCTCAAGAATGCCTATATAACATATCGCCGTCGTAAGACAGGTCAACAGCTAACTATCGAATGGACCAAGGAAATGCAACTTATTCTTAATAAATATCCCAAAAATCAAAGTGACTATTTACTTCCAATCATCTGTAAACCCAGCACTAATGAATGGTATGTTTATCGTAACGTTGGTTACAATATTAACCATAACCTAAAAATAATAGCTAATATGCTTGGTATTACAATACCCCTAACTCTTTACGTCGCTCGACATAGTTGGGCCTCTATAGCTAAAGCAAAAGGTATACCCTTATCTGTAATAAGTAAAGGTATGGGACATGATAATGAGACCACAACTCAAATTTATCTTGACAGCATCGACAATTCTACAGTTGACAAAGCCAACAATCTAATAATTAACAGTCTCTAATATTTTTAGAATAGCCCCTATTTTCATTTCCATTTGAAAATTGGAGCTTTATTATTTAGGAACTATCCAAATCTCTTAATAAGAGATACTTAATTAAGTGCAAATGTATGATTAAAAACCGAAACATCCAAATAATCAAACTAAAAAATTATTTTTCTCCAACGAAAGACATTATAAATATAAGATAAACTTACAGATTGTTTAGTAAAGCGCTATAATTAAGTTAGTATAAATATCCTCTAATCAGATATTTAGGAACTATCCAAATCTCTTATTAAGAGTAGCTATCAAAACAAACATTAATTATCTAAATTATACGATATAAAATTAAGTCAATCAATAAAATTAAGCTATATGATTTCTAAAGTTAATCATTAGACCAATTCCTCAAAATGCTTAATCCTAGACTCAAGCGTTTCAACTACGAATTGACTAAGATATGAGCCAATTCCATCCGGAATTTCGCTTCTTGAGCATTAAGGCTTTGGATTTATCCTTCAATAACCGTAAGTTTTATGCTTTTACCATACAAACTCACGTAGAAACTGTATAATAAATTAACTTTTAACATCTACTTATGATAACAAAACAAGATTTCGATCTTGCTGCTAAGTCAGTCTTATCTAACTTCTCAGCAGTACTTCCTCAAATGATCAGCTATAAAAGCTATATTCAAAAGGAAATACTTAATATTGCTACTAGTAAAGAACTTGAAGATGTGCGTGACTGCCACATAAATCAGGGTATGATAGACAAACTCTGCAAACTCGCAAAAAATGAGTGGTTAATTTCCAGTGATGCCCGATCACTCTATTGTGTAGCAATGGCAGTAGCCACAATTATAAAAGAATATGACTGGGGTACACACTATCTCGTTGGAAATGGTATTTGGGAAATGGCCCAACGAATTCAAAATGCTTAAGAATAAAAAATAATGGAAACTCGTAGATTCAAGTTCTCTGGAAATATCAATGGCAAAAGAAAAGAACTCATTATTAAGGCTCCGGTTGAAAATGGAAGTGTGTATACAAATAAATATTGCCCACAGGATTTGCTCACTGGAGGATTAACTTTCATGACTCCAGTACATGGTGAGTTAATTGATGAATTTATCACTGATTGTCAGAAACAAGTTGTGGCAATGGAAGGAGCTGGGCTTCAGAAAACACTTCTTGATGTACATATAGCAGGACTTACTGCAGTAGTTATGGATCATCTCGCAAGATGCGGACGCCTTATTTTCGGAGACCTGCTAATATATATGGACTGTTTCAGTCTCTTACTTGAAGCCGATGGCTTCTCAAAGGAGGAGATATGTGAAATCTATCCTCGCGTCACTCGTACTATAATTGAACTCTACCCTGATTATATATTTAATACAGCTGATTTATCTCCGTTCAAAGGTAGTCACTTTGACTTTGTTCTTTTTAATGTGTCACGTAAATAATTTCTCAAAATGAAAAATTTATCACGTGACATAGAAAGAAGGCCATACTGTTTATTAATCAGTTTTATTCAGAAATAAACTTTTTAACTATGTTTACTCCACCTAAACCTCGCTTTCGTGACAATTTTCGTCAAGATCTCATCAATAATCTGATGAAGCGGTCGAATCAAGGAACTATACAGCTCTATAAGCACCACATTATAACTGAATGTATAATGTATTCATGTGATATGTGTCTCGAATTTCAGCGTAAATCCGATGGACTTTTGACCTCTGACTGGATAGAACATATCACTAAGGAAACTGGAGAAGCAATCAAGTCAATTCTACCTAGAGACTTCACCGATGCGGATATTAAAGTCGCAATTGACAAGGTACAGCAACTTTTGCGTTTTCCAGCGGCAAATCTCCAAGATGAGATTAACCGATACTATAACAATATTTAACTTAACTGAAGATTAGAGGTAACTATTCAGCGAAAGAGCAAAGCGTAAGGAGGCACCCCATCAGATTAGACGAGGGTCAGTATTGCGTGGAGTGGAGATTGCCCGTTCTTCCATGCTGTATCTGCTATTGAATGTAG
>JAAVDM010000057.1 GCA_014801815.1 Bacteroides sp. | reverse complement strand
TCCATTCTGTGCAGATTTGACACAACCGTTTCCAGTTGGAAGGGTTGGAACTATCTGGCGTTCGCTGTGATATTCCTTAAAAAAATTCACAAATCAAAAAAGTTTAGATGACTTCAATAGTATCATTCCAAAAACTATGCGCATTCTCTCATAAAAGTTCGATTTATACTACTTTGTACTATTCTTTAATAACAACGACAGTAAATAAATAACATTACTAAAAGATAAATAAAACCGACACAGTCACCTTATTACCATATTACCATAGCCAACGCCACGTGACTCCTGGCTCCAAATGGTCATAGAGACTTATGCCGGTAGTAAATATACGTTATCTTATATAAGACTATTAAATCTTATCGGATGGGACATTAGCCTCTTCTTTATTGTGCTTGAGACGAATATGGGTTATATCGTAGTAAATATGGTCGCCTTCACTGTCGTAGAGGTCGAGGTCGGCACGGTCGTTGCTGCGCCAGTCTGTCCGGCTCCACAGATACAGGAAACCGACTACGGCAGCTGTAAGGCCAAGCACGATGAGAAGAGTGAGATTATTCATAGGTGAGAGGATTTAATCTGAGGTAAAGGTTATACGTATATTCGGTAATTATTTTTGAATGAGTAAATATATTTTCTGCTGTAATAAGTCACCTGTCAGTCCTTACTGTCAAGAACCTCATACTTACTGTGCTGACTGTGGAACTCCGGCACCATAGCCTTCATCGCCGCCACGATTGCCATATCATCGCCCGTGTCACACAGTCTCACCATCGCCGTGATGTCCGATGCGACATTGGCGTAATCATACTCACGCACCCGAGCTATCTTTATCTTGGGGTGGAAGGTCGGTACCGTTATCTCCTCGTCGTTGAGCACCTCCTCGTACAGCTTCTCGCCGTCACGCAGTCCCGTGTACTTTATCTCCACATCGCGTGCTCCGCTCAGCAGTATCATGCGCTTGGCGAGGTCGGCTATACGGACCGGCTTGCCCATGTCGAAGACATATATCTCCCCTCCGTTACCCATCGTCCCGGCCTCTATCACAAGGCGGCACGCCTCGGGGATGAGCATGAAGAAGCGTATGATGTCCCTGTGTGTCACCGTCACCGGCCCTCCCTTGCGTATCTGCTCCTGGAAGATGGGTATCACAGAGCCGTTCGAGCCCAGCACGTTTCCGAACCTCGTGGTAACAAACTGTGTCACACCCTTTACCTTCCCGTCCTTTATAGCCTTGTCCAGTGACTGTACGTATATCTCGCAGATACGCTTCGAGGCTCCCATTACATTTGTGGGATTGACGGCCTTATCGGTCGACACCATTACGAATTTACGTGTGCCGTATCTCACCGAAAGATCGGCTATCACACGCGTGCCGTACACGTTGTTCACTATGGCCTCATACGGATTGTCCTCCATCATCGGTACATGCTTGTAGGCCGCCGCATGGAAGACATACTCCGGACGGTGTCTCTCAAAGAGCCTCTCCATCACCTTCTCGTCGGCTATGTCTGCCACCACCGTTTCGGCCTTGATGTCGGGCCAGAGGTTGCGCATCATGAGGCGTATGTCGTGCATCGGTGTCTCAGCCTGGTCCACGAGCACAAGATGCGCCGGACCGTATCCGGCTATCTGGCGGACCATCTCCGAGCCTATACTGCCCGCCGCACCCGTTATCATCACCGTATGTCCCCTGAGCAGTTCCGAGGCCGCCTTCATGTCGACCTCTATCTTCTCACGCGGCAGAAGGTCCTCGACATTGACCGGATGAAGGTCACTCACCCTCAGGTCCGACCGTCCGTCCCACTCACGTGCCTTCGGCACCACAAGTATCCTTATGCCACCGGCCACAAGCGAGTCAACAAGAGCCTCATTGTTGCGCAGAGTGTTCATCATCAGCGGCGAGACAACAAGGGTGGCCGTCTTCCTCTCCCTCATCGTATCGAGAAGGGAGTCATCGAAGGGGTATACCCCCACACCCATCAGCAGCTTGTGCTCCATGCTGGGGTCATCGGTGACAAAACCCGCAATCCTGAACTGGGAGTCCTGCGATGACCTGATGCTCTTGGCGAGCGCCACACCCCCGGCCCTGACCCCGAGTATGAACACCGGCTCGGTCGCCTGCTGATGCAGGGTCTCCTCATACACGGTCTTGACCATGACCCGCACCGTCCACATCACCGCTATCACTAACAGACCCCACACCACGATATCGGCCACACTGAGCTGCGTCAGAAGCGAACGCGGAGCAAGCAGTCCCTGAATAAGGAACAGAAGCACGATGGCCGTGACCACGGCCGAGCCGACACGCAGCAGGTCGGTGAACGACGAGAAGCGTATCACGCCGCTGTAGGTGTGAAACATGCGGAAGCCTATGAGGAAGCACACCAGTCCGGCACATATAGTCCATACCAACGGCTCGAACGCCTCCCATGTGTCGGGTACCTCATGATGTATGATATAGGCCGACACTCCTCCTAACACTACGAACAGGCAGTCAAGAAGAAGTATGCTCCAGTACGGTAGGGCTCCCCGCGAGAAATACCATTTCGCAAGGTCTCTGAACGATTTCATAAATAGTGTATCAAGGTAGGGATGTATAGAAGTAGGTCCTTACAGCATTAACATAGATAATCTACGTAAATCAAAAAGGTAAAATTACCGTATTTACTCAATGACAAGTTCCCCTAAAATAAAAATACCTCTTAATACCGTCCCTACTCTCCCATGTTAATTGATTAGTAGGTTTAGGATGGTAAAAAAGATTTAGTGGTACCAGACCAAAACTATTGATCCAAATATCGAGCAGACGCTTCAAAGTGTGGCGAGTATCTCAGTGAAACAGGTAAGAAGATACTCCACATCCTCGTTACTGAGACGTGTGTGAAGAGGCAGAGTTATCTCGTTGTGGTATTGTTCAAAGGCATTCGGGAAATCATTTATATCAAAACCGAGTTCCCTGTAGGCAGTCATCATCGGCAGCGGCTTGTAATGAACATTGGTGGCTATTCCGCGTTCGGCCATACGGACAATTATGTCATTACGCTGTTCGGTTGTTATGTCGTCCACTCGCACCATATAAAGGTGACCACTCGAAGAGTGGTCATTACCGTAATGCTGAAGAACGTGGACAGGATACTTTTCCAGCACCACATTATAACGCTCTATAAGCTGACGGCGGCGGTTGAGAAGTTCGGGATAGCGCTTCAGCTGAGCAAGTCCTAGACCGGCCATAATATCGGTCATATTGCACTTATACCATGTACCGATAATATCATACTCCCAGCCTCCGAGTCTTGTCTTGGCCAGGGCGTCCTTATTCTGTCCGTGAAGAGAGAGGAGCTGAATCTTTCTGTAAAGTTCGTTATCGTCTATACCTTCATGGGCACGCCATGTGAGCGCGCCCCCTTCGGCAGTGGTCAGATTCTTGACGGCATGGAAAGAAAATGAGGTGAAGTCGGCTATCTCACCGCACATTCTGCCGTGACGCATGGCACCGAAAGCGTGAGCCGCATCAGCGATGACGATACAACGTCCGAAAGCTTTCTGTATGTCATTAGAGGGACGGAACAGATATCCACGGCTTTCCACCGCTTCATATACCCTGTCATAATCCGCCACTATACCGGCGAGGTCAACAGGCATTATGGCTTTTGTGCGTTCACTGACAGCATCAGCCAGCCGGTCATAGTCCATCTCAAACGAATCCGGAGCACAGTCAACCATCACCGGTCTGGCTCCGACATGACATACAGCACTTGCCGTAGCCGTATAGGTATAGGCGGGTACAATAACTTCATCGCCTGCTCCGATACCGAGAACACGCAAAGCCATCTCCATACATGCTGTGGCTGAATTAAGACAGGCTGTGGTCGGTAACGGTTCCCCTGTGCTGTCATATCTTGCTGTCTGACAGCACAGAGAAATCAGGTGCTCAAATTCTTTTGTTTTCGGACCGGTGGTAATCCACCCTGACCTCAGAGCTTCAGTTACCTCATAAATTTCTGCATCAGATATATCAGGAGGCGAAAAGAATATTTTCTTATTCATTTTTATATTTTAAATTACGCTGTATAATGTTAAAATAATCCTAATAAAATTCTAATTCTTAAAACTGTATCTGAGAAATAAGATCCCATATCTATAATTTTTCTATTAAAGAGAAGTAATATTCGTCTCTTTAGAGAAGAACGATAATACGCCACTAACTCAATTAATTCTCTATCCTTAGGCAGTAAAAGACTATCATAAGCTATAAGAAGATTTTTTGCATTTATTTCACGAAAATGACGACGTTCATACTTTTTAAATGATTTTATAAATCGACGTAACCTAATATTCAAAGAGCTTCCTACACCGGCAACATTATTATTGTGTTGTCTATATAGAATATAAGACTCTGAATCAAAAATTATATTACCAAAAAATATACTAGTTTGATTTAACCATAAATCGTGCATTAATATTTTATTAATTGGTGTATTTTCTGAGATTATTTCAGCTAACTTCTTATTAAAAACCATAGTACACCCTAGCATAAAATAACGTACTAATGAAGTTTCTTTACTTATTAAGGGATTTTTGGTAGTATCAAATAGATATTTTAACTCCTCGTCAACAGCCGTAGCATTAGAGAAATATAATGCTGGTTGATCTAAATTTAAAGTTTGTATTTTAGTAACTGCTGCAAATAATTTATATTCAAGCCACACATCATCTTGGTCAGCAAAAGCAAAATAATTATAATTTCTTTTACCTCCTATCTTCAATAGTGTTAGAAAACTTGCAGCAAAACCTATATTATTACCTTTTACTAATTCTATATTATTTGGATATTTATTTATATATTCTTCTATTATTTTAATTGTTTCATCTTTAGAACCATCATCCCGAATAAGAAGACTAACTTTTACTTTAACTTGGTTCATAATACTATCAAGTTGGGGTCTAATATATTTAGCCCCATTATAGGTAGACATTAAAACTAAAACCCTATTCATATAATTTATTATATAATAACCAAATCTATATTTTCTTCTGCTATTTTTATCTTAGCTTCACACTCAGCAAGAGTACTACCTACAACAATAATCTGCCCTATCACATCATTACAATTTGTAAAAGTATTAACTCTATCACCAGATTTTAAAAACATTTGAATTTCTGTATCTGGTAGAGTGGGAATAGAAAACTGTAATAATGTCCCACTCTTTATGGATTTTATCATTCTTGCAATTGTAGCAGAAGGTTTCTTATGAGAATTAAAAATTGGTATAGGATTTCCCCCAAGAACAGTATTTAGAATCATATCATAATAATTAATTCCAAAATACTTTCCAACTAACTCCGGTAAACAATTAGCACCCACTCTTCCTGTTAACTCAATTATATAAGCTTTTCCATCTACTTCTATTAAATCAATATTTACAGGACAATTATTTAAACCTAATGCTTTAATAGCTCTTTCAATTTGAATCTTAGTATCTTCATATAATTCCGTTGATAGTTCCAAAGGGAAATAATGACCTATAGGCACTAAAGTTCTACACATTACAGTTTCATCTCCATGAGGTAATACAAATAATACCTCATTATTATAAATAAAAGCTTGTGCTCCATACTCCTTTCCTTCCAAGAACTTTTCTACAATACAAAAATTCTCATTAGTCTGCTCCATTACCTGCTGAAAAGCCTCCAATAACCCTTTATTTTCATATACTATATTAATACCTCGACTTCCTTGTAAATCTATAGCTTTTATTATTATGGGGTATTTAAGTAAATTAACTACTGTTTTTAGCTGCTCATAATCTTCTACTTTATAGTAGGGTGCCGTACGAACGCCATTCTTAATAAGAGTCTCCTTCATTTTATCCTTATTAAAGGATAATATAGCACTTTTTTCACTAAGTCCACATAAACCTAATCTATCATTACAAATTCCTACTGCATGTAATCCAGTATCTGAACAACAAATAACCGCTCCATCAATATTATTAGTAACTGCTACTTTAAATACACCTTCAACATCTTTAATATCGACATAACATATTTTATCGGCAAGAGGAAGACAAGGATAATCACCTTTTAATCCAGTAACAATTGTTATTATACCATTCTCCTTAGCGGTCTTTATAAGACCAAGATTACCGCGGCCAGCACCTTGTATTAATAATCTTTTTCCTTTTAGATTTGAGTTAATCATTACTTACTTCAATATTAATCTGTTTAACTGCATTTTCACAAATTTTAGAAGCTTGAATAGCATTCTCAGCCTGAACTATAATAAAACCTATTCTATCATTACTACAATTTATTTCTTTTGAAGTATCACCTATATTTTTTATAAAAGTAACTTCTTTCACTTCTGAAATTGTTCTAACCTTATCAATACCTTCAATTAATTTTATTTTTCCTGTAGGAGCTGATACGTATCGAATTGCTGCACCTTGATTAAAACTAGGTTTTATACTTGGGATTTCACCAAGAGCGATTCTTATTGATACTTCTGTCATATCTATCCCCGTACTTAAGGGAATAAGATGCGTGGCAATATTATCACCTCCCATACGCGCTCCTAATTCAATCATAACAGGACCTTTATCAGTAACCATTATTTCTATATGACATGGACCTTTATCAATGTCTAAAGATTTAATTGCTTGTTCGGCTAATGCTTTAATTTGTAATTGAATCTTAGCACTTTTTCTTGAGGGTTGTGTATGACCTATTTCTACAAAAAAAGGAGCTCCTGTAGTTATCTTATCTGTTATTTGTAAAATATTTATTTTACCATTTATTACTATTGCTTCAACTGAGACTTCTTCTCCTATAAGATACTCTTCAATTATAACTTTACCACATCTACTATTATTATGACAATATTCATATTTCTCTAATAATTCTTTATAAGAAGAAACTAATGTAACGCCGTGGCTTCCAGCATTATCAGTTGGTTTCATAATACAAGGATAGGTTAATTTATCTTCTAATAAAGATAATTCTTTATAATTATTTACAAGGTAGTACCACGGTGAGGCAACTTTAGATTTCTTAAATGCCTTAATCATTTCGTATTTATCAGTAGCTTTAAGAGCTGTAGTATATTTTATACTAGATAAATTTAGTCTCTCAGCAGCTCTAGCAACTCCTCGCATTGGCATATCAGTAGCTAAAGTCATAATTCCATCGGGCTTATAGTCAATAGCAGCCTTTACTACTTCCTCCTCATCTATTGTTGAAGCATTATAATACTTATCAGCATAATTAATACCTATAGCTTTAGGATTAAAATCTACTACAGCAACTTCCAATCCCATTTCTTTAGCTTTTATAATAGCAGGAAGTTGGAGTACTGAAGCACCAACAATCATAAGCTTTCTCATTTTAATTTAGTTTTAATTCGTATTAATATTTTTATTTACTAATACATTCCAAAAGGTTGTAAATAATATTTTAATATCTAACATAAAAGAAATATTATTTATATAATAAATATCATACTTAAATTTTTCATCCTGTCCTATTGAATTTCTAAAATAAGCTTGTGAATAACCAGTAACTCCAGGACGTACAGAAACTCTGGTTTTCCTAACTTCTGAATATTTAGAATAGGGAGTAGTAGTTAATGATGGTCTCGGTCCTACAAGACTCATATCTCCAATAAGAACATTAAAGAATTGAGGAAATTCATCAAGACTAGTTTTACGAAGGAAACGACCTATAGGTGTTACTCGAGAATCATTGACGCTACTATATGTACTTCCGTCTAAATTCCTAATATCTTTAGAATTAGTATACATAGAACGAAGTTTAAACATTTTAAATTTCTTACCATTTTTCCCCATTCGTTCACCATTATAAAAAATGGGGCCCTTATCTGTAAAAAAAATTATTGGTCCTAAGATACAGATTTCGATAACTACAAGGGGAAGTATCAATAAAGAAACTAAAATATCAATTCCTCGCTTAAAAAAATATATATACATAATATATAGTAGTTACATCAATATTCTATTTTAATACTTCAAAATAAATTTCTTTTATTCTTTTACGAACTATATTTATATCAAATTCTTTTATTCTTTCATAATTCCAAGTACTCATCTTATTACATAAGACTATGTTAGTTTTTAATTCTATAAGAGCCTTGGCAAATCCATCTGAATCTAATGGAGCAATTAAATAACCGCCCTTTCCATTTTCAATTAGATCCCGATTACCACGTATATCAGATACAATACATGGTAATCCAGCAGCCATAGCTTCCATAGTTGATCGTGGCAAGCCTTCTTGAAGAGAACTAAAAAGAAATATATCTGATACTGAAAGCAATTCCTTAATATCTTTTCTAAAGCCTAAAAAATGAATTTGTGATTCAATACCTAAAGATTTCGCTAATCTTTTTAACTTACTCATTTCAGGTCCTACACCACATATCAAATAATGAATATTTAGATCATGTGTCTTAGCGATAGCCTGAATAGCAGTTAAATAATTTTTTCTCTTTACCATATCACCCATACAAATACATACAAAGCTACCCATGGGAATACTAAGTTCTTGTAAAATCTGAGATTTATTTTTAGTAGAGATAAATCTGTCGGTAGTTACACCCACACCAGGAACCTTAAAAATTCTTCCTCCTTTTTTAAGTTTAAATTGTTGAGCCGCCTTATAATCCTCCTCATTTATTGTAATTAAAACATCTGTATAATGTGCAAGCCATTTCTCTACATTTCTTAATACTATTCTATAAAAAAAAGGAGCACCTAAGAAAAAATGAAAACCATGAGCAGTATATATAACCTTACAACCAAATTTTTTCCCACACAATCTACCGATAAAACCACCTATAGGAGTATTACAATGAATCACTTCTATATTCGGATTAGCTTTAATATAGGCACAGGCATTTCTATATGCTTGCCAAATATCTTTTAGAGCGAAAATATTTCGATATGTATGTGATTCATAAAAACTAATATCATAGTTTTCTGCAGTTAATTCTTCTGCTCTAATTCGGTTAATACCCATATAAAGCTTATAACCCATAGCGTTAGCAGCTTCAATACAGGGTAAGGAAAAAAAATTTAATTTTATAGTAGTACGATTTTCCAATTGTTCAATAGTTGGCTTACTACTATTACTTATAAAAAGATAACCTTTACTCATGGCAGTTTATTATAAATTTTAAATATTCCTTATGAAAGAACCTATTAATATAATCCTTATAAGTGTTATACCATAGTTCTTTAGAATTTTTACTTTTTTCAGCTATATCTTCACTGGTAATATTTATTACTAAATTATTTAATGAATCGTAATCTTCATCAATACAATATCCTGTACTAAATTTTTCAACTTTATTTCCTACAAGGGTCCCAATAGTAGTAATAATTGGTTTTCCTAATGCAAGTCCCTCATAGTATTTATTAGGAGCGGCTAATAAATGGTTAGGATTTACACGTTCATACATAGCATATATGATATCACTTGAAGACATTATTTGTAATGCAGTAGAATAGCTAACGCGACCATAATAATTAAAATTAGATAATTTTGCTGCGGCCTTAAATTCATTTTCTAGCTCACCAAATCCTGCTGATACAAAATCTATTTCCGGATGTTCCTTAGCTAACTTTAATAAGTTTAATAATCCTCGACCACTTCCCAGGATACCAATATAACTAATTAGAAGCCTTTTGTTTATTTTATTATCTATCGTAGGGAGGTTAAAATATGGAATATTCGGTAAAATCCATAGTTTCTTTGGAGTATAGATTATCTGTTCCTTACGACCCTCCTCACATATAATAACTATGTCAGAGTAAGTTATATTAATATATTCTATTTTCTTAATAATCCATTTTAGTATTGAATTATTTATACGTCTAGAATCTATATACCAATCATATATATCGTAAATTACCTTCTTTCTAAATATAAATTTCATTAATATCGCTGGAATAATAGTATCAAAATCTGCCGCATGAATAACTTTATATTTAGAACGATATTTTATAAGTTTCTTAATAAGAAACCAATTAAATCCTAATAGATTTATCAAATTTTTAAAATGTAGTCCATATGCAGATTTACATTTATAATATAAGGTATTATTAGTTGAAGTTTTAATACCGAATCTATCCCAACATATTGTAAAATAATCTACTTTACAATTTGCTAAGAATGTTACATATTTTTCAAAACGAGAATCTGGATTACCGTCTGTAGAACGCAATAGTATAATCATTAAAATAATAAGTTTTTATAGTTATTATATATTGATCCTTCTATAAGAAATCTATTTAGGATAATACAAGTATAAATAAATACAATTAAAAGACCACAGATCTTATAATCAATTCTATTGAAAGCACTAATTAAATAAGATACAATAAATATCTGGAATTCTCTAAACACATAAGGTAGACGATGAGATATAATAGCAAAATCGCCAAAAAGTAAAGATAGAATAATAGAAAGTGCTAACCCATTCCTTAGTATAAGGAAAAGTGTATTATTTATATTGATCCTATTATAATTAAGCATAAATAATATTAATATTAATGTCCTAAATAAAATACCAATAGAGATTCCAATACTTTCTGAATAGCTATTGCTAGAATAAATAGATACTTTCTCAGCTACCATTATAATTGGTATATTCCTAATCAGTATAGCTGTAAGAGACCCTCCCACTAAAGAAATAATATAAGCAATACTAACAATAAAAATAATTGTCTTGGTAGACCACTTTATTTTCCTAAGTAATAGAGCTCCAAAAAATATAAATGAAGAATAATGAATAGAACAAGCTAATAAGGTAAATATAATATATTTTTTTATATTATTATCTATAAGATAATATAGTCCTACAAAACAAAAGCTTATCGAAAGCCCTTGTCGAATACCGTCATTATCTCTTTCAAAAAAACATCCACACAAATACATTAGGAATGCTACAGAAACATAAGGAGTAAGTCTATAAAATATAATCGATTTTAAGGATATACTAATTATAGCAATAATAAATGTAAAGATAATAAAATTATTACTATACCAATGAGTGAGTAGCATTAGAAACTGATAACCTGGTTCAATAAATTCATTATTAGAGTAATCAGTATATCTATCAAATAAAAATTTATATTCTACATAATCAGTACTACCGTCAGTTTTTAATCCCGCAAATATAATAAGTATAGTGGCAAGTATAACAGTAATAATTTTAGAATATTTATACTTATTATAATCTATTTCTAATATACCCAAAAGAAAAATTATGGTAGCTAAAATATAATAATACATAAAATAATTTATTATATTTTATTCTTATTTAAGGATTTGAACTATCCTTTGACAACTTTTACCATCACCATAAGGATTTATAGCCTTTGACATTAGATCGTAGTAGGTGTTATCTTCAAGCAATAAAGATACCTCAGTTACAATTTTACTATAATCCGTACCTACTAATTTAACTGTACCAGCCAATAGGGCTTCTGGTCTTTCTGTAGTATCTCGCATTACAAGAACAGGCTTACCTAACCCTGGTGCTTCTTCTTGAATACCCCCACTATCAGTTAGTACTATATTTGATTTTTCCATTAAATAAATAAAGGATAGATATTCAAGTGGCTCTATGAAAAACACGTTACCTAAATTTTCAAGTTCTTTTCCAAATACTTCATAAATTGGTTTACGTACATTAGGATTTAGATGCATCGGATATATAAAGTCTACATCGGGATATTTTTTCACTAAAGTCTTTATAGCTTCGCAAATAGATATAAAGCCTTTTCCGAAATTCTCTCGGCGATGACCAGTAATTAATACTAATTTCCGCCCTTCCTCCAATCTATTAACATTATAACCAGAGTCTCTAATAATTTCATGGAGTTGTTTATTAAGATTAATATTATTCTTAATTTTATCCACAACCCAATATAAGGCATCAATAACAGTATTACCTGTTATAAAAATTTTTGATTTATCGATCTTCTCTTTTAATAAATTATCTCTACTAAGCCCTGTAGGAGCAAAGTGATATGTCGAAATTCGACTAGTAAGCTGTCTATTTACTTCTTCAGGCCACGGAGAATAAATATTATAGGTACGCAACCCCGCCTCTACATGTCCGACAAAAATCTGTTTATAAAACGCAGCAAGAGCTGCTGCCATAGAAGTTGTAGTATCACCATGTACTAAAACAATATCAGGTGTAGCAAAGTTTAGTACTTTACGCATGCCGATAAGTACACGATTAGTGACATCATACAAATCTTGTCCATATTGCATAATATTTAGATCATAATCTGGCTTTATATCAAATATTTCAAGAACCTGATCTAACATCTGACGATGTTGACCTGTTACACACACAATGGTTTCGAAATCATCAGGATATTTTTGAAACTCTTTAACTAAAGGAGCCATCTTGATAGCCTCAGGACGAGTTCCAAATACAAGCATAATTTTTTTCATTATATTCTAGTTTTTAATAAGTATTTTAAATATACAAATTGATATAATCCATGTAAGAAATAAGCAATAAGGATAGACAGAGCTAATCCAGTTGCACCCATTCCATGATTAATAAATTTGATAGAAAGTATAACTACCAATAAAGCCCATATTAAATTACAAATAAATCCAATCCACATTTTTCCATGACTTGCAATCGCCTGACCTACTACAGTTGCAAATGCAGTAAAAATAGTAGAAATAGAAAGAAGTATCAAAGGAAGAGGTTCAATAAAATCCTTTCCCCAAAGACTTAAAATTAAAGGTGAGAGTAGACAAATAATTAAAGATAGAACCGAGGCAATTAATATATTAAGAATAATATTAGAGTAAAGTACCTTTATATAAGAATTCTTCGATCCATTAGCTTTCAAATTAGTTAATATAGGTAATATAATTTGAGCAAGGGCGGTAGGAATAAATAAAATAAATGATTTCACTTGATCGGCTGCATTATATATAGCAATATCACCAAATCCACTATATCTTACTAGATATGTACGAGTATACCAGAGCGCATATATAACAATTAAATTACATAGCGCTGCAGGAAGACCAAAATCTAAAATAACTCTAAAGTCAGATAATTTTAATTTACTACTCCTATTACAACTGTGAAGAGTAAAATACTTTCTTATACATATATGGTTAAATAAAGCTAATATTACATAAGAAACTCCACTACCTATAATAGCTCCTATCAAGCCAAAATATACTGTTAAAATAACAATTGCTATTAATTCTATAATACTCGAAATAAGACTATTCTTAGCAATTTCTTTAAAACCTTCAAACCCAGCTAATGCACCAGCTTGAGCACCATTAATAGTACAGAAAAAGAGTAATATAGCCCCATATTTAAGTACTATAGAGAGGTTAGGTGTATTTAACTGTCTTATCGCTATATAGTCTGAGCTATAGATAACTACAATAGTTACAATTATACCAAATAATATAGAGAAAAGACTAGTAACTTTATAGACTATATAGGCTTTCTGTGGATTAGTATCTCGATATTCTGCTATATATTTAGTTGAGGTTGCTCCAACACCAACAGAAGCAAGTGCGATAAACATAAATATTGTAGTACGTATTATACTATATTCTCCATATTGATTTTTTCCAATAATATGCGCTACTATTATTGAGGAAAGTAAAACAATTGCCTTACTGAATGTATTTCCAAATAAATTCCAAAAACTACCATGAACAATTCTTCGAACCAAAGGATTACTCTTAATTGTATGAATATTCATATATAAATTATATATTTATATATCATAAAAATTACAAATTGATCTTCAAAGCTAGTACGTAAAAATATAAAAAGTAAGACTTAAAATTTAGAGTAACTTTACACATCCTTGAGATTATGGATACACATCTTCAGCGAGTCTGTCCAGTAAGGTATACTCAGTCCGAAGGTAGTCTTGAATTTCGTCTTATCAAGCACCGAGTACGACGGACGTATCACAGGTGAAGGAAACTCGTCACTGTGACAAGGCTGTATGTCACACTCTCTGCTGCCCGCCATATCGGCTATTACCTTAGTAAAATCATACCACGAGCACACTCCCTCATTAGAGTAGTGATAAATACCCTCGTTGCCTTCATACTTCCTGTTCTCGATAATATCAGATATAGCAGCGGCCAAGTCATAAGCGTATGTGGGCGTACCGCACTGGTCAAAGACAACCTTCAGCTGAGACTTCGTGGCAGTGAGGTCAAGCATCGTCCTCACGAAATTCTTCCTCGTCTCCGAGTAAAGCCATGCCGTACGGAAGATCAGTGCCTTCACTCCGCTTTCGGCTATAGCCTGCTCTCCGTGAAGTTTCGTCAGTCCGTAGACTCCGGTCGGATTAACCGGTTCCTCCTCCGTGTGCGGTGTGTTTCCCTGTGAACCGCCGAAAACATAGTCGGTCGATACGTGTATCAGCGTGCCTCCGTTCTCCTTCACTGCCTCAGCAAGATTCCGCACGGCTGTGGCATTGAGAAGTTCAGCAGACTCCGCGTCACTCTCAGCCTTATCGACATTAGTGTAAGCCGCGCAGTTGACAATGACATTCACATCATTCTCCTTCACCATTTTCCTGACAGCATCCGCATCGGTGATGTCAAGTTCGGCAATATCGGTGAAAATATAATTATCCACTGAACCCTGCGCAGCCTTACGCATCGCCATGCCCAACTGGCCGTTAGCTCCGGTCACCAATATATTCATAATTTAAAAGGAGTATCGAATTTTTCAAGTATCAAATGATGTCTGTCCTTGTCCGAGAGTATCGCCTCATCAAAACTTATCCCCCAGTCGATACCTAACGTGGGATCAAGAATAGAGATACCTCCGTCAGCTTCGGGACAGTAATAGTTATCACACTTGTACTGGAAGACAGCCGTATCGCTCAGCACGGCGAAACCATGTGCGAAGCCGCGCGGAATAAAGAACTGACGGTGATTGTGCTCCGTCAGAAGACAGCTCACATGTCGACCGTATGTCGGCGAACCTCTGCGTATATCAACAGCCACATCAAGTACAGAACCGCGCACACATCTCACTAACTTTGCCTGTGCGTGAGGAGGCCGCTGGAAGTGTAGCCCACGCATCACTCCGCGTGACGAACACGACTCATTATCCTGCACGAAGTCGACACGTCCGACAAGCCCATCAAAGGCTTTCTTATTATAGCTCTCAAAGAAATAACCACGCGCATCGGTGAACACACGCGGTTCGAGGATTACCACTCCCTCTATATCCGTCTTTATAACATTCATAACTCTCCCGCTTACTTAAGATTTCCTGCTGACCGGATTTTACGCTGACTCAGTCGAATTTCTGAAGATTCTCCTCATCGGCTATCTTCATCAGATACTGTCCGTACTGGTTCTTCAGCATCGGACGGGCAAGCTCGCGCAGTCTCTCAGCCGTTATCCATCCGTTGGTGTAGGCTATTCCTTCGAGACACGCTATCTTCAGGCCCTGACGCTTCTCCAGTACCTCAACATATATCGAGGCCTCCGCAAGAGAGTCATGCGTGCCGGTGTCAAGCCATGCAAATCCGCGCGGTAGTGTCTGGACTTTCAG
>JAAVDM010000056.1 GCA_014801815.1 Bacteroides sp. | reverse complement strand
GCGGCATCATATATGACCTTCAGGCCGTATTTGTCGGCAATCTCCTGTATGGCAGCCGTGTCACAGGGCTTACCGTAGCAGTGTACAGGCATGATAGCCGTCGTCTTGGGTGTTATGGCAGCCTCTATCTTGGAAGGATCGATGCCGCAGTTCGTCGGGTCTATATCGACGAATACGGGTTTGATGCCGTTCCACCACAGAGCGTGTGTGGTGGCAACGAAGCTGTATGGTGTGGTGATGACCTCGCCGGTGATACGCAGAGCCTGAAGGGCTGTAATAAGGGGGAGGGTACCGTTGGTAAACAGGCTAATATAAGGTACCTTTAGATACTCGGCCAAAGCCTTTTCCAACTGTCGGTGAAATGAACCATTATTAGTTATCCACTTACTATCCCAAATCTCACGAAGCATTCGACTGAATTCATCAAGGTCAGGAAGAAGAGGTGAGGTAACTGTAATTAGTTTTTCGTCACTCATATTTTAAATTCTTGTACTTTCTAATTAATTATTTATGGTGTATAATTGCGATAAGTTCTGAAAACTCCTTAAAGTGCAATATTTTCGCAAAGACAGAATATAAAATAATCCCAATAACAATACCTACCAAAAGACTTAACCAAGAATACATATGTACAAAGTTGAGAATAAGGAATACCATTGCGCCTACCGTTAAACTTAAAAATAATATAGGAAGAATGTCACGCATCTGTGTAAGAAACCCAAGATTAATAATCTTACCGGTATAGTAAGTATTAATTATTAGACTAACCACTGAATTCACTACTGTACCCCAACACATTACTAACAGACCAAATGGGATAGTAACACATATTATCATTATTCCTATACACTTTTTAATTATCTCCAAACGTAAGAATAAATCACTACGACCTTTAACTTGAAGAAGATTAAGATTAATAGCATGTACTGGATACCACATAGCACCAAAGCAAAGAGGAATTAAAAGAGTTGAAGCAAATAACCACTTTTCAGTTAGAAATGCTAAAACAAGAGGTCTGGAAACAGCAGCAAGTAACATCATCATGGGAAAAATAATGAATGTAGAAGTACGTAACATACGCCTATAGACATTAGCTAAACGTTCATCATCGTTCTGAATAGTACATAGAACCGGATATGAGACACGTTGCAGAATACTAGTTACATTAGAAGAGGCGAAATCACTGAATTGATGCGCACGAGTATAATATCCAAGGTCAGAAGCACGAAATATTTTACCAATGACAATCAGATATAGATTACGATATAAAGTATCAAGAAGGCCTGCGCCAAGCAATTTCGATCCAAAACTGAAAAGTTCCCTAAAAGAATCCCATGAATAAATTAAAATTGGTTTCCAATGTGATAACAGCCATAAAAATAATGTAACTAAGGCAAGATTAAATATCTGCTGTGTTACTATGGCCCATACACCAAAACCAGTATATGCCATAATTATACCGATTATACCTGAAACTATAGCTCCAATAAGAGATGCCTTAGCCTGAGTTTTGAAATCAAGTCGTATAGTAAGTAAGGCTCTTTGGACAACAGCTAAAGAATTAAAAATTATATTAAGACCAATCAGACGTGTTATAGGTACAAGTTTAGGTTCACTATAAAATTTAGCAATCAAAGGTGCACAGAGATACAAAATAATGTAAAGTATAATCCCTACAACAATATTAAAATAAAATACGGTTGAATTATCAATTTCTGACCTATCCTGTTTGCGTATCAAAGCCTGAGAAAAACCACTGTCAATAAGAGACTGAGATACAGCTATAAAAATAGCTAACATTCCTACAAGACCATAATCAGCAGGAGTAAGTAATCTTGCCATTATGATAGTGACTATGAAGAGTATGCCTTGAACTGAAAAGCGTTCTATACTACTCCATATTGTACCTTTAACTGTCCTATGTTTCAGGGACTCTTCCAATTATTGAAAGATTTATTTTATATGTCGGCTCCCGGATTCTATACTTCTTGTTATACGGCTACTGACGATATATGATAATTCCGCTCTACAGTATTAAGATAAACAGTTGCCTGTAGTATTCGTGCCATAGAGTGTTGGGCAAGAAGATGCATAAGATAGCACTGAAGAGAATAAGAAAGAGAAGAAAAGCAGTTAAGCTCTGTAGCTACAGAATGAAGTTGAATAAGCTCCGAAGTTGAGACAATAAAAGTAGAAGATTTAGAAAAATTAGTAATCAGTGCATGCCACCCTATTGTGAGTTTAGATATATTGAACCGATTCAGGTAAGTAGAGTAAATTGTCGCAATATAGAGAGAAACAATAAGAGTAGAGAGTTGACAATAATTTTTTAACGTTTTATCAGACAGAGAGATTATTACTTCTGGAATTGTAAGAGCTATCCGGTAGCAGCGGTTGATGATGCGTTGGGCCTGGCGTTCGAGGGAAGGAGTACGGTTGATGAGGGCAGCAGTAAGGAGGGGGAAGACCATGTCGGTATCGGGGACAGAGGGGGAACGGCGCCAGCAGGTGATGGTGGTGGTGAGGAGACGGGGAAGCCAAGCGGGACAATGGGCCATCTTACGGCGTTGGAGTTCGGCGAGGTTGGCCGTAAGGTTAGCGAGAGGTTGGAGCTCAGAGGGAGAAGTGGCAGCAAGGAGGTCGAGGGAGTAGTCGACGGTTTCTATCAGGATTTCGCGTTCGATGAGAGTGCGGGGTGACTGATAGAGAGTAAGGAGAGCTATAAGTTCGGTGGGAGTATAAGAGTGATAGGGATCGAATGGAAGAGAGTCTTTGGGGTCACCGAGAGGAAGATTCAGGATAGCAGAGAGGTTAGCTGTCTCGATTCGGTGGATAAAAAGACAGTAGTCGATTTTGAGTTGTTCGGTAAGGTCGATGGGAGTACGACGGGAAAGCTCGTCAATGATACGAGACTCAAAGAAGAGAGTCAGATGTTCGCGACCTTCGGCAATGCGAGCCTCTATACGATGAGGACGTTGGCGGTAGAGAGTTTCCAGTTCGGAAACAGACAAGGTGGAGAGATTGCGGACGAGAGAAGAAACTGTTGAAGAAGTAGTAACAGGCGGGATAATTAAAATATCATCGGGGGTATGGATAGCGGAGCGACGAAGCAGTTCCCGCTCGATTTTACGGAGACGGGTGCGGCACATACGGGCCATGAGAGTATAGTCACGCTGCTGTATAGTCGAAGCGTAGTCCCCTACTTCCGAGAAAAGACGACCGAGGGTGAGAAGGTCTTCGGTCTTCGAAGAGGAAGCAATGCGATAATCGAGGAGATGTTGAGGGAGGTGAAGCATAATATTGGATTGGGAACAATTCCCGGCGTAAACAAGCTTCGCAGATACTAAATACTCATGCTATTAGTTAGAGTCAGCCTAAAGAGACGAATTAGAAGGCTTACTCTAAACTAAAGAGAAATAATCCAATAAGATGGGGAAAAGTAATAGAGAGTATCAGTCGTCAAGGAGAAGGCGGTTGTAGTCAATGGCAAGGCGATAAGCCTCGCCATCATCAGGGTGAAGGTCGTTACGGCGAAGTAATTCTTCGAGGATAGCGGTATCAAGGAGAGTACGCTTCTCAAAGTCGATGATGGACGAAGGAAGAGAGAGGATATAACGACGATAACAGACGAGTAAGCCGTTGCTAAGAGTCGAGAGATCATCAATGTGGTTATGCCGGAACCAACCGAGTTTTTCTTCGACCGAACCTGTGGGGAGTGTTTCGGAAGTGAGAGAGGAAATGGCTGAAGCAGGTGCAACAGATATAATGTCGGGTTCTTCAGTCAGGAGGGTTAGGCGTCGGTAATTCTCAAATGTGGTAACTTCGGGAAAGTAATTATAAGTTCGAAGAGTAGTAAGCCATTTGTCACGTAGAGAAAGGAACGTAAGGAGTTGATCGGCTGTAAGTATTTCGGTGCCAGAGGCGGTAGGAGATAATTTTCCGGAAGCTGACAGAATCGAATGGAGAGTGAATAGAATTAGAGCATAAATATCGCTTTCGGAAATGTTTTTGTCACCGGATTGCCAGGCACTGAAAAGGCGCTGAAGTTGTGTGGCAATAAGAGTCGGAGAAATAAATTTCCGATATGCTATAGTATAAAGAAACGAATAACAATCGAGAAGAGGAGTGATATATTCTTCTTTACAGCCGGGAAGAAGCTGTTTTATAGCGCCACATAGTGACCGAGCTTTAATTTCGATTTCAGACTGTTTCCTATCTGTGTCGAGGTAATAGCCGGTACCGAGAAGCTGGGCCTCAATCATAAGAAGATGTGAAGAGGCTATTATGTCGCTAAGGGACTTTGCAGGCTTCATTGAGCGGGGAGGGCGACAGCTGTCAGTCAATCTTCTCAACGTCGTAAGGATCTATTTTTACGGCTGCCCCACCGAGAAGTTCTATACCAACGGTAAGAGTGTGGGAACCATCGGAGTTCTCCATTATCTGGCCATACAGACCTTTAAGACTTCCACGTATCACGCGCACATTGTCTTTTACTTTAAATGCAGATGGGACAAAATTGACCGGGAAGTCGCTCTGACCAAGCATAAACTGAAGTTTGCGAATCTGAAGGTCAGGTATAACGGCGACAGGTTTGTTGAGAGTACCGGAATCAGCCGAACGGTTGACCATAAAGCGATAGATGAACGGTAGACTTACAATCTGACGACGTTCTTTCTCGGTACAGTGTACAAAAACCACAGAAGGAATTACAACACGGTCGATAGTCTTACGCTTACCATTCTTCCAGACTTTCATTTCTTTCTGGGTGGCTACGTAGCTTGTAATACCGGCTTCCTGAAGACTTTCGGCAACTTTTTTCTCGTGCCGGGAGTTGACAATGGCCACAAACCACTTGGCTTCGGGCACGCCTACGGCGCCCTCAGAGCTTGTGGGCTCTGAGGCCAAATCGTGGCCGATTGTCTTGGTAATCATTTTACTGAAACCTTATTTTGGCAGTATCTCTTACTAAGAGATACTTTTTGCAAATGCAAAGTTAATAATAAAATCTGAAATGTGTACTATACAGACTATAAAAAATGTCTTTAAGAGGTTTTTCACCCAATAAATAAGGCTGTTAGAGTACGTTAAAAGTATTTTGTTTAACAAATTCAATAATCTGCTTCATATAATTGACTGAAATATATAGTATTAAATTTCATCACACTCTCTTAGTAAGAGATATGGATAAAAGGATATAAAATACCCCGTCGAAATTCGAGAATTTCGACGGGGTATTTTATATCCTTTTATCGGAGAAACAGAGAAATCAGGGTTAGCTTCTTTCACTTAGATACATCATGAATAAAGAGAGTAGATACAGAAATGAGTTTCTGTATCTACTCTCTTTATTCTATTCTTTCAAGCAGGAAAGACAGCTATCAATATTCCTGCCAAGAGGTTATACCGAGCGATTCAACAGGACGCGCTACGAAAGCTTTTACGAAAGCAAGAGCAAGACGAGCGTTGGTCAGCAACGGTATATTGTGGTCAATAGCGTGACGACGTACACGATAGCCATTTGTAAGTTCGCGTTTAGTATGATTTTTAGGAATATTTATCACTAAGTCGACAGTATGGTTGCCAATGATATCAAGTACAGACAGACCTTCCTCATCGGGCCAACATACCTGTGTAGACTTCACGCCGTTTTCAGCAAGGTAAGCTGCAGTGCCGGGAGTTGCGTATATCTTGTAACCGTGTGCATCAAGCAGACGGCAAGCCTCAAGCATATCCACTTTGGCACGTGCATCACCGGAACTTACCAGCACACCCTTTTTCGGCACGTGATGACCTACGGAAATCATTGCGTTGAGAAGAGCCTCATCAAAATCATGACCTAAGCAACCTACCTCACCGGTCGAAGCCATATCTACACCTAACACAGGGTCGGCCTTATGCAGACGTGCGAAAGAGAACTGCGAAGCTTTGACACCGATATAGTCAATATCGAATGTAGATGTATCAACTACTGCGGGTTTCTCACCAAGCATAATACGTGTGGCAGTCTCAATGAAATTCTTTTTGAGAACCTTGCTCACGAATGGGAACGAACGCGAAGCACGGAGATTACATTCTATTACCTTAACATAGTTATCTTTGGCAAGATACTGGATATTGAAGGGGCCTGAGATATTAAGCGCCTCAGCAATGCGGGCACTGATACGCTTAATGCGACGTGCAGTGGCCATATATATCTTCTGAGCCGGGAATACGAGGGTAGCGTCACCGGAGTGAACACCGGCATACTCCACATGTTCGGAGATAGCATATTCCACAATCTGACCGTTGCGTGCCACAGCATCAAATTCTATCTCTTTAGCATTCTGCAGGAATTCGGACACGACCACCGGATATTCTTTAGATACTTTGGCAGCCTGACTGAGGAAGCCGTGCATCTGCTCATAGTCATAGCAGACATTCATTGCAGCACCGGAGAGCACGTAGCTCGGACGGATGAGCACCGGGAAACCGACTTCCTTAACGAAGTCATGTATCTCCTCCTCGGTAGTAAGCTCCTTCCAGCGGGGCTGGTCTATGCCAAGCTGATCGAGCATAGCCGAGAATTTGTGACGGTTTTCGGCACGGTCGATAGACACAGGCGATGTTCCCAATACAGGCACATGACGACGGTAAAGTTTCATGGCAAGGTTATTGGGTATCTGACCGCCCACACTCACAATCACTCCACGCGGAACCTCAAGGTCGATGATATCCATGACGCGCTCAAAACTGAGCTCATCGAAGTAGAGGCGGTCGCACATATCATAGTCAGTCGATACAGTCTCGGGATTATAGTTGATCATCACGGCCTTATAGCCAAGCTGACGGCAGGTTGCGGCAGCATTGACCGAACACCAGTCGAACTCTACAGAACTACCGATACGATAGGCACCCGAACCGAGTACTATTATATTATTGTGCGAAATCAGATCATAAGGAATGGCATTTTCCTTAGCATCATAGGTTACATAGAGGTAATTAGTCAGTTCGGGATATTCCGAAGCTACTGTATTGATGCGGCATACCTTCGGCGTAACGTTAAGTTCCTTGCGACGGTTACGCACACGGAGAACATTAGCCTCCATGTTGCCTGTAGGATTCTCTACCAGACGCGAAATCTGGAAATCAGAGAAACCGAGACGTTTGGCTTCAAACAAAGTCTCGCGATCAAGGTCGTCGACTTTACCACCACGCTTACGCAGCGTATCGGCAAAACGAACGATGTTGGCAAGACGTTCGATAAACCATATATCAATTTTAGTAAGCTCGGCCACACGTTCAGGAGTATAACCCTCTTCCAAAGCCTGTGCTATGGCGAAAATACGCATATCGGTTGGGTGAGTGAGTGCATAGTCGAGGTCATCGACATGAATATCACTGTTGCCCACAAAACCATGCATACCCTGTCCTATCATTCGGAGACCTTTCTGTATAATCTCCTCAAACGATTTGCCTATGGACATGATTTCGCCTACCGACTTCATTGATGAACCTATCTCACGGTTGACACCTACGAATTTAGAAAGGTCCCAGCGCGGAATCTTCACAATCATATAGTCTACCTCCGGAGCTTTGGCAGCAGAGTTGGGAGTACCCGGCTCACCGATCTGATCCAGAGTGTAACCGAGAGCCAGTTTGGCGGCAACGAAAGCAAGCGGATAACCCGACGCTTTAGAGGCAAGTGCCGACGAACGGCTCAGACGTGCGTTAATCTCGATAATACGGTAATCATTGGTTTCAGCATTGAAAGCATACTGAATGTTGCACTCCCCTACTATACCTATATGACGTACAACACGGGTGGCAATATCCTCAAGCATCTTTATCTGTTCGGGAGAAAGCGATACTATCGGTGCTACTACGATACTTTCGCCGGTATGAATACCGAGAGGGTCGAAATTCTCCATCGGTACGACAGTGAAGCAACGATCAGAAGCATCACGAATAACCTCAAACTCAATCTCCTTCCAGCCTTTCAGCGACTCCTCTACCAGAATCTGACGTGAATATGCCAACGCACTCTCGCAGTGGGTGATAAATTCCTCGTCATTGTTGCAGATGCCTGAACCGAGACCACCCAAAGCATAACCGGAACGTACCATAAGAGGATAACCGATACGGTGAGCGACTTTAAGAGCATCTTCAAGATTCTCGACAGCCTGTGACACAGGTGTCTTCACGTCGATTTCATCAAGTTTCTTTACGAACAGGTCCCGGTCTTCGGTTATCATGATTGCCTCTACGGAAGTACCGAGTACTTTCACACCATACTTATCCAGAATACCATCGAGATAAAGCTGTGTGCCGCAGTTCAGGGCAGTCTGTCCGCCGAAGGCCAGCATAATGCCATCGGGACGCTCTTTCTTGATAACCTTTTCTACAAATTCCGGTGTCAGGGGGAGGAAATACACACGATCGGCCACGCCCTCGGAGGTCTGGATAGTGGCGATGTTCGGATTAATGAGCACTGATTCTATCCCTTCTTCGCGCAATGCTTTGAGGGCCTGTGAACCTGAGTAGTCGAATTCGCCCGCCTGTCCTATCTTTAGGGCTCCGGAGCCGAGTAATAATACTTTTTTCATCTTGTTAAGTTGTAGGATCGACACCAAGTTTCGCTGCAAACTGTCTATAACCCTTCTGTCGCTCAGACAGAAAGGCATTCAGACGGTATGCAGGTTTCTTATCCATATCCAAATGTTTCTGCAAAGTTAGTTATCTTTCGGCAATTAATAAGATTGTTTCAAATCTTTTTTGATAAGTAACTCTTATTCACATATCGATTCCATATAAGCCATTCTGTCGTAAGGTCATGGAATCCAATAATAAACAGACTTCCGCCGATGCACTTCCAGCCACTTTCTTAAATCTTCGAGCAATGTGATGCCGTCTGCTATCACCGCTTCATAATATTCCACTCCCTTTATATACTCATCAGACGGCGTTTCATATTTAAGACGCAGTATAGTGTCACGTTGTGTCGGAGTCATAACGGTCATAATACGTTCGGCCATTCTCTCAAAATAGCCGTCATATTCGGTTCCCGCTTCGATATGTATAATATCAAACTTCCATTCTTCACCGTCTTGTGCTCTATATTTCACATGCCAGGCCATACAATGTTCCTCAGTATGAAGACCGTTAACAGATGCGATTTCAATAACGCCGGGGAGAGCCGACATACGCGCCGCAATAGCAAAAGTGGAGGCTTCGGTGATATTATCTGAATACACATGCAGGTCTATGTCACGGTGTGACATCAATAACCCCATACGCAATGAGCCGATAAGACTAACACGGCAACCTGCATCTTCCCACACCTGTGCAATTCCGGAGACGGCCAATACATTTCGGGCCTCCTCCTGTCTGACTGTGGCCAGATGATTGATTTCTTTCTGATTCATCGTTGTTACAGATTTGACAAATCTGCAAAATTAGTGCTTTTCCATGAAATGACAATACTGATCGCACACTATTGAAATTCCATGAAAAAGCCCTCCGATGTTATCACGAAAGTATAATTATCATGCCTTCAGTTATGCCACTAACGAAACCGAAGGTTAAGATAGCGGACAGTCTTTATATTACTAAGCTCCGGATCATTCTCAAAAAGCGAATTGAGAAAATCCAAAAGAAAATCATTGGAAACATTCTCTCGGCCGAAGAGAAGTTTAAAACCTACATCATAGGTCGGGGCTATATACTGAGCCATATTATAAATCAAGGCTTACACTTACCGACAGGAGGTTCGGTGAGTGTTATTTTTACTATAGTGGTTCGGTCAAGGCTTCTGGCTATAGCCTCATCAAAATGATTCATGAATTTCGGCAGGAATCTTTCGCATAGTAACCTCAACGCTTCGATTTTTTCTTCTCTGTCACTGACTGTTTCAGCCCGACCTATAGCAACAGCCGAGTAATAATATTCTGTAAAATTCTGTTTCTCCTCTTCAAACTTAGGTGTACATCTGCTTACGGCAGAAAGACTCACAACAGGATTGAGATTCAGACAATCGAGTTTCTCACCCTCGCCGGCACAGTGAAAGTAAAAAGTCTCTTCATCTTTGCGTACAAGCGACAAAGGCAGACCGTAGGGTGTACCGTCCGTACGTATCATACTGACAGTGACATACGGCGCACGGTCAAATACTTCAAACGCCCAGTCAGCATCTCTTCGCCTTCCGGCTTTTCTCATTTCTCTCATAGCACTACTTATATGAAGAACGGATATAACCTATCGGGTTATTCATAACAGGTATCTGAAGCGGTGTAAGTCCTAACAATTTCGAGATGCCGGCACTATCCATCGTAGCACGTGGTACAGTAGCAACGCCATTTGCAGCACACGCGAGATTCAGATTTTCACAGGCTATTCCGGCATCCACAAGAGCCATAGCTTTGGCATGTTCACTCTCCGGCATCTCTGTCATGTCAGCCACAAATACTACTGAATAAGGTGCGTCTATAACAAAATCCTGAGAGAACTCCTTTGTACCGGCTACCAACGCACGTTGGTCACCTTCGGCTACAAGTTTCAGAGAGTGTGAAGAAGGCATATACTCCCATACTCCATCTTTACCGAAAACGAAGACACGGATTTCCTGCCAGTTGCGTGCCGTAGGATTACTACGATTAATCGGAGCGCCGAATTTAGACGGCTGTGCATCCGGCCGGTTAATACCGGCCGTTATCCACAGAAGCTGACCCAGAGTTGCATCATCAATTTCACGTGCAGGGTCAAATTCGCGATCACTGTGGCGGTTTACCACCACTTCGTTCATCGGCATACCTCCTTCCGAAACAGGGAACGGCAGATTCTTTTCCTGAGCTGTCATAATCATAAATGGTGTTATCAACGTGATAAAAAGGCCTAAACCGGTGTGACTTTTATTGGTATTCATATTTTAATTATACTGGTTCAGACTACAAAGTTACTTAAAATATTAATATTTCAATTATTTTTATTCATCTAATAGTCCTTTATAAAAATATAAAATCACTTGTTCAGGTAGGAATATGACCTACGGCAAAAGCGCCGGGTTCTTGTGTGTACAGGAAAAAATCCGTAACTTTGCACCACTCATCAGAGGGTCGGTAGTCGCAACTATCAGGCTGGATAAGATGTCGGGTGCGCCCGGTTATGACATCTTATCCAGCCTGTTTTTTTATTACTGCAAATCAATGAAAACTGAAAATTTAGGACTCGATTATGCTAATGGCCGTATCGGGAGGCTGTTCAGCAAAATTTTCTTTCCCACACTGCTGGGAATGATGTTTAATGCACTTATCACGATAGTAGACGGTATCTTCGTAGGACGTGGTGTCGGTCCTGACGGAATAGCCGCTGTCAACATTATCGCACCGTTGTTTATGGTGACAACAGGTATCGGACTGATGTTCGGCATCGGAGCATCGGTAGCCGCAGGCATATCGCTGTCAACTAAAGATTATACCAAAGCCAACTTAAACTTAACCTCAGCTTTCATATTTGCTACATCATTAATAGCAATATTAGTGATAGTGGCACTACTTTTCACTGATTCTATAACTAAATTGCTCGGGAGTTCGGAACGCTTACATGATAACACCACCGGTTATCTGCTTCTGCTGCTTCCCGGTCTCATACCGCTGATGTGGCAGAGTATCGGTATGATGGTGATTCGCCTCGACGGTTCACCCAAATACGCTATGATGTGCAACATAATTCCATCTGTCCTCAATATAGGACTCGACTGGTGGATGGTCTTCCCACTCGGTATGGGAGTAAGAGGAGCTGCTCTCGCAACGTCCATATCATGTATCGTAGGCGGTATAATGGCTGTGGTTTATTTCAGATATTCATACGTGCTGAAATTCACCCGTAATATCAAAGACTTCGGTTCCACCATACTCATGCAGGCCCGTATCGGTTCGGCAGCCTTTGTCACAGAGATAGCAATGTCCATAATGATGTTCACAGGCAACTATGTATTCATGCAGACATTCGGTGAGGACGGCGTGGCCGCCTATTCCATAGCCTGCTATCTCTTCCCACTTATATTTATGATTAATAACGCTGTGGCACAGTCAGCCCAACCTATTATAAGTTATAATTTCGGTTGCGCAAACTTTCTGCGTGTACAGAAGGCTCTGCGTGTCAGTATTCTTGTAGGATGTATCTGTGGCGCCATTGTCACCGGTTCCATTGCTCTCGGTGCCCGGGGGATAGTGTCACTGTTCATATTGCCTGAATGTGAGGCAGGACTCATTGCCACATCAGGACTGCCGATATTCGCTTTGGCCGGAATTTTCTTTGCTGTCAATATAGCTTTCATAGGCTACTACCAGAGTATCAAGAAAGCCGGATTGGCCCTTACTCTCACTCTGCTGCGCGGTATGATTTTTCTCGTGCCGTTCTTTCTCTTGCTGACACACCTGTTTCCGGCATGGGGTATGTGGACAGCTGTTCCTCTTTCAGAATTTCTTACTTTAATCATAGTTCTGTCCATATACTATAACACTTATGAATCAAGCAGAAGAAATCATAAAGTTGCTTGAGGAGCAGCGCAACGAAGAGCAGCGTGAAGTACTGATGCGGTTCTTCAAAACCGGAAAGGGACAATATGGCGAGGGTGACGAATTTTTAGGACTGAAAGTGCCGCAGATCCGTCTCATCGTCAAAGCGACAAAACACAGTATCAGTCTTGACGAAATAGAAAAATTGCTCTATAGTCGCTGGCATGAAGCAAGACTGTGTGGTCTGTTGCTGCTGGTGGAAGAAATGAAAAAGGCAAAAAAGAATCCCGTCCACCGCGAAGAGATAGCAGAGTTCTATCTCCGTCACGCCCGACAAGCCAATAACTGGGACCTCGTAGACCTTTCCTGTCAATATATACTCGGGCCTTACCTACTACCGACAGAGAACTATGATATTCTTTACCGTCTTGCTGACAGCAACAATCTCTGGGAGCAGCGTATAGCTATTGTATCTACTCTCTATTTTATACGTGCCGGTATCTTCACCCCGACACTGATAATTGCTGAGAAATTACTCTCACACAAACATGACTTAATTCATAAAGCCACAGGTTGGGCACTGCGTGAAGTCGGCAAACGCGATGCAGACACTCTACGTAATTTTCTCAAAAATCATTACTCACACCTACCACGCACTACTCTTCGTTATGCTATCGAGCGCCTCGACGCAGCCGAACGTCAATACTGGCTCAAACTTTGAGGGAATACTGTCCTGTAGCAAATATTAACTATGTTTGCACCTTGCAAAAAATTTCCTTTATACCGTAATGTTGAAGGATTCCCAATATAAAACCGGTGATATTGGCTTTATATCGGGAATCCTCTTTTTCTGACATATCTATTGACGAAACCAATAAAGGACTATGTGGCGATAACCACCATTAAACCGATGACAAATCCTGTAAGTTTTTTGTAGTCGAGAAGTAAGATTTTTATTCATTAAATACAACTATTGTATCAAGTGTGGCTTAAAAACGATAATAATATGCAAAAAGTAAATCTACTCATATAATATCCTTCTGATACTTGATTTCGGCAAAGCGATTTGTCAGAACCTTTGCCAACTTCTATTGGCTCGGTATCTTCGATACAGTTTATCAGAACTTGTATGATTCAAGTTCTTCCATAAACTTATAAAATGTTGCGGTGACATTCTTTGCCTCATACATCACTGCATTTTCAGCGTGTTCGCCAAGAGCGCTTTTTAGTTCCGGATATTTGTTCAGTAGAGCTTCCTTTATCTCAGGACGTTTGTCTTCTACAAGTTCACATTCCACACGAAGTGTCTCTCCATGAAATGCACATAATTCCGCTTTCGGATTCTCCTCTAATTGTCTGGTAGCATTAGAATGATAGAATGCCATTACATATAATTTCCCATCATAGAGCATCTGGGCGCCATAAGGGCGTACACGAGGCTGGTTACCTTCTACAGTAGCAAGATAATATACCTTTGCACTGTCAAGAAATTCGCTGACTTTCCGAATTGGTTCCATATTTTTATTATTTGTTCCCCCTTAAAACATCTTTCTCTTGAAACTTGTTTTGTCTCATTTTAACTAAAAATTGTCTGATACAAACCATAACTGCAGAAAGCAGTTTATTATTTAACTTGCATATATTTTGTTTAAGACAATCTTAAAATTGTATTAAATAAAACATACTATATTATCGTTACGTTAAAACCAAGAATGTTTAAATAGGAATAAACAGCTTTTATCATAAAGACCTGAATACCTGAGCCTCATAAAGAAGACCATTTCAGGTGCTGCAGATAAAGGTTCGGCAATATTCCTATAACATCTATGTTAGTGAGACTTATAAATAAATCTGTTTTTACGCAGACGACAGCAAGTTACTAAATATTGATGGATGTAAAATCATTTTTCATAAAAGCCGCACAAGCAGTTAAAGGTTGGCTCAAAAAACTATCATTCCGGACAGGAGTTATTGTACTGGTAATGTGCATACCATTCTATATTATCTCGTTCGCACAGATGGCTCTACCTATAAGCACCTCTGCCAAAGGTACCCTGTGGGTTATATTTTTCGGATTGGCCAAGACTGCTCAGTATGGCGGACTGACCATTCTTGGTGCGGAAGGTATCAAAAAAATTAAAGCATATTGGCAAAAGATTAAGAAATAGATTATGCTCGTTCCGAAGCGTCTGTAGTTCGTTCAGATGTTTCTCGCACGGGTCAGTTCTATTGATTCTTTGCCGGAGATTTTCTCTATGTCAACAGCAATTATACATACCGTCCTGATAAAGCGCATTATCTCGGCAGTAGGGTTAATACCGGGACTGTATTTATCACTCAACAGTCTCAGAACCTCTATTTTATCTTCTTCAGTCTCGATAATACGTGCTGTACCGAATACTATAACACTGCGGAAATAAGAAGTAAATTCTTCAGGTATGATATCATCCTTGTCGACTATACACAGACTACATTTGGGGTTACGTCTTATAGAGTCTATCTTATGTCCCTGAGGTGCGGAATGAATAAATACAGTATTGCCTGCATAGACATAATTTACAGGCACAGCATAGGGATAGTTGTCATCGCCGTCAACCGCCCACACTGCATACTTACCGTCATGTAATATTCTCTCTGCTTCTTCCGATGGCAGCTGTTGTTTGAAACGTCGCATCTTTCTATCCATCATGCCAGTACTTTAAGTCCGATTATTGATAAAATAAGAGTGGTAATAAAGAAAATACGCCAGAAGGTAGCAGGTTCTCCGAAGAAAATAATTCCCACAATCACGGCTCCTACGGCTCCGATACCGGTCCATACAGGATAGACTGTTCCGATAGGCAATGTTTCCGAGGCTTTCGCCATAAGATACATACTCATAGAGAGTGCTGCAAGAAAGCCAAGCCACCACCATACGAGCTCCGGACCTTCGGCAGTCTTGGTTTTGCCGAGACAGAAGGTAAAGGCAACTTCCATCAGTCCGGCAAGGATAAGAATTATCCAGTTCATTTAAAGCAGGTACGTCCTATTTGAGGGCTGCAAGAATTCTCGGCGACTCCTTCCAAGGACTTTGCAAAGTTATAAAAAATCGGAATATACACGTCTGGAAAGCGTGTATATTCCGATTTTTTATATATTCAGTCGCTTCTTACCGACCGAATGATTCTTCAAGTTTGGGCAGTACCGGACCAAATACACAACGTTCATATTTAGTCTCGAAAACCTCGAAACACTTGTTGCAGTGCAGACAGCGCGACTTGACAAGCTCTCCGTCACGCAGACGTGTTACGAAGTCGGGTTGCGTAAGCAAAGCACGCGAAAGCGAAGCAAATTCTGTCACTTCCAAAGCCGATTCGATGGTTTCTTTTGAGAAGATACCTCCCACCAAAGAAAGAGGCATAGCGGGAAAACGCTCTTTCAGATACTTCACGGCATCAAGATAATATAGACTGTCAGTGCGACTCTTACGAGCGAAATCACGACCGCTTATCTCGATGAGGTCAGCACCGGCCTTGACAAGTGTGTCACAATAGTAACCCAACAGTCCGTAATCGTCCTCGCCGACTTCGGTATTATGTGCGTTCATTTTCATCATAATGATAAAATCGGGACCACATTCCTGTCTTATGCCCTTGACAATCTCCTCAGGGAGTCGAATACAATTCTCCTCTGAACCTCCGTAACGGTCAGTACGCTTGTTGACATCAACGTTAACCATAGCCTGCAGAAGATACCAGTGTGCGACATGAATCTGTACGCCGTCAAATCCGGCTTTATCGGCCCGGATAGCCGCACTGATAAACCAGTCGCGTATCCGTTCTATTTCTTCAGTCGTAAGGTCATTGAAATCAAACGGGTGCAGTCCTTTCGGGCCGGCCAGCGACAGCTGTGCTATAGCTATGGCATCATACTGATGAATCTTTGCCGAAATACGTCGCAGACCTTCTATATATGAATCATCACCGATACAGAGTTGCATCTCATCAGCACGATAACCGAGATCAGGACTGACACTTATATGTCCGGTTATAATAGTACCGACCTCATTACGACCGAGGACATCGTACATATCAATCTCGGCATCGCTTACCGTACCATCGGCATTACCGAGATGGTCGTTGGTAGCACTGCGTATAAATCTGTTTTTAATCCTCTTGCCTTTCAGCATATAGGGTGAGAACATTTTTTCTGTTTCCATACTTCTTTAGTGCTGTTAGCGTAACAATAAGCGTTTTTCCTCCGCAACGGTAATCGGTGAGGAGTGTCCCGAAAGAAGGACCGTATCATCAGGCAGAGTCAGAATCTTGTTGACTATAGACTCCTCCAGCTCACGACGGTTACCACCCGGGAAATCAGTCAGGCCGGGATCATGCTGATAAAGCGTATCACCTACAAAAGCCGCCCGCTCCTCAGGTGCATAGTAAGTAACCGAACCCGGTGTATGACCGGGAGTATGTATTACTTTCAGATAAAAGCCGGAATTGGCTTTAAGCCGGATAACTTCGCCGTCATACAGTTCCTCATAGTGAGGTATCGTAATCGGCTGACGATAGTTACCGCTCAGATTAAGATACGTATCCGTAAGATACCGTGCGTCGGAAGGATATATGTATATCGGCGCCACAAGTTTCTCGCGTAGAAGTTCAGCTGCACCCATGTGATCAAAATGACCGTGCGTAAGCAGAATCTTCTCGATATGCCAGCCATTACGTACAATGGCATCGTATATCAGACCGGCCTGTGCCCCCGGGTCGATAAGGAATCCGGCCTTAGTGTGCGCATCTATATAGAAGTAGCAGTTTTCGGCAAACACGCCCTGCACCTGAAGTTCTCTTATCATAATTCCTCCTTCTTAATCCTTAATCAGTCAGTTATAACAACTCACATCCCTCAGGACCGCAAGCGTGGGGACGCTCCGGCGCATTCTCTTCGGCTGCTTTCTGCTGTCTTCTTACCAAACGTTCGAGAGCTGACTTGAAACCATCTATTGTCATGGCTCCGGGCACTGCGAAATCACCGTTGAATACGATGTAGGGGACACCGTGTACACCGCGCATAGCTGCCTCGCGCTCATCAAAACGAACCTCATCGTTATATTTGTCCGACTCCAGCACTTCTCTCACATCCTTCTCGTCCATGCCTGATGCCACAGCCTTGTCAAGCAACACCTTATGGTCAGCCAATACCAAATTCTCAGTAAAATAAGCTGCAAACAGTGCCTCATTGAGACGTCCCACTGTAGCGCGGTCATATTTTGCCTCGGCAAGTTTCATAAGGCGGTGAGCATCGCGTGTATTGGAGTACTGTGTGGTGGCATAGCGGAAGTCGATACCGAGTTCCTTACCAAGATCTGAAATCTGCTGAATCTGCTTCCTGGCATCTTCTACAGAAAGACGATACTTCATAGCGAAGCGTTCGGGAGTTGTGGTGGTCACTTCTTTCGGAGCGTTGGGGTCAAGTTCAAAAGCCCTGAAATCAACGTTTACCTCATCTTTAAGTCCGAGTTCTTCAATTGCACGCTGCAGACGTGTTTCGCCAATGTAGCAATAAGGACATGCAAAGTCGCTCCAAATTGTGAGTGTCATCATAATATTACCCTTTCTTATTTTGATTTGTGTTATTAATAATTTTTTCAAGTACTATGCCGAACGTTTTCATCTCTTCTGGTGTGAGAAGAGAGCCAAGCGCATCATGCCTATCTTTAGCAACTGCCATGACTTTCGATTCTATCTCGCGCCCCTTCGGTGCTACATATACTCTAAGACATTTATGGCTCACCGACTCAGTACGAACAAGACCCTTCTTAACCATTGCAGCTACACAGCGGCATATCGCTCCTCTGTCTTTACCTACCATATCAGCCAGTTCGCACTGTTGCAGACCTTCACAGGTATATAATGCCCGAAGCACCATATATTCCCCCGGAGTCAGATTCAGCCCGTAGGCCGAAAGCGTTTCGGAGAGTCTGCTCAGAAGTATCTGGTAGGCTGTTCCGACCATACAGCCCATATTGGGCATACCGTAGAGTTTCTTTTCGTTCTTCATAGTACCTATTAAACACACGGAGCATTAAAATGGTTGACTTAGCAATCATTTTTACTTCCGATGATTTGGCTCTACCGAAGTTTTATTATAATTTTGTACTAACAATTTTGTTAAACTAAAATGATTAATAATATTGTAATGGCTAAAGACGACACGATTGAGACCACCCATAATACTGAAACTCTTATACTTCGCGCTGCCGAACAGGAATTTTGCACAAAAGGATTCGCCGGTGCAAGAACCTCTGCAATCGCCGAAGCGGCCGGTGTGACCCGCGCTATGTTCCACTATTATTTTCGTACTAAGGAAAAACTCTTTGAGAAAATCATCAATGAAAAGATGGAACTGTTGAAGGAGGTGATGCTACGTTCTCTGAGCGAGAACTACCCTACATTGCCAGAAACTATACGACACATTATTGAACGCCACATAGACTTCATCACTGCCAATCCTTACCTGCCACGCCTTATAATGAATGAACTTTACAGCAGTACGGAACGCGCCGCCTTTATTCTGAAAAAAATAAAATACTATGCTCCTATAATGATAGCCGGCCTACAGGAAAAAATAGACAAAGCATATTCTGAGGGTAAATGCCGTAAAGAAGATGCCCGAATGATCATAATTGATATTGTGTCGCTGAATATTTTTCCATATATGCAGGCACCTATGATAAATACTGTCTTAGGTGACATGACAACAGATTCGGAGACATTCAGGGAAATGAGAAAGAAAGAAGTCTATGATACTATTATGCGCAAACTGAATTATGAAAATCATTAACATTAGCTTTCTCACAGTCCTGTTCTGCCTGCTGACACCGCTGTGCCTGCATGGTGAAATCACAATTGAAGAATGTGTACGTAAAGCGGAGGCCAACTATCCGCTTATCAGAAAATACGAACTACTGAAGGCTACACGTGATATTGAACTGTCGGAAATAAACCGCAGCTGGCTCCCTCGTGCCGGAGTGTACGGACAAATTACGGTACAAAATAACGTACCCTCGTTTCCGGAACTTCTTACCGATGTATTACAGCAGATGGGAGGTAATATACGCGGCACCGGCAAAATTCAGTATAAGGCAGGTATCGACATATCGCAACCCGTATGGGACGGAGGCACATCACGTGCCCGACGCGAAGTGACACGTGCGCGGGAAGCGGTACAGCAGTCAGCCCTTGATGTGGAGCTGTATACAGTAAGACAACGTGTAGAAAATATATACTTCGCCATATTGCTGACAGAAGAACAGATTGCCCGTAACAGCATCACCTATAACCTGCTGTTGAGTAATCTTGAACGGTTACATTCAATGCTGCGCAACGGTACGGCCATGAAAAGTGATGTTGATATGGTCGAGGCTCAGGCTATTATGGTGAATCAAGGTATCACACAAGCCCGGAGTGCCGTCAGAGGTTACAGGAATGTTCTTGAGATATTCATAGGTGAGAATATCGGTAACGAGAGTCTTGTCTTACCCGTAGCAGACATTCCACCGACCAATGAATCTGACAGACCCGAAATGAGACTGTTTGAAAAACGACTTGCAGCCAACGCGGCTGCCGGAAGTCTTCATAATACTTATCTCATGCCTGAAATCGGTCTGTTCGCACAGGCATTCTACGGCTATCCCGGTTTTAATTACTTTAAAAGCATGATGAACCGCAAGCTGTCATTCAATATTATGGCCGGAGTAAAAGTGTCATGGAACATCAGTTCTCTCTACACCAAACAGACCAATGCACGGCGCGTCGCTGCCGAGGCCGAAGAAATCAATACCGACAGAGAAGTATTCTTCTTTAACTCAGATATACAGTCTGCCTCACAGATTGAAACAATCAACGGTCTGCATGACATAATGAAGGACGATGCAAAGATCATATCGCTGCGTGCCAATGTAAGACGTGCGGCGGAATCGCAGTTACAGAACGGTATCATAGACACCACTGCCCTGCTTGCAAAAATATCTGACGAGAATACAGCCGAACTTACAGCCGCCTTACACCGGATACAACTGCAACAGGAGATATACAAACTGAAATATACTCTCAACCGATGAAAAAGTCCTTATACTCTGCTGTCATCGTCACACTCACCATGACGGCCTGCCACAATACACCCGATTACGACGCCACAGGCATTTTCGAGGCTACTACAGTAACCGTATCTGCGGAAACCACCGGCAAGATTCTTTCTCTTACCGCTGAAGAAGGCGACAACGTGATTGCCGGACAGAAAATTGCAGTTGTCGATACGTCTATATTGGTGCTTCAGCAGAAACAGCTCGGAAGTCAGCAACAATCTGCCAAAGCCTCCTCTCCCGACATAGCGGCACAAGCGGCTGCCTTGCGTTCACAGATTGCACATCAGGAACATGAGTGCCAACGTTTCGGCAGGCTGCTTGCCGACGGAGCCACGACACAGAAACAGTATGATGATGCTCAGGCACAACTCGGTGTGCTGCGTGGCCAGCTGACAGCATTACTTTCTACTCTTGACAATAGCAGAACTTCAATCTCCGACAATACCGCAGCTATTAGGTATCAGTCAGAACAGATTGGAGAACAGATTGCCAGAAGCACAGTTAGCTCACCACTTACCGGAACCGTACTTATAAAATATGCACAACGCGGAGAATTTGCCACTCCGGGACGACCACTGTACAAAATAGCCGACCTCGACAATATATATCTGCGTGCATATTTCACCGTGTCACAACTTGCCGATCTCAGGATTGGTCAAAAAGTTACGGTCATCGCTGATTTCGGTGGAGAAAAACAGTATAAATATCCGGGTACTGTAACATGGATTGCACAGGAAAGCGAATTTACACCTAAATCTATTCAGACTCGCGACAGTCGGGCCAATCTTGTGTATGCCGTAAAAATAGCTGTCAGAAACGATGGACGTCTGAAACTCGGCCAATACGGGGAGGTTAGACTATGAACGAGGCGATACTGCTGAAAGATGTTACTAAACGCTATGGTTCTCTTACAGCACTCGATAAAGTCAGTTTCAGCGTACATCCGGGCGAAATGTTCGGGCTTATCGGTCCCGACGGCTCAGGTAAGAGTACTATATACAGGATTCTTGCCACACTGTCCGTTCCCGATGAGGGCGAAGCCGAAGTCTGCGGACTGAATACAGTGAGGGACTATCGTCACCTACGTACCCGTATCGGATATATGCCCGAAAAGTTCTCTCTTTATCCTGACCTCTCCGTGATGGAAAACCTGAGATTCTTTGCTGCTCTGTTCGGAGTATCGGTCAGGGAGAATTTCGATCTTATTGCTCCGATATTCGGACAGCTTGAGCGGTTTCCAAACCGGCGTGCCGGAGCACTGTCCGGGGGTATGAAACAGAAACTCGCTCTGAGCTGTGCCTTGATTCACCGGCCGGAAATATTGCTGCTCGACGAACCCACTACCGGGGTGGATACGGTGTCAAGAAGTGAGTTCTGGGATACGCTGGCTACACTGCGGGAGAAAGGTATCACCATACTTGTCTCTACTTCGTATATGGACGAAGCCAACCGTTGCCGACGTATAGCCATGATAAACCGAGGACGGATACTTGACACTGCTACTCCCGAAGCTCTTGTCGCGAGTCTTGGTGAGAATCTGTATAACGCTTCGGCTACAGATATGTTCCGTCTTCTTTCCGAACTCAGAAAACTACCCGAAGTAACAGACTGCTATACTTTCGGAGCGACACTGCATGTCGTGGCAGATAAAGATTTTATACCGGCACAGGCGGAGAAACGTATCAGAGATGCCGGACTTAAAGATGTGAGAATATGGCCTGCGAAAGGTACTATAGAGGATTTGTTTATCAGACTGACACGTAATGAAAACTCCTGATAATGTAATATCGGTAAGGAATCTGACGAAGCAGTTTGGCAGTTTCACAGCCGTAGACCACATCTCTTTCGATGTGAGACATGGTGAGATTTTCGGATTTCTCGGTGCTAACGGTGCCGGCAAAACAACGGCTATGCGGATGCTATGCGGTCTGAGTATACCGACCTCAGGCGACGGTCAGGTAGCCGGATGTGACATACTGACTCAGGCTGAGGATATAAAACGACGTATAGGATATATGAGTCAGAAGTTCTCTCTGTACGGCCTGCTGACAGTAGAGGAAAACCTACGTCTGTTTTCAACTATCTACGGCATGAGCGACAGACAAATCAGAGAGGCATCGGCCAGACTTTTCACCGATCTCAGCATGGAGAATATGCGTCGTACCCTCGTCAAGGATATTCCTGTAGGTTGGAAGCAGAAGCTTGCTTTTGCCATAGCTACTATCCACAGTCCTGAAGTAGTATTTCTCGACGAACCTACAGGTGGTGTGGACCCGGTGACAAGAAGAAAATTCTGGGAGCTGATTTATAAGGCTGCTTCCGGAGGAATGACAATATTCGTAACCACCCACTATCTTGATGAGGCGGAATATTGCAACCGTATTTCCATTATGGTAGACGGTCGTATCAGTGCGCTGGATACTCCCGATGCGCTCAAAAAGAAATATCACGCCACGACTATGGACGAAGTGTTCCGCATCGTGGCAAAAGAAGCCACAAGAGAAGAATAATCATCATGAGTATATTCAAGTCACTTGTCATAAAAGAAGCTCTGCACATAGTCCGTGACCGGCGCACTATGGTCATCACGCTTCTGATGCCGGTCGTACTGTTGCTGCTCTTCGGCTTCGCTATCTCTACGGAGGTAAATGATGTTCGAATTGTAGCTGTTGTTGACAGGCATAACGACCTGACAAGAAATATTCTTGAGCGTCTGCAGGTAAATGAATATTTCACCTTTCAGGGTCTCACCACCGCGGGTGAAGTAGAGGGATTGCTACGGTCGGGACATACCGATGCGGCATTGCTTCTACGTACTGACGATGGCGTTTTGAAATCGCAGATTATTATAGATGCTTCAAATACAACCTCTGCACAGGCAGCTACGGCCTACATACAGGGAGTGATAAATAACGCTTCTTCCGTGAGTCCTGTTCTCACCTCAACGCTGTACAATCCGCAGATGAAAAGCGCCTATAACTTCGTACCGGGTATATTAGGAATGATTTTTATTCTTATATGTGCTATAATGACCTCGGTGTCAATAGTACGTGAGAAAGAGACCGGCACAATGAATCTACTGCTTGTTTCACCTATAAGAGGAAGTACAATAATATTGGGTAAACTGGTACCCTATTTTATTCTGTCATGTGCGATTCTGGCTATCATGCTGCTGATTTCCTACGGTGTACTTGGAATGCCGGTGTCGGCAAACATAGTGAATGTAATCCTTATTTCACTGCTTTATATTATCCTCTCACTCTCTATCGGTCTGTTTGTATCGACTTTAGCCGATACACAGCTGACTGCGCTGATAGTGTCGGCAGTCATGTTCATGCTGCCGGTGATAATGCTCTCAGGCATGATATTTCCGATTGAGAATATGCCGCGTCTGTTGCAGTATGTTTCATGTATAATTCCGGCCAGATGGTATATTGAAGCTATGCGGAAGCTAATGGTGCAACAGCTTGGTATAGACTTCATCATACAGGAAACCGTCATATTGATTTCTATGACGGCACTCCTGCTGTTATTCTCTATCAGGAAGTTCAATTCTGTAAAATAAGAACTCTATGCAACTACGGATACTTCGTGCCTTGCTTAGAAAAGAGGTGAGGCTGATGATGAGAAACCCTTTAATACCTAAAATAATTCTGGTAATGCCACTTATGGTGATGCTGGTGATTCCGTTAGTAGCAAATCTCGACGTGAAGCAAGTCAACGTCTGTGTGGTGGACAACGACCACACACAGTTGTCACACCGTATCATCGCTGACATCGAAGCTGCACAATGTCTGAAGATAGCTATGGTATGTGATACTTATACCGAGGCTATGAAATCAATTGAAGAAGGTAAAGCAGACGTATTACTGACTATCCCCCCTGATTATGTACGCAATCTGACAGCAGGCAACGCACAGGTCAGTATAGAGGCCAATGGTGTCAATGCCACTAAAGGTATGCTCGGCAGTCGTTATGTGGCGCAGTCTGTGATAGGCACACTCAGTCAATGGCAGATTGAAAACGGACTGTTACAGCCACAGCCCGATATGAGTGTCATCTATCGCTTCAATCCTACTCTGAATTTCCGCAACTATATGATTCCGGCGCTTATGGTGCTTCTGCTGATTATAATCTGCGGTTTTCTGCCTGCTCTTAATCTCGTTAGTGAAAAAGAGACCGGTACTATCGAGGCCATGAATGTAACACCGGTTAGTCGCCTGACATTTGTACTGTCAAAATTGATACCTTTCTGGATTGTCGGGCTGATGGTGGTTACCGTCGGTATGCTTGTCGGCTGGCTGGTCTATGGTCTGATACCTTCAGGCAGTATCATGGCCATTTATCTTGCCACAATTCTGTTCAGTCTTGTCATGTCCGGATTGGGTGTGACTGTTGCCAACAGTTCGTCAACTATGCTTCAGAGTGTATTCGTGATGTTTGCATTCATCATCATTTTTCAGCTGATGAACGGACTTTTCACACCGATACGTTCCATGCCGGAATGGGCACAGTGTATCACGTATGTTATCCCGCCGCGCTATTACATCGAAATCATGCGTTCCGTCTATCTTAAAGGTACTCCTCTCGCAGAGTTATGGCAACAATACACCATTCTCTTCGGCTTTGCAGTGACTCTCTCCGTAATTGCTGCTCTCACCTATAAGAAGCAAGCCTGACGAAATCGTGTGCAAAGCTATACATTAATTGTCAGACAAAAAACTCCGGCTCTTTCCTGTGTGAGAAACCCGCTACGAATACCTTGCCGATAAGATTGTATTTTATTCCACTGTAACCTCTGCTGCCGGAAGAACAGACAGCTATACAACGACCGCAGGAAATACATTTCCGTGCATCCGTATCCCAGGGTGTATCGGCCGATATCGCTTCTACAGGACATTTTTCAGCACAAAGCCCGCATTTATGACAGTCTTTCTGTTTACCGGAGGGGTGTACCGGGACACCACCGTATTCCTTATAAGGACGTTTCCCTTTTACTGAGGGTATCTTATCCCCAACCTCGGAAGTCAGTACAGTCTTACATCTTCTGCCAAATTCCGTGAGTTTGGCGAGATCGGAATTGTCAGGGCGCAACATACCTACCCTCGGGAAAATCGAATGTTGACCGATAACGGCTGCCGCAGCACATACCTTGCAGCCGACTTCTGAAAGAATATCAATAAGTTCAAGTAGAGCATCATCATAGTCGCGGTTGCCATATACTACCATAGCAATAGTCTTGGCTCCATTACCTCTCAGACGTTTGAGTTTGTCTGCCGCCAGTGTGGGGATACGCCCTCCGTACACCGGTACGGCAATTATCATTACGTCCTCTTCACCCGGCTCGGGCAACACGGCATTTCTGTCAGCAAGATTTACAGCTACTCCAACAGGCATATCCATAGCCTCAGCCAATGCTTCCACACTTTTGCGTGTAGTATCGGTAGCGCTGAAAAATATAGTGTTAAGTTTCATATACTAAAATTATGTATTCGTCTGCATCATCGGCTAATATCTCTGTTCTGAAACCCCATTCTCGTATAATGGCGGCCAAAACACGGGCAGGCGGCAGATGGTCACTCTCCGAATCGCGTTCGTGATGTATATTATTTATAAACTTTTCATCTGAAGGGAATGCAACAACTATTACTCCTCCTTCAGTCATATTCATTCTGAAAAGCCATTCGAATGTATCACGTGGAGCATGAAGATGAGGATATACCGAATAGAGCATCACGACATCATACATACCCGGAATCTGCTCTTCCTCGAAATCAATCTTCAGAAATTCCACATTCTTCAAGTTTCCGTATTTTTTTATTGCCAGCGACAGCATACCTTCCGAAAGGTCAACTGCTGTCACATGTCCTTCCTCACCTGTCATCTCACTCAGATATGGTATTAACACACCCGTACCGGTACCGAGATCAAGTACATTCATTCCATGCCTTATCGGCAACTTGCCGAGAATCGACCTTACTCGCGCCGGCGTCGAACGCACCTCATTCGCGTCCCACGTCGGTGCCAGCTTATCAAAGAAATCCACTTCCGTCTGCTCCATAGTTCAGAGAACTATTTGTATATCAATAGTATTATATATCTGATTGACAGTTTATTTACTTACCATTCAGTTCACCTTGCAAATTTAAAAAAATTTTTCAATAACCCCAAATCATAAGGCGGGACGTATCAGTAACTGGTACGTCCCGCCTTATGATTTGATAGGTAACTCTCAAAATTAATGAATATATAAAACAGTTATTTTTAAAGCAATTCGTACGCGGAGTGAAGGAGAATACTTCAGTATTTGACTAAGTGACAAGTCCGAAGCACCCTAAAATAACAGGTTTTATTGTTCAAGATTCAAAGACTTTACTTATAAATAGATATCGTTTAATTTTTAAGTTACTTATGTGGGATATTTTTTCTAATTTTGTGAGATGAGAGCATTTGCAGACAGCATAACACTATCTGCCGCCTCTCACTCTGCAACTTATCAAAACAAGATTTTACTTCAAAACAATAACAGGTGAAAACAAATGTAATGATACGCTTGGTAATGATATTCGTATTATTCGTGACAATGTCATTCACAGCATCTGCACAGTTACGCTACGGCTTTCGGTTCGGTGGAGACATAGCTACCGCCAGTCTCAAAAATGCTGAAACATGGTCACTACGCAACCGCTCAGGCTTCTCCGGAGGTCTTGTACTGGAATACCAGTTCCCAACCTGTGGTTTCGCACCCGACATTGCCTTATTATACGCACGCCACAACACGCGCCTTCAGGTCAGCGGCAGCAATCCCGTCAGCTTTGGCCGTAACTTCATTGACATTCCCCTACACCTCAAATACAAATTCTGGCTCCGCAGTTTCAGCCGCACAATGGGCCCCATGCTCTACACCGGCCCTACTCTATCCATACGCCTTGACCATAACAACACCACGCCCTTGCGCACCCATCGCCTGCAAGGAGGCTGGGAAGCAGGCATCGGCTTCGACGTCATCAACTTCATCCAGCTCACCGCCGGTTACCGCTTCGCCCTCGGCAACAGCATCGCCTCCTCACCCCTTTACCCCGACGCCACCCTCCACCCCTCCGGCTGGAACATCTCCGCTACCCTCCTCTTCGATTTCTAAATCCCATAATTTCTATATTCGTACAAAGTATAATATAATGAAGTAGTCTAAACTAATTTAGAGATGTTAAATATTGATTTGAATAATTAAAATACAGCGTACTCTAACAAGATGCGCTATATTAGGGTTGCGCCACTTTAATATACTGAACCG
>JAAVDM010000055.1 GCA_014801815.1 Bacteroides sp. | reverse complement strand
CAGATCCATTCTGTGCAGATTTGACACAACCGTTTCCAGTTGGAAGGGTTGGAACTATCTGGCGTTCGCTGTGATATTCCTTAAAAAAATTCACAAATCAAAAAAGTTTAGATGACTTCAAATGTAAATTTATATCATGGTATATATAGTCTAATCCATTTTTTACTTATGAAAGTATTATATCTACAAGAGTCTTCCGATATGTATATTACATAGTATGAGTATTCACATATATAATATTTTGAAGAGCAAAACCGCTATAGTGCGGTTTTCTTCTTGTTAAGAAATCATAGTTGAACTATTCCATCTGCAAATACAACAATATAACTCCTGCATTTGTTGAATTATCTAATTGAAAATTAGTCTCTTTATTTAAGAAGTAATATGTATAAAGTAAGAGGATCGTCCTTTGAGAATCTTTTTAGATTCTCAAAGGACGATTCCGAATGATCAGAATTTTGCCCCTTTAAGTGCAAAATATTTCCATAGCGGTGCAACCATTAAAGACTGTTTGAAACTGTCAGCAAGAAGCATCTCTTTAAGTTCCGTTTCTGTCAGTAATTTCACTGCTATATCTTCCGTTTCATCAAGAGACTGTTCCGTGACTTTACGGACTCCTTTAGCAACATAACAGTATGTGAGATTAGTGGTTGTTGACGGATTCTGAGACAGAACACTCAGAAGTTCCCATTCTCCACCGGCATATCCCGTTTCCTCCAGCAACTCACGTTTTGCCGCAGTTAATGGTTCTTCACCTTTTTCAGCAACTCCGGCTACCAACTCAGTAAAAACTTCCTGTAGTCCGTGACGGTATTGCTCAACCATAAGAAAACGTCCATCTTCAGTAATAGCAATCACGTTCACCCATGTGGCATATTCGAGAATATAATATTCTGAATTGACTCTGCCATCGGGAAGCTGAACTGTGTCACAGCGGGCTGTAAGCCACGGCCTCCGAATAAGGTATTTTGTATCGAGAATCTTCCATTTCTGCTTTTCCATAATTCAAGAATTTAATTATTCACCGCAAATGTAGACAAGATTCCTGAATTTATGTATCGGAAAGATAAAGAAAAATCCCTCTTTATGAGAAAATACAGCAATAACTCCATATATAGAAAACAAATTTCAGTAATCGATTCTATCTCAGTAATCCCTACATCATCTACATCTCGATACCATATCTGCCACAGTTTAGATATCTAATATTTTAATACGATTTTTTTAATTCTTCAAAACTTTTTCAACCCTACCTATGTTATAAATACAGAAAATCGTTTGATTCATGTTGATTAGACTCAACGGTTTTCTATTCATGATGTTAGGTTAGTTAGAAGTATTATGGAAAACACACAAGGCGTCAATCCGTGAGGACAGGCGCCTTGACCATTTTATATCCTTTATCAAGTTGTAGCGTTGATATTAAGAGTGTGTTATAAGACACACTCTCTTATTTTTGAATATTCAGCAGTCGAATATTGTTCAGAACGGTATTCTGGCCTACTTGCTGCAGAAATTCAGCTTCGGCAGGTACAAGTCCGGCATTGAAATCTGTTTGGAAATGACGGGGATACATTGTTGCGTAGAGTGTGACAGCGTTGAGGTAAGTTCCGGCAACTGCGGGGTGAAATGTATCCTGGTTATATAGAATAATGTCAGGTCGCTCTTTGCGAACTTCGGCCCATGCCATGCCTGCCGGGGCACAGATAGCACCATTTTGATAAGTCATTTCAAGATACGATGTTTTAAGACGCTCTTGCATACCCTCGAAAGTGTCGCACAGTGGGTAGTCTTTATGCGGTCGTATATTGCCGTACTTGTGACCCCAAGTCATATAAAACACCACTTTGACATTCGGTGTGCCGGCGTGTGCCAGGCTATCGATGGCGTGCGCGAAAGGATATACTTCGCGGCGCACGAAATCTGTATCATAAGCCGGCAGCGAGCTGTTCTCCTGCACTACCACATAATCCCAACCTCCTTTTTTGAGCAATTCGATGAGACGTGGATTCTCAAGATGTCCTTTCAGGCGCTCGCCTCCTTTCAGCACTTCAGTATATGCCATTTTCACACCGTTTGTCTTAGCTATGTTCTGAACCATTGCCGGAAGGTCGTTAAAGAAGGTGTAACTGTTTCCAATCCAGAGCACACGCACGGAATCGGTGTCATTGACTGCTGTATGCCCTGCAAAAGCCGTCATCAGCATCAATGCTACGGCAAAAAATCGAATGATGTAGTCTCTTTTCATTGTTATTTAAGGTTATTACAGAGGCAAATTTAATGAAAATTACACAATCTAACGCTGTAAAACCGGACTCATTTATTATCAATGGGCTAAATAAAATTTTAACGAAGTATTGAAATACCTGTACAAAAAATTTAATCTCTCTCAAAACCTTTTCACCTTACCCAATGTTTTAAATACAGAAAATCGTTTGCTTCATGTTGATTAGATTTAAGAGGTATTCAGCGATTTTCAATTCATGATGTTAGGTTAGTTAGAAAGTATTATGGAAAAACACACAAGGCGCCAATCCGCGAGGACAGGCGCCTTAGGCATTTTTATACTCCTGTAGTCAAAGTAATTGATAAAAGGATTTTAGTGAGAATTTTTCAACATTACGAGAGAAGGATTGTTGTTATGATTAAATATTAAACTATAAAAATACTATGAAAAAGACGATTCTACTGCTTTTTGCTTTCGTAGTGGCTTTCACAGGAATGGCTCAGGTACAGATTCCTTATCAGGAACTTCCTTATAATGTTCATTATCACTGGGGGCTTATAAATATCAATATCGGTCACGGTAAAGTGACTCTTTCTTCACAAGGTGACCAATATAATGCCACCCTCGACGGTAATACTATTCCATGGGAAGGTAGGATATTTTGTGTAAGTGATACTCTAAAGGCTACTATGACACCGGGTTCACCGTTTAGTCACGAAACTGTTACTTATGAAAATGGCTGGTATCTCAAACCGAAGGTTATGGAATACCGTAGCGGTAGCTTTGTAGCCTCCAACCCCGCCAACTATAAGAATATCAAGGGTCAAGGGGAACTTAATGCAGACTCTCAGACGATGGAGGCTGTCACTATTACGGCTGATATGCTTGGAATGTTCTATTATTTCCACGAAATTGATTTTGAAAGCATGTCTCCGGGACAGAAGATAAGTATACCCATTACGGTAGATGGTGGCTATGACCAGAGTGTTACCGTTACCTATAATGGCAAGTCAAGCTATACGGCAGGAGGAATCACGTATCCGACTTATTCTACAACTTTTGAATACACCTATCACGGTAATATGACCGGCTATCCTGTCATGGCTGAGGTCGCAATGAGTTCACATATTCCGGTTCTTCTGAGCGCAGAACTCACTATTGGCCACGTAGAAATGATTTATGAAGAATGATGAATTATAAATTAGTTATCATTCGCACCAAATACAGAAATTTCAGTTTCTATAAAACTTTCTCATCTCATGTAATGTTATAAATACAGAAAATCGTTTCATGATGTTAGGTTAGTTAGAAAGTATTATAGAAAACACATAAGGCGCCAATCCGAGAGGACAGGCGCCTTAATTATTATTTTGAGAAATTAGGATAGTCGATGACGAAGATTTATTTCACCAACACTTTAACAGCAGATGTGGATATCTTTACTATGTAGAGCCCTGGAGCAAGGTTTTCTCTTCCGGTCTGCTGACCTGCTATGTTGAAGATCTTGGCATCGGTGGGAGCCGAAATAAAGCCCTGTCCCGCATATATATGTGATGCGTCGGCACTGATACCGTCGACTGCTGAGGGATCTGAGAAATCAGCTATGTATTCGTCTAAGTTACCTGACCATTCTCCTGTAAGTTTGTTACCTTCAGCAGAGATGAGGTCAAATACAAGAGTATAATCGTTTTCACTATTCTTAGTCACAGTAATTGTTCCATCCATTGCAAGTGCTACTTTGGTTGTCCCATCATCCTCATAGATTGTAAGGGCTGTACCCAATGCTGCGTAGTAGCCACTAAATATTTCATACCATACTCCCTGCATATAGTGAGACGGTAATAGACCTCCTGTGAACACATCAATAGGACTAAATTCTCCTACAAGATTATCAAGATTCATAGGTGCACGGTCTTTAGTGAATAGTTCTACGTTTAGCAGTTGTCCGGAAGCTACAATAAAACCTTCTTCATCAAGCATGTCATCACTGTAAAAAGCTATGCTGAAATCACCATCCGAATATCTTCCTGAAGCATTAGGTATATCCATCACAATGTCACCGTCAATGGGTGTGTAAGCATTGATGTCAATGTACGGTACCTCTCCGGTATAACTGGCAGTGCAAGTTTGCTCATCAATTGGTTCATCATTGGAATCATATAACACACCGTCCATTGTGAAATTAATTGAGTATCCATCACCTGAATTCTCGATGGTCAAGGTACCGGATGTCGGTGTATAGACATATCCTACAAGAAAAGACGGAGTCTCCGGATGCTGGAATACATCCATATATTCAGAATCCGATGCAGAAATTGTTCCTGCTGTAAGATCATTATTTACAGTATAGGTACCTGTCGGTAACACAGGATTGGCAAAATCTGTCTGTTCGCCGATGAAAAATATACGCACCATCTGACCTTCATGGCTTGGATTTCCCTTATCTATTCCTGCTGACGAAAGGAATAAATAGTAGCCGCCGGTTCCATTATCCATTATATCTCCATAGTAATAGAAAGATGCCTCGGTAGCTATGCAGTTGGTTTCCGGCTCATCGATAGAACGAGTATGGATTGCCTGAGCTACGGAAGGGAGTTTCACATCTTCAAGTGTGATCTTAGTTGGTGCAGCCCCATTCTTCCATGCTCCACAAAAAGATGTGGGCGACACAGGTACAGTTGCCATTGAGGTGAGACTCATTACGAGTGACGCTGCAAAAAAGTAAAATTTCATAATAAAATGGTTTTTGGTTATTAATTGGTTTTAACTTACCGACATTATCACACAACCTTGTTAGACAATTCACTAACTTTATTAAGGTTAAGTTAGTTGTGGAAAACTGGTACAAAATTATGCTTAATATTTATCATGTGGAAATTGATAACTGATAAAATATCACGAAATTCAGAATTTTAGATATAAATCTGTCTGATTTTTCGGAATAACGAGATTATTAATGTAATTTTGTGATAAATTAATCATTACATGATACGCTTAAAAAACATAATCTCGTCCCTATTGATGGTTCTTATTGTAATCATGGGATTAATAACACAAGGCTGTGAGCAGTCAAGAACTACTGTTATGACTGATTTAAGAGAAAGACAATTGAAAGCAGATAGTCTTATGATTCAGGGTGATTACCAAAATGCTATGAAGAGCTATATAGATATTCTACGATATAATGAACACGTGGACAACGATACAATTTTAGCAAAGGCATTAAAGCAAATAGGTACAATATATGCTTATCATGATGATTATCATAAAGCTCTATCATATTATGAACGTAGTCTCGATATTTCAAAGCGTTGTCATGATACTATTAAAATAGGTGACATAACACATAATCTTATAATAATTAATAAGATTTTGGGTGACAAAATCAAAGAGCAATACTATATTAAGATGTTTAATGACCTTAAATTAACTGATAATGTAGATTATAATTTTAATTCACTATACATCAAATTCCTTAATTATATTGAGACAGGTCAGGACGAGAAAGTTAAGGTCATGTTAAAGGAGATGATGGCCTTCATAGATAAGAATAGCTATGGAGACTATCATAAGGCGATTCTGTATAATCATTTGGGAATTAGATATGTAGAGAAGGAAGAATATGACAGTGCTTTAAATTATTATAAGCAGGCAGCAAACATTTTGGATACTGCATTTTATTTCAGTAACCGACAAGCAGTGTACAATAATATGTGTGCTCTTTTTAGTCAGCTTGGAGAGCGTGACAGCCTGACTTATTATAGAGGTAAAATGTATGAAAGTTCTGACTCTATTTTTAATCTGCGTAACTTTAATAGTGTGAAGGAACGACTTGATTCCTATGAACAAGAGATGACGGAACATAAAATGGAGATATTTAGAAAAAGGGTTTATTGGACTTCTGGTATTGGTGCCATAATATTAATTATTCTTCTTATTATTGTGTTCTACTCGAAAAAGATAAATCAGGCAAGGCTTGTGATGGTACGTCTTAATGAAACATTACTTAGTGAAAATAATAATTTGCGAAAGGATATAGAGAATCTGACAGCTCTACGAAAGAATGATGAGAAAGCAGTGGCTGAGGTGATAGAGGAGAATTTATTAGAAGAAAGAGAGAAGACTGCTGCAGAACCTGAGAAAAAAATGATTATAAGTGATGAGCTTATAACTCGTTTATCTACACAAATCCTTGAAATAATGAATGATAAACATTCTGTTTTTAATCCGGATTACAGTATAAGTATGTTAGCATTGCAACTCAATACCAATACACGGTATATATCGGAAGTTATTCGACATTTAGGTGCATCGAATTTCCGCAATTTTATCAATGAATACAGGATAAGAGAGGCTTGCCGGCGTCTGTCTGATAAGGAGAAATATGGTAAATTTACTATAGGAGCGATTGCAGAAAGCGTAGGCTTTAATTCCGACAATAGTTTTATTATTGCTTTTAAGAAGGTGATGGGAATGACACCGGCAAAATATCGTAGATTGGCATCCGATGTACATAAAGAGAATAATTTTCAAGGAAATTTGGATAATTTATGATAATACGAAGGGAATTTTAAATGTTTCTTTTAAGTAGCTCTTGAAAATAAAAAGATATTGCTCCACATACGCTCATAAAAGTTGCCTAATATAGGGAGATTGAACTGCACCCCAAAAGTTAGACACAAAACTTTTGGGGTGCTTTATGTATAGACACCATAATTTTGAAGAGCGGCTGAATATAGTCAGTCGCCTATTATCAGGCGAACCATTAGAGT
>JAAVDM010000054.1 GCA_014801815.1 Bacteroides sp. | reverse complement strand
GGTTCCATGTCCGGCAAATCTACAGTGAAGCTGTTGACGAAATCCGAATTGACATACGCAGACAACTTATCGCCGGAGATAACAACCGCGCCAAGTCAATGCCGCCCACTGTATATTCCAATGGCGAGACCATGCGCCGGATATTGGCCCGTAGCAAACACACACTGATGATGTCGCAATACAAATGGACAGACACCCGACGTCATCGTGTCAATATCCTGTTCAAACGCTATCCCATACTCAGGAACGCTTACAGTCTTGCCATAGAGCTACGTCAAATTTTCAACGCGAAAATCTCGCCCACGAAGGCGCTCGGGAGAATAAACAGGTGGTATGAAAAGGTAATGGAATCGGAAAACAATAATTGCCGTTCGGTAATCATGACCTTCAAAAATCATGCTCCAACAATCCTCAACTATTTCCGTCGACGTTCCACCAACGCTTCGGCTGAAGCTTTCAACTCCAAAGTAAAGATCTTCCGCTCGCAAATGAGAGGAGTCCGCGACCGAGACTTCTTCATCTTCCACCTCGTCAAACTATACGCTTGATTTTTAACATTCCCCATACGTCCGTTTTAACAAATGCACCCAAAATATGGCTTGAGCCCTAAAACCGTCTTGTATCTGGAATGAACTCTTCAGAAGTCGCCTATTCCTTAGGTTTTGAATATCCGCAGCATTTCTCACGGATTTTTAAGAAAATTACCGGTGAGACTCCGTCAAAATACTGTGAACGACGTATAAAAGAATAAGTCAAGATTCAATATAAGCTGCTAAAGTTCATCTGAATTTTACTGTAAGTTACGGTAAATCTTATTCAGGAAGCTAATACCGTTCTCATATTCCTCTTCGGTCATTCCCTGTCGTCCTTTAAGTATAGCCATATTTATGGCATCTACAATTTTCTGACGGTTTTCGATAGCCTTTTCTGTCAGGAAAATGCCATTTTTTGATCCGGATACAGCCTTTCGGAGTATAAAGCCATTTTCTTCAAGGGTGTTCAGGGAGCGGCTGATGGCTGCGCGGTCCTTTCCCACACGTCGTGCGATGTCGCTCTGACTTTGTCCGTCTTTGATAAACAGATTCTGCAATATGGCAAACTGAGCATGGTTGAGCGACAGTCCGACACTGTGGAGCGAGCGGTTAAGTTCAGCCACAAGGGAGTTGAAGGCGAAGTCAAGCCAAACTCCCAATAAATCATATTCCGGTTTCTTCATTTCAGTTCCCTGTTAAGAAATTCAGTAAATGTTGTTGGTACTCTTTTGAGTATAGTTGATGTAGCGAAATCGCTACCACAAAAGTCTCCTCCATTATAATGATGAAACATCTTCAGTAGCGTTTCTATCGAGTATTCTGGAATATTTCTTTCAAACATAGATTTCCGTATCTCATCATCGGAGATATATTTCAACTCAATTTTTTGTCCGATAACCTTTTCCATTTCCAAAAGCATTTCCGAGGCTGAAAGATTCTGGGAACCACATAATTCTAATGTGGCGAAATGATACCAAGTGCCAAGAGCGATTTCTGCTACACAGCTCCCGAAATCCCCGACATCTATCAGGTTTATTCGGTTTACACTATCGGTTCTCGTAAAGAATTTCTGGACAAATACCTTGCTGTTTACCAAAGCCTCCTTTGCGTTCAGTATATTCTGCATAAAGGGAGCCGGTTGTACGATGGTATAGATAAGTCCGGAATTAACAAGAGCCCTCTCAATCTCATGCTTTTGGCGATGATGAGGCAATTCCGGCTCTATAGAATGGAGAACGGACTGGTACATGAACCTCTTTATCCCAGTCTCCTTTGCGGCCTTGATAGCCATTTTCCCTATTTCAGCTTCATCTTCACGTGCGGTAGGACATATATAATATACGGCGTCCATTCCTCTCATTACTGAAAGCAGATCATCATACGACGCTATATCTCCTACTATTGTTTCTGATGCGCCAAGACTGAGCATTTCATCGGCCTTTATATCGGAATGTATCATTGCCCTGACCTCAATACTTTTTGAGGCCAAAGCTTTGACAACAGCCTTACCGGTTAATCCCGTGGATGATGTAACTAGGATTTTCATACTGCAAATATACTAATTTTAAATTTATTTTTTGTTGATATATCAACAATATTGAGGTTCAATTTGTTTATATGTCAGAAACAAATTTTACAAAGACAGATTATGAAAATAATTGCATTAGAAGAACACCTGTCTAGCAAGACCATCAGTACTGCTGTGGCAAAGATCATCCAGGAGGCGTACCCTTACGCGCAACAGTTTATGCATCCGGCGCCTGCGGATGCTCCAAGTGTACCTGACCTTTTTGAGTTGGGTGAGAAACGCATCGCCGAACTCGATGAAGCCGGTATCGATATGGAAGTGGTGTCATACACCAATCCAACGCAATGGCTTACAGGTGATGATGCCGTGACATTGGCAAAGCAAGCCAATGATACGCTTTCCGAGGCCGTGAAACTTTATCCGGAACGTTTCCGCGCTTTTGCAACCCTACCGTGGAATAATCCGACTGCGTCAGCTGATGAACTGCGGCGCACCGTAAATGAACTCGGGTTTGTGGGTACACTTATATCGGGCCGTCCTCAGACTGGAAATGTGTTCCTTGACGACTTAATGTATTATCCAATATGGGAAGCCCTGACAGAAGTCGACTTGCCGGTATATACATCCTAACTATACATCTGTTGATGCTGTCAACGCATATTATAAAGGGCTCAATGATCAGCTCGACACAATCCTCAGCACTTACGGCTATGGCTGGCATTATGAGGCGGGTATACAGGTTATCAGAATGATTCTTACCGGCGTGTTTGAAAAATTCCCAACTCTGAAAGTCATTTCAGGACATTGGGGTGAAATGGTGCCGTATTACCTCTATCGTCTTGATCAGATGTTCAAGCCGGAGGTTACGGGTCTTTCAGACACGATTTCTAATATTTACAAGAAACACGTGTGGATTTCGCCCAGCGGCCTCTACGACAATGACGCATTGCAGTTCTGCGTCAACAAACTCGGTATCAACCAGCTCGTATTCTCAGCAGACTGGCCATACGTTCCGATGACTGATGCACGTGCCTTCGTGGATAATGCACCTCTGTCCGACACAGACAAAGAGAAAGTCAGCTACCTCACTGCCGAAAAACTCCTGCATATCACTCTATAATAACCGAGTTTACGACATAAAAACAGCGCAGATAGAGCTTCTCTGTCTGCGCTGTAAAAATATATTTATCTAAAGAAAAATCTCATGCTTACTTTTTCAGTGCCCTCCTTGAATTGAGAAATTCCCCTCTTCATAATGACATTGTGTGACACAACGAACTACTGAGAGGAATGGCAACGGTCTCACCAGCAATATCAAATAATGGTCTAATGGCACCACTAATATTGAAATTGTAATAGACATGATGCGAGATCAATTCAGGAGTGTTCTTGTATACAATTTCCATTGATAGTTATTATGACCTTCAAAAAGAAATAAACCTACCCTTATTACTTTACTTTAAGTGCATATATATGCACTTAAAGTAAAGTAAAGTTAGGGGGAAAGTTGATTCAAAAATCCCCGATTTTCCATAGATAATCCCTATCAATCAGGCATCCAATCCCTTCCTTTACTCCAGATTATACCCTCAGATTTATAGTTAATATGAGTTAAAAGTGTTAAATCTTCTCTTTTTAGAAGGCAAATACACCTTCACCGCCACTTTTCTACCGTATTATCAGCATAGTATTGATTATCAACCATTAGCAAATACTATATCTGTACATCATTGGAGAGAGCCATAATAGGCGACGATAGGACAGACTAAATAAGATGAGCTATGAATCTGGTACATACGATGAAAAGTTGTATCGGCTTTTCATTGACGATAAATACAGTGGCAGCGCATACTGCCGACAGAACTTGGGTGAAGGCATGGAGGTGATAGATCAAGTTATATGGGGTTCAACGATACAGACAGTTGAATTGAACAAATATGTTAAATCGTGAAAAATTTAATGCTATTTGTGAAACACCCCAATCTTAATTCATTTGTAACTTCGCAGTATAAAAATTAACAGAAATATGGAAGCTCGAATATCCGATAAAAGACGTTGATTGCCAAGTCCATAAGGGTCGACAACGACCGAATTATCTATCCTGTAGGGCTTTCCATAATTAATTAAAAAATATAATCAGATATGAAATACGTAAAATTAGGCAACACAGGTGTTGACGTATCGCGCATCTGTCTCGGAATGATGAGTTTTGGTAAACCCGGCTCTGAAAACGGTGTGTTTCCGTGGGCACGCGATTTTGAAGACGCTAAAACCATTTTCAAGAAAGCCGTTGACCTCGGCATAAACTACTTTGATACCGCCAACGTCTACCAGTTAGGTACATCTGAGGAAGTTACAGGACGTCTTATCCGCGAGTTCGGGCTTGACCGTGACGACATCGTAGTAGCAACCAAAGTCAATATGGAAATGCGTCCGGGCCGTCCTAACGGCGGTGGCCTTTCCCGTAAGGAAATCATGAGCGAGATTGACAAATCGCTCAAACGCCTTCAGATGGATTACGTTGATCTCTATCAGATTCACCGTATCGATCCCGGCACTCCTATGGAGGAAATCATGGAGGCACTGCACGATGTTGTCAAAAGTGGAAAGGCTCGTTATATCGGTGCCTCGACAATGTACGCATGGCAGTTCGAGATGTTACAGAACATCGCCGAGCGTAACGGCTGGACCAAATTCGTGACAATGCAGAATCAATACAATCTTATGTATCGTGAGGAAGAACGCGAGATGATTCCTTACTGCGAATACACCAAAGTCGGCATTATTCCCTGGAGTCCGCTTGCGGGTGGCCGTCTGACACATCTTTGGGGTACTGTCACCGAACGTAACAAGATAGATGACGTATCGCCTATGGTATGGGATCGCAGTCTTAAACAGGACATGCCTATAATTGAGAATCTCCAGAAGATGGCTGCCGAACGCGGTGTGTCAATGGCGCAGGAAGCATTAGCATGGATGCTCAGCAAACCTTATATCACTGCTCCTATAGTCGGCACCACATCACCCAAACATGTCGAGGAGGCCGTCGCCGCACTTGATATCGTGCTTACTCCCGATGAAATAAAGGCTCTCGAAGCACCCTATACTCCCCATGCAGTAGCCGACAATAACGGTTATCTGGTATTCTAACATAGCTCTATGAAGACGAGAAAAATAGGAAATCTGGAAGTCTCTGCCATCGGACTCGGCTGTATGGGCATGAGCCATGCCTATGGTGAGGCCACTAACATGTCAGAGGCTACCGACTTACTTCGCAAAGCGGCAGAAATCGGATACACCTTCTTTGATACGGCTGAGGTTTACGGAACACCGGATAATCCACATCACAACGAGGAGCTACTTGGAGAGGCTTTGAAACCTATCCGTGACAAGGTAATGATTGCCACTAAGTTCGGACTTTCTTTCAACACAAAAAGCGGCCAAATACCTTATCCGCTTATAGCAGATTCCCGACCCCAAACAATTAGACAGTCAATCGAAGGTTCGTTACGCAGATTACAAACCGACCATATAGATCTTTACTATCAACACCAGCAGGATCCGAATGTTCCGGTTGAGGATGTGGCAGGATTGATGGGTGATTTAATAAAGGAAGGCAAAATACTCGGCTGGGGATTATCGGAAGTTGACGAAGCTACAATACGTAGGGCTCACAGTGTAACTCCCGTCACAGCCATTCAGAATCGTTATTCGATGATGGCACGTTGGTATGAGAATCTCTTCCCTGTTCTCGAAGAACTCGGTATCGGATTCGTGGCTTTCTCGCCACTTGCCAACGGTTTTCTGTCAGACCGATATAACGCAAATTCCACATTTGATAAATCAACCGACTATCGGGCATCAATGCCACAGTTTCAGGCCGAAAGCTATCAGGAGAATCAGAAACTCCTTGAGCTTATCAGAAACATAGCCGATGACAGAAATACGACTCCCGCTCAGATTTCATTGGCCTGGATGCTCGCTCAAGAGCCTTGGATTGTACCTATTCCCGGTACAAGAAAAGTTACACGACTGGAGGAAAATGCCGGAGCGGCATCTGTCGAACTTACACCCCAGGAGATAGAGACAATAAACCGCCAGCTGAATAACATACCGATGTCAAAAGTTTTCGGACAAAAAAATTAATAACAAAAAATACAAATAAAAAATGAACAATAGAATAGCAGACCGCGTAATGCTCAAAGATCTTGTTGACCGTTACGCAACAGAAAGCGATAAGAATAATCAGGACTACTATGTGGAGATTTTCCGTCCTGATCTTAAACTGAAAGTGTATTTCGGTGACACTCTGGGAATGGATATACATTCAGTTCAGGATATGATCGCACAATACAAGGCATTCGGTGCCGCCAAAGCATCTTTCCATCAGAACGGACAGCAAGTAGTGGACTTTATCGACGATACCCATGCCACAGGTATATGTTATGCTATCGCTACCCTTGTCACTGAAGAAGATGGTAAGGACAAGCTCACATTCCATGCAGTCCGCTACTACGATAAATATGTCAAGATTGACGGCCGTTGGTGGATTGAAGAGCGTGAACAGCATTTCGTCTATACTTCGGTGCCGCCGTTGGCATAAATGAAAACCATAATATTACTTACAGTTCTAATTCCTTTTATGGTTATGGCCCAAGACAATGAAAAGACATTGAGACAGATGTACTCGGATATGTATAGATACATGATATCCAAAGACACCACCTCCCTCGGCAAGATGCTTGATGACAGATTTGTTCTTGTTCACATGACCGGAATGCGCCAGCCAAAACACGAGTATCTCCGCGCCATAGCCGACGGGACTCTTAATTATTACACATGTACTGACTCGGATATAGATATCAAGATTGAAGGCGACACAGCGCGTATGACAGGCCGAAGCTACGTTAATGCCGCAGTATTCGGCGGTGGCCGTCACACATGGCCTCTCTGTCTTGATACCGATCTCCGGTTGGTATACGGACAATGGCTTATGACTGAAACTCGTGCAAGCACATTCTGAAAACTAAAATTAAAAATTAATCACAACAAGATGGAAAAAACAGCAATTGAAAAGATGCTTTCAGGAAAACCTGTCAGCATGACAGACCCGACATACGGAGATGCCGCAGCTCATATCGCGGAAACATGGAAAAAATGTGAGGAAATCAACTGTGTGCCCCGTACACTTACAGAACTGCACGATGTGATAATCGAAAAACTCGGCATTAAGTTACTGGCATCATCAAACATTGTCCAACCGTTTCATATTGACGTCGCAGAAGGATTGGTAATCGGAGAGAACGTGTTTATCAACTATAACTGCAGCATGATGTCAGCCGGTCGTATTGAAATAGAAGACAATGTGCAGATTGGCCCTAATGTAATGATAGTCACGACAAATCACGACTTTAATCATAGAGAGGTAGTTCTGCATCAACCCATCAGAATCAAGAAAAATGCATGGATAGGCGGACGTGCACTGATTCTGCCCGGTGTGACTATCGGTGAAAATGCTGTAGTTGCCGGCGGTGCAGTTGTGACAAAAGATGTACCTGCCAATACAATTGTTGGTGGGAATCCTGCAAAGATTATCAAACATCTTGATGTCTAATCTCATCAAATAAGAAATAAATAGTAGCCTCAGATGCTTTAGTAAAGCATCTGAGGCTACTATTTATTTCTATCTTAGCACATCGGCCATAAATTACAACTCAATTATTCCGGCACATAGATAATGTCTCCGTTATCAAGTTCGTAAGCAACTCCGACACGTTTTCCCTTATTGCCTGAAGAGTTTTGGTCTTCTGAGGGAGTATAACGGTTTATTTTCTCTCCCTCTTTTGTTATAATCTCCATATTTTCCTTGCCGGGATTCTTCACCATAGTGAAATCCTCCTGAGAAAACATTTCGGTCATGTTATAGCGGCTGACAAGCGCAACCATAAGAGCGACAGCAAACACCATAGCAACATCAAAAAGATTGCTTACCACACTCATCGGGTCGGAATCTTCTCCTCGTCGAAGAATTGTACGTCTGCGTCTCATTTTTTACACTCTTTAAGTGACTGAACGACAAAATCAAGTATCATAAGGTTGTGTGAAGCCCAACGTTCCTTTGCCTGCTGAGTGATAAAACCTATCGCACTGACTACCAAGCCCACCACTGTTGTGGCAAACGCCACCTGCATGTTATATGCCATTGAAGCAATATCTCCGGTAGCAAGACCAACAAGGGCGGGGCCCATAGGAATCAGTGTACCCATAAGACCCAAAATCGGACCCATTTTAGTTAAAATTTTAGATGTCGCCACATTTTTATCGGCAGTCAGTTCATATTCAGACACAAGCATATCAAGGCGAGCTTCATTATCTTTTGTGGTAAGAATTTCTTTAAGAGACTTAATTACAGGAACACCGCTTTTATCAGGAAGTGTTTCGAGCAACTTTGCAGTTTCCTGCGGATTGAAATCCTTTATTTCGTTATCCAATAATGAGACCGTCTTCCGTTGTGTCATATATTGCCCATAAAATCCTCCGATAAGAATTATGGCACGGACAAAGAAATAGATAAGCAGTACAATGACAGGGACGAGTAAGCCTGTCGAAATCCAGTAAAGGATATTTGAGATTACATTCATGATGATTTATTTATTTTATGTTTATACAAAAGGAATCCGATAACATACCCGATAAGACCTATACCGAATATCAACAGCAATGCCGGGATATTAAGTTCGTTTACTCCTACCGTAGCTGTACGGCCATTGACGGTGGCCACAACTCCGAGCATTCCTATTATGCAGTTAAGATAGAATATTAATTCCAGCCGGCTGAATCTTTCAGGTAACAATAATTTCATACCCATTGAAATCAGCGGAACTATGATGACAAGACCGATGCCAAATCCATATCCGATGATATTGAAATCAATACCCGTAAAAGAGAATATCATCAATACCAATAGATAGAAAACCGTAGGGAAAATCAATAATCCCGGAATTAATAACAAGATGTTACGGACTACCCTTTCCCTAAGACTCACACCATTATTCACCATAAAAAAGCAGAAGGCTATCTGTAAGGCAACATCTATTGTCAGAATAACAGCTAAGTCCAGCATAAGCTCAGGAGTCTGAAACCATTCCTCTATTTGAGTCTTGGATTGCAAAACCGCAATATCAATCGAAAATATTACAACCGAAGCCGGAACAACGGCCTCCAATATCATTTGCCAAGGCCGCATAAAGGTTAGTTTGAGTATAAAACTCAAACTAACCAGCAACATCATCAGAATAATGACCGTTTCCATTTATTGCTCGTTTTTCCGACGGCGTTTGATAATAGCAAAAACTATAAGAAGACTGACTACAACTAACACAACTACCAATCCGCCGCTTATACGATTTGTGGTTTCCTTAATACTGTTCAGTTCATCTTTCTGCATTACCATTCCATCATTGCCATTACTGTTCTCGGCCCGGATATCACCAATCGACTTATTATACGCTGCGGCTGAAGAAGCATCTGCTTTCGATGATATGAAATCCCTGAGAGCGGAATTGTTACATACAAATCCTGAGCAGGAGGGCTGATACTCATTTACGACTTCTGTATGAAGCCGCGCTAATGAGGCTATCTGCCGGTCAGATGCTTTCCACATTCCTTTGCGTGCTGTTTCAAGCATAACAGCCGTGATTTCCTCCAAGGCAGCCGGATTAACAGATGTGAAATAATCCTTTGTGCCGATATTATGCTTATCTTCGATATAGGTATCGTATATATCATTCCAGAATTCATCATCGATCACATCAGGTTTCATCACATTCCACCCGTAAGTGTTTCGAATTACATCAGCAATTCCGGAAGCATCTCCGGCACCACCTTTCATCTTTTCCTTAATGTAGGTAGGATTCAGAATAGTAGTTCTGCTTTCAACACCTATAGCCTCTTTTACTTCCTGCATTTTAACCTTGTTACGGTTACGATAATCGGCAATATAGGCATCAGGGTCTTTTCCGGTGACATTTCTCACAGCCAGATTCATACCTCCCATAAACTCATACACATGGTCCAGACTGAGTACACCCCATGTGTTGCTTTGTCGTGGCTGGACAACAACATCGGTTCTGGTCAATGCTGCTTCAAAAGCAAAATCGCGCATTTTCTCCCAGTCTTCTTCAGAACCGTAAGACGCTCCCATATTATGAATGTATGTCTCCGCTATCTGGCTTTCATCGTCCCACCGGTCTCCGGCCTCAACCATTTCCTGAATGCCACTGCCGTAGTTTCCGTTTATTCCACCGAAAACTCTTGCAGTAGACATCTCACGCGCTTCCTTCGGAGCCACTCCTCTATCGACAAGATGACGTTCGGATTCCACGACACCTTCGGCGACGTAATTAGGATACTTGTCACCCTCAGCAGAGGCAGCCATTTCCACAGCACGGGATATCAGAAACAGACGTGAGGCAGCCAAATCACGTAGCTGGCCGGAAGTCTGTACCACCACATCTATACGAGGTCTGCCAAGCTCTTCAGACGGAATAAGCCTAAGGTCAGTCACACGTCCGAAGGGATCCCGTACAGGCTCGACACCAAGCATATAGAGAATCTGAGCGATAGTTGTACCTTCGGTTTCGATAAACTCACTGCTCCAGAGAGTATAGCTGACTTTACGAGGCAGTGAGTCATTGTGAGTTTCCCGATACATCTTCAGTGTGTTATCTCCTAAGTTCTTACCTTTCTCCCATGCTACGGCCGATGGCGTCTCCTCAGCGTTGATGGCAAACATATTACGTCCCGTAGGCAGTATCATCGGATTAAGAACAGGGTCTCCTCCTGACGTCGGAGTAATGAAACCTCCGTTCAAAGCGTTGATTACCGAAGCAAGTTCGTTTACCGGACTCTTCATTAATGCAGTATAGTAAGTGTTGACGTTGTTTACAGCCTGTACTATCTCCATTATAGAATTTGCTTTATTGATTTCTGCTTCTGTATGCTTCGGAGCAGACCACATAGCGGCATGAGAGGGTTTGCCTGAATCCGATGTCGAAGATTTACGTTTCATTGCCGCACTCATTCTGGCAATCGCGGCAGAGTCGGCACCCATCTTCTTAGCCGCCTCAAGAGCTTTCTCAGGTGACATGCCGGTCATATTCATCATCTTTTTCATTTTAGATGAAGATACTTCTTTTCTCTCCGACAATTTGGCCGTCGGTGCCCCGGCAGACATAGAAGAACCCATCACCATCATCTTTGAAAATAAATCCTTAGAACCATTCACGTCTTTCATTATTTCGCGTGCTTCCTGCAACTCTTTCTCGGATATACCTGCAATTCGACATATTTCAGCATCAGTCACAGGTTCATTATTCTTGAGAATACGAGAAACCAAGTCACGTGCAGGCTTCAGGTAACGGTGTGTGAAGGCAACTCCTTTCCCATTATCTCCAGCCTTACCTCTATGCTTATCCAATGAATAAAGACTGTACGCAATCGGGTCTACGGTCATTGCATAGGTTGTCGATACTATTTTGTCATGGTTATATGGGACACCCATCACATAATGAGCACCTGTGACTTTTTCGTTCGCAAGTTCTTCCGCAAAACTTTCGATACGTGCAATATCGGAGGCAGTATATGGTTGTGATAAAATACTGTCCAGACGCAATTCCCGATGAATACCCAATTCTACAGTATATTTCTTCACTAATTTTGAGGCCGCTTCTATCTTATTTTTGTCAGGCATCTCAGCCTCAGCCTCGCGATTGTAGGAATTAACGGCATCTGAAAGATTCTTATATATACCGCGTACATCACTTTCCATAAAGGGAGGTGTCAGGTAATTGATAATTCCGGCATAACTGCGGCGTTTAGCTATCATAGCCTCCCCGACATTACTTGTCGAATAGATATAAAAATGCGGTATAGTACCGATTAATCTGTCTGACCAATCCCGACTGCCTAAAGCCACTTGCTTTCTCGGTGTAAATTCAAGTGAACCGTGAGCACCGAAATGAATAAGAGCATCTGCACCGAAACCATTGCGTGCCCATAGATATGAAGCTACATAAGCATAGGGAGGCGCCATATCCGTACCATGCACTATCTTAAAATCATCATCTCCGTTGCCGGCAGCTGTCTGCGGAATCAATACCACGTTACCGAACTGTAGACGTGCAAGAGCAAGCTGGCCATCATCGGTTTTAAGACCATTTCCGGGGAACTTTCCGTCAACAGCCTCAATTTCATTCAACATCTCATCACAGAGATCTTTTTTCACCCATTCCTTGAAGTCATTCTCACTTATAACCTGCGGATTGGAACTCTTAACAAAATCATTCATCGCACCCTGTGCATATTCACCAAACACTCGGCCACGAGCATTAAGCATCTGCTCTAGTTCTCCGGATGAGGCAGGCATGTTTTCAATCTTGTACCCCTCCTGTTTCAGTTTAGTCAGCAGATTAAACAGTGACGGCGCGACCTCCATACCCTCTGCCACAAGAGCATTCTGTCCCGGCCCTTTGAAATAAAAAATCACGACCTTCTTCTCGCTATTCGGCTTTGAACGTAGGGTTATGTAATTATTTACAGTTTCGGTAAATTCGTTCAGACGTTTCGGTATAGCCTTTATCTCAGGTACTCCGTCAGTTCCGTCATACTGTGCGAAAAGTGCCCAGGGACGAATAGCGCCATCTATCTCAGGAGTGACTATACTCTGCGACATAAAGCCGCCGTTCATACCCATATTGTCGGTCATCCACTCCTCGTAATTTCTGTTAACGTTAAGCGGAGCAAACAAAGGTATATTTTTAGACTTAAGATATTCAACGACCATATCCCCCATTCTTCCGTGTGCCATATTAATCATGGCAACCGGATTGATACTGTCGGTTACTCCCGTGACTATAGCCTTCTGAATATTAGAAACGGGATATACCAGATTGCCGGTTTCTTCAAGTTTGTTTATAAGTTCGTCAGGCACACCCATCTGTCCGGTCAATATTATTTCAGGAGCATCGGATTTAAACAAATTATTATCTTTCAGAAACTTCTGATATTCAGAAAGAGAATTGAAATAGTGCATTTCACCATCGGCACCGCTGATGTCAGGATGATAAAACAATCCCGTCGGAGAAGCCTGGGGGTCTTTGATATTGCCGATAAAGAATTTTTTACCGTCAATGTATTTCCGGACATAATTCAGCATACTCCGGTAATTCTCACGGCCACCTCCCTGAAGATATTGCTTTAAAAATTCAGTATCAACCGAGTCTGTTGAAATAATCAGATTGTCAGGATTGGTGGCGGCAGTAGTAATAACCGGAATCCCCTTGTCGGCTGCTTTTGACAGCCAATCTCTTTGTTCTTCCGTTATGCGTAATCCCATTCCGTTGACAAAGATCATGTCATACTTAGAAGACTTATCCAATTTCTTCTCGTCAAGATTTTCAATCTTGATGAATGAATTGTTATTGGCTTTTCCGATTTCACCGAGAGTAATAGGTTGATAATTCACAAAAGCAATATGCGTGGAAGACACCATGCTCCTCCATGTGACAATAGCAGCGATGATTAAAATCACCACCGCTGTCACCGCAAGAATAAGTTTTTTTCTTGTCATGTTCATTTGAATATTGTGTCAATATCTAATGATAGACCCACCGACCAAGTACGACCGAGTGTGGGCAACGAGTTCCAGTAATATACTTTCGGACGATAATTAAATAAGTTATCTATGATGAAGTTAAGATTAATTCCTCGCCATATTTCCTGCTGAAGCGTAAATTTCCAGACAGAATAGGCGTTATCTGTTTCATATCTTGATTCGGGTTTACCAAGAAACCTGCCGGAAAGACCTGTATAGAGTTTATAATTACTGCAAAATCTTTTTTCGTAGTCAAGTTTCCATGTCATAGAATGAGGTCGCGGATTTGAGAACTGAGAGTCAACCGTACGGCCTCCCGTATGGAGAAAATTATAGTTAAATAAAAAGCCTAATCCCATCTGCAACCGGTAACGTGCCGAGATGTCAATGCCACTCACTCTGACTCCATCTTCATTGCAGTAAACGGCACCTGCCTCCTGAGTGGAATTTCCCGGAAAATCTGTTGTGGTTATACGGCTGTCATACAAGTTATAATAACCCATAGCCGTAAGGCTGTAGGCTCCCGCAAGTATACGGTTACGGATTTGTCCGTTATATTCAAAAGCTAAATTAAAGTTATGGCTTTTCTCAGGTTTCAGATCAGGATTACCATATATCATCTGTATTCCGGCCATGTCAAAATTCATATACATTTCTTTCAGTGTAGGCGCACGAAATCCTCCGGCATAATTAGCACGTACCGAAAAACGATTGAATTTAAACATCGTAGCCAGTCGGGCGGTGACTGAGTTATTCTTAGATTCAGAAAAATAATCCTCACGAAGACTTGCCACAATATTCAGCCATGAAAGAGGATTATAGTCAAACTGAACGAAAGCATCTATAGAAGACTGCGAATGGGTTTCTCCGTTCACAAACTGATAGGTAAGCAGATAGTCGTGCATATAGTCCGCTCCGGCTGTAAGAGCATTACCACCGAAAAAATGTGTGTAAAGAGCATGGACTATATTCTGACGGTTGCTGTAATCATGGTCGTGAGTCCGATTGTCATTCACATACCTCTGTTTGTCATACTGATCATAGCTATATGAAAATTCAAGAGTCTGTGACGCCCGGATATTCCAGACACCTCGCAGGCCGGCAGTATAATCTATATAATGGTCATCATAATTGATACGTGTGCTGACTCTATTGAAATATCCGCCACGGGCTATGAGTCGTAAATTATCTGACGGCTGAAAAGTCAGCTTTTCCTTTACATTAAAGGTTCTCCCACCGTAAATATTCTGTAAGTTTGATTCCGTGTCAAAAACGTCGGTGAGTTTTACTGTTTCAGAAGTGACATACTGAAAATTGGTATTTGAGGTCCATTTGTTTTTATGGAAATTGACATCTGCGCCACATCTCCATTCGTTACCTAATGCCTTGTAACGTGAGTTAACATTTATACGCCAAGGTTCCTTACTGTCGCGTGTAATCAGATTCACAACTCCTCCCACAGCATTTGCACCATAGAGCGCGGAAGAAGCTCCCTTAACCACCTCAACCTGTCCTACGTTATCAAGGTTCAGACGGTTAAAGTCCACATTATCCATAGTCTCACCGGCCAGACGTTCGCCATCTACCAGAAATAACACGGCCTTTCCGCCAAATCCACTCATGTTAAGAGAGGTTTCCTGGCTCATGGCATAAGTAAACTCCAGTCCGGGAAGCTCTTCCGACAAAAGATCCTGAATATTGGTTGCATCAGCCTTACGGATTTCATCAGAGGTAATTAGTCGCGTAACAACCGGTACATCTTTCAGCGACTTCGGAGTACGGGTTGCGGTCACAACCACTTCTTCCAAAGCTCCGATATCGGGAGTCATTCTTAATTCTTTACTTCGGTCAGAACTTTTCAGAATGAATGTTTCCGTTAAGAACCCGATGTAAGACACCTGAAGTTTAGCTGTATTTCCGTCAACCTCAACTGAGAAATTACCATCGGCATCAGTCGTTACGCTTTTCTTCCCATTGACATTCCTTACAGTTGCCCCAATCAACGGACTCCCCGTTTCATCGACCACCCGACCGATAAACGTGTCGGCATGACCGATGAAATGGGTTGACAGTCCGCAAAGGGCAAGGAGAAGCTGCTTTCTAACCGTTGCCATCATAATACTTACTGCTTTTGAGCTGTTGAAGAACAGATCATCGGCATTGGCATAGCACCGTATTGAAGATTAAACTTAATATTCAGAGTGCTGTTTTCCACAGTGCCGGACAGGGTGCATGTATAGCTCTTACCGGCATCTGTCTGACCGCTGACCTCAGTGGTGGTCATTGTTACCACACCGTTTGCTTCAGTCACCTTTACACCGGTGATGGTTATCGAAGGCAATGCCATAGGTGCTTCACCGAATGCAGGTAGAACTACTGCTACGGTTGAGTCATCTGTCGCTGTAACGGAGAAAGTCATGTCTTCGAAAGTTGAAGCACTGCCCATTACTGAACATTCCATATCTCCTTTGTAGGAACCCTGAATGTTTTTGGCAGCCGGAGTCGCCGGTTCATCATTGTCATCACCGCAGGACGAGAATGTTGTCATACAGACAATTGCCATAAATGTGGCAAAGAAAAACTTAAATGATTTCATGTTAAAGTGATTTATGATTTGATTTATTTAAAGATTTCTTCTGTCGGCGGCTGAGAATATAGCCTGATAAGACTACCAAAAGGATTATAGAGCCTGCGATAAATACGAATAAATCTGAAAACGGCCCCAGAAACGGTGAGTAACACCTGCCTACATGGAGTTCCAAAGCAAAATTCCAAAGAGACATTGGTTGCTTTTCGAGCATAGGATTCATAGGAGCAAGTTCCGATGTTCCTTTGGAATAATCAAAAACAACCGGTGTCGGAGTGTCTGTACTATAACCGCACACTAAGTTATCTCCTACTCCATAACTTCTATGATGACTTCTGTCAATCGGACTGTTATCGTAATAGTCGTAACAGATTCCTTCAGCCGGCTTCCAACGACATATACCACTGAATGAACCTATTACCCATATTCCCGGAGATTCATTGAAAAATGCATTTATTCCCATCGGACTTACTACTGGGGCTTTATCCACCGGTATTGCAACAGGAGCATCTTCAAAGTTTTCAATTGTATAAAAACCGTCCGAGGTGTACAATAACCACTTTCCCGATTCGCTGTCCCAACGCACAGCCCTCAGCTTATCATGCCAATAGTTATCATTGTCAAGAGTTGAGCCATATAAGGGAGCGGTCTTTACCATCACAAATGGAATCATTAACGGCGGTCTCAGACACATACCGGTGAATATAATTACAGCCGTCAGTACAAAAGACAGATAACCAATGAGATTATGCCATCTGAAATTCCATTTGTATAATTTTATAGCCTCTGAATAATTTTTCTTGCCCTCTCCCCTCTTCTGTCTTAACCGCTTAAACCAATAAGGAAAAATAAACAGAATAATACCTGTTAACGATAGAAATACAAGTATTACAGCTATTATATCTACGACAATTTTTCCGATCAGACCAAACAGATCTCCACTGTGCAGATGCCAGATAGTTTTAAATAATGATACCTTGTTTTCTCCATTGTCAGGTGCCGTAAGAGTGTACGAACTTATATCATTTTTATTGACTGTGTATAGCTTTGAACGAGTCACAACCACTACACCTGTTCCGTCAGGAGAGATTGTGACATCAGATATACGTTCAGAGTTGTCCGGCAGCTCAACGGAGTTCCAACCCTTAGGAGTGAGCCTGTAAAGCCCATATTGTGTTCCACACCATATATTATTACCGGAATCGGTAACTATATTCCTGACATTTCTTCGGTCAACTCCGTTAGGTAAGCCCGTATTGAAGTCGGAGACATGGTCAAGATTCGTATCGGTATGCCATATACCGCAGGAGCCGAAAGCCAACAGACTGTCATTACCAATTTTCGTGGTTCCACGAATAATTCCGTTATTATAATTCTTTATTTTATATGAAGCCGGTAAGAGAGTCCGACTGACTTCCGCACCGGCAAAAGCATCACGATGATTTAGTATTATCCCTGAAAAACAGAACAATAGCATAAAGACGGCAACTATCAGTCCCGCCCAACGATGGAAATTTTTCCAAGTTATATGTCTCCTATTGCTACCCATTATTGTTTACTGAATTTCGGGTGCAAATTTAGTATCGTCTGTGCGGGGTCATCAATACTCAGAAATTGGATAAATTATAAAGGGAGGGACAGTCATAGAGAAAAGCAGAGTAATAAAAACACTTATTTTTAGGTATAGGGTGATTTTTTATTACATACTATCTTTGCATGGGGTTTCAGGACCTCGTTTCAACGTCAAAAAGATATGGCCAAAAATAGAAATACATTCACACCCGAAGACCGACTCAGAACACTTATTGAAGAGAACCCCAACTTATTGGGAGTATTGAGCAGGTTCGGATTATCTTTCGGATTTGGAGACAAAAAAGTCAGAGAAGCCTGTAAGGAAGACAACGTTGATATGGAGTCTTTCTTAGCTGTCTGTAATTTTCTGTGTGACAGGAATTATAAGGATTATAAAATTTCTCTTCCCACACTTATGGCTTATTTAAGGAAGGCTCACACTCATTTTCTTGATTTCCTTTTGCCATCAATCCGCAGAAAGTTGATTGAAGCCATCAACTGTACGGATATAAATGACGTAGCTTTCCTCCTGCTGAAATTTTTTGACGACTATGTTCGGGAGGTTTATAACCACATGCAGCATGAGAATGATGAAGTGTTCAGCTACGTTTCACATCTTTTATCCGGACAGGTAAGTGAAACATTCCGAATAACCGAATATTCTCTTAACCATGTCAGCATGACAGAAAAATTAAATGAACTAAAGGATATTTTCATCAGGCATTATCATGTGAAGGATAATGAAATTCTGACATCTGCTCTTTTTGATATTATCTACTGCGGGAATGAACTAAACCGACATTGTGACATTGAAAATAAACTCTTTATACCGGAAGTTGAGAAACTTGAGAAATCGTTAAAATTACTCGCTTTAGAAAAAGAAGTCAAAGAGGACAAAATACATCCTTCCAAAGTTCTTATAGAAGTGATGACGGAACGGGAAAAAGAAATAATCTGCTGTGTGGCAAAAGGCATGGCAAATAAGGAAATTGCAGAAGCGCTATGTCTCTCCATACACACCGTGACTACATACCGAAGAAATATCTCAGCGAAACTCCAGATTCATTCAACGGCAGGATTGACCATATTTGCTATCCTTCATAATCTTATAGATATAAATGAAGTAAATCCACATCTATAAAAATCCATATTTTTTGAGTAATTTTGCAGTTAGTTTCAGAAATACCGCACACAACGGCCCGTGAGGGTCTTCTGATAATAACTCAAAAAATGGATGAAAACAGCAAGAAATTAGGATTCGGTGCCCTCGTGGGTATCATTTTTGGTATGATGGTAGGTTCGGGTCTGTATAATATACCCCAAAATCTCGCAATCGGTGCAGGAGCCGGAGCTGTGGCTCTTGCGTGGATAATAACGGCAGCCGGCATGATGCTGCTGGTAGCTACCTTTAAGATATTGTCCGACAGACGTCCGGAACTGAATGCAGGCATCTATCAGTATGCAAAAGAGGGTTTCGGTAATTTCGCAGGCTTTAACATAGCATGGGGTTACTGGCTCTGTACGGCGTTTGCCAACGTAGCTTATGCCGTCATGCTCAACGATAGCTTCGGAGCCTTCTTTCCGGCACTGCTCCCCCACCGCTGGCCGACTCTACTGTTCGGCACGGGCCTGATATGGCTGATGTATTTTCTTGTGGCAGGTGGCATACGCACTGTCAGGTTACTCAACAATATTCTGGCTATTGTCAAAGTGGCTGCTATCATGCTTATAGTGGTTATACTCTGTATCAACGTAAAACTCGGCCTTTTTCAGCTCAATTATTTTGACGGTCTCACCGACACCTCAGAGTTATGGACACAGGTCAAAAGCACAATGATGGTGACACTATGGTGCTTCATCGGTATAGAGGGAGCTGTGATGATGTCGGCGCGTGCCCGTAAAACCCGCGATGTGGGACGTGCCACTGTGACAGGGTTCTTCAGCGCATGGCTGCTCTATGTACTGGTGTCGATGCTTTGCTACGGTGTGGCAACACGCGCACGTCTGGCCGGCCTTGAAAATCCCTCAGTGGCATACGTGCTACATGACCTCTGCGGGGCATGGGCCTACTACTTTGTTATAATTTCGGTCATAGTGTCACTGCTCGGCGGTTGGCTGGCGTGGACACTGGTCTGCGCACAGGTTCCATACGAGGCAGCCGAAGTAAAGATATTTCCGCGTTCCTTTCTGCGGCTCAACCGTCACGGTATGCCGGCTTTCGGACTTTTCGTATCAAGCATCGTGATGGAAAGCTTTCTCATCATGGTCATGGTAGCTGATGACGTGTATATGGCAGCCCTCGTCATTACGGGCGTAATGATTCTGCCGGCTTATCTGTCGGGAGGTATGTATCTCTTCAAGCTGACGCTTCACCCCGAACGTCTCGGACTTCAGGACCGTAAGCACGTGATGCGCTACCGTGTAATATCGGCGCTGTGTGTCCTGTATTGTATGTGGATGATTTACGCCGGAGGTATAGAACTCTTTATGTTCAGCTCGATATTTTATCTGGCCGGTATAGGCTTCTATCTCAAGGCAAGACGCGAACGTCGTGCCGAGGGAACTCTGAGATTCACCTCGGCCGACGTAATCACTTCAATACTGTTGGCAATCGGTGTGATAGCCTCCGCTATACTGATGGCGAAAGGACAGTTACCGTTCTGATAGCCGCAGCACGTCAGAACGTCACAGACATCTGTGCCTGAAGACGGTTACAATGCAGACCCGTATTGTCGATAGCACGGCGATATCCGTAATCATACTCTATACCGGCAGCAATAAACTTGTTAAAGGTATAGAGTATGTTTGCTACTGCATAGTCGCCATAACGATACGTATCGGCAGAGACATCGGCACCGGAAGGCAACCAGTTGGAAAGGTGACTGTAAGTGAGGTTTGCCGTCACTTTGGGACTGAATATATAACCGAGTCCGGCGGTAAGCCCCATTGATTTAACCACTTTCATCTTGTCGGCTTCGAGGATAGGTACTGCATCAAGACCGAGGCCATTATCATCCTGCAGATAGTTACCTATACCGCTACCGTAGACGGCATCATACTGTACCGACAGCGGACTGCCGGCAATACGTGCCATACCTGACAGTTGCACTCCGCCACCGCTCATGGTATGGTTGGAGGCAGTCTTGACATTGTGATACTGAAGTGGTCGGTATATACCCGACAGACGTACATGTGATCTGCCGCCATCCCATGCATACTGCAAGTATAATGGTATAGCCGGCACACGCTGATTAATCTGAGTTAGGACATTATCATAAGTCAGCGAAGCCGAGGGTGCATCTATACCCAAAGCACCCGAAAAGCCGCGTCCGAACGGCTGCTGCCAGTAAACGGTAAACAATGAAAGACTTGCCATACCGTTAGGGCCTTCACTGTCTATGGTCATAGGCTGTGCCGCACCATCGGTAAAGGACGAATTGGTGTAACCTATGGTCAGACCACGATATTTACCGTAGACATGTGATACATGGAATGAGTTATTGCCGCCTGTAAATTTGGCTTTGAAGAAGACACCGAGCCGGTTGGAGGTCTCAGGCATGGAGAGGAAGTTGAAGTAAATGGAAGATGATTGCCAGGCAAAACGTGTCGATGCACCGTTACCGGCCTCATGCGCAGTCAGTGACGAGGGAGTGAAATTGAGTGCGGCCGGCATCTGGTCGCCCCAGTCAAAAATGCCTTCACCAAGAAACTGCGCACCTATGCCGATATAGAATTGTCCGTCTTTACCTACAAGAGCAAAACGTGGCAGACCGTTGTCATTAGGCGTTTTCGGAGCATTATCCTTAAATGACTGTTCTACCTTTGATGTGTCTGTCTTGTCATCGTTTACGATGTTTACCACATCTTTTTCATGACGATTGTCACGCTGAGCATATATGGAAGCTGTGCTACCGAGAGTGGTCAGAATGCAGAAAGCAAGGAAATTTTTATTCATGTTACATTAGTTTATTAATGATAAAGCGGAACGTACAGCCATAAACAAAAACTACTGTTAAGTACCGTTTACTTATTTCAAACAATCTTAACAGCAGTTTTATTTTTAAGAGCACCTTTAAAGTAGCTCTTAAAAATAAAACGATATATGGTTTGAGTTACAGTTTTTGAATCTTGAACAATAAAACGTGGTTATTTTTGAGGCGATTCGGACTTTTCACTCAGTCGAATACTGAAGTATTCTCCTTCGCTCCGCGCCCGAATCGCCTCAAAAATAACCACGTTTTATATGTCCATTTATTTTTAAGAGCTACTTATTCCGATTTTAAATATAAAGCATACTTCCCCGGACAGTAACTCGGCTGTCCGGGGAAGTATGCTTTATTCACACTACAAAGAGCACTATCAGACTTGAAAATACAAGTATAAAGTTGGCTGTGGCGTATGTTACTGTATAACCAATCATCGGCACCGTACTGCCTATAGAATCCTGAATGGCTCCGATAGCCGCCACACCGCAGCGTGCCCCGGCAACACAGCCTAATGTCTCAGGCCCGGAGAATTTGAATACTTTACTGCCGAGAAAAATACATATTATCATCGGTATCATGGTGGCTATTGCTCCTACAAGCACAAGCGACACACCTACGCTTTTTACGGCCGGTATGAATGCCGGCCCCGCCGTAATACCTATAACTGCAATAAAAACGTTAAGTCCGAGATTGTCAAGAAACCATACTACCGACGACGGTATGTAACCGAACTTGGGTTTGCGATTACGGTACCAACCTAAGAACAGACCCATGAGCAGAGCGCCACCCGTAGTACTGAGTGAGATAGGAATACTTTTGAGTCTGATGGACATGGCTCCGATGAAGCAGCCGACAGCTATACCCAGACCAATAAAGACCATATCGGTGGTCTCGACATGATTGGCGCCGACAGAAGGCTGTTTGTCGCCGGCAGCATGTTCTGAAGCGGCGGCATGTTCTAAAGCAACCGCCTCAGCCTGTACTTTCTTCAGTCCGCCGAGCATCTTAGGTCCCATCATCGACAGGAACCATGCCGAGCCGATAGCACCGAAAACATAGGTCACAGCATAGCAGGCGGGAATCACCTGTTCAAGATATTCTTTCTCCGGCTCAGGCACTGACAGTCCGCGCACCGTGTCGCTGATTACACCCAACGCCGCCGAACAGGTCTGCGAACCGGCGAACAACCCTACCCCTTCGCCTGTACTGTAATTCATAACCTTGGCGGCTGCCACTACCGTACCGGCACATATCAGTGCTTCAATGACAGCAAATCCCATCTGTTTCCAGCCGTGTCCGCGTAGGGAGTGAAAGAACTGCGGCCCAACACTGTATCCTATAGAGAACAGGAAAAGTATAAAGAACAGTGATTTCACCAAAGCCGGTATGGGTATGTCAAGTTGCCCTACTATGATACCGACCAGCAGTGTGGCGGCTACCGAACCGAGCGAGAAAGAACCATACCTCAGCTTGCCGAGCCAAAAACCGACACCGAGGGTAAAGAAAATGGGTATAACAGGATAATGCCGCAATATATCGATAAACCAGTCCATAGAAGAATGATAATTTAAGATTTGGATTCAGCAAGAGAATATAGAAAAGACTCCCGGAAAGACACCGCGTCTGAACGGTGCCCCTCCAAGAATCTAAACGTTTCAAAGTGACTTATGGGTTTACTTTTTATTCACCTATGGAAATACCGGTACTTTATCACTCGGTGATAGTGACAAGATTGTATTCTTTCGAACCAACCCCGATAGCGGCGGCATGGTCAACGGTATGTGTGCCGTGACGCGAATTGATACGCTCTATCAGTTCATTCTTGCCGGGATCCGTACTGTTGAACACCATATCAAGACAAGCCTGATCAAGTGCCACAGGGTCAAGCGAGGCCAGCACACCGAGATCGGCAATATGTGGTTCAGCCGGATTACCGTTGCAGTCGCAGTCTACCGACAGACGGTTGGCAACATTGATATAGAGTATGTTCTTGCCGTAGTGGTCAGCAACTGCTTTGGCAGCCTCAGCCATAGACTCGCAGAAAGCGTCTTGCTGTGCGATGTTACTCCACAGACTGTCAGGTTTATCGATATTACCTGCCGAGTGAATCCACGATTTACCGTCTGCCGAAGCTATGCCTATCGAAATATTCTTCAGCGCACCGCCGAAACCTGCCATCTGGTGGCCCTTGAAGTGTGACAGAACCACTACAAAGTCATAGTTGTTGAGATGTTTACCGACATAATTCTTGTTCTTGAGGTGTCCCTCCGGCAGACCTACCGTAAGCACCGTGTCGCCGTCGGCATCCATTATATCCACACCGGCAAGGTCAACAAAACCGTGTTCCTTAGCCGTCTGATAATGTTTTGCGGTCGAGTTGCGGTTGCCTGCATAAGCGGTATTACACTCAATAAACGTACCGTCCACCAGACGTACCAGATCAGCTATAAGAGCCGTATCAAGATGATTAGACTTATTCGACTCGCCGGTCGAAATCTTAATACCGATCTTCTTACCCTCAGCCTTGCGACCCAGTGCCTCGTAAACCTTCACAAGACTCTGCGGATTGATATCCTTGATGTAATATACCGTAGGAATTGAATCGGTGGCTGCCGCATCAGCCTGTGCAGCCTTGTTGCCCGAACATGATGCCGCCAGACCGAGAGCGCCGGCGGCCAACATACCGAGCATTGCAGAACGTAGTTTCATAATGTGTATAGTTACAGAATTGAAATATGTATTTTTGGTATAGAATACCGTATTTTTAGTAATCAGCGGTCGGTCAGAGTCTTGAGACGCCCTGAACCTTACTCCTTACAGCTGCAAAGTTAATCAAAAATCCGAATTAACAATTAAAGTATCTAACTTGAAATAGGTCTTTTACTTTATTACAACTGACCTACTGTAGACTCTCTGCCAAATATCATATTTCATAGAATTGAAATTAATATTAACATATTACTTTATTTTACACCTTAAATATAAAGAAAGTCTATAAACAAAAATAAAATTTAAAATTTCTTTTCTTATTTTTGTTCTTTTAAAAAAGAAATAGAAGTCATCTAAACTTTTTTGATTTGTGAATTTTTTTAAGGAATATCACAGCGAACGCCAGATAGTTCCAACCCTTCCAACTGGAAACGGTTGTGTCAAATCTGCACAGAATGGATCTG
>JAAVDM010000053.1 GCA_014801815.1 Bacteroides sp. | reverse complement strand
TTTGTCTGTCAGTTGTATAACTTTGATCTTTGCGATAGTCGTAAATGTTATGGTTCATTCCTATAACGGACGAACAACCACAAAAATTTTGATATAAACTAATTTTCAACATCTACTTACCTTTGTAATCTGAAGTGAGATAGTTGTGCCTGAATAGGAAATGAACTCCTACCGTCTCACTTCTTGTTAAGGTACAGTATGTAAATTCCGGCTCCTCAAATCCGAAATTGAGACATGTGAAATTGCATAAAGTAGGCATAAATTCTAAAGTTTTCTTATATAAATCCGCCGCCTATATTGATTCTCATTCTTTGTACGGTGGTAGTAAATATATTATTCCTAATTTTTCCGATATTATTATGGCTAAAAAAGAAGATGACAAACCGGCTTTCGTGAAACGCGACAGTATTGTGGCGGGCAAGGGGTACGCGCAGTTGCTTGGTGTGCTGAAAGAACGTTTCAGAAAGTCACAGATTAAGGCGGCTGTCAAAGTGAATACTACCATGCTGGAGTATTATTGGCAAATGGGTCGCGACATATCGAGACTTTATGAATCCGCCACATGGGGGAGTGCTTTCTTCGACTGTCTGAGTCTTGACTTGAAAACGGAATTTCCCGGACAAACCGGTTTCTCTGTCACCAATATCAAGTATGCCAAACGGTGGTATAAATTTTATAATCAGGGGGATATAATTCGTCACCAGCTTGGGGACGAAACTCATCAGCAACTTGCTGACGAGTTTGAGATGCCGATTGATTTTGGGCATGTGCCGTGGAAGCATCACGTTCATATCTTTACTCATAGCAAATCAGTTGCTGAGGCTCTTTTCTATATTGAAAAGACCATAGAAATGGGTTGGAGTCGTTCGGAGTTGGAAGCGGAAATGGATGACGATTTGTATGGAAAACAAGGTAAGGCTATTACCAACTTTGATGATAAACTGCCGTCACCCTATAGTGGGTTAGCCAAGGACATCTTGAAAAGTCCATACGATTTTAGTTTCATTGACAGGAAGATTACTACCGAAAAGCAATTTGAAGATGAATTGGCGGGTAACATCACTCGGTTTCTTCTCGAACTTGGACAGGGATTTGCGTATGTTGGCAGGCAAATGGAATTGAAAATGTCCGGCGGACAGACGTTTATTCCGGACATGATTTTCTATCATACCCGACTAAAGCTTTATATAGTGGTAGAATTGAAGGTAACTCCTTTCATACCCGAATATGCCGGTAAACTCAATTTCTATGTTTCGGCTGTTGATGAACTGATGAAACAATCGGACGATAATCCGACTATCGGTCTACTGATATGTAAATCAAAGGATAATACTGTTGTTGAGTGGTCAGTCCGAGGAATAAATCAACCACTTGGAGTCGCGGAATATAAGTTGGATATGAGTAAGAAAGCCACAGAAATGCTACCCTCTGAGTCAGAACTGCAAAGAATAATTGATACTTACGATGAAATAAAGTAGCACCTAATCTCAGATTTCCTATCAGCCGAGATGCTCCGGCAATTATAGTTCTCGGTTGTTGTTTTATGAAACAGCAAGGTAATTGCCTTGACGTGACGCAGTCAGTAGGCTACCTATGTAATTAAGGCTTGTAGGGTAGCTTCAAAAAGCAAGAAACACACTGTTAATCTAAGATTAACAGTGTGTTTCTTGCGGAGTGACCGAGATTCGAACTCGGGATACGCTTTTGGCGTATACACGCTTTCCAGGCGTGCCTCTTCAGCCACTCGAGCACCACTCCAGGGACTTGCTTAAATTTCGTGGTGCGAAGTTAGTATTTTTTTTTCAGATGACAATGGAGTGAGCTAATTTTTTTATGTGAATAGTGTTTTTAGAAGTTTTTTTAGGAGAAGAGAGGGGAAAGGAGAGTGGTAATAGATGAAGGTAAAGGAGAGAAATGGAATGGAAAGTAACTGATGAAGTAGGATAGAGGTGAGGGAGAGAGAAAGTGGGGTGTGGAAGTGAGGAAATAGGATAGAGGTAAGAGAAGTGTGTAAGTGAAGAGGAAAGGTATGGGGGTGTGGAAACCGGTTTTTAGCGGAGGTATTGGGGATTTTAGAGAATTTTAGTAATTTTGCGTATGATTTCGGAGTATATGTGCTTTTTTGGCGTAAATGGCTCCGAGGCATGATGCTGTTTGTGAGATTGGCTTTTAAGAGTGCTGTTATGAGAATAATATTACTGTATAGAATAATCTTACCATATTGGACATGGGCATTGATACTGGCGGCAGTGTGCGTCGGGTGCGGCAGCAGTGGCGGTGGTAACTCGGAGAGATTGCCGGTAGATTTGAGTGCTATGTCGGACACCGAACGGGTGGCCTACATGATGGAACATGTTGAGCCGGACTCTGTGGCACGTTTTATATGCGATGCGTCGCTGGGTCGAGTCGGTAATGTGCATATTGACTCGTTGCCTACAGCTACGCTATACGTGTATGAGCATTACCGCGACTCAGCTCTGGTGGCTTTCAGTCAGGAATATGAGAGTTATTCCGCATCTCTTCCCTTGGCGGATAAGATGCGGCTGTACAGTATGGCAGGCACCGACGACCCTATGAGAATGGGTTACCGGTTAGGTCTGGAGTATGTATCGGAAATACGTGACCGTCACATGAGTGTGGCTCAGGTAGAGGAAGAACTTGCTGCACTGCGTCAGGCATGTGGTGAGGATACACTGACATACGAGCGTTTTCTAAAAGGCTTCCGTACGGTGCTGCATGTTGACCATGGCAGGGACCTGCCGGAAGAGATATACAAAAAATTTTCCGATTGAGGAGCTTTACGACCTGCGGACAGCGTAATTTATGTTGCCGATTGAGGCAGCTGAATCAAAATATAGTTATAACCACTATGATGACTACATCTGAATATACATCTGAGGTAGAGAAAGTGATTAAAGACCTCGCTCTGGGTCGCCGTACCCCCGAGGCGTTGTATCAACCGATAGAATATGCACTCTCGGCAGGAGGCAAGCGTTTGCGTCCTGTGCTGACACTGATGGCCTGTCAGGCTTTTGGCGGAGGCTACACACCGGCTCTGAAGGCAGCAGCCGGTATTGAGATGTTCCATAACTTCACGCTGTTGCACGATGACGTGATGGACAATTCATCTACACGTCGCGGTCGTGCCTCAGTATACGCACGTTTTGGTACAGACACGGCTATACTCTCCGGCGACACTATGCTCACGCTGGCTACACAGCTTGTGAGCGAAGTGCCCGACACACAGCTGCGCCGTGTGCTTGACGTGTTTAACACAATGGCTATAGAGGTGTATGAAGGCCAGCAGCTTGACCTGAGTTTCGAGCATCGTGCCGACATCACACTTGAAGAATACATAAAGATGATAGGTCAGAAGACAGGAGCCCTGTTAGGTGCCTCGCTCAAGATAGGTGCCATTATCGGCGGAGCTTCAGACCGGGACGCCGACTACATGTATGAGTTTGGCATGATGCTCGGACTGGCATTCCAGATACAGGATGACTGGCTTGATACCTTCGGCGATGCCTCTACCTTCGGCAAGCCCATAGGCGGCGATATAGCCAACGGCAAGAAGACCTATCTGTACATAATGGCTATGAATCGTGGTGGCAGTGACTCGCAACTGTTCGCAACCGCTATGGCACTCGAACAACCCGAACTGCGTATAAAGACAGTGACCCGTCTGCTGGAGAAGATGGGTATAGCCGAAGAATGTCGCAAGGCAGTGGCTGCATATTCGAGCAAGGCACTGAGCGCACTTAAACGCACAACTCTTGGCGACGAGGCGAAGGACGCCCTGCGTAAGGTGGCCGAGAAACTCATCGGACGTAAGAAATGACAGATACCCATACACACCTGTACAGCCGTCAGTACGGCGATGATGCGGCAGGAGCTGTAGAGAGAGCTCTTGCTGCGGGTGTGAAGCATCTGGTGCTGCCTAATGTAGACCGCGACAGTATCGGTCCGTTGCTGGAACTGCACAGACTGTATCCGGAGTGTACGTCGGTGGCTATGGGATTGCATCCTACCGACATAACCGACGCCTGGCCCGAAGATCTCAAAGAGATTGAGCGCCGTCTCGACACGGAACGGTGTGTGGCTGTGGGTGAGGTCGGTATGGATCTGTATCATGACCGCAGCCGCCGTGAGGAGCAGCGTGAGGTGTTTGCACGTCAGCTGCGTATGGCTATAGAACGCGGTCTGCCTGTCATAATACACTGCCGCGAAGCTTTGGAGGACACTCTTGATGTGTTGCGTAGTGTCGAAGCCGAAGGTCGCGGTCTACCTCAGCTTGTGTTCCACAGTTTCACGGGTAGTGCCGATGATGTGCGGTGCATACGTGAAGTGTGCGACCCGATGTTCGGCATCAACGGTGTGGTGACATTCAAGAACTCGGTACCGCTTCAGGAAGCTGTGCCGGTGATAGGTATAGAGCGTATTGTGCTTGAGACCGACTCACCGTATCTGGCACCGGTGCCGTATCGCGGTAAGCGCAACGAGAGCGCTTATCTGCCTGAAGTATGCCTTAAAGTGGCACAGCTTATTGGTATGACACCGGTACAGGTTGAAACCGAAACCGACGCCAATGCCCGCCGCCTGTTTGGTTTGCCGACATGATACTGACAGCGCTGAGTGCCGTTTTTCCACTTCATCAGCCGGTAGCCATATTCCTTGTGGTACTGCTGGTGATACTGTGCGGGCCTCTGATATTCAGACGCCTTAAAGTACCCAATGTGGTAGGGCTTATCATTGCCGGTGTGCTGATAGGCCCCTACTGCTTTAATGTGCTTGAACGTGACGCGAGTTTTCAGATATTCGGTCAGGTCGGTATACTTTACCTAATGTTTCTGGCCGCAGTGGAGATAGATATGTACCACTTGCGTCAGAATATAGGCAAAGGGCTTGCGTTCGGTCTGATTACTTTCTGTCTGCCTATGGCGGCTGGAATATTCGGAGCCCGCTGGGCGTTCGGCACCGGCTGGAGCACAAGTGTGCTAATAGCTTCGATGTACGCCTCGCACACTCTCATATCTTATCCAACGGTAAGCCGGTTGGGACTCCAGAACACCAAAGGTGCCGTCATAGCCGTGTGTGGCACTATCGTGGCCGTGTTGCTGGCACTGTTGGCACTGGCTGAGGTAGTGACGGTGCGTGTTACGGGTAATTTCAACTGGAGCGATATAGTGCGGTTGCTTGTGTTAGCCGTAATATATGCAGCCGGTGTGTTGTATAGTTTTTCATGGCTGACGAGATGGTTTTTCCGTAAATTTAACGACTCGCTCAGTCAATTCATATTCATATTGGCCGAAGTCTGTGCCGCCTCTCTGTTGGCACGGGTCATAGGTCTCGAAGCCATAGTGGGCGCATTCTACTCGGGACTTGTGCTGAACCGTTTCATACCGTCACGGTCAGTGCTTCTCAATAGAATTCAGTTTGTGGGCAACGCTATCTTCATACCCTATTTTCTTATAGGAGTAGGTATGCTTATCAATGTGCATGTCATATTCCAGGGTTGGGGTGTGGGTTGGGTAGCGCTCAACATGACCTGTGTGGCCTTAGGCGCTAAGTGGCTGGCTGCTTATGCCGGTTCGCGGCTGTTCGGTCTTTCGTCTACGGAACGCGGACTTATGTTCGGTCTGACCTCGGGTAAGGCAGCCGCTACGATAGCCGCCACGATGATAGGCTATCAGTATGGCCTTCTGAACGAAGATATCATGAACGGAGCCGTAGTGATGATACTCGGCTGCTGTCTGGTGTCATCGCTGGTGACGGAACGTGTGGCGCTTAAACTCCGTATCAGGCTTACCGAAGATGAACTTCATCAGGAGAATATCGCCGAGGTGACACATTACGCACGTCAGCTTGTGGCCGTAGCCAATCCGGTGACGGCAGCGAGTCTTATGAAATTCGCCATGCTGATGAGGTATCGTGACAATCAGTATCCGATAACAGCTCTGTACGTGCGCCGTAACGACGACGCCGTGTCGGTGGCCAACGGACGCCGGGCTCTCAACACAGCCGTTGAGACAGCTACAGCGGTAGACCTCGGTGTCAAAGACATAGAACGTTTCGACTTCAACGTTGTGGCCGGTGTGGTCAGTACGGTGAGGGAGAACAACTGTACCGATATTATCATCGGTCTGCATCACCGCACTACGGTGGTGGATACATTCTACGGCCAGCTGATAGAGCAGCTGGTAGCGGGTACGCATAAGATGATTTTTATCTTACGCTGCTACATACCTGTCGACACCATACGCAGACTGCTTGTGGTGGCTCCGCGTAATGCTGAGTATGAACGTGGCTTTCAGGTATGGGTGGAGAGAGTAGCTAACCTCGCATCGCAGTTAGGTTGTCGGGTCGTGTTTCTGGCTTACCGTACTACTATCGACTATATACGCCGTATAGTTGCAGAACAGGCTTACGAGATACGCGCTCAGATGATGCCTATGGATACATGGGAGGATTTTATACTCTATTCACCGAATATCGACTCGGACGACCTGCTTATGGTCATCACTGCACGGCGGGGCTCACCGTCATGGTCGGGCGATCTTGATGCGCTGCCTTCTTTTCTGAGCCGCCATTTCAAGAACCAGAATCTTGTAGTGATATACCCGGAGCAGTTTGGCGGTAACGCTGCGGGTCAGTAAAGCCGCATCAGATATGGGGGAAGAGAAAGAAGAAACGGAGAGTAGAACAAAACATTATGGAAAATTGATTATGAAAATATTGACTTTGGTATGGCGGTGTGCAGGTCTCGTTGCCGGTGTAACGGGACTGGGGCTGCTGTGTATGTGCGGGCGTAATGAAAAAAGAACTACGGCCGAGGCCAACAATGACACGGCAACGGTCAGGACTGAGATAAAGACTGATGTGGAGAAGAGAGGGGAGTCGGGACTGCCCGTGCTGACGGCAGACAGCCTTGGTGCCGTGCGTGTGGGTATGGCGATAGACTCGTTGCCCCCGGTGTGTGAGGCGTTCTATGACAGTATCAGCAGAATAATAAGTGAGTCAGAGTATGCCGAGTATGTTTTTACCCGGCGGGGTGAGACTATGTTTGCCGTGATGGATTTCGGCAACGGAAAGGTAGACCTTATTACACTGCTTTCTCCTGAGATTGGTGTTGTCGCCGGCACTGCGGAGTTGCACATAGGCGATACATTCGACCGTCTGCTGTCGCAGCGTGCCACACAGGCCGAATGGGCGGGCTATGACGCGGTGGGCCGCTGGACATGGACCAACGGTGGCGTGTGGTATATGCCTGACGAGAATCTTGGTAACAGTGAGGCTGCACGTAACCTGCTCAAGCAACTTTATGACAGCATGTCGGCACCCGACCCGGAGGATTTCCCCGATAACGTCACGATAGGATATATAGGTACAGGACTGCCTTTCTGATATGATGGGTTATACAGATTTATTATCAACATACATGATGGGCCTTTACGATTCGGTGTGTGCTCTTGAGGTCAACACCACTAACGCTATGTTCCGGCTGCTGCTGAGCATGGTGCTTGGGGTGGCCGTAGGCGCCGAACGCAAGCGTAAGGGACAGATAGCCGGTATAAGGACTTTCGCACTCATTTCGATGGGAGCATGTCTGGCTATGCTGCTGAGCATATATGTGCCGCAGGAATATATGGGGTTAAAGAACGGCGACCCCGGCCGTATAGCCGCACAGGTGATAACCGGTATCGGTTTTATCGGTGGTGGGGCCATGATTCAGAACAAGGGTGCCGTGCGCGGACTGACTACTGCGGCCGGCATCTGGATGACAGCCATCATAGGTATGGCGGTCGGTATCGGAATGTATGCCTGTGCCATCGGTTCGACGGTGCTGATACTTGTGATACTGGTATTATTTGAGATGTACGAACGTTGGCGGCATGTGGGACAGGAGACTAAGGTGATAAACATAAAGGTACGCGGCATAGTATCCGATCTTGAACCCTACAGACGGCTGTTCCGCGACAATCGTGTACACTTGTCGACATTCTATGTAGAATATAATTATGACAAAAAGGAAACAGAGATAAACTTTCTCGTACTGGTGCATCTGCGTAGCGACCTACTGCCGCTGCTCGATAAGATAAGCCATATCGGCGACACCAAGATGCTGAGCCTGTCAAGTCAGATGGATATATAAAGCAAATAAGCACACCACAGAGATAACCAAATGAATAAACAAGCCCCTAAGACAGACAGCCGCACACGTGCTGCGGCTATGACGGCCATAGCGGTGGCGCCGTGGTGCACCGCCCTGCCGCAGGAGACCATACAGACAGCCGTCTACAGTGAGATGCCCGATCATCAGGGCAGCGAAAACAGTAGCGAAGACCACACCAACGGCCTTCTTGCCGACCTCGCGTGGGTGCTGCTGTTAGGCGCCATAGTGACCCTGTTGTTCAAGAAGCTCAGACAGCCCGTAGTGTTGGGATACATACTGGCGGGTTTTCTGGCGAGTCCCAAATTCATCTATATCCCTTCAATATCCAATCTTGCCAATATCGAATTCTGGGCCGACCTCGGTATCGTGGTACTGATGTTTACGTTAGGTCTTGAGTTCAGTTTCAAGAAACTGGTCAATTCCGGTTCGTCGGCGGTAGTGACGGCACTGATTATCATTATGGGTATGACCTTTGCCGGTTTCGGTGTCGGAGTGCTGCTGCATCTTAATACAATCAACTGTATCTTTCTCGGTGGTATGATATCAATGTCGTCAACCACCATAATATTGAAGACACTCACCGACCTCGGTATGAGGCAACGGCGTTTCGCCTCGCTTGTGTTGGCGGTACTGATAATCGAAGACCTTTTCGCAGTGCTGATGCTGGTGCTGCTGTCATCGCTGGCTATGGGCAGCGTCGAGGGTATGGAACTGATTATGTCAGTGGCAAAACTGGTATTCTTCCTGATATTGTGGTTCGTGGTGGGAGTGTACGTGCTTCCTTCGTTCCTCAATAAGGTAAAATCTTACCTTAATGACGAGACAATGCTTATCCTGGCGATGGCTCTGTGTTTCTCGATGGCGATACTGTCGGTGATATGCGGCTTCTCGCTTGAGCTTGGCGCCTTTATCATGGGTTCGATACTGGCCGGTACCAACGTAGCCGAAAAGATGGAACATGTGGTGCAGCCGGTCAAGAATCTGTTTGGTGCCGTGTTCTTTATCTCGGTAGGTATGATGGTTGACCCCGGAGTGCTTGTTACCTACTGGGGAGAGATACTTCTGCTGGCAGTAGTGGTGATAGTGGGTATGATATTCTTCGGCACGCTCGGTATGCTCGTGACCGGCCAGACACTGAAAGTGGCTATAGAGAGCGGTTTCACACTGACGCAGGTCGGCGAGTTCTCGTTCATCATAGCCTCGTTGGGTATGAGTCTCGGAGTTCTCGAATCCTCGCTCTATCCTATCATAGTGGCAGTGTCCGTCATCACTATCTTTACGACACCTTATTTTGTCAAGATGGCCGGCCCGGCGGCTACGTTGGCCGATAAGCACATGCCCGGCTGGCTGGCTTCAATAATAGACCGTTACTCCAAACAGACATCTGATTCAAGCGCCACACGTCATCTGTGGGCCGATGTGCTGAAGCGCTATCTGTGGCGCATAGTTCTGTACACGGTGATACTGTTAGCCATAATACTTATCTCAAAGCACACACTGTTCCCTCTGCTCGAAGGTCTGTTTGCCCGCTGGGGACATTTGTCGGCAACGGTGCTGACACTTGTGGCAATGTCACCCTTCCTTGTGGCGTTGGCATTCACCAGCATAAAACCCGATGACAGCATGAAACTTCACTCCACAGCTTCGTTCTATGATGTGCCGTTGGTGGCTATGCGTATAATACGTTATCTTTTAGCACTGTCCTTCATAGTCTATTTTATCAGCTCGGCTTACAACAGTCTGATTGGTTGGGTAGTAGGTGTGATATGTTTCCTTGTGATAATATTGTTCGCCTCGCGTCAGCTGACACAGCGCTATGCCAGAATGGAAGAGAAATTCCTGCACAATCTCAACATACGTGAGGATACACGTCTCGGCCGTAACAATAATCTTATTGACGATATGCACCAGGCTTATATAGAAGTGGGGCCTTACACACCCTTCGTTGGCGATAAACTCAAGGACTCAGGTCTACGGCGTGACTACGGTGTGAGTGTGAGCAGCATACAGCGCGGCGACATGCTGCTGCCGCTGCCCTCGGTTGAGGCTCGTATCTTCCCCGGTGACGTATTGGGTGTGATAGGCACCGACGATCAGATAAAGCATCTCAACGATGACATGCAGAAGTCGGAGGAGGCGATGCGTAGTCTCGCTGTGACACAGCCTGAGTGCAAGTTGCAGAGCATACGTCTTTCCGAGAACTCACCTATCATAAATAAACCCCTTTCCCAGACCAATATACGCGAAGACTATTACAGCATGATAGTAAAAGTAAGACGCGGAGATGAATATGTCAACCCCGCGCCTGACACCGTGCTGCTTGCCGGTGATGTGGTATGGGTGGTAGGTGACCCCACCCAGTTCGAGCAGATGAGATAAAGTGTTCTTCTTCAGTTGGAAGACTTTGAGGTATCGCCGTCGTTGTCGTTATCGGCATCGGCGGCGATGGCATCTATAGTGCCTCCGTTGCGTTGTACCACATAAATGTCGTAGTAGGACAGGAACAGAGTGGTGAGCGGCAGGGCTATAATCAGACCGATGAAACCCAGAAGAGTACCCCACACCGATAGTGACAGCAATATCACGGCCGGGTTGAGTCCCATAGCCTTACCCATAATCTTGGGTGTGAGGAACAGGTCCTGTATACATTGCACCACTACGTAGACAGCCATGCTCTCCCAGAAGATTATCCAGAAGTCACCGCCCGTGCTCACGGAACTTACTATGCACAGCAGAGCGGTGATAGGGAGTGAGATGAGCTGCAGATAAGGCACCATGTTAAGTACACCGATAAACAGACCGAGTACCACACCCATAGGCAGACCTATGATGAGGAACCCTATTGCGAATAGTACGCCTACTGTGAACGCTATGACGAACTGGCCTCGGAAGTAACGGTTCATGGCGTTCTTTATGTCGTCAAAGATACGGAACACCTTGCTGCGGCTGCGTAGCGGCACAAGCTGGCGGAAACTCAGCATGAGACGGTCATAATCTATCATGATGAAAACAAGATAGAGAATTACTACAAGCCAGCTGATAGCTCCGAGTACGAAATCGAGACTTGTGCTCACCAGCGACCACGACCCTGTGAGTGTGCTGCGCATCAAGTCGGTCCATTCATCACGTGAGAGCATCTTGGAGATAGCGTTGAAGTCGATATTATCCTTGATGAACTGATGTATATTCTGCGATATATACGGTATATTGATTTGCGTTGTGGCATAGGTGCGTATCAGTTCTGTCATGTTCGAAGCCTCGGAGATGAGATAGGGGATAAAGATGATGCAGAACAGTGCTATGGCCGCTGTCGCTTCGAACAGAGTCAGAAGTACGGGCACAAAGCGTGTCTGCATACGGGTCCAGCGCATATTCCACTTCACCACCGGCTCAAGCATATAGGCTATGAGGCAGGCGACCAGAAACGGGAGAAGCACACCCTTGAGTACATCAAGCAACCATATCACCGCTACTGTGGCAATGACACCGAAAACGATGCGTACCACACGGTCGAAAGTGTAAGGTCGCAAGGGAGGCAGATTGTTGTTGGGCATAATGTGTGTTTAATAAGACAGGTTTTGAAATGAAATGCCAAAATTACAAAAAGCCGTAAAATAAAAATAACTATTTCAGAAAAAACTTTGTAACTTTGTAGCCGCCTATGTCGCCCGTGACATACGGGCATAGAAAAGCAAAATAGATATAAAACTAAATACTACAAGTGATTAGACTGTTTGATAAGCATAATTCACGTCGCTGTCTTATGGCTTTGTGCCTGCTGATATGCACCGCCGTATGTGCTGTAGCCCAGCAGGCTGTGCGCGACTTTGTGCGCGAAAGCGGCATACCTTCAGGTTCTCTCGCCGTGCTGGTAGTGGACGTGGCTACCGGTGACACCATTGCAGCTCACAACGTGAGCGCTCCCCTCATACCGGCTTCTATAATGAAGAGTGTGACTACTGCCGCCTTGCTTCAGCACACAGGACCTGACTATGAATATCACACCCGGGTGTATACCGAAGGCGATATAGACAGCAACGGAATCCTGCATGGTAATGTGGTGACAGTAGCCTCGGGTGACCCGTCGCTCAATTCACGTGTCGAGCCTGTAGGCACTGATATCATCGCCGAGATAGCCGAGGCTCTGATGGAGGCCGGTGTAAAGTCGATAGAAGGACGCCTGATCGTAGACGATAGTGTGTGGAGCGGCCCCTCGATACCTTCGGGTTGGGCACGTCCCGACCTTGCACGTGATTACGGCACCGGTATCCATTCGCTTAATTTCGAGAACAACACGAAAGGCAGTTCTTCAGTGTCCGACCCGACAGCCGTATATCTCGGCCGCCTGCGCGGTGCTCTTGAGGTGCGTGGCATAAACGTACAGGGTAAGACTGTGGATGGTGGTACGCGTAATGAGATACTTGACCATGTGTCGCCTCCTATCGACGAGATAATGCGTTCGCTGATGATGCGTAGTGACAATATGATGGCCGAAGCCATGCTGCGTACTTATAGTAAGGAAACCGGCGGTGACGGCTCGACAACTGACGGTGCTTCACGCGGTATGTCGCTGTGGAAGCGTCGTGGTCTTCCGATGGGGGGTGTGCGTATCGAGGACGGTTCGGGTCTGTCGCGCTCCAATCGGCTTACAGCCGACTTCATGGGTTCTGTGCTGCGTGATATGAGTCATGACGTGTATTATGCGTCCTTCTTCCCGCTGGCCGGCCAGGAGGGTACGTTACGTAAATTTCTTTGTAATACAGAGCTTGATAGCTATATAGCCATGAAGACCGGCAGTATGACGGGTATACAGTGTTTCGCGGGTTATAAACTTGACGAGGAATACGCCCCGACACACATAGTGGTGATAATGGCCAATGACATACAGGGCGGTAACGGCCGTATGAAGAAAGCGGCTGCAAAAATGCTGCTCAGACTCTTCGGCTGTAATGTGCCTTCTGAGCAATAGGATAGATATATCGCCCCGGGCCTTCCCCTTAAAACCTAACCACCAACACAGTATACACCCAATGGAAAAAGAGAAACTGTCCAATCTGCTTGACTGCATATATGAACTTGAGGGACTGGTACACCTTGCGCTTGCCCGTGACGACAATCCGGCCGGCCTTGGTACTCTGATAGCTACGAAAGCCGCTGCCGTTGCCAAACAAAGTGCCGCAGTGACAGGCACACCGGCACCTGCTCAGGTACGAGCTTCCGCTCCTGCCGCTGCTTCTTCAGGGCAACCGAAGGAGTCTCCTGTCGCTTTGAAGCCCGTTCCACAGTCTGTACCGAAGCCGCAGCCTACTAAACCGACTAACAGGTATGATAAAGACAACTATGAGGAGGAAGACACACTCTATGTAGCTCCGGACGATGAGGATGAAGATGAGACTGAGGAAGATTATATAGCTTCTGACGATACCGATGAGCTTGTTGATGAGGAGGAAGACCTTGTGCTACCGCCGATAGAGGAAGCCCTTGGCTTTCGTCCTGACCCTGACAGTTTGAGAACCGCACCGATACGTCCTGCAAAGTCGGTTGAACCTGCACCGATACGTCCTGTAAAGTCGGTCGAACCTGCACCGATACGTCCTGTAAAGTCGGTCGAACCTGTACCGATACGTCCTGCAAAGCCGATCGAACCTACACCGATACGCTCTGCAAAGCCGGTCGAATCCGCACCGATACGCCCTGCAAAACCGGTCGAACCTACTCCTGTACACCCTGCTAAACATGCCGAAACGGCTTCTGCAAGAGAATCTGCCCGTGTCGTGCGCCCGGAAACTCCTGTACGCCGCAGCGTCAATGACGAAGCCGAAAGTACACGCCGCAGTCTCAACGACACTACGGCACGCGGACGCCTTGTGTTCAGTCTTAATGACCGCTTCCGTTTCCGTCGTAGTCTGTTCAAAGGCGATGATATGCAGTTTACAGCCGCTTTAGGCAAAGTGGCAACTCTTGAGAATTATTACGAAGCTGAGGACTATTTCTACGGCCCATTGCAGTGGCAGCCCGATAATCAGGAAGTAGTCGATTTTATGCACATAATACAGAGATATTTTGAGTCATGAGCGGACGCCTGACCATAGTGCCTACTCCTATAGGCAATCTTGAGGATATGACTCTGCGTGCCATAAGAGTGCTGCGTGAAGCAGACCTTATACTGGCCGAAGACACTCGTACCAGCGGTGTGCTGCTGAAGCATTACGATATACACACCCCCATGCGCAGCCATCACAAGTATAACGAGCATGAACAGGTGGCTGAAGTGGTGCGTCAGCTCGAAGGAGGCACTAACATCGCTCTCATATCGGATGCCGGCACCCCCGGTATCTCCGACCCCGGTTTCATGTTGAGTCGCGAATGTCGTCGTGCCGGTATAGAGGTCGAAACACTTCCCGGTCCTACAGCTTTCGTGCCCGCACTGGTATCGTCGGGACTACCGTGCGACAGATTTGTGTTCGAGGGTTTCCTGCCGCTAAAAAAAGGTAGAGCCACACGGCTGTCGCAGTTGGCTGCCGATGAGCGCACGGTGGTGATATACGAAAGTCCGAAACGTCTTGCCCGTACACTACGTCAGCTGGCTGAGATTTTTGGTGCCGAACGTGAGGCTGCCGTGTGCCGTGAACTGTCAAAATTGCATGAAACTATACATCGCGGTACACTTGGTGAACTCTCATCACATTTTGAAATGAACCAAGCGAAAGGGGAGATTGTTGTGGTAGTGAATGGACTTTCACATCGAGACCGTGTTGCTGATAGTGAAGGTCCGGCAATGCAAGAAGAAAACTGTTAAAACTATAAGCTATGAAGAAAAATCTGCTTTTCATCGGCCTTGGAGCGCTGATGCTGACGGCCTGTTCAGGCCACGATCAGAAGAAAATCGACGAGGACAGTGTCCGTATTGTGACCCTCACAGCTGAGTATAATGAAGCTGCTACCTTCAATGATTCACTGATGTTGCTTATGGGTGACATCTACACCGGTCTCGATTCAATCAACCAACAGGAAGGTCTACTCTATAACATGGGTTCGGGCGAAGGTGCCAACCGTCGTGCCGAGATTCGTCAGAACCTTTCGAATATAAAGGCCCGTCTGGCTGCCAACCGCGCTCTGCTCGATAAACTTGAGGCTAAGGTAAAGAGCAGTGATCAGAACAACTCTGTTCAGGCTAAGACTATAGCTCAGCTCAAGCAGCGCATCGAACAGCAGGATGCCAAGATTGCCCAGCTTGAGCAGGATCTTAATACCGCCCGCGAACAGATAACAGAGCTTACCAATCAGGTTGCTGAAGGCAAAGAGGCTATAGCCGCCGAGACTGTTGCTAAGGAAGAGGCTCAGGCTCAGGCTACGGCTGCCGAAGATGCCGCCAACATCGTTTATTATGCCATAGGTACCAATAAGGAACTGAAGCAGAACGGACTTCTGGAGAAGAAATTCCTCGGCCAGACTAAGGTACTGAAGGGTGACTTTAATGAAAATTATTTCACTCGTGCCGACAAACGTAACATTTCGAGCATACCCACTAACAGTAAGAAAGTGAAGATATGGTCGAATATGCCGGAAGATTCTTATCAGATTGTAGAGAACGAAGAGGGTCTGAAGACTATTCAGATTACCAATCCCAAAGCCTTCTGGAGTCTGACTTCGTATCTGGTAGTTCAGGTAAACTGATAAGAGTTACTTATCTGTAAGTTTAGCTGATTTAATCCGTTTGTCGGATAGTTAATGAAACTAAGAGACATTTATCTTATAGCTGCAGGCGCCGTACTCGTAATGGGTATGGGCGCCTGCAAGCCTACTGAGAAGAACTATCGTGCTGCCTATGATGCCGCTCAGGCCAAGCGTCAGGCTTCTGCAACCGATGATCTTATACCGGTTCAGGGACTGCAGGCCACCGATGGCCCGCGCCTGACTACCGTAGGTTCGTCTCAGATATATACATGGTCGGAACCGTTGAAAAGTGACGGTCTTGAACTTGGTATCTGTAATATGGCCGTGGCGCTCTACAGTATGGATACTAACGCACGCTCACTTACCGAACGGCTTCAGGCCGAAGGTTACAAAGCCGGTGTGGTGACGAATGCTGATGGTAAGTTTTATGTCGTAGCTGCTGTCACCCCTACACTTGAGAAAGCTGTGGCGGCTGTGGCGGAATTTGAGAAGCGTCACAGAGATTTTCCGTACAGTGGTCTACCCGGTGCCCCGTTAGTGCTGCTGAGATGACGAAATAACAATCCGGCTGAGAAGTAACTTCTCAGCCGGATTGTTAATTTCGCAGAGTAGGGGAGTAGAGGAGGAAGCATGATTTAGTTACCGAAGATGAGTTCGGTAGCGTAACCGGAAAGACCGTTTGAGGCGGCGGTACAGCTTAGGGTGACGTATGAGTTGCCACCCGTCCACCATACGGCTGAAAGAGAATTGCGTGTACGTGTCACTGACTCAGGCTGGCCGTAGATAGAATTGAGTTGACCATAGGCCGTATTGAAAGCCCGGTCGTCCCATATTGAGGAGAGATATTGAAAACGGGCGCCGGTCATACCGGCGGGACCATAGAAAAAACATGCTTCGGGCCAGAGCACTCCGAATTGATTGACATTGGTGAGTCCCATGACATTATCGGCAGCATAGACTACATTAAAGCCACCGTTAATCAGACTATTCAGACCCACATCAAACAGTGTGCCGAGAGTGAGTCCGAGAAAGGAAGGGCGCACATTGTGATAATGATGTATATGCTGCGGACGCGGTGGGGGAGGGGGTAACGGATGCCAGTGTGAGTGACTGTAGTGAGCGTTATTGCCGGGGCGGGGCAGACTCGTGCCATGGTTATTGCCGGGGCGATGGTTCACCGGCGGTGGGGGAGGTGTGCCATGATTGTGGCCGGGACGGTTATTGCCGCCGGGGCGTGTGGGTGGAGGCAGCGGAGTAGAATGATTTCCGCCGGGACGCTGGTTGCCGTTATTACCCGGTCTGTGATTTCCGTTATTGTTGCCGGGACGTTTGTTATCGTTACCGTGATGTTTGTTGTCGTTACCGTGATGTTTGTTGTCGTTACCGTGATGTTTGTTGTGGTCTTTTGGCTTATCGTTGTTGCCCGGTCGGTTATTATTGTTGCCGTGTCCGTGTTGGTTACCACCTTTGTTGTGTTCGAACTTCTTTTCGCCCTGCTGGCGCTGGTTGCCGTTATCGCCACGATGCGACTGTACAGCCGGAACGGGCATATCGGCAGCCACAATCATCGGAGCGGGCAGTATCGAAGCCATAATGAGGGTGAGAGGGAGCCAGAACTTTTTCATATATCAGGGTTTAATAGTTTTTATAACTTAGACTAACGAGGGTGATATAGGTTTAGCATCCTGCCGATATATGTACTACTCCCTAATAATATAGGACCTCAGCCGCCACGTCGGTAAAATATTATGGATTCGGAAAGAGAAAATAGAGAGGTAATAGTAGTGGAAAAATGTTGTACAACATACGGTAGTGTAAGGTGCAGAGGGGTAAAAGTAGTATTATAGGAGGTATGAATACTATATAGAAGTCGCAAAATGTCAGAAAGAAAGGAATAATCATAACCGGATAGGGAATAAAAAATGAAGAAAGTAAATGTTAAATGACGTGAAAAGTTGTAGATAAATAAATAAAATACTAAATTTGCAAAATGTTAAGAAAGCTGAATACATCTTAACACACACTAACACCATTAATAAACCAGACATTGTCTGACGCAAGTACCTTGGAAAGAAGACAAGAGAGTCCTCTTGACAGATGAAAATCTGAAGTCGCACAGATGAAGTGACAGCCTCTTCCGGGAGGTACGTCATGGAACCTCAGTAAGACAGTACCCCCGGCTCCCTGCTGCCGGAGCTTGCGAACCGGACAAAAAGAAACAGAAAAGCGAACCAAATACTTCAATAACCATATGTCTAAATGATTTTTAGTATGAGAAAACTGTTTTTAATCTTGATGACGCTGATGGTGTGCAGCTGGAGTCTTATGGCCCAGACACGCACATATCACGGCACAGTCGTTGACGCTGCCAACGGCGAGCCGCTGGTAGGCGCGACCATCCAGCCCGTCGGCGGCGGACAAGGAGCCGCAGCCGACCTTGACGGTAACTTTACCATTACCGTACCGTCCGGAGTCAAGAAAGCGAAAGTGTCATACGTGGGTTATAACCCTCAGACCGTTGATCTCGCTGACAAGATGGTAATCAAACTCACATCGTCTGACACAGCGCTCGAAAACCTCGTGGTTGTGGCTTACGGTACCGCCAACAAGGAGTCACTGACAGGTTCGGTGGCTGTTGTAGGCGCCAAAGAGATTGAGGATCGCCCGGTGACCTCTGTTACAGCTGCTCTTGAGGGTAATGCCCCCGGTGTGCAGGTGAACAACTCAATCGGTCAGCCCGGTTCATCTCCTACAATCCGTATTCGTGGTTTCAACTCTATCAATGGCTCTAACAATCCTCTTTATGTTGTGGATGGTGTGCCTTATGATGGTTCAATCGCCGACCTTAACCCTGCTGATATAGAGTCAATGTCAGTGCTGAAAGACGCTGCTTCTTCTGCTCTTTACGGTAACCGTGGTGCTAATGGTGTTGTGCTTATCACAACCAAGAAAGCAAAGAGCGTGGGTAAAGTAGATGTGACTCTTCAGATACGTCAGGGTATGTATAACCGTGGTCTGCCGTTCTATGACCGTATGAACGCCGAGGAGTTCATGCAGGCTTATTTTGACTCTCAGGTAAACGGTGCTATAACTGTCGGTATGTCACGTGAAGACGCTATCAATACAATGCGTAACGGTTTCATGAGTTCACCGCGTATGGTGAATATCTATGGTGTGGCTGATAACGAGCTTTTCGACGAAAACGGTAAGTTTGTTCCGACTGAGATGCTTGCAGGCTATCGTGATAACCGCGACTGGTGGGATGCCGTGTCTCAGAACGGTTACCGTCAGGAGTATAACCTTAATGCCGCTGCTGCTACTGAAAGGTATAATGTATTTGCTTCTATAGGTTACCTGAAAGAGAACGGTTATATGCTCATGACAGATTTTGAGCGTTTCAATGGCCGTATCAATGCTAACTTCAATCCCGTAAGCTACCTGAAATTTGGTGTGAACTTAGCTGCCACAGCTCAGGAGTCGATGACAGGTACTGCAGACGGTAACAACCTGGGTGCACTCAGCAACCCGTTCTCCTCACAGTTCTACGCTCCTATCTACAGCTATTATGCTCATGATGCTGAAGGTAATGTGATACTTGACGAGAATGGTAATCCCGAATGGAATACAGCAACATATCTGCAGGGTGAGAATATCGCTCTTACTCTTCGTGCTGACCGTTCCAACTATTCGGCTACTGTAATCGATGCTATGGCTTACGGTACTGCTGTAATACCTTACGGTTTTGAGCTGACTGTACGTGGCAGTATGCACCGCGATAAGACCAACAGCATGAGTTATTCAAATAATCTCATCGGCTCGGGTCTTAATGTTAACGGTCTGTTGAGTGAAAGTTTCGGTGACTACCGTTCGCATACCTTTATGCAGACTCTGACCTGGGACCAGCAGTATGGCAATCACCATGTCGATGTGCTTCTCGACCACGAGAATTATTTCTACAAGAGTAATGTTTCCGGTGTATCGGTATTCGATCAGGTGTTTGACGGTGTTTATGCTCTTGGTAATTTCCAGAGTACACAGCCTGCTTCGCAGAGTATAGGTGAGCTTTCATCTGAATCTTATCTGGGTCGTGTACGATATAACTATGACCAGAAGTACTTTGGTGAAGTAAGCCTCCGTCGTGACGGTTCTTCATATTTTGCAAAGAAACACCGTTGGGGTACTTTCTGGAGTGTCGGCGGTAGCTGGATTCTGAGCCGTGAGAATTTCCTGCGTGAGGCCAATTGGATCAACTATCTGAAACTGCGTGCCGCTTATGGTTCTGTAGGTAATAATGCATCGGCCGGTGCTTATTCATACTTCTCACTGTACAGTATGATTCCTTACGATGGTCAGAACGTTCTGCTCCCCACATCTATCGCTTCAGATGATGTTAAGTGGGAGGCAACCAAGACTTTTGATATCGCTCTTGAAGGTTCGCTCTTCAACGATCGTTTCAATTTCTCAGTAGGTTATTTCAATAAGCGCAACTCTGATCTTATCTTCTCTGTTGTACGTCCGACTTCGGCAGGTACTGTAGGCAACTCCGGTTATAACCCGAGCGTATTGGCTAATGTGGGAACAATGCAGAACATCGGTTGGGAGCTTCAGTTCGGTGTGGATATTCTCCGTACACGCGATCTATTGTGGAACTTCAGTGTTGATGCTACCTTCATGAAGAACAAGATTATTAGGCTGCCCAATAATGAGGATCTTCCGGGTCAGTCACTGTTTATCGGCAAGACCATATATCAGAGTTATACTTACGCATGGGTAGGTGTCGATCAGCTGACGGGTCAGAGCCTTTACGAGATGAATCCTTCTTCACCCGACTGGTATACTTATGATGCAAACGGTGCTTTCAGCCAGGAACTTACTGACCAGACTTTTGCTGCTGCAGTAGCTGATGCAGAGGCAGCCGGAGCTTATTATATGATTAACGGTGTGCCTTACACTACACAGACAAGATTTGCCGGTAAGAAAGATCTCGGTACACGTCTGCCGACAGTTTATGGTTCATTCGGTACAAATCTGAGCTGGAAAGGCATTAACTTAGGACTGTTGTTCACATATAGTCTTGGTGGTAAGGTAAATGACCAGAACTATGCAACCCTGATGCAGACCGGTACTACTCCGTCTGCTATGCATAAAGATCTTCTTAATGCATGGACCCAGGCTCCCGAGGGTATGACTGCCGATAGCCCCAATCGTATTGATCCGAACGGAGTACCGCAGCTTAACACAGAGCTTAACCTCTATAACAACTCTATTGAGACAGGTCGCTTCCTGACAAGCGCAAGTTATCTGGTCTTCAAGAATATAAATCTGTCGTATGATTTACCGTCCAAGTGGACTAACGCTCTGAAACTTCAGAATATCAATCTTGGCGTCAGCATCGACAACCTGTTTATCTGTGCCAAGCGTAAAGGTATGAATCCTCAGTACAGTTTCTCTGGCGGTCAGGGTGCATACTATGTACCGGCACGAGTATTCTCGTTCCAGCTTGGAGCACGTTTCTAAGTCAATCACTTATAAAAGTGTAACAGAAAATGAAAATCAACAATCTATATAAAGGTATGGCTGCGTTGCTGACAGCAGCAAGCCTTGCCTCGTGTTCAAGTGATTATTTGCAGCTTGATCCTATCACTATAGTTGACGAGACTACAGTCATGCACTCTACCAAAAATGCACAACTCGCATTATACGGTATCTGTCGCTCGATGTATATGGGCTATAGTGTCGGCTCGGATGTGCAATTCCTGAATGGTGAACCGTGGTATAATACTTTCTACGGTGAGGTCTTTGCTGAAGATGCATTCTATTACCTTTGGGGTCAGCGTGGAGGTGTATTCTTAAGAGGTGACAACCTGATGGTATCTGACTACTGGTTCCCCCAGATGGCTTATATGTATCCTTACAATCTGATCAGTCAGGCTAATAAGATTCTGCAGTATATTGATGATGCTGAAGGTTCGGAAGCAGAACGCTCATTCATCAAGGCTCAGACTCTTACTATGCGCGCTCATGGATACATTAAGTTGCTTCAGCTTTTCGCTCCGCGTTGGGAAGACAGCAACAATGGCGCAAAGATGACAAATATCGTGCTTCGTACGGAGTTCTCGACAGGTGATGCACCTTTAGCCGATATGAACACCGTTCTTAAGCTTGTCTGCGATGACCTTGACGAAGCTATCCGTCTCTATGGAGAGAGTGGTCTGAAACGTACCTACAGATATGAGCCGGATATAGAAGTGGCCCGTGGTCTGTATGCTCGTACAGCTATGATCAAACACGACTGGTCTACTGCACGCGAGATGGCTAAGGCAGCCCGTGCCAACTATCCTGTGATGACTGCTGAAGAATACATGGATGGTTTCTCGGAGCCGACAGGAGAGTGGATGTGGTGTAATGCCCTTGACGAAGAGGACAGCTATATGGGATATTTCTCATGGGGTGCTCTCTATGCCTGCAATGGTGCGTACGTTTATACATGGGGCTTCGGTTCAGGTGCGATCAATTATGATACTTATCTCCATATGGATGAGAACGACACCCGTCGCGCCTTGTATTGGACTCCTGATAAACCGCTTATGCGTCCTTTGACTAAGGCCAGCTTCTGGAACAGTGCATACGTAGATGCGGCTACTATGAACATGAATCTGACCAATGAAGTAGGTCAGCCGAATCTGATGTCTACCCTTATCAACGGTTATTCTGCCAACAGAATGCCGGGTAATGATATTAGCCGTTTCGATATTAAGGCGTATTGTAACAGCGGTAATGAGAGTGCTACTATCACCGGTATCGTACCTTTCGGCGCCCAGTATAAGTTCTGGGGTCAGGGAGCATACTCAAATTCTACCTATCCGTTCATGCGCGGTTCGGAAATGGCTCTTATAGAGGCTGAGGCAGCCTATATGGATCAAGATGAAGCAGCCGCTAAAGCCGCTCTGACTGAGGTGAACAAGAATCGTATCACAGACTATGTCTGCAGCACAAGCGGCGACGCACTACTTGACGAGATACGCTGGAGCCGCCGTATCGAGCTTTGGGGTGAGGGCTTTAATTTCTCTGACCTGAAGCGCTGGAACATGCCGATGGTACGTCGTGCATGGGTAGAAGGTGATGTGACTTCGAACAACATTCCTGCTAATCTTGCCACTACTGTTCTGCCTAGCGAACACGACGGATGGACGATTGTGGTTCCGGCTACGGAGTATGAGTATAATGCTGATATAACGAAGTAATCTGTTGAGTACAAGTGTAATTTGTATTTAAAGATAAATTCTGACATTAACTGATATGCCGGGGGAGAGGTCAGATGCCTCTCCCCCTTCTTTTGCATTTGTAATAAATTAACGTATCTGTTGATAATAATTAACACTATAATACGTTTAAGAAAGTGTCTGGATTTAACACGAATAAAAAAGTACGAGTCATTCACACTCAAATTAAATCTTTTCACTCATTTGAAGAGTCTTTCCGGTGAATTTCATCGAGTCGCACCAGTCGAATAGGCTGCTTGCTCTTTCTTCAGTTCGTGAAATTCCCTCGAAAATCTTTCTTCAAGTGCATGAAAGTTAGATTCAAACACTCTCTTAAAATTCTGTGTAATTAATATTAAGACAACCAATTCAAACCAACATAACATCTACAGAAACATGAGATTCAAACCTTTACTATCGTTTGGATTGCTGGCATTGGCCTTACCGGCCGCGGGTATGCCTGCATATCCGGGCATTATCACCGTCACTAACTCGGACGGAACTAAGCAGGAGTTGCGAGGATATGGTGATGAAAATTTCAATTTCTTCACAGATGCTGATAGTGATATTATAATGGAGCGCAATGCTGCCGGACAGTGGGTCCCTGCACAGCGTCAGGGACGTGTGCTTATGAATGTAGAGCGTGACCGTGCGGTTCTTTATGAGGAAATGATGCCTTCGATCACTGCTGCTGAAGCTGCCCGTAGTAATGCAGGCGGTCCGATGCGTATGGCTACACTTGACTCGGATGGCCGTACTACATATCCTACTACCGGCAATGAGGAAATACATGCTCTGGTGATACTGCTGGAGTATTCTGATACTCCTTTCTCAGTGCCTAATCCGTATGAGCTGTTCAACCGTATGCTTAATGAAGAGGGATTCAGTGATTATGGTGCGAGAGGTTCGGCACGTGATTATTATATGGATTCGAGTAACGGACTTTTCAATGTGCATTTCGATGTAGCTGAAATTGTACCTCTGAAGAACGAGCGAGTCTATTATTCTAATAACAAGCAGGGCAGTAACGGCACCCGTTTTGGTGAGGCGATTAAAGAGGCGATCGAGTATCTGGATGAGCGCGGCATGGATTTTAGTCAGTATGACTATGATAATGACGGCATTATAGATAATATCTTCTTCTTCTATTCAGGTTATGGTCAGGCAGACACGGCCGATACCAGTACTATCTGGCCTCATCAGGGCAGCTATTACAATTATGTTTACTCTCAGGGAATGCCTGAAATAATTGTTGACGGCAAGATAATGGCTACCTATGCCTGTTCATCAGAGCTTAACGGTAGTGTGCCTCCCGGAGGTGAGCGGCCGTGGCTTACAGGTATTGGTGCGTTTTGTCATGAGTATGGTCATGTGCTTGGTTTGCCCGACTTTTATGACATCAGTTATTCAGGTCTGACTGTAACCCCCGGACGTTACTCAGTGATGGACCAGGGTTCATACAATGATTACAGCCGTTGTCCGCCACGTTTCTCAAGCTATGAGCAGTGGTGCTGTAATTGGCTTGAATACATTGATGCCGAGGAGGGTGAGACCTATACACTGCCTACTATTTCCGGCAATCGTGAGCCTCAGGCTGTAAGGGTACGTGTAAGACGTCCGAGTCCTCAGGTGCGTTATTACAATGAGTGCTATATATTCGAGACCCGTACTCAGACATCCTGGGATACCAATTTCCCGGAAGAGGGTATGTTTATATGGCATATCAACTACAGTGCGAGTGATTGGATAAACAACACAGTCAACTATATGGGTAAAGCAAGAGTTGAACTGATAAAAAGTGATAGCAATCATTACGCATGGCCTTCACAGAGTCTGCCCAATTATTCGTATCCGAAATCGGAAAATTTCCTGGAACCTTGGAATAAGAATCAGTTTAGTGATATCTATCTGACTAATATTACTTATGATCGGGAGAATGAGAGTGCTTCTTTTGATTATAACGCTTATACAGAACAGAGTCTTGAAACAGAACTGTATTATCCTAAAGAGTGGGATGATGCCTCAAGAGAATTTGTTCTGGAGTGGACTCCTGTTGAGGGTGCAACAGGTTATCTTGTTACAGTGGTCCGCAAGCTTGAATCAGGCGCAGTGCGTTATGTTGACAACTATAATGAGAAAAATGTAGGTAATGTCACCAGTGTTGTAGTCAGCAATATCTCTGCCAGTGCATGGAGTCAGGAATTTGAGGCCTGGGTACGTCCGATAGATGTGTTGCCTTCATCAGTTGAATCAAATCATATCTTTTTTGTCCCCGATTCTTTTGCTGCTGTAGATGGTATAGTAGAGGATTCGGCTGTGATAGCCGGAGGACAGGGTTGTGTGATAGCACCTGCGGAGGCTGAGGTTTACAATGTCAACGGTGTGCGTACCGGCCGTGATAATCTGCCGAAGGGTCTGTATATTGTTGTCTATGGTAAACGTAGTGAAAAAGTACTGGTAAGATAACCGGAATTATATTGTGCTAACTCTCTGTTAGACAGTCTTAAATATTAAATTATCACTATGGTGTATCTTTGTGAGATATAATAAGATACGGCATGGTGATAATTTTTTTATAAAAAAATATCGTCATATTGATTTTTATTTATATCTTTGCAACTGAAAAAGTTATCCTGACTGTGCAGTAATCTGTGACTGTAGCTACAGAGGGATACTTTCCTTCTATTTTGCCACTGATTCTTTTCTGTATTTCGCACTCTACTATACCGAAATTAATCAAAGAACTATCTATAAACTTAAATTCCTTTAAAAGAAATGAAACAATTCTTTACCTTTTTAGGAATGGGACTTCTGGGTTTTACAGCGGCCCAGGCGCATGCCGTTGATGTCTCCAACTTTAAACTTGATGGTCTCAAGGTATCACAGGAGACTATCGCACGTATGTCGGCCGTTCCTTCTGTTAAGGAAATTCAGCAGAAAGTGAACGAGGGTAATGCTCAGATACTCCGTCAGTACAGTGATGCTAACTATGTATATCTCATTTACCTTGAGAACTCCGGTGAATGGCTGACAGATTTCTGGGGCTTCACATGGACTGATGAAGTAACCGGTGAGAAACGTCCTGCTACAGAGGAAGACCTCCCTATGAAGGTAGCCCGCTATTACTTGCTTCGTGGTCCCAAGGCTACAGGAGAGTTTGACTCTCAGATGTTGAGCTGGATTTCATGGCCTACTCACCGTTGGTTGGAAGATGACGGTGATATGGAAGTGCTCACAGTTAATGAGTTCATTTCATATCCTGAGAACTCAGGTACTTTCTGTTACTTCGGTCAGAATGTAGGAGTAACCAATATTCTTGGTGGTACTGATAATAATGGTGAACTTGTATGGGGTATCTGGTCGAATGAGCTTATAAATTCAGACGGTAGCTACTCTGACATGAGCAAGTCTATTTATCAGGGCGTTTCTGTTAATTTCTCGGAGCCTACCGCTTACAGTCAGACTCAGTTCACGCTGAAAGAATATGATGCTGATGATGACGACTACCTGGAGAGCAATAACCAGTTCTATCTGGATAATAACAGTTCAATTGTTGCAGACTACGCTGGTGAGGCAAATGTAACCGGTTTCGTTAAGTATAACCGTGTATTTGATATGAACGAACTTCACCTGTTCTATGCCGGTGAAGTGGGTACAGAGATTCTGGGTTACGATGCCGATAATTATTGGTATCCTTATGGTTATCCTAACGTAGACTCTTGGGGCCCTCTGCAGAAGTTCTATATCGTGGGTGTTGATAAAGCCCTTAAGGTATGTCTTACTGACGGTCAGTATATCACAGACGATCCTGTAGCATATAACTCAGCTAATATCGGTGTTACATCTGCTACCGGTAGTGAAGTGTCAAACAGAGATTTTCATTTATTCCGCGGTGCTCTTTACAGTGCTGATAACGCTTCATCTGAGACTCCTGCCGGTAAGTGGGAACTCGAAAGCGGTGATATAATACAGATTCAGGTACCCGGTATCGGTAATATTTCTGTGCTTAGCATTAATCCTGTTGCCGGTTCGATGGTGCCCTATGGTTATTCATCTGATGGCTATCCCTGGTCTCCTGAAGATGGTTTGCAGGTAGTATGGAAAGCACAAAGCTATTCTCTTGCTACTGCAACTGCTGAGTTCGGTACTAAGAGCGGAGCTTCTTTATCTGCTGAGGATTTGACAGGCAGTACTTATACTGCAGTTTGGGACGGTAAGGTGATCTATCACTATGATCCGAGCAATATGCAGCTGACTCGTGAGATTGAATCTGTAGGCAGTCTTGACTCTGCTGTTAAGGCAGTTCTGAATTCTGGCAACAGTGTTGTCGCTGCTAACGGTACAATCAGTGTGGTTGTAGAGAATGCTGAACAGGTTAGTGTTTACACAGCAGCCGGTGCTCGTGTAGCATCATCGGCTGTAGCTGCCGGTGAGACCTTTACTCTCAATGCTGATAAGGGTGTTTACATCGTTAAGATAGGCAAACAGTCTCAGAAGGTTGTGCTCTGATAGATAATAGAATATAACTCATAAAAACAGCTCCGTGAAGTTTATCTGACTTCACGGAGCTGTTTTTATGAGTTATATTCTATTAAGTGATTCTTAAAAATTATATGCCGGTGAGAACGGTATATGTTTTCAGGTAAAGTTGTTGATTAATGAACATATAAAAACGCAGTTATTCTTATAAGAATAACTGCGTTTTTATATGTTCATTAATTTTTAAGAGCTACTTAAGACTACTTACAGAGAGATAGAGGAAATTGGTCAGCGTACCACTATCTTTTGATTGCCCGCAATATATACACCGGCCGGTAAAAGTGAGTGTATTTCACTTACGGTAGCATCACGCAGTACAAGAGTGCCGTCTACAGAGTACACGTTAGTGCGATGGTCGGCAACTGTTGTATCAATGTGTGAACTGTCAGTCGTTGATAAGGTGACTTTGCCTGTCGAGCCGTTAAGAGGAGGAAGTTTTACTGTACGCCAGAAATCTGTTGTTACAGAGGTACCGTTATATTCATATACCGCTCTTATTGACCGTTCGGCTGCCGCCTCGACATCAAAAGTAAGATTTTCTGAGCCTGCTACATAATAAGGAGAATAGAATGAACCTGTGGCGGGATCGGTCAGCAAACCACTAACTACAGTTATGTCAGAGGGTATGATGATAGTCCAGTTGCTCATTTCAAATTGTCCCCAGAAGGCGTCATTATTGTATAGATTGGTAACACCGTTATCCGGACCGGATACCCAGACGCGTCCGTAGGCATCTTCTGCAAAAGCTTCATCATATACAGCCGGCGGTGCCGGTGCGAGCATTGTCAGTGAAGTCAGCGCAGATGTTCCGTAGAAGGAAGCAGGTTGAATTGTGGTGATACCTGCAGGCAGAGTAATATGAGTGACAAGATCGTTAAAGGTAAAGACTGTCGGTGTGAGTTCCACAACGTCATATCCGTTTATAGCAGCGGCTACAGTGATATGAGATAAGTTTTCTGAAGTCTCAGCACCGGTTACATGGGCAAGATGTTTGGCTTCATCTATAACCTGGTAAGTAACGCCTTCACTTTTGAAAACTTCTCCATATACTTTAAGTGGATGAGGCAGACTTATGGTGCTTCCTGCTTCGTCAGTCAGGACAGTCATGTAGTCACCTGCCGGAAGTGATAATGTGACCGGAGCAAGATTGATTGTTACAGATGTCTCTGCAGCGATAGTGAAGTCCTCCTCCGACTTGAATGTAACTACCTCCGACATGTCAGTAGCCTTACGTATACTTACTGTCAGACCTGTAAGAGTGATGTCAGAGTCGGACGAATTATCGGCTACGAAGTTAAATCCTGTTACTGTACCGGTTGTGATGAAAGAAGGACTGATATGCGACACTTTCACATCTGTGGCAGATTCAACTTTAAAACCGCCTTCTGTCAATGTGACAGTAATCGGTTCAATCATATCCTGATATTTGGAATCTGTGATGTATATTGAGTGGCGCCCCGGCTTGAGTTGTATCGGGTCGCTTGTCAGAGTAAGATCAATAGTCGAGTAAGCCGGTATGTTGGCGTGTAACTGCATTGTCTGGAAAGGAGCGAAGTCGTCATCGTCATTATATATGCCGATATACACATAGTCATTAAACTCACCTTCCGCTACATTGGCCAGAGGCAGGCGGAAAGCAAACGGGACGTCGCTGTAGAGAGGTTCGATATGTTCGGGCAGACCTGAAAGCATTTGCGGACGTGCCTCCGCCTCAGGACCATCATTAGTCAGCGTGGACTGACCTCCCGATACAACAAGTGTTACATAGCGCTGCAGACCCACAGGTATCTGTATATCATACCATTTGTCGGACTGGCTTACATACATTGCCGGAAATACTTTGTATTTTCCGTCAGGCAAAGAAGAGGGAACTTTAGCGGAAAATGAGTCAAAGCCGTAGTACTGCGAAATAGTGGTTGATGATGAGCCTTTGACGTATGTCACTTTATCAGGGTCATCGAAAGCTACGATTTTTAGACCGTCGGTGAAACTTAGTGAATAGGGGAAAGGATTATAGATTAGGTTTTGCATGTCAGGCGAATCGGTAATCACAAAAGAACTGCCGTTATAGGTGAAAGCTCCAGTGGACAAGAGTGTCACCTGACGTTCGGTCTCACCCTGCGATGGACGCAGACCGGTTATGATAGACTGATTTGCATTGTAACCTCCGCCATAAGAGCCTGTACCTCCTGTAGCCGGATTGAGAGCGTTGAGCAGGAAGTAGCCGTCCTGATATCCGCTCCAGCCCCAGTTGAAGTGGAAAAAGTTATTTTCCAGATAACCGTCACATACAAAAGCGTGTCCTCCCTGATCGCTTTGACCGGAATAATAGACGGGTCTGTTGGCCTCAAGTTCGGCATAAACTATTTTATTCCATTCAGACTGAGAGTAATAATCACGCCATTTCAACTCCATACTCTTATTATAGTCGAAGTATGTGGCGAGTGCGTTCGGGACATCATTTGAATATGCTCCCGAAGCATACGAGCTGTACATCATATCTACAGCAGCACCACATTGTCTCATGAGAGTAGCCACAGCTGTAGCCTGCTCAGAGGTATAATTGTAGTCTGTGTAAGTGTCCAGCATATTGTCCCATTCAAGAGTGGTGCCTGAAAATACGTATCCTCCATTTTGTCCTGTCGGATTAATCGGCCATTCATAGTGCCGCATTATCTGAGCCATCGCAGTCGCTACGCATCCGGTGACAGAGCGTCGGCCTGTAGACGCGTCCATAGGACAGAGGTTGTTGTAAGGTGCTGTCTGATCCCATTGAGTATGAAGAATAGGTTCGATGGGTGACAAATCTCCCGGAGATGCTTTTTGTACACGTCTTACTGAGGATGAAATTTCCGGGTCTACTGTCAGAAAAGAGGTAATCTCCTGTGTATATTGAGACAGCCACCAGCGCATGGCAGGTGGAATAAGGTTATAGTCGAATTCTCCGTTTTCTGAGAATCCGAGTATGACAGGCAGACGGTCGTCAGCACTGACAATGGTGAAACCGGCGCCGGGTGTGTTGAAGACATAGAAGCAGTTTCCCTCTGTGCCGGTAGCTGTGTAAGCGAGATTGGGGGAAGCTCCGGAAGCCGGAAGCCTAAAATTTGATGTGTGTGATTGCCGGTAAGCGATAGCTTCGGAAAGGGCCTGCTGTGGAGTCACGGGAGCTGCATAAAGCATTGCTCCTCCGAGAGCCCCTGTCACGGCTAAAAGCCATAACCGACTGCCTGACAGATATTTGTTTCGATTCATGTGTTTTTTATATTTATTGGTTAATAATGGTTATCTCAGAGTAATACCCATATCCTGTAAAGGTTATGGCGAGACCTCAAAATTAACAAATTATCCTGAGGAGGCCAAACTTTTTATCTGTGCATTGGGTTGAGCCTGAACTAATCGGTGTAAATAGTGTTAGAATGTTAAAGCATGGTATGAGGTTCTCTCTATGTATAGGAGGATAATTTACATTGATAAGTATCTCTTAATTAGTTCTTAAAATTAATGAACGTATAAAGCGTAGTTATTTTTGAGGCGATTTTAATTATGCTACGTGAGAATTTCTGAGTGTTCAGTATAAAAACAGTATAAAATATGAATATGATAAAACGTATCCTCGGTGCGGCTATTGTGGGTGCCGCCGCTATCACTCCTCAGTTTACTACTATGGGTGCCGCCTGCACACGTGTGCTGTATCAGGGCGATGATTCGCTGCTGGTGGTAGGACGTTCTCTCGACTGGAAGACTCCCATTCCCACTAACATTTATGTATATCCGGCAGGTATGCACAAGATGGGTAGCGATAAGCCGGGTGCGGTAGAGTGGACTTCGAAGTATGGCGCCGTGTATGCCGTAGGCTATGACGGTGGTGTCACTGAAGGTATGAACGAGAAAGGACTTGCTATAAACGGTCTTTTCTGCAAGGGTACGGTTTATGATAACGAAGAGACTGTCAAGCGGCCGCCTATCTCGATGGCTATGTTTGTGGCGTGGCTGCTTGATATGAATGCAACTACCGATGAGGTGGTTAAGGTACTTGAAGAGCATAATTTCTCGCTCGGCGGCGCTACGTTCGACGGCGGTACGGTATCGGCTCTTCACTGGGGTATAACCGATGCCTCGGGCAAGAGTGCCATACTGGAGTTTGATAACGGTGTGGTGCGTGTCTATGACCCGGGCGATGTCCGTGCCATGACCAACGACCCGCAGTGGCCCAAGATGACGGCTATTATCGACTATTGGAACAAGATAGGCGGTCAGAATATGTTGCCGGGTACGGTTTCGAGTCCTGACCGTTGTGTGCGTGCCAATTATTTTGCTCACCATGTCGAGGCAGTTAAAGAGACTTCTTTAGGTGTGAGCATCTGCCGTAGCATTTTGGTTAATGCTTGTGTACCTTACACTTATCTGATACAGGGTGAGCCTAATGTGTCAAGCACACAGTGGCGCAGCTTCGCTAACCTACGCGACCGTCAGTATTATTTCGATATTGTCACCAATCCGGGTTATTATTATGTCGACCTTACCAAATGTGACCTTCGCAAGGGAGCATCGGTGCTGAAGCTCGATACTTCACACAGCTCTGACATGGTTGGTGACATAACAGGCAAACTTAAAAAATCAGCTCCGTTCACTCCGATGTATTAAGAAAAGAGAGAGTAAGAGATATAGGGCGGGCGTAGTCTGACTATGCCCGCCCTATATCTCTTACTCTCTCTTTTCTGTTTGTAGAGGTACCGGGATACCTTCGGTACCGGTTGTTATGTCGGGTGTCACAGTGGCCGTGCGGTGCCGGGCGAGTGGCAGGGTGTAGAATACGGAAAAAGTGCCCCCTATTGAGGAATTGCCTCCGTAACCTGGCACAAACCAAGGGTTGGACTGTGCGCCGGGGCGTGTGTGCAACCGCCGGTGATAGCGAAATGACCAGCCCATAGAGATGGGGCCGGCTATCTTCACTTTAATACCGAGCAGAGCTTCAGCCCATAATACCGAGGCGCTTTGAGTCGGGAGAGAGAATCGGTTGGTTTCATCCCAATAGTCGGAGGAGATGGTGATATCGGTGATATCATACCGGAAAGCTGACCAACCGAGGCGCAGACCGAGTCCCACCTGATAGTCAGGAGTACTCTTGTAGAGAAAATTGTAGTCAAAACCTATCTTGAAAAATGGTGAGGTCTTGCAGCGGTAGCGATAATTGTTGGCATCGGGGGTATTATCTGCCTGACCTATGCCAATTTCGACGGTAGGCAATATCCAGTTGTACAGAGAGAGTTGTCCGGAGGCACTGAAAGATGTGTATGACTGTCCCGCCAGTTTCATTATGGCATCGAAAAAGTCCACACCTACCGTGACGGCATCAAGGAGAGGATAGACAGGGCCGGATTTGACCTTTGTCACCGTGTCGAGGTCGGCGAGAAACAGAACCGGCTCTTTGAGCTGATTGCCGTGCTTGTCGTAATAGTGCAGTATAGGCTGTTCGGGCTTGTTGGGGTCATTGTCAACGGGTGTGACTTTCTTCTGAGCCCCTGCGAGGCAAGGACACAGAAGCAGTATTATGAGCAGAAGCAGATGGTGACGGTCAGGTATTTTCATCGTCGACGGTATTGACACGGAAATAGATATGGATATTCTCGACAGCCACATTATCTATATAGCCACGCGGACACGTCACCGAGTCGATGCAGTAGCGCGTGGTTGAGATGTCGGTGATGCGGAATATGTACACTACTCCGCAGGCGGCAGACACAAACTTCGGCTCAATGTCATAGCTCAGAGAGATGGTGTCTGCTATGCCTAAACGTCCTAAATTGCCCTGCAGATAACGTATCACATAACGTACACGTGAGGCGTTGCCGTCGATACGGAAAGGTAGATAAGTCTGCGAGAGTGTACGCACCGAGTCGTGAAGTACCGAGTCGCCCGGCGCCCCGATGGCGTATATACTCACCGAATCTATAGATACGGCTTCAGGAGTCTCGGTCGCTGTATAGAAGCCGGCGAGCGGAAGCGAATTGCGGTTGTCATAACACTCGTCACTGTTGCAGGCACCGATACCTGCGAGCATGGCCGCTCCTATAGTATAGGGCAGCAGACGTCTGGACAGCAGGCTCACCATTGTTCGGAGATAAGGTAATTGTTACGTTCGGGAGCATTACGGGCTATAAGCTCACCGATGAAACCTGTGAGAAAGAACTGAAGCCCCATCACCATAGCTGCCAGCGAGAGGTAGAAGTAGACCGAATTTGTGACGTAGAAATGGTACGAGTCCGAACATAGACTGATAATCTTCAGAATCAGTACCACACAGACAGCCACAAATCCCAACAGAAACATCAGCGAACCGAATAGACCGAAGATGTGCATGGGTTTGACGCCGAATTTAGACTGAAACCAGAGTGTGCCCAAATCGAGATAGCCGTTTACGAAGCGGTCGAGTCCGAATTTGGTCTGACCGTATTTACGGGGCCGGTGCTGCACCACTTTTTCACCTATTTTCTTGTAACCGGCGTTTTTTGCCAGATAGGGAATATAGCGGTGCATGTCACCGTAGACCTCGATATGCTTCACAACATCGTTGCGGTAGGCTTTGAGTCCGCAGTTGAAATCGTGTAGATTGTGTATGCCGCTGACACGGCGTGCAGTGGCATTGAAGAGTTTGGTAGGTATGGTCTTCGAGAGCGGATCATAACGTTTTTTCTTCCAGCCCGACACAAGGTCATAACCCTCGGCTGTTATCATACGGTAGAGTTCCGGAATTTCGTCCGGACTGTCCTGCAGGTCGGCATCCATAGTTATGACTACATCACCGGTAGCACGCCTGAACCCGCAGTTGAGTGCGGGCGACTTACCGTAGTTGCGTGAGAAAGAGATGGCGTGTATGTGTTCCGGGTCGGTGGTGGTAAGTTCCTTTATGACCCGCAGAGAACCATCAGTCGAACCGTCGTTGACAAATATTATCTCGTATGAGAAACCGTTGTCACGCATGACCCGGCTTATCCAGTTGGTGAGTTCGGGCAGTGATTCCTCCTCGTTATACAAGGGTATGATGACAGAAATATCCATAGGGCTTGGAAGAGTGGGTCAGGGGTCAGAGAATATTGCCGGCCACACGTCGGCGACGCACCGTTATTAGTGCGAGAGGAATGGAGAGTAACGTGCCGAAGAAAGCTGTGCTCCATGCTAAGGAGGAGATAAACTCAAGAGGTGAGGGGAGAAGATGTCGTTCGCGGGCCATGTTGATGAGTTCGAGGTTGCGCTGGTGTGCCTGTTGAAGTTCACCTGTGAGGTTTTCATTGAGCTGGGCCATAGTTGTGTCAAGGTAGACGTTGATAAAGTCCGGCTCTATGAAGATGACGTACAGGGCTGAGAGGAGAGTGCATATCAGCGTGCCGAAAATGATGGAGTACATGGCGAAAAGCCACATGGGTACAAATTTGTTGTACATCGGCAGACGCACTGAAATGCGGCGCATATATGTGAGGAGACATACCGGTATGAGTATGGTGCCGACAAGTGCCAGCGGAAGAGAGGGGTAGTGTATGCTGAGTAACATACAGGCTGACATAAAGGTCAGAAGAAGACCTATGGGAAGGCCGGCGTGAGCGGCGAGACGATAAATAGATGGAGAGGGCATTGGGGTTGTTTATGGTTGAGGTTATAGTTATTACAAGAGGCACCGGGTCAGAAGTCCCAGCCGGTGCGGGCGAAGAGTCGGCGGTCGTCGGCTATCTGATTGCTGACGGTGGTAAGCATGTCGCCCATCAGGACACCGTTGACGCCGCCGCGCAGCATCCGCGACATTGAGGCATCGGAGAGACGCATACGGCCTCCGGCAAAGCGTATCGACTGTCGGGGCAGTACGAAGCGGAACATGGCTGCCGTGCGTATTATATCTTCTTCGCTGATGAGGGGTATGTTCTCAAGCGGTGTGCCGGGAATGGGATTGAGAATATTGATAGGCACCGAGTCAACGTTGAGGTCCCGCAGCTGTAGGGCGAAGTCAACGCGCTGTTCCATTGTTTCGCCCATGCCGATGATACCTCCGGAGCAGACTTCCATACCGGCACGGCGGGCGGCTGCTATGGTGGCACGTTTGTCGGCAGGTGTGTGGGTGGTGCAGAGAGTGGCGAAGTGTTCTTCGCAGGTTTCCATATTGCAGTGATAGCGGCGCACACCGGCTTCGGCCAGCATTTGCATGGCTTCATCGTCGAGCAGACCCATAGAGGCACACAGATAGAGGTCTGTTTCTTCTGTGAGGCGACGGTAAAGGTCACAGAATTTTGTCAGGTCACGCTTTGAGACGGCACGCCCGCTGGTGACAAGCGAGAAGCGGCCTATGCCTTCGCTTTCATTGCGGTGGGCATGGTGCATGACCTCGTCGGGATTAATAAAGTTATAGGTGGCGCACCCTGTATGATGACGGGTGGCCTGCGCACACCATTTGCAGTCCTCACCGCACATACCGCTGCGAGCATTGACTATGGAGCAGCTGTCAATCTGTGATGACTGTGTTGCCCGGCAGATACGGTCGGCCGCATCGCACAGAGCGTCAAGATCCGGCCATGAGGCCAGACGCACAGCTTCGGCATGACTTACTTCGCCTCCGTCAAGGACGCGTTCGGTTATCAGACTGAGGAAATCGTTGTTGTCTTGCATGATGTAGTATGTGACTCCCAACGGTGGGAGTCCCTATGATATTTAACGTGTCGGAGAAGAGGAAAATTATAAAAATTACATGATATGCTTAAACTCTGCGAAGCTCTATACGAAGATTAGCACCAACAGCTGTGCTACCACTACTCTTGCGAACATTGAAAGCGGATAGACAGTAGCGTAGGCTACGGCAGCATCATCACCCTCACAGTTGTCGTTGGCATAATTCAATGCCATAGGGTTGGCCATAGCACCGCAGGCCATACCGGAGGCTGTTGCATAATCGAGATGCCATAGCCTCATAGCTGCCCATGCTACAAGCAGTGTGGGCACAAGAGTAATAATGAATCCGAGCGCTACCCAGAGCAGACCTTCTGCCCGCATGATTGTCTCGATAAATGAGCCGCCTGCCTGCAGGCCGAGACAGCCGAGATAGAGCGAGAGTCCGATGCCGCGCAACATGAGGTTGGCCGAGCGCGTGGTATAGGTGACAAGGTGCATCTGTGGACCGAATCGTCCCATAAGTATGCCGACTACAATCGGGCCGCCTGCGAGACCGAGCTTGATAGGTGTCGATATGCCCGGTATGAGTATGGGTATCGAACCTAATATCAGACCGAGAACCATACCTATGAATATAGCCGCCAGATTGGGGTCCTTGAGGTCACTTACCGAATTACCCAGAAGGTCGGCTACACGTTTGACGGCTTCGGCCTCACCCACTATTGTGAGGCGGTCGCCGAGCTGCAGCACAAGTCCCGGTGTAGCCAGCAGTCGTGTCCCGGCACGTGACACACGGCTGATATTGACACCATACTGATTGCGCAGTTTCAGGGCGCCGAGACGCTTGCCGTTCAGACCGGGCCGACTTATGACCACTTTCTGTGACACCAGTTCCTTATCAACCGAATTCCAGTCGATGTCTGATTTATTCCAATCCTTGTGCAGACGTTCGCCGAAGATTACGGTCAGTGCCTTAACCTCGTTGTCATTGCAGACAGCCAGTACATGGTCTCCTTGCTCCAGCTTGGCGTCAGGGCCGGGGATACTTACCTGACCGTTGCGCCACAGACGCGAGATAACGAACTTGGCACCTGACGAGCGGCGTATATCCTTTATGGTAAGTCCGAAAAGTGCCGGGTTTGAGATAGCGAACTCGGCCACAAACGTATGGTCGGCATCGTCGTGAGGATGTGCCTGCAGGTCGGCCGGCCGGGCCAGAACCTTACGCAGTACTACCAGAGCGATGATGACGCCTACTACTCCGAGCGGATAAGTGACGGCACAGCTTAGGGCCGCGCCGTTGGCGTCGACACCGAGCTGCTGCAGTGCTTGTTGCGCTGCGCCGAGAGCCGGGGTGTTGGTGGTGGCACCGCACATTATACCTGCCATATCCGACATAGGCACTCCGAAAGCATAGCTGAGAGCTACGGTGAACGCGGCGCCTGCAAGCACCAGCCCCAATCCGATGCTGTTGAGACGTATGCCTCCTGAACGGAACGAACTGAAGAAACCGGGGCCTACTTTCAGACCAAGTTCGTAAACGAACAGTACAAGACCGAAATTCTCGGCATAGACCAGCATCTGTTCGTCAATCGAAAATCCGAGATGGCCTGCGAGAATACCGGTAAAGAACACGAAGGTAACACCGAGCGATATTCCGGCTACTCTGAGCTTGCCGAGGCCGAGACCGATAGCGATGATTACCGATAACAGCGACACAGCCTGTACGGCCGAGTGCTGTGTGAAAAGATTCTGAAACCAATCCATGCCGCAAAGTTAGCAAATTTTATTAATTTTGCAGTCCGCTCATACTTCTTAAGCCCTCATCAAAAACAACTGACTTGTGGATAAAATTTCTGACACTGCTCCATCCGCATGGTATACAGCAACGGGTGGGGCTTGTTATCACTCTCGCCCGTAGTGCTTTTCATGATGGCGGAAGTGATTCATTAATAGGAAACTGAAAACTAAACAAGACAATAATACCATGAACGAGCTATTCTCAGTCAAAGACAAGAGTGTGGTTATAACCGGCGGTACAGGTGTGTTGGGCGATTGTATAGCCCGTTATCTGGCCACGCAGGGTGCGCGAATCACTGTCATAGGACGCCGTGAGGCTGAAGGTGAAGCGATTGCGGCTGATATACGCCGTGACGGTGGAGAAGCGATATTCGTACACGGTGATGTGCTTTCGCAGAGTGATATGGAGGCTGCCTGCCGCACCGTCCTCGACACCTACGGACGTGTGGATTCATTGCTCAATGCTGCCGGCGGCAATATGCCCGGTGCTGTAATACCACCCGGTTCGACATTCTTCGATGTCAGTATAGATGAGTTTGAGCGTGTGCTCAATCTTAATCTCACGGGTACGGTGCTTCCGACGCAGGTATTTCTGCACCCTATGGTGAAACAGGGGCAGGGTACGATAGTCAATTTTTCGTCGATGGCTGCTTTCAGACCTCTGTCACGTGTGGCCGGATATTCGGCTGCCAAAGCCGGTATATCCAATTTCACAGCTTTCCTCGCCAATGAGGTTGCTGCTAAATTCGGTAGCGGCATACGTGTCAATGCCATAGCTCCCGGTTTCTTTATCACCAATCAGAACCGTCGCTTGCTTACTAATGAGGGCGGCAGTCTGACTGAACGCGGTGCCGATGTTATAAGGCAGACACCTTTCAAACGCTTCGGCCGTCCCGAGGAACTGTGCGGCACAATACAGTATCTGATTAGTGACGCTTCCGCTTTTGTGACCGGTACCATAGCTGTAGTTGACGGTGGATTCAATGCTTATACTATGTGAATTGTATTCTGTTCGGACATAGTAATCAATCCTCATAACGGACAGACACATAGACTAACAAAACACCGCGTTGAGGTGTTGTAATAGACGGAGGACTGTACGCGGCTCTCCGCCTGTTGCTTTTATATAAATTACAATATTAAAAACGAAAAGATATGAGTTTGTCCGACCGAATCCGCCATCTGTTTCATGTGGTGTCAAACGTGCGTCCGTTAGTATGGATATGCATCTACATAGGTTTGATGCCTTTTTTTGCTCTTATATACTGGGCTTTGCCCGACGGTCAGTTCCGTATACCCGATGGGGGAGGGGTTGACTATGGTTCGTGGCTTTATTATAGTATAGTGACTATTACAACTCTGGGTTTCGGTGACTATACTCCCGCTCATGCCGGCGCTCAGGCTGTCACAGCCGTTGAGGTTATGTGCGGTCTTGTCATATTAGGCTTCTTCCTGAATGCTGTGGGTTCGATGAAGTCAGAAATAGATGTCACTTCCGAGCTTGAACGTCAGCGTAAACTGCATGAAGCTCAGGAGACCGACAAACTCAAGAAGACTATACCTGTGGTGATGCACTGCCTTAATAATTTTATGGCTTACTGTTATGCTGTTACTACTCCGCTTAGTGCGCGTAAAGCCGACAGTAAATTCAATCCTGATTTCAGTTTCAGTGATATGGCCGACCTTTACAAACCTTCTCATTTGCCGTCTGACCTTGAGAATCGTCCTGCGGTCGAGGGTCTGTTGCGCAGTGCCCACCGCACAAGCCTCTGCCTTGATTCGCTTCAGACACGTGTTGACCTAGAATTATGGCCCGAATTGCTTGAGTCTTGTTTTACTTTTGTGGCCAACAGTCAGATGTTCACTTCGTCCGACCGTCTTTCAGCCGGTGCCGAGGCGCTTATGCCGGCCAGCGGTAAGGACGCGGCACAGCATGTGGCCGACAAAATTGCTTCTTCCGATGTCCCTGCCACACGTAAGGGTGACAGCCTTGATTCCGTAGCTGACCTTTATTATTATATAAAGGCTAATGCTACATTGGCTCGTCAGATAGAAACCGCGCTTACCAAGATAGCTTCTTCAGACCCTGCACAGTCATAATATTATGGAATTACGCCGTCAGAAACTTATGCGTTATATCGTACCTCTGCGCGAGGGAGGTTCACTGCCTGCTCTCGGCGAGGCCGACGATGGCTTCCGGTATGCTGTCAAGCTGCTCGGAGCCGGTCACGGTGCCAAGAGTCTAATAGCCGAGCTTGTCGGTGGTCTTGTGGCGAAGGCTTTTAAGTTCAAGGTGCCCGAACTTGTATTGCTTGACCTTGATCATCTTTTCGGTATCACCGAACCGGATGTTGAGATACAGGAGTTGCTACGCAAGTCGGAGGGACTAAATCTGGGTCTTCATTTTCTTGACCGTGCCACAACTTTTGACCCTGCCGTAAATACTATTGACCCGCTTACGGCTTCTAAGCTAGTGTGGCTTGATTCTTTCCTGACTAATGTGGACCGCAGCCGACTCAATCCGAACATGATGAATTGGAACGGTGAGGTGTGGCTTATCGATCACGGTGCCGCGCTTTATTTTCATCATTCGTGGCGTCCTGTCGAGGAGGCTATCGCTGACCCGTTCCCGTATATACGTCATCATGCGCTGCTGCCTTTGGCTACTCGTCTTGATGAGGCCGACAGCCTGATGCGTCAGGCTATCACACCGCGCACTTTGTCAAAGATAGTCGACCTTATACCCGAGAGCTGGCTCGATGAGCCTGAGAGTGGTATTACGGCTGCTGAACACCGTGAAACTTACCGCCGTTTTCTCACCGGCCGTCTGGCTAATACCCGTCCGTTTGTGGAACGTGCCAAACAGGAGCGCTCTCTCCTGAATCGCTGACCACGTTTTTTCCATGACTAAGCATTATTCCCATGACTAAGCAGATGTGTAGTGTCCCCTCCGATAATGTCACTCCCGATAACCTCCTGTATGAATATGCTGTGATACGCTATGTGCCGCGTGTGGAGCGCGAGGAATTTATCAACGTCGGTCTGCTGATGATGTGTAAGCGCCGCCGCTGGCTACGTTGTGCCATATATCTCGACCCGAAACGCCTTACTGCCTTTGACCCCCGTGTAAACCTCGAACGTCTGCGTCACCAGCTACAGTTGTTCGAACGCTCCGGTGTTCCCTTTGCCGACAGCCCCGTTGAAGAACGCTACCGCTGGCTTGTCGCGGCTAAGAGCGCCTGTCTCCAGACCTCCCCATCCCATCCCGGTATCGCCTACCTCCCTCCCACCGCTTCGCTCTTACCCTCCGGCTCTTCTTCCTCTTCTACTTCGTCCGTTCCTTCTGCGAGTACCCCGCCTTCACACTCCACGTCACCTCTTGCTGCTCATGCCGCCGGTCTCTCAATATTAGATTATACCTTTGACCGCCTTTTTACCGAGTTAGTAAAATGACTCCCTAAAGCTCTCCAACTTCGGTTTTCTTGTCCTGACTTCCCTCCGAATCTCTCCTCCGGTGGTACCCTTTTATCTCCAATTTGTTGTATTAATATTTATGTACATATTTTAACATTTATTGATTACGTTAAGTGATAATAAATTACGGCTCTGAAATGGGTAAAATATGCTTTAGAACATAAAAATATTTGCACAGCGTCAAAAACGGTTGTAACTTTGCACTCGCAAAACGGAAACGACCTCTTCCAAAGAGAGAGTGACCGGGACGCAGAGAGAACATTGACAA
>JAAVDM010000052.1 GCA_014801815.1 Bacteroides sp. | reverse complement strand
GTGGTGATTCGTGCAGGATTCAAACCTGCAACCTTCTGATCCGTAGTCAGATGCTCTATTCAGTTGAGCTAACGAACCATGCGCGTCGTGTTCCGATTTGCGAGTGCAAAATTAGTACCTTTTTGACGAATATGCAAATTTTTGAGCGTGTTTTTTTCAAAAAAAATACGCCACACTTGCCGAGCCATCGAATCCGCTTATAGGAGGCACTGATTTCGTGATACTTACATTACCATCTATAATCTCAGGCCAACGTACGCGCAAACGCTGACCTATTTCAGATGCCACTGTTTCAAGCAGACGATGTGGCTTCTCCATCACCCTCTTTACCTCATCGTAGATATCGGCATAGGATATTGTGCCTTCCACATCATCGTTGCTGACTCGGTCAGCATCTATACGGACACGGACATCGAGCACAAATTCATTGCCTACAATACGCTCCTGTTCAAAGACGCCTATACGCCCGAACATACGCATACGGTCGAGTGATATGATGAAGTGTGCCATACCGTTCAGTCGCAGTTTATCTTGTCGATGCGGCGCTGATGACGTCCGCCCTCGAAGTCAGTGTTCAGGAAGGCATCGGTGATGGCCTCGGCTTCCTGCATGGTTATGAAACGTCCCGGCATCACAACAGCGTTGGCGTTATTATGCTGACGTATGAGGCGTGCCACTTCTACACACCAGCACAAGCCGGCACGTATACCGCGATGTTTGTTGAGAGTCATGGCCATACCCTCGCCCGAGCCGCAGAAGCATACGCCACAGTCGCACACTCCCTGCTCTATGGCGCGGGCAGCCTTATGACCATAATCGGCATAGTCACACGAAGCATCGGTGTCAGTGCCGAAGTCAGTTATCTCATAGCCTTGTTCAAGCAGATATTGCTTGATGTGCTCTTTCATCTCATAGCCTGCGTGATCGGAGGCCATTGCAATCTTTTTCATTGTTCGTTTTCAGGTTTGATAAGGTTAAGCTATTCTGTATCGGCATCGGCTATAGCTTCTTTTCGCTCGCCTTTGCTCTGGAAATATTTACTTGTAAATGCAAACCGCACCATCAGATAATTAGCCGGTATACATATGCCCATCGCCGGCAACAGTGCCAGCATAGGGCCTACAATCTCCTTAAATATGGCCACCAGACCGGTCTGAAGACCCATATTGATAAGGTGACTCAGCGTAAAACCAAGTCCATTACGGGTTGTGGGTTGTTTGTGGAAGGTGAAATAGCTCGACAGTATATAATTGAAGATAAAACTTATAGCATAGCTTATCATGGTCGATGGCACGGCTCTCACTCCAACGACATGTACAAACACCACATATATGCCATATTGCAGCACAGTAGCCAGACCGCCTACAAGGCCGAATCTGACTATCTCTGAAAAGCGGTTATTACTGTTTATGAGTTTTTTAAGGTTCATTTGTCATGGATTGATTATTTGCAGGCTGCCGCAGCTCTTCAAGGGGTTTATTTTTCTCCTGTGCCAGCCGGCTGTTAATGTCTCCGATATAATCGAGCAGTTCCTGACGGCCCGTACTCTTTTCAGACGAAGTGACGAATATCGGAGGCAGTTCTTCCCATGTCTGTCTCAGTACCTGTTTATACTCTTCCACCATCCTGGCTCCGGCTACAGGACCAAGTTTATCAGCTTTGGTAAACACTATGGCAAAAGGCACATGATGCTCACCGAGCCACTCAAGAAACTCAAGGTCTATCTTCTGAGGCTTGTGACGTATGTCAAGCAGTACGAAGAGACAGGTCATCTGCTGGCGTCCCAGTATGTACTCTTCGATTATACGACTTATCTCACGACGTTGGTCTTTGCCCCTGGCTGCATAGCCGTAACCCGGCAAATCGACTATATACCACTTACCGTCATCTATCCTGAAGTGATTGATAAGTAGGGTCTTACCGGGTTTCTGTGAAGTTTTGGCCAGACTGTTATTTTTGGCCAGCATATTGATGAGTGACGATTTCCCTACGTTAGAACGCCCTATGAATGCATATTCGGGTACGTCCGTAGCGGGACACTTATTGACATCGGCGTTGCTTATCTCGTAGACTGCTTTCTTTATATCCATAATTTTCTGTCTTATTATTTTGGGTAAATAGCACTTAAAAATTAACGAACAATCGTTTAATTTTTAAAAGCTGCTTACTATTATAAACAATCCTGAACGCCTCATCTTTCACTCCTACCTGGACTTTATCATTCAGCGGGATTATCGAAAAGCATACCGTGTATTAGTCTCATTGCCTCAGCCACATCTTCCTGACCTGTAACAAGTGTTATGGTCGTCTCCGATACTCCGGACGAAGCGGCATGTACTCTTATGCCGGCACGTTCGAGCGTATTGATAAGACGTGTACCCAGTCCGGGATATGCCTTTAGGTCATCTCCTACCACAGCTATCGTGGCGAGACAGTCCTGACGGTGTATCTCGCTAAGTGTGCCGTCGACAAGTTCGGGAGCATATTCCTCTTCAAGCACCTTCACGGCTGTATCGGCATCAGCTCCCGCCACAGCAAATGAGAAGGCCTCCTGCTGTGCCGGAGGTGACACTAACAGCACACTCACACCATTCTTGGCAAGAGCGTTGTAGGTACGAGAATTAATCTCGGCAACATTCGTTGTCAGTTCGCCGTGCAGTATGATAAGACATGTATCCTTTACCGAAGATATACCTGTGGCTATACGTCCGTCATCACCTTTACGGTCGGTTATAAGTGTGCCCGGAGCAGTAGGATTGAACGTATTCAATATCTTTATGGGTATGTTCTTATGGAACACCGGATATATAGTGGGGGGATATATAACTTTGGCACCGTATGAACACAGTTCCATACTCTCGACAAACGACATGTGCGACAACACTCTTGCCGTAGGTATGACACGAGGGTCAGCCGTCATGAAGCCGTCGACGTCTGTCCATATTTCAAGCAATTCGGCATCAAGGGCTGCCGCTATAAGAGCAGCGGTAAAGTCACTGCCGCCACGACCGAGATTGGTTATCCTACCGCTGTCACGGTCAGTTGAGATAAAACCGGGTACTATGGCATAGCGGTAGCCGCCATGTCCGAGCACATCTTTTATACCTTTTTCTGTCAGTGCCATATCGGCTATACTCCGTCCGAACCACACTTCGGTTCTGATGAAGTCAAGTGAGTCATAGCGACTGGCATCCTCTATCATTGCCGCCACTATGTGACTTGACATACGTTCGCCGAAACTTACTATCACGTCGAGTGTACGCGCCGACAGATTGAGCAGCAGATTGACACCGTCATAATTACGCTCCATTTCGTCGAGCAGTCTGTCCACCTCGGCCGTCACGGCGTCGCGGCGGGAGACAGGCACTACACGTCCGATAATGTCATGATGACGGCGGCGTATGCCTTCTATCTCGGTTTTGTAGCCGGGGTCGCCAGCGGCTGCCTGTCGTGCAGTAGCTATCAGCTTGTCGGTCAGACCGCCAAGTGCCGATACCACCACGACGGCCTCACCGTTGATACTTTCGACTATCTTCTTTACATTTTCAAGGCTCTCGGCTGTTCCTACCGAGGTACCTCCGAATTTCAATACCTTCATACGCTTTGTTCTGCTTCTGGAGTGACGCAATGACGGTACCCGCACTGAGTCACGGGCCGACTTGGTCGCATTGCAAGATGCAAAATTAACAATTTAACTTTATTCAGACAAACCCCACATGACTGTAAGCGGTTTTTAACACTCCTTTTGGCAGTCTGAGTCACTTTTTTCAGCTTATTTTGCCCGTTTTCGACTGTTGGTTGCTAAATTTGTAGCTATAATTTTCAGGCTCGGCACACATATTCGTTACTCCATGAGGTAAGTGTACGGCCGACAGTAATAAGTAAAACCAATACTCCGATATTATAAGAAATGAAGACCGCTTTGATAACAGGTGTCACCGGACAAGATGGCTCCTATCTCTCCGAACTGCTTCTGGAGAAAGGATATGATGTACATGGTATCATACGCCGCTCGTCAGTTGATTTCCGGGAGCGTATAGCTCACCTTGAAGGACACCCGTGCTTTCATCTCCATTATGCCGACCTGACCGACTCCCTATCTATAATGCAGGTGGTGCAGAAGGTACGCCCCGATGAGATTTACAATCTGGCTGCTCAAAGTCACGTTCAGGTTAGCTTTGATTCTCCTGAGTTCACAGCCAACGTTGATGCTACAGGCGTACTGCGGGTACTCGAAGCGGTTCGACTATGCGGTCTCACCGACTCGTGCCGAATATATCAGGCTTCCACATCAGAACTTTACGGCAAAGTGGAGCAAGTGCCCCAGAGTGAAACCACTCCGTTTCACCCCTATTCCCCGTATGCAGTGGCAAAACTCTATGGTTTCTGGATTGTCAGAGAGTATCGTGAGGCATACGGTATGTACGCCTGCTCGGGTATACTTTTCAACCATGAGAGCGAACGACGCGGCGAGACTTTCGTAACACGCAAGATAACTCTGGCAGCGGCACGTATAGCACAGGGCAAACAAGAGAAACTGCTGTTAGGCAATCTGTCGTCGAAACGTGATTGGGGCTACGCCCGTGATTACGTGGAGTGTATGTGGCTGATTCTGCAACAACCTGTCCCCGATGATTATGTAATTGCTACAGGCGAACAACATTCCGTACGTGAATTCTGTCTGTATGCTTTCAGACGTGCCGGTATAGAGCTTCGCTTTGAAGGCGAAGGCGAAAACGAGAAAGGTATAGACGTCAACACCGGTAAGGTACTGATAGAGGTGTCACCCGATTTCTACCGCCCTACCGATGTGGTAAATCTGCTTGGCGATCCCTCCAAAGCCCGTCGGGAACTCGGCTGGAATCCTCAGAAAACTTCATTTGAACAGCTTGTCAATATAATGGTAGATTCAGACATGGCCAAAGTAGCTGCCGAACGGGCAGGCGAACAGGTACGTACCAATCTGGCAGAATATCTTGAAAAAGGTATCGTCAAATAAGTAGCTCTTAAAAATTAATGAAGATTCAAAAACTGTAACTCAAAACATACTTATCGTTTAATTTTTAAGTACTACTTAAGACTAGTCTTATTTCTTTGGAAGCAACTTCCCTGTAAGTGCCTGCAGACGCAGCTTCATAACTCCCAACACCGCCTCACCGAAAATAGAACTGTTCATCTTGGAAGTGCCTAACTGTCGATTGACAAATATAATCGGTATCTCTACCACCTTATATTTACTGCACCATGCCTTGAACTTCATCTCTATCTGGAAAGCATATCCTTTGAACTGTATGTGGTTAAGGCCGATATTCTCAAGCACGCGGCGCCTGTAACATACAAAACCTGCCGTAGAATCACGCAGAGGCATACGTGTGACCATACGCACGTATGCCGAAGCGAAATACGACATCAGCACACGGCCCATAGGCCAATTGACAACATTGACTCCGCTGATATAGCGAGACCCGACACATACATCGGCGCCACGATCACGACACTCTTTGTATAGACGCGGCAGGTCAGCAGGACTGTGCGAGAAGTCAGCATCCATCTCGATGACATATTCATAGCCGCGTGACAAAGCCCACCTGAAGCCGTGTATGTAGGCTGTACCGAGGCCCAGCTTGCCTACACGACATTCAAGGTGAACACGCAGCGGATACTGTTCTATTTTGTCGCGCACAGCATCGGCAGTGCCGTCGGGCGAACCGTCGTCTATCACAAGCACATCAAAGCCTTCGGGCAGCGCCATCACTGTGTCGATGATATTCGAGATGTTTTCTATCTCATTATAGGTGGGTATGATTACTAATGCGTCGCTCATGGCGGATTGTGTCAGAATATCACATTGTACTTTTTCAGTACCTCAACCGGGTGATATGATTCCTTGGCGAAACGGAGTCCTTCATCACCTGAATCGTCTTCGCGGTTGATATACTTTATCTCTGGATATGCCTCGGTCATGCTACGGGCAAAGAGTGTATTTATGGCCTCATAGCTGCCGGGCACATGGCGTGTGGCTTTCTCTATATGTATGAATAAGGTATCACCGCGCCGGTCACCTATTGTAAAGGCACACACTTTACCGTCGGCATACAGCAGCGCTCCTTCCATAACACAGTCTCCGTCGGCTATGGCCTGCACCATATTGCGGGTGAGTTGTCTTTCCTCTATGGCCATAGGAGTATCATCACCTTCAAGGTCAAATATATCCATAAATGCCATTGCTTCACCGGCATTGGCAGCCGTCAGTGGTTCAAGGTGCCAGTCAGCCACGCCGTTCATGAACTGATTGACATGATTACGCTTTTTAGAATAGCGTTTACCTTTCAGCTGAGCGAGGTCGACCGCATCATAAAGATAATCACCCCAGTCTGTCAGCAACTCCACTGACTTTGGCAGGAAAGGACGCAAGGACTCAAGACCTTCGGAGGGTATGGCTGACATCACCAGAGGTGTGCCATGACGCTCACACCATGCCTTGAGTATTCCTAATGACTGTGACAGTGGCAGACGTCCTATCGGCATTGCGAACGATTCGCGCGAAAGGTCATTCTCGACTGCTCCTTTGATGAAAAGTGTATCTTCGATAATACAGTATTCATATTTAAAGTAGTCCACCCACATGAGGATTCCACCATAACTGTAATCGGTAGTGCGTCCGGGGGCTTGCTCCAGATAAGTCATTATTAACGCCATATCAGATTGAGTGACCGGTTTGAATTCCGGACATGGCCCTGTATACGGTTCGATACGTTCAAGCTGTCCTGACAATTGACCAAATCTCTCGGCAAGCATATTTATATCGGGAACTGCCGTCACTGTAGCGGCAGCTACTGTACTGTTTGAAATTATGTTTTCCATAGTGTCGTCGTGTTGATATTTGTATTATCAACACTCGACAGCTATGATAGGTTTTCATTCCTCAGTCACCACGATAATACTGCTGTAGATAGCAACGTGCTATAAAGTCATGATTCTCAGTAACGAGACTATGTGCTGCAACACGGCTTTCCTCGTCAGGATAATCTCCCGGGAATACGGCATCCGGCAACCAGCCTTCGTGCCATATACGTTCAAGCAGGTCATGGGGACAGCGACCACGTTCGGTCAGCAGGTCTATGGCATGTGTACGGGCGTATGAAGCATCATAGCAGGGATTAGAGGGGGCTGCTATACAACGTGCTATATCTTTGGCCAGCAACATTCCTTTCTGACGATTGACCATCAGTATGAAATCGTGTGCGTCTTTCAGTTGGGGAAGATGCTCTTCTCCTTCGCTCCACCCCAGAACGTCAATAAAGAAACGATTCAGACTTTCGTAGTCACTGAAGAAAGCTATGGTCTTTCCATCAGTAGCAGCTACGAATTTCTCATAATACGGATGTATTTTTTCAGCTTCTTCTCCGTCGGCAGGTGCCGGAGCAGCAGGAGGCAGATGACCTTCGAGTATCAGATAAATCCATTCGCGCAGATACAGTGCCAGAGGACCGGTTGGGTCTTCCATCATGGCTTGTTCGAGACGTTCATATAGCTTCGGCATATTATCCGGCTCACTCAGACCCGGTTCGGCCATTATGTGCGACAGGGTGAGGGCAAAAGCTGGAGTCAGAAGATAATTGTGCATGAACAGCCAGTTGGCCAGCTTCAGCAAGCCCTGTCCGTCAGCAGGATTACTGATTTCAAGTTCCTGATGCACACGATACCCCTCCGGTTCAGGCGCATCATCATAACGAGCCTCAAGTTCTTCGTACCACAAATCGGAAACACGTCTCACCAGTTCGCTGTCAGGAGAAAGCATTCGCATTTTTTCATAACTCATGGCAATGGCATACCACACTATGAAACGCACGTCCTCGCGGTTCAGCTCATAGTCAATATAGTCCTCACCATGTGTATAGAATGGAAGTGTACGACCGTAAAGACGTCTTGACTCTGTGATAAAAGCTCGCCACACGCCCCCGTCAGCTATCACGTCCTGATAGTACCCTATCACAGTCAGTACAGCACGCTGCACCAGCACATCGGGCATACCGTCAAGCAAATGTGAGCCGACGGTAATGTCAAGCAGTCGGTTTGACAGTTTCAGATAATATATATCGGTGGGTTGCTCCTCAGGGAATGAGGGCTGACGCACCAGAAATTGCTGCATCGTTATCGCTTTCATGGCTTTTTATTTTTTCGGTCAGATGATATAATTTTATTTCAGTATCTCAATCATCTCTTCGGCAGTCACTTCACGTTGGCTGCCGTCAGCCATACTACGCAGTGTAATACAGCCGTTTTCAAGTTCAGTCTCACCTATTATTGCCACAAACGGTATACCTTCGGCGTTGGCATAAGCCATCTGTTTCTTCAGTTTGGCACTGTCCGGATACATCTGGCTACTCACACCGTTACGACGCAACGTAGCCACTGCTTTAAGGGCTGCCTTAGCTTCATTCTCACCGAGATTGGCGAAAAGTACCTTGACTGATGCGCTCAGTTCAGCCGGATATAGATTAAGTTGATTAAGGACATCATAGATACGGTCAGCACCGAATGATATACCGACTCCCGACAGACCCGGCATACCGAACACTCCCGTCAGGTTATCATAACGGCCTCCACCGGTGATACTGCCTATCTGAGCGTCGAGTGCCTTGACTTCAAGTATAGTACCGGTGTAATAGTTAAGACCACGCGCCAATGACACATCTATATCACACTCACATTCATGTCCCAGTTCATCAAAACCTTTGACCACAGTTTCCAGTTCTTCGACACCTTTAAGACCCGTTGGAGTATCTTTGAGAAGTTCACGGAGTGCGGCCAGTTTCTCGTCATTACTGCCCTGAAGTTCGAGCAGCGGTGTCAGGCGCTCTACTGCCTCACGGTCAAGTCCCTTTTCAAGAAGTTCCTGCTGTACACTTTCAAGACCTATTTTATCTATTTTATCAATAGCAACTGTTATATCGACTATTTTATCAGGGTGGCCTATAAGTTCAGCAATACCGGTCAGGACTTTACGGTTATTCACCTTTATGGCAGTGCGGATACCGAGTTTACCGTAAACCATGTCGATAAGTTCCAGCAGCTCTATCTCATTATTGAGTGAGTCGGAGCCTACCACATCGGCATCACACTGATAGAACTCACGGTAACGTCCTTTCTGCGGTCTGTCGGCACGCCATACCGGCTGCATCTGAAAACGCTTGAAAGGCATCTGAAGCTCGTTGCGGTGCTGCACAACAAAACGGGCGAAAGGCACCGTAAGGTCATAACGGAGACCTTTTTCACACATTTTATTAGTCAGCGAGGGTAGACGGCGTTCTAACAGTTCTTCATCACTGCAGCTCTTCAGGAAGTCGCCGGAATTCAGTATCTTGAATAACAGTTTATCGCCTTCTTCACCATATTTTCCCATCAGGGTCGACAGGTTCTCCATGGCGGGAGTTTCTATCTGTTTGTAACCGAACACTCTGAACGCTTCGCGTATGGTATCGAATATATAGTTGCGACGTGCCATTTCTTGGGCGCCGAAGTCGCGTGTACCTTTGGGTATACTGGGTTTCTGAGCCATGTTTTATAATTTTTTCTGCTGCGAATTTACTAATTTTTCTTCATTGTCTCTGCCTTTTATATTAACTTTACGTTTTAATTGGTCCATTATGAAGAATATCATAATTTCTGACGAGATAAAGGCGTGTGCGCCTGACCTGAAAGTCATACAGATAGAAGCTGAGGTAAAAAATACTCCCACAGGTGACGAATTGTGGGCGGAATTGTGCGAAGTGGAGCGGGAACTGAGTACAGCACTCAGTGTGCCTGACATAAATCGCCGTCCGGGTATAGCAGCCACACGTACAGCCTATAAAGCATGTGGCAAAGATCCCAACCGTTATCGTCCCTCCAACGAGCAGCTGTCACGACGTGTAGTACAGAAAAAAGGTCTGTATCGCCTCACTACTTTGGTAGATATTATCAATCTTGTGTCACTTAAAGCCGGTTACAGCATAGGCGGTTTTGACGCTGACCATATCGAAGGTGAGAATGTAGTACTCGGTATCGGTCGTCATGATGAACCTTACTGCGGTATAGGACGCGGCCCGCTCAATATCGAAGGTCTCCCTGTGTATCGTGATGCCAAAGGCGGTATCGGTACTCCCACCAGCGATGAGGAACGTACCAAACTTTCTGAATCCACTACTCACCTCATGATGCTTGTCAACGTCTACGGTGAAGAGATGCCGATAGAGGGAACCCGCGACTGGCTGTGCCGTCTGCTCGTCAGATATGCCGGTGCTGACCCCGATACAATCAGCTGCCGCATAATAAGTGCAGTAGGCTGAGACACACTCTGCAGTTATTCTCTGCCACTGATACATCGGCAATAAAGAGGAATTCCACACGTTCTTTCTTTATAAATAACCCGCCGGCACTATGAATGTCGGTGTCTTTTTCCAGAAATGAAGCATCGTTTTTTTGTTTTCCTTTTTTCTTCAGTAGCAGTGGCTTATGCCCTTGCCGATAATGTTCATATCTCAGGTAAGGTATCCGACAACGAGGATAAGCCCGTCGAATTTGCAACGGTTCGTATCAAGGGTACAGCCATAGGTACAAATACCGACCTTCAGGGCGCTTATTCGCTGTCGGTAGTACCGGCAGATACTATCGAAGTCATATTCAGCTGTATCGGATTTAAAACCGTCACTCGCTCTCTGCTTGATGCTTCAGGCGAGGTGACTCTTAATGTACGTATGGCACCTGAAACGTCCGAACTGTCGGACGTCGAAGTCATCGGTTTCCGTAACAATATCAACGGTATGCAGAGCATAGATGCAGATGCCTTCAGGCTCTCTCCCGATGCTTCAGGAGGTAGTGTCGAAGCGATGCTTGCTACTATGGCAGGAGTCAACTCATCTAATGAGCTGAGTTCTCAGTATTCCGTGCGTGGCGGCTCATTTGATGAAAATTCCGTATATATCAACGGTGTGGAAATCTACCGGCCTCAGCTTATGCGCAGCGGCCAGCAGGAGGGACTGAGTATTATAAATCCCTATATGGTTGACAATCTGAAGTTCTCTACAGGTGGTTTCCCGGCCCGATACGCCGACAAAATGTCGTCGGTGCTTGACATAACCTATCGTGACCCGGAAGCCTTCGAACTTGAGGCTGATGCTTCGCTTATGGGAGCTTCGCTTACTGTAGGTCAGAATTCCGGTCGTTTCTCACAGCTGCACGGCGTACGTTTCAAGAAAAACAATTCTCTGTTAAGTTCTCTTGAAACACGCGGCGAGTATGACCCGTCTTATTTCGATTATCAGACAAATATAACTTATAAGCCGAGCGATAAACTGTCATTCAACTTGCTTGGAAATATAGCGCTCAATCACTATAATTTCAAACCTACCGACCGTGAGACTAATTTCGGCACATCGTCAGATATCAAAAATTTCAAGGTCTATTTTGACGGTCAGGAGAAAGACCGGTTTGAGACATATTTAGGTTCCTTCAATATCAATTACCGTAAAAACCGTGCCACATCATTCGCACTCGGTCTTGCAGCTTTCCTTACCAACGAGTTGGTGAGTTATGACATATCGGGTGAATACTGGCTTGATCAGGCCGGTACCGGAGGCCCTGATGCTGTCGGTGGCGAACTGGGTGTCGGCAAGTATATGGAACATGCCCGCAACCGGCTTCGTGCTTCGGTGATACAGGCTTCACTGCGTGGCCAGACAGTGGTAAAGGGTAACAATATCAATTATGGTCTTGTATGGCAGCATGAGAATTTCCGTGACCGTACCAAGGAATGGGAATGGCGCGATTCTGCCGGATACTCTCTTCCGACACAGCCCGAGGGTGTGCATCTGATTTATAACCTGTCATCACGTCAGGACGTCACAGCTAACCGACTCGCACTCTTTGCCGAGGACACCTATTATTTTGATACTGAAAAGGCATACATGACTCTTAATGGCGGTCTGCGTCTCTCTTATTGGGATTTCAATAAGGAGATGCTGGTTTCGCCACGTGTCAACTTCACTGTATCTCCCACCTCAAACAATCGTTGGAATTACCGTGCTGCCGTAGGTCTCTACTATCAGTCACCCTTCTACAAAGAATACCGTCAGGCACTTTACGATGCCCTCGGGAATGCTACTATCACCCTTAACCGTGATATAAAATCACCCTCAAGCCTTCAGTTTATCGTCGGTACAGATTATACCTTCCGTGCCCTCAACCGGCCTTTCCGACTTTCAGGCGAAGCTTACTACAAAGTGTTGTCTAATCTGATATCGTATGAATACGATAATCTTAAAGTGACTTATTCGGGTGTTAACGACTCAAAAGGTCACATTGCAGGTGTTGACTTCAAGCTCTTCGGTCAGCTTGTTGAGGGTTCCGACTCATGGCTCACTTTCTCGCTGATGAACACCGGACAGACTCTCAACGGTGTCAAAGTACCTCTGCCGAGCGACCAGCGATACGCCATAGGTCTCTTTTTTACCGACTACTTCCCACGTTTTCCCAAACTGAAATTTGCATTGCGCGGAGTTCTTTCCGACGGTCTGACTATGACTGCTCCTCGCATATCGCGCGACCAATCCTATTTCCGCGCACCGGCCTACAAACGTGTTGACATTGGCCTCAGCTACCAGTTAGTCGGAGCACCAACCGACGGCGTACGCCCCTACAACTTCTGGCGTCACTTCCGCAGTATCGTGATAGCCCTCGACGTCTTCAACCTCTTCGACATCTCTAACGTAAGCAGCTACTACTGGGTCACAGATGTCAACAACATCCAGTACGCAGTCCCCAACTACCTCACACGCCGCCAATTCAACGTCTCTCTCTCTATCGCCCTCTGACGTCCCCGTGAGCAGCCACACACTCACCGAGAGACTTGAATCGCATCATAATTTTTATAAATCTTATAAGTCTTATAAAATTTATAAGACAACAGCAGCTAAGCAAAAAGCCGCCGTCTACCCGGAGGCCACGCCGCATCATTATAAGTCTTATAAAGCTTATATGACTTATAAAATTTATATGATAACAGCAGCTTAACAGAAGAAGGTGCCAACGGCCCGAAAGCCGCGCCGCGTCATTATAAGTTTTATAAGATTTATAAGTCTTATAAAATTTATATGATAGCTGCTGCTAAAACAGAAGAAGCCGCTGACTGGCTGGAGACCACGCGTCATCATAAGTTTTATAAGATTTATATGACTTATAAGATTTATATGACAACAGCAGCCAAAAAAAGAAGCCTCCGATTGCTCGGAGGCTTCGTCGTAAGGTGGCAATTACCTACTCTCCCGCTTTCGCAGTACCATCGGCGTGATAAGGTTTAACTTCTCTGTTCGG
>JAAVDM010000051.1 GCA_014801815.1 Bacteroides sp. | reverse complement strand
CATTTATTTTTTATTTGTCACTAAGTTACAAAAACTTTTTGACATGACAAAGCCCCGGCTTGGGAAAGTCTGGGCTTTGTTTTATGTTTTTCAACATCTTACAAAAAGAGGCTGCGCCTATTTTGACACAGCCTCTTATTCTTGTAAGCGGGCTTAGTCGAGAGGCGTACGCAGTCCTTCGCGGCCTACTATGACATTGGGAAAGATCGCGGAGGCTTCACGTCCGAAAGCTTCATCATCTTCGTAACGGGAGGAGTAATGACCGGTGAGGAGCCGTCGGGCACCGGCATCGCGGGCTACGGTTGCGGCCTGTGCAGCGGTAGAGTGTCCGCGTACGAGCGCATCGGCGGTGTGGTCTGAGAGGTAGGTTGTTTCGTGAAACAAGAGGTCAACAGGACCGATGCGCGGAGCAAGGTCAAGAATGTAGGCCGTGTCGCTGATGTGAGCGTAGGATAGGGGAGGCGAAGGAGGAGAAGTGAGCAGATGATTGGGTATGACGGTGCCGTCGGGGCGGACAAAGTCTTCGCCGGCCTTGATACGGTTGAACATGTAGACGGGGACACCGTGAAAGTCACATACGTCACGCTTCAGATGGCGGAGAGCAGGTTTCTCTTCAAATATGTAGCCTACCGCCGGGAGAGTGTGACGTAGGGGAACGGTACGTACACGCAGTGATGCAGACTCGTAGATGACAGCTTCTTCAGGACGTATGACATTGAAGCGTACATCAAAAGGACGGTTGTGGCTGAAGGTGTCAAATATGTTACTCAGTATCTCGCGTCCTTCCTCAAAGGTGTGAATTGTGATTGCACCGCCTATCTGACTGAGCGCCAGAGTGCCTATCAGTCCCGGTAATCCGAATACGTGGTCACCGTGCAGATGAGTGAGAAAGATATGGCTAAGGCGGGACAGACGTAGTTTCTGACGCATAAAGGCAAGCTGTGCGCCTTCTCCGCAGTCTACCATGAAAAGGTTGCCGCGATGTTCGACTACGGTACATGAAGCCTGATGACGAGGTGTGGGTTTGGCTGAACCGCAACCCAGAGTGTGAACGATAAAAGTGGACATTGGCAAAAACAGAGAGAGTAGGTAAGAAACCACACTTGCAGCAGTGCGGTAAGTTGTGTATGTAAAAATAAAGATGTACCTTTGCGGCATCAGTATGTGCCGCGGTAACCGGTACGCATCTGATGAAGTTTTTTCATAGGATTAGATTTTTTAAGGTTTTGATAGGCGCCTGTCGTGAGATAGGCGCTTATTTATTGACAGGGAATAAGATAGCGGGAGTTTGCAAGGAGGGTAAGTGAGGTTAATTAAAGCTCGCTCACAGCACCGGCAAGCCTCCCTAATTACTTGCGCTGCATCTGGGAATAGTCTTTGGCAAGGCCACCGGTACCGGTCTCTTTATAGAGTGACGGGAGATCATGACCGGTCTGCTTCATGACTTCAACGAGGCGATCAAAGGAAACGCGGTGTGAGCCGTCGGTGAAGCTGGCATATATGTTGGCGTCAAGAGCGCGGGCAGCAGCGTAGGCGTTGCGCTCGATGCAGGGTATCTGAACCAGACCGCAGACGGGGTCGCAGGTCATACCGAGATGATGTTCGAGACCCATTTCGGCGGCATACTCAATCTGTGCAGGACTACCTCCGAAGAGTTGACTGGCAGCAGCGGCAGCCATAGCGCACGCTACGCCTACCTCACCCTGACAGCCTACATCGGCACCTGAGATACTTGCGTTATGCTTGACTATATTACCTACGAGGGCGGCAGTGGCGAGAGCGTGAAGCATAACGCGCTCCGGAAACTGACGGCTCTGCCAAAGATGATAAAGCACACCGGGTACGACACCGCTTGAACCGCAGGTGGGAGCGGTGACAATAGTGCCACCTGCCGCGTTCTCCTCGCTTACTGCAAGAGCGTATGCGAACACACGACCACGCGAACGCAGATTGTCACGGTAGCCTTCGGCCTTAACGTAGTATGAACTTGCCTTACGGCGCAGGTTGAGCGGTCCGGGCAGACGACCATCGGTGTTGAGTCCTCGTTCTACCGAAGCCTTCATAGCTTCCCATACATCATGGAGATAATCATATATACCGGAACCTTCACGCTGTTCGACATATTCCCAATAGGCACGGCCTGTACGCTCGCAGTAGGCCATAATGTCTGACATCGTATCAAGTTCGTAAATCTCACCCTGCCCTTCGCGTACCATACCTTCATACTCGATAGCACCGCCGCCGACAGAATAGACAGTCCACTCATCGGAAGGAATACCCATAGCATCAAGAGTACGGAATTTCATTCCGTTGGGGTGGTAGGGCAGAAACACGTCCGGTTTCCAGATGATGTTGACGGGCATCTCGGAGCGTTCGAGCACATCTATGATGGCCACATCGGTCATGTGGCCCTTACCGGTGGCGGCCAAACTGCCGTAGAGTGTGACTTCGTAAGCGGCTGCACGTGGGTGACGTGACAGAAAGATTTCGGCTGCCTTGCGCGGGCCCATAGTATGGGACGAAGACGGTCCTGTACCGATGCGGTATAATTCTCTGATAGACTTCATGATAAAGGGAGGGTTGAAAATTATCTCTGAGCGCGGCGGCGCGTAAGCCGTCGGAAAAGAGGGAAAGCTGTGCAAAGATAACAAAAAAATCATAAATAATGAGGATTGCATGGGAGCATGGGGTGTACTAACTTTGCAGAGTGATGAAAACCAAAATAACGACGGCCCTCGGGGCTCTGACAGCTATTTTCAGTACGTCCGCCGCTACCGTGCCTGAACGGAATGTGACGGCACGTGACACTATAACCCTGCCGGAATACAACGTAGTGGCTGTCAAGCAGCAAGACCGTCTTTTTGAGCAACCGCTTGCTGCTACACTGCTGACAGCTGCCGACCTTGAACAGCTCAATGCCACCGGTGTGCGCAGTATCTCGGACGTGGTGCCCAACTTCTACATGCCAGACTACGGCTCGCGCATCACATCATCAATATATGTGAGGGGCATAGGCGCACGCATAGACCAACCGGCCGTAGGCTTGATAGTGGATAATGTGGCCATACTCAATAAAAATGCTTATGACTTCGACCTTGCCGACATTGCCTCGGTTGAGATGTTGCGCGGCCCGCAGTCCACACTGTTCGGTCGCAATACTATGGGCGGCCTTATCAATATCTCCACCCCGTCGCCTCTGCGCCGTCAGGACATAACTCTGACTGCCGAAACCGGTACACATCTCAGGGTGCGTGCCCGTGCCGCAGTCAACCGTCGCCTCAGTGAGAAATTCGGCCTCGGTATTTCGGCCAACTATACCGACACACGTGGAGAATATACCAACCGATATAATGGTGCCGAGGTAGACCACGAGCGTTCGGGAGGCGCACGTGTGAAAACTGAATGGCGTGTGAGTCCGCGTGTGCGTGTCATCAACACACTTGCCGCGAGTCTGCTGCATCAAAGCGGCTATCCCTACGAGTATATAGCCAATAGGGAGATTGCTTATGACGACACGTGTTATTACCGGCGTTTCGCGCTTACCGATGGCCTTACCGTAAGCCATACCTACGAGCGATACACACTGACAAGCGTAACCAGTGTACAGCATCTGAATGACAATCTTACGCTTGATCAGGACTTTCTGCCCAGCGACTACTTCACTCTTACACAAGCACAGCGTGAGACGGCCGTGACACAGGATATAGTGGCCCGCAGTCATGGCGGCGATTCACCTTACGGTTGGTTGGGAGGAGTGTTCGGCTTCTACAAGCACATGTATATGAGTGCCCCGGTGACGTTCAAGGATGCCGGTATCAGGAGTCTTATAGAAGACCATCGTAATCAGGCTAATCCGATGTATCCTATAAGGTGGGATACCCGGGCATTTCCGCTGAACAGTGATTTTACGATTCCGACATGGGGCTTGGCGCTTTATCATGAATCGACACTGAAGGCCGGCCGCTTTAATCTTACCGCCGCTCTGCGTCTTGACTACGAACATGCGGCGATGCGCTATCACAGCTATTGTGACACCGGCTATACTATAGACGACCCAGACGGAGAACCTTACCGCCATGTGAATATCAATATAGATGATCGTGGACGTCTGAGCCGTCATCATCTGACTCTGCTGCCACGTTTCGGAGCGGTCTTCAATCTCGGACGCGATATTGGTAATATATATGCCAATATTGCCAAGGGTTACAAATCGGGTGGCTACAATACTCAGATGTTCAGCGAAGTGCTTCAGCAGCGACTGATGGGTATAATGGGTATAGGAGGCAATGATGATATAGACGCCATTGTCGGCTACCGACCTGAAAAAAGCTGGAATTACGAGATAGGTGCCCACCTGTGGCCGACAGACGGCTTAGGTATCGAAGCCGCCTTATTCTATATAGACTGTCGTGACCAGCAGCTGACCATGTTCCCTGAAGGCACCACTACCGGACGTATGATGACAAATGCCGGCCAGACACGTAGTATGGGTGCCGAACTGACAATCCACTATCGTCCGGCGACCGACTGGAATCTGACAGCCAGTTATGGACTGACCGATGCGCGTTTCGTACACTTCAATGACGGCAGAGCCGATTATGCCGGCAAACGCTTGCCTTATGTACCTGCCGGCACGCTTTTCGTACAAGGTATATACAGTCACAGCTGGAAGAACAGTTTTATAGATAATCTTACAGCTGAGGTCAATATGCGCGGTACCGGCGACATATACTGGAACGAGGCTAACACACAGCGTCAGAAATTCTATGTTCTGCCGGGGGCACAGATTACAGCCGAGTCCGGTGTGGTTAGTCTGAGCGTATGGGGCCATAACCTTACAGCCACACATTACGATACGTTCTATTTCGTGTCGATGGGTAACGAATTTGTGCAGCGCGCCAAGACAAGAGAGATAGGTGGCACACTTACCGTGAAGTGGTGACAGCGCAACCGATTTCGCACCGAAAACAGAATTAAACAATAATAACAACCATACACATAGAAATGAAGACAACCAAACTTATGTGCGCCTTTGCGGCCGCCGCTATGCTGACAGCGGCTACATCATGTGACAAGAATGACCCGGAGTCAAGCTATACAGTTTCATACTCTATCTATAACCTGTACACTCCTCTGAGCGGTGACCAAGCTGCACATGTCTCAACGGCCGCATATCAGCTGCGTTATGACTTTATAAATTCCACAGTCGAGATAAGAGCCAGCGATCTGATATGGAACAATTCCACATATAGTTTCAGCACTGATGCCGTACGCTTCACCAACGGTTATTATGATGACGGAGGTGAGGTGATAGAATTTAAGAATGCCAAAGCCTCGGTATCCGGTGTGACTGTAGACATGAGCGGTATGCTTACCAACCGTAAGTATTACACCACACAGTCGGTACCCGGCATCACTGGCGGTGTGCTGCAATATACCCAAGTTCCGGTTATAGCTTTCAGTTATAATATAGGCGACTTGTATTCGGTGCGCACATTCAATCCGGAGGCATACATGGGCGGTACGACTCTGACCACCTATGAGATGAACGGTGAGACAAAGCACTATACCAATGACAAGATGCTGTATCGCACCATAATCGACATTCAGAAGATGACAGCCGATATGGTGATATATAACGCTCGTTTCGCCGAGGAACAGCCTGTTGAGTTGCTGGCTATAGCTGTGAAGGGTCTTAAGGTGGAATGGACTCCCAACGGCTATCGTATGACCGGCAGTGACATCATACCTGAATATCTGGAAGCTAATGAACTGCAGCCCCTTCCGCGTTATATATTCAATAACATCTCGCTTGTCACCACAGGTGACCGTATGACCGACTTCACTCTTGACTATGAAGTGGCGGGCCAGTATAAAGGTAATTTTACCGGTTCGGTTATACTTCCGACTGCCGACACGAATAAATAGTAAACTAAATAAGCCTTTTTAAGGCTATAACTGACATTATGTAAGGATAGGGTAGGAGATACATAGTTCTTCTGCCCTATTGTTATGGCAAAAAGGTAGTTGTAAAACATACTCGGCAAATGCAAAGAGTAGTCGAAAAATTTTTGCTGTTTTAAGAATTTTTAAATATCTTTGCAACAAAATGTTGAGTGAGATTAGGACATTCGACATCGAAATTGATGTAATCAACTAAAATACAACATATTAATATGAATCTACTATTAGAGATAGGCAATAACACCCTTGCCGTGACAGCTACGCTGACCGGTATAGGTCTGGTGTTCGCGGCCTTGCTGATAGCCAAATTGATTTCGCCGAAGTCATACTCGGTGAAGAAATCAGAGACTTACGAGTGCGGTATACCGACACGCGGTGAGTCAATGATACAATTCAAAGCCGGCTATTACATCTTTGCGATTCTGTTTCTTATTTTCGATGTCGAGACGGTATTTCTCTACCCGTGGGCGATAGTGACCCGTGGCATGGGCCCTAAAGGTCTGCTGTGCATCGGAATCTTTATGTTTGTACTCATCATGGGCCTTGCATACGCATGGCGGAAAGGAGCGCTGAAATGGAAGTGAAGATCAAAAGCATGAAGCATGAGGACTTCAAGGACAACGAATATATCGACAAACTGGTAGAGGAACTGAATGCCAGCGGCACCAATGTGATGGTGGGCAAGCTGGATCAGCTTATCAACTGGGGTCTGTCGAACTCGCTCTGGCCTCTGACGTTCGGTACAAGCTGCTGTGCAATCGAGTTTATGAGTCTCGGCGCCGCGCGTTATGACATGGCCCGTTTCGGTTTTGAAGTGGCACGTAACTCTCCGCGTCAGGCCGACTATATAATGGTACAGGGTACTATCGTACATCGTATGGTGCCCGCGTTGCTGCGCCTTTATGAACAGCTTGCCGAGCCTAAATACGTGATAGCCTGCGGTGGTTGTGCCGTGTCGGGTGGCCCGTTCAAGAACAGCTACTGCGTATTGCCCGGTGTGGACAAGGTACTGCCCGTTGATGTTTATATCCCCGGCTGTCCTCCGCGTCCCGAAGCTTTCTTCTACGGCCTGATGCAGCTGCAGCGCAAGATAAAGGTGCAGAAATTCTTCGGCGGTGTCAACCGTAAGGAACGTATCGAGGAGTTTTTCGCCAAACACCCTGAAGAGAGAGGCCAGTTAGACTGAACCCCGAAATTTGAGACAAGAACCGCCAACCGACTAATCAACACATGAGCGATATAAAAGCAAAAATCAGCCAGATCTGTCCTTCAGCCACCTTTGAAGAAGGTGACTGCCTGCTGGTCAGTGTGCCTGAACAGGACTGGCACGGTCTGGCTACCGCCCTCAAGAATGACCGTGAACTGAACTATGACCTGCTCACCGCAGTGGTGGGTATGGACTGGAAGGAGAGCATTGGTGTCATATACTATCTGACCTCGACAGCACGCCATTGGGATCTGCTGGCTGTGAAGGTGGAAGTGACCGACCGCAAGAATCCTATGATTCACTCCGTCAGCGATCTCTGGAAAGTAGCTCTGTTCCAGGAGCGCGAGGCTTTCGACTTCTACGGCATCAAATTTATCAATCACCCTGATATGCGCCGTTTCTTCCTGCGTAATGACTGGGTAGGGTATCCGCTTCGTAAAGACTATGACGCCGACCCCAAACTGAACCCGGTGCGTATGGAAGACGAGAAGCATGAGGACGATACCGTAAGTTTTGTAGAGGACGAGAACGGCAAAATAAAGAAAATACCCGGCAAGGTGTTTGCTGAAGATGACTATGTTGTCAACTTCGGTCCGCAGCATCCTTCCACACACGGTGTGATGCGCTTCCGCGCTTCCGTAGACGGCGAAATCATTAAGAAAGTAGACGTTGTTTCGGGTTATATACATCGTGGTATCGAAAAACTCTGCGAGGGTCTTACTTATCCTCAGATACTGCACTTCACCGATCGTATGGACTATATGTCGGCTCACCAGAACCGTCACTGTCTGTGCATGTGTATCGAGAAAGCTATGGGTCTTGAGGTGCCCCAGCGTGCTGTGGTGATACGTACTATGATGGACGAGCTGATGCGTATATCATCGCACCTGCTGGCTTTCGGCTGTACGGCTATGGACCTCGGTGCTACGACAGCTTTCTTCTACGGCTTCCGCGAGCGCGAGATGGTACTCGATATTTTCGAGAGGACCTGTGGCGCACGTATGTCGATGAACTATAATGTGATAGGTGGTGTTATCGCCGACCTTCACCCCGACTTCGTAAAGGATGTCAAGGAGCTGATAAACATCATGCCCGAGCGTATGAAGGAATATCACAAGGTGTTTACCGGTAACGTGATAGCCATGAACCGCCTCAAAGAAGTGGGTATATTGACCAAAGAGAACGCTATAACCTACGCTATCACCGGTCCGAGCGGACGCGGTTCCAACTGGAGCTGTGACTGCCGTAAGAAACATCCTTATGCCGCCTATCCAATGGTGCAGTTTGAGGAGGTGCTTGAGAAGAGTTGTGACTCATACGCACGTTACATGGTGCGCATGAGAGAGATAGAAGAAAGCGTACGCATTCTCGCACAGCTTGTTGATCGTATTCCCGAAGGCCCGATACGCGCCCAGGTGCCCAAAATCATCAAGCTCCCCGCCGGCCGCTGGTATCAGCAGGTGGAAGCAAGCCGAGGCACTTTCGGTGTCTACATCGAGAGCGACGGTCAGAAGAATCCATACCGTGTTCACTTCCAGAGTCCGTGCTTCAATCTTGTCGGAGTAATGGACATCTGCTGCCAGGGCAACATGATAGCCGACCTTATAACCATCGGCGCCGCCCTTGACTTCGTAATACCTGATATAGACCGTTGAAAGGTCGAGAAAAATAAGAAACGACAATAAAACCCGAAAATAATCCATCCACTATGTTTGATTTTGGAATATGGACAAAATGGTTTAACGACCTCCTGATGGGATGTATGCCCGAATGGCTGGCGATTCTCATCGAATGTGTGGTCATAGCTGTTCTTGTACTTCTGACCTACACGGTATTGGCTCTGTTCTACATTCTGTACGAGCGTAAGCTGTGTGCATGGTTCCAGTGCCGTCTCGGCCCTATGCGTGTGGGCAAATGGGGTCTGCTACAGGTCTTCGCCGACATGTTCAAGATACTTGTCAAGGAGCTTATCAGCCTGAAAGGTACTGACCGTTTTCTGTTTAAGCTCGCCCCTTATATTGTCATAACATCGTCGGTAGTGATGCTGGCGTGTCTCCCGTGGGGACGTGGCCTACAGATAATTAACTATAATATAGGTATCTTCTTCGTACTTGCCGTCTCGTCGGTAGGTGTGTTGGGTATACTTCTGGCCGGTTGGTCGTCAAACAACAAATATACTCTCATCGGTGCCATGCGAAGCGGCGCACAGATGATTAGCTACGAAATATCACTGGGTCTGGCCCTTATAACTATCGTAGTGTTTGCCGGCACCATGAATATCAGCGAATTGGTATATGAGCAGGAGAAGGCTTGGTTCCTGTTCCGTGGCCATATACCGGCTATCATAGCATTCCTGATATATGTAGTAGCCGCTACAGCCGAGACCAATCGTGGTCCCTTCGACCTTCCCGAAGCCGAGCACGAGCTTATCGCCGGTTATCATACCGAGTATTCGGGTATCCACTTCGGTTTCTTCTATCTAGCTGAGTATCTTAACCTTTTCATCGTGTCGGGCATTGCATCACTGATGTTCCTGGGTGGCTGGATGCCTCTGCACATACCCGGTTGGGACGGCTTCAACGCCGTGATGAACTGGATACCGTCAATAGTATGGTTCCTCGGTAAGGCTTTCTTCATCTCATTTGTCATTATCTGGTTCAAGTGGACTTTCCCACGTGTACGTATCGACCAGATGCTGGCCTTCGAGTGGAAATACCTCATGCCGCTGTCGCTGGCCAACCTGCTTCTGATGGCAGTCTTCGTGGCCCTCGGCTGGCACTTCTGATAAATCAGATGCAAAGAGAAACGACAACTCACAAACACTAACATCGATAAAAACAGAAAAACAGATATGAGCGCTAACTACGGAACAGTGACTCAGGTGATCGGCCCGGTTATCGACGTGTCGTTCGAGGGTGGCAAGGAGAATATCCCGCCCATCTACAACGCTCTCAAGGTGGAGCGCGACAACGGCGAGGAACTTATCCTTGAGGTCGAGCAGCATATCGGCGAGGACATAGTACGCTGTGTGGCTATGGAGAGTACCGACGGCGTGCGCCGCGGTGTGAAGGTTCTTGACCTCGGACGCCCAATCGCAGTGCCGACAGGTGATCAGGTCAAAGGCCGACTGCTCAACGTCATCGGCGAGCCTATCGACGACCTTGCCCCCATCAACCGCGACCATCTGCGCCCCATACACCAGCCGGCGCCTGCGTTTGACGAACTCGCTATCTCGACCGAGATTCTTTATACCGGTATCAAGGTTATTGACCTTATGGAACCCTATTCAAAGGGTGGTAAAATCGGTCTGTTCGGCGGTGCCGGTGTAGGCAAGACCGTGCTCATCATGGAGCTTATCAATAATATCGCTAAGGGTCATAACGGCTACTCGGTGTTCACCGGTGTGGGCGAGCGTACTCGTGAGGGTAACGACCTTCTGCGCGAGATGATTGAGAGCGGCGTTATAAAATACGGTAAGAAATTCGAGGAAGGCATGGAGAAAGGCGAGTGGAACATCCACGATGTCGACATGTCGGAAGTGGCCAAATCACAGTCTACTCTTGTGTTCGGCCAGATGAACGAACCCCCGGGCGCACGTCTGCGTGTGGCTCTGTCGGGTCTGACCGTAGCCGAGCAGTTCCGTGACAGTGACGGCGGCGGTAAGGAGGTGCTTCTTTTCATCGACAACATCTTCCGTTTCACTCAGGCAGGTAGTGAGGTGTCGGCACTTCTGGGACGTATGCCTTCGGCCGTAGGTTATCAGCCTACACTGTCGTCAGAGATGGGTGCCCTTCAGGAGCGTATCACCTCGACCAAGACAGGTTCTATCACCTCGGTACAGGCTATCTATGTGCCGGCTGACGACCTTACCGACCCTGCTCCGGCCACAACATTCTCGTTCCTTGATGCCACAACGGTGTTGAGCCGTAAGATTGCCGAGCTTGGTATATATCCGGCTGTTGACCCTCTGGATTCGACCTCACGAATACTTGACCCCAATATCATAGGTGAAGAACACTATAATGTGGCTCAGGGTGTTAAGCAGCTTCTTCAGAAATATAACGAACTTCAGGATATCATCGCGATTCTCGGTGTGGACGAGCTTTCTGATCAGGACAAGCTGGTTGTGAACCGTGCCCGCCGTGCGCAGCGCTTCCTGTCACAGCCCTTCTCGGTGGCCGAACAGTTCACCGGTCTGCCGGGTGTGATGGTTCCGCTGGCCGAGACAATACGCGGTTTCAAGATGATACTCAGCGGCGAGGTCGATCAATACCCCGAACAGGCTTTCCTCAATGTCGGTACTATCGACGAGGCTATAGCCAAGGGTAAGAAGATGCTCGCAGAGGTAAAATAAAGCAGCGGCCGCGATGCGGCCGGCAACCAAAACCAAACATCATATATGACACTCGAAATAATATCGGCCCGTGAAGTGACCTTCAGAGGCGAGGCGGAGTCAGTGACACTGCCGGGTGCGCTGGGCAGCTTCACTGTGCTCAGAAACCACGCGCCGCTCATATCGGTGCTGACGACGGGCAAGGTACGCTACCGTACCCCCGAAGGCGCTGAAAAGAGCGTGGAGATAAAAGGCGGTTTAGCCGATATCGATAATAATGTGGTGTCGGTGTGCATATACTAAGAGACAGAGAAGATGACAAAGAAGCTAACATCATTACTTGTTCTGCTGGCGGCGCTGCTGATGCTGCCGCAGACAGCCCTGGCCTCATCTCACGAGGAGGGCGGGGGAGAGGTGAACGTGAAGGAAGCCATCTTCCACCATCTCGGCGACGGCTACGGCTGGGAGGTACCTTTCAGTCATGTCTACCGCATACCGCTGCCCGTGATAGTACGTGCCGAAGACGGCAAGTGGTTCTGTTTCTCGTCTGCCAAGCTGACCGAAGTTACGGTTTACCGTGACGAGGCTACCGGCAAGGAGACCAAACATCTGACACCTGTCATTCATGAAGTGGAGCGTGACGGCAAGACCTACCGTTTCTGCATAGCCCATGAGAGCAAGCATAAGAACAAGATAGTCGAAATGTTCCCTCTCACACCGGCAGAGCAGTCAGAAGTTTACGCAATGTCTGTGTCGCAGGGTACAGCCGGCGAGTCAGACTCCATAGTAGACGGTTATGTGAAGTTCGACGGTGTTTATTACCGCGAATACAAGCCCTGGGACATATCTATAACCAAAAATGTGCTTGCACTCTTCATTGCCTCTATTATTGTCACTCTGATGGTCATGAGTGTGGTGAGATGGTATGCTCGCAAAGGGTTCAAGGCTCCCCGCAAGGGTCTGGGCTTTATGGAGATGCTGATAGATTTCATCTATACGGGCGTCATTAAGTCCACGCTGGGTGACAAGGCTAAGAAATTTGCTCCATTCCTGCTGACATGTTTCTTCTTCATACTTGTGATGAACCTGCTGGGCCTGATAGTTATCTTCCCCGGCGGTGCCAACCTTACAGGTAACATCGCAGTGACACTGGTGCTGGCGGTAATGACCTTTATCATTACCAACGTACTGGGTACCAAGCACTATTGGAAAGAGATATTCTGGCCCGATGTGCCCTTGTTCCTGAAGTTCCCGCTGCCTATCATGCAGCTTATCGAGATATTCGGTATCTTCACCAAGCCTGCGGCTCTCTGTATCCGACTCTTCGCCAACATGATGGGCGGCCACATGATAGTGATAACTCTGGTGATGATTATCTTCATCTTCGCAGCCTTCGGTGCGGCGGTAGCCGGCAGCTCGGTAGTAGTGTCGATACTGTTCACTATCTTCATGCTTGCGCTTGACGTGCTGGTGAGCTTCATACAGGCATACGTATTCACACTACTTTCCACTATGTTTATAGCTATGGGTCAGGAAGACGGACATCATCATAACGAGGGCGATGTAACGGTAGCCTCTGACGATGTTACAGTCTGACACAGCATCTGTGACAGCAGAACATAAAACGAAATGAAATAAAAAACAAAAAACAATAACACAACACTCAAAAAACTCAGAACTATGTTATCAATGATTTTAGCAGCAGTGGCACCGTTGGCAGCTCTCGGTGCAGCATTAGGTGCCGGTGTGGCAGCAATCGGTGCAGGCATGGGTATCGGTAAGATCGGAAGCTCAGCCATGGAGGCTATTGCCCGTCAGCCCGAGGCAGCCGGCGACATCCGTTCGAGCATGATTGTGATAGCCGCCCTCGTCGAAGGTGTGGCCCTCTTCGCTGTGATTGTAGCAGCCCTCGCCCTGTTCCTCTAAGAAGCCCCGGCAGCAGCCGCGGCCGCGAGAGAATAGTAACCAACACAATCAAAACAAACACAAATAACAGATAATGGAACTATTCACGCCTGATTTCGGCTTGGTGTTCTGGATGTTCATAGCCTTCGCAGTGCTATTCGTGGTGTTAGCCATTTGGGGATGGCCTGTGATACTGAAGAATATGGACGCCCGTGCCGACACAATCGACAACGGAGTTGAGTATGCCCGGCAAGCCAAGGAGCAGCTTGACAATGCACGCGCCGAAGCCAGCAAATACATGGAGGAAGCACGTCAGCGTCAGGCCGAAATGTTGCGTGAGGCAGCGCAGATGAAGACCCAGATCATCGAAGAGGCCAAGAACGAGGCGAGCCTCGAGGCCCAGAAGGTCATGGACGCTGCCAAAGTGTCGATAGAACAGTCACGCAAGGAAGCCGAGCTTCAGTTTAGAAACGAAGTAAGCAAGTTCTCGATCGAGATAGCCGAGAAGATGGTGCGCCGTCAGATGAAGACCGATGCCGCCCAGAAAGAGCTTGTGAACAAATTGTTGGACGAAATTGAGAAGAACTAAGCGATGAACAACGGTCTAATACCCCACCGCTACGCCAAGGCACTCTATAAATATGCCGCAGAACAGGGCAAAGCCCGCGAGGTGTACGACGAGATGCTGGCAGTGGTGAAGTCGTTTCAAGACAATCCCGGCCTGCAGCGGGTGCTTTCGAATCCGAACGTCAGCAACGACGACAAGAAGAAGCTGCTTGAGTCGGCGGCGGGCGCTCTGGTAGAGGACGATTACCGTCGGTTTGTATGGCTCATTCTGGCCCATGGCCGCGAAGAGTTCGCATACCAGATGGCGTTGGCATATCGTGACATCTACCGCAAGGCCAATCATATCGCACAGGTGACTATCACCACGGCAGCCGATCTGGGCAACGCGGAGATGAATAAACTCAAAAAGGTAGTCAGCGGTGCTTACAAGGACTGCAGCCTGGAATACAGCCTGCGGGTCAATCCCGACCTGATCGGCGGCTTTGTCATCGATGTGGATAACGTGCGCATGGATGCCTCGCTAAGCAACGAAATCGAACAGTTACGTCAAAACCTATTAAGAAGCAATTAAACAGATGCTTAATCCAAGCGAATTATCAGATGTTTTAAAACAGCAGCTCGCCGACATCGACTCGAAGGTGAAATTCGAGGAGACCGGTACGGTGCTCAATGTCGGCGACGGCGTGGCACACGTCTACGGCCTTGACAATGTGCGCTCTAACGAGCTGGTGGAATTTGAGAACGGCGTCAAGGGCGTGGCCCTCAACCTTGAGGAAAGCAACGTCGGCGTCGTGCTGCTCAACGATGTAAATAAAGTCACTGAGAACATGACCGTGCGACGCACCGGTGAGATTGCTTCTATACCAGTAGGTGAAGGACTGCTCGGCCGTGTAATCAATATCCTCGGCGAACCCATCGACGGCAAAGGGCCTATCGAGGGTAAGCTGATACGTCTGCCTCTTGAGCGTAAGGCTCCCGGTGTGATTTTCCGCTCGCCGGTAAACCAACCGCTCCAGACAGGTCTGAAGGCTGTCGACGCCATGATTCCTATCGGTCGCGGACAGCGTGAGCTTATCATCGGTGACCGTCAGATCGGTAAGACCGCCATAGCTGTAGATACCATCATCAACCAGCGCCAGAATTTCCTGGCCGGTAAACCGGTGTATTGTATCTATGTGGCTATCGGACAGAAAGCCTCTTCAGTGGCAGCACTTGTACACACACTTGAGAAATACGGCGCACTGGAATACACCTGCGTGGTGGCTGCTACGGCAGCCGACTCGGCCTCAATGCGCTACTGGGCACCGTTTGCCGGCGTAGCGATAGGCGAGTTCTTCCGCGATACCGGTCGTGACGCACTCATTGTCTATGATGACCTGTCAAAGCAGGCAGTCGCTTACCGTGAGATTTCACTGGTGCTTAAGCGCCCCTCGGGACGTGAGGCATATCCCGGTGATATTTTCTACCTCCATTCGCGTCTGCTCGAACGTGCAGCAAAAATCATCGACAATCAGGAAGTAGCCGAGAAGATGAATGACCTTCCCGAAGTGCTCAAACCTATGGTGAAAGGCGGCGGTTCGCTGACCGCACTTCCTATCATCGAGACACAGGCAGGTGACGTTTCGGCTTATATTCCTACCAACGTAATCTCGATTACCGACGGTCAGATCTTCCTTGAGACCGCCCTCTTCAACCAGGGTATACGTCCGGCTATCAACGTAGGTATATCGGTATCGCGTGTGGGCGGTAACGCTCAGATTAAGTCGATGAAGAAAGTGGCCGGTACGCTCAAGATTGCCCAGGCACAGTTCCGCGAGCTTGAGTCGTTCACCAAGTTCGGCGGTGACATTGACCCCGTGACCGCTAAGGTGATAGACCGAGGCCGCAAGAACCAGCAGCTTCTCATACAGCCGCAGTATCAGCCTTGGCCCGTAGAGAACCAGATAGCCGTAATCTATTGCGGTGTGAACGGTCTGCTCGAAAACGTGCCCATCGACAAGGTAGAGGAATTCGAGAAGCTGTTCCTGCAGCTTGTGAAGGCCAAATATCAGAAGGAAGTGCTCGACCCGCTCAAAGCCGGAAAGCTCACTGATGACGTACAGGCCAAGCTGCGTGAATGTGCCGCCGAAATATCAGCCCGATACATGACCAAGGCATAAAGCCTAAGCAAAACCAAACCAAGCCGCACGGGTGTCCGGAGAGCAAAGAAGGCTCCGGACACCGGTGCGGAGATTTCTGACAAACCAAATCATCAACACAACACATGGCCACCCTCAGGGAACTCAAGACGCGAATAGGCTCGGTGGCGTCGAGTGAGAAAATCACCGGCGCAATGAAAATGATATCTTCGGCAAAGGTACACAAGTACGAGTCGGAGCTACGCCAGCTGTTGCCCTTCAAGAACCAGATAAAACGTATCATGGGTCATATATTGGCCACAGGCGAGAATTTTAATTCGCCTCTGACCGAGACCCGCGAGGTGCATACCGTGGGCGTAGTGGTGTACGGCAGTGACGATGGCCTCTGCGGTGCCTACAACATCAATATCTTCAAGCATCTGCTCATCGAGCTTAACCGTCTGCGTGAGCAGTACGGCAGTTCGGTGCGTTTTACGGTCTATCCCGTAGGCCGCAAGATTGCACGCGCAGTGGCGCATCTGCAGCAGCAGGGTATAGAAGTACGTCAGCTGGAAGGCATCGACTCTAAAATGGACGCCGCAACGGTCAGCAGTTTTACCGAACGTCTGCGTAAGGAGTTTCTAAACGCCACCGCCGATATGGTGGAAGTGGTGTACATGCAGTATCATTCCATGAGCCGTCAGGTAGCTACAAGCGACCAGATATTCCCCGTTGACCATAAGGCTCTAAGCGGGGATAAGCTCAACAACAAGGCACAGGCCAATCAGCTCTATATCTTCGAGCCGGACGCCAACAGTATCTTCAACGAGGTGCTGCCGATGTTCGTGCTTTCAACCATGCAGGAGATAACCATCGAGAACCGTGCCTCCGAGCAGGCTGCGCGTGTGATGGCCATGCAGAGTGCCAACGACAACGCCAAGAAGCTGCTCGAAAGCCTCCAGCTTGAGTATAACAAGCTTCGTCAGCAAAGCATCACCACCGAACTCCTTGACATCCTTGGAGGTCAGGTGGAACGATAACACACAGGATGTATCTTTAAGAAACGTATTTTCAGCATTATAATGAGTAGTATAAAGGAATATTTTTCATCGGTGGGAAAGGGCCTCAAAAGCCTCGCACAGGGAATGCAAGTGACAGGCAAGGAACTCGTGACACCAAAGGTAACTGAGTGTTATCCCGAGAACCGCGCCACACTGAACATCTCTGACAGATTCCGTGCGGAACTCACCCTGAAGTATGACGCCGAAGGGCGCCACAAGTGCATAGGCTGCGGTATATGCCAGATGAACTGTCCCAACGGCACTATCCAGCTGACCACCAAAATGGTTGAACTGCCCGACGGCAAGAAGAAACGTGTTCTTGACAAGTATATGTATGACTTGGGCTCCTGCACGTTCTGTATGCTGTGTGTCACTACTTGTCCGCAGGACGCTCTGGAATTTTCCAATGATTTCGAGCAGGCTGTGTTCACACGTGATGCCCTCATCAAGAAGCTCAACTATCGTCCTGAACCTGCGACTCCGGCACCTGCCGCACCCGCCAAGCCTGCCATGTCGCCCGAAGAACTTGCACGCATCAAAGCCGAGGCTCTTGCCAAAGCTGCCAAGATAAAGGCCGAACGTGCCGCAGCAGCTGCTAAAGCCGCCGCTGATGGTAACGCACCGGCTGCCAAGCCCGAGGCTCCAGCAGCAGGCACTAAACCCGCTGCACCGGCCACAGACAACACCGCAAACAAATAACTCATATAATGGATTCAGTAGCAAATATAATTCTGTATTTCGTGATAGCCATTGCCATGGTGGTGTTCAGCTGCCTGACGGTGACATCGCGCAAGCTTCTGCGATCGGCCACATATCTGCTGTTTGTGCTCATCTGCACGGCTGTCTTCTATTTCCAGCTGGGTTTCCAGTTCTTGGGAGCCGTACAGATAGCCGTATATGCCGGCGGCATAATGGTGCTGTTTGTGTTTTCGATCGCCCTTACACACAAGCCCGACCAGAAGAATGCTCCTCTTGAGTCACATCGCCGTTTCTTCGGTGCTTTGTGTTCTCTTGTGGGAACGGTAGTGCTTCTGTTCGCTCTGTTCAAGATGCCGCTTCTCAACGGTCTGTCGCTGACAGAGTGTCTCAGCAGCGCTATGCCTATCACTATGCATGATATAGGCACAGCCTTCACAGGCACCAACCGTTTCCAGTATCTGCTTCCGTTCGAGGCCGTCAGTGTACTGCTTCTGGCATGTATAATCGGTGGCGTCATAGTGGCGCGCAAAAGATAATCAGTAAGCTATGGACTTAAGCATATTATGGTATCTTGTGCCCAGCGTCATAATGTTCGTCTGCGGCGTCTACGGGTTCGTCACTCGTAAAAACCTGATCGCAATGCTGATATCACTTGAGCTGATGCTCAATTCAGCTGATCTAAACTTCGTAGTTTTCAACCGTTTTCTCTTTCCCGGCTCGATGGAGGGTATGGTATTCACATTGTTTTCGATAGCTATAGCAGCTGCCGAGACAGCCATAGCGATAGCCATTATCATCAACATCTACAGGGCAATCGGCAACACCGATGTACGTGAAATCAACAAACTGAAACACTAAGATATGGACATTACACTTCCAATTCTGATTCTGGCGATTCCGATCACGATGTTCCTCGTCTTAGGCATCGGGGGCGTCAAGATGTCGCGCAAGCTGGCAGGTGTGCTTGGCATCTGCGGCCTGGGCACGACGGCTGTACTGGCCTACATCGTTGCCTTTACCTATTACTTCAGCGGCGACCCCATGTTCATACTCGACGGAGTACGTCAGCAGTATCAGGTGTTCGATGTCACCTGGCTGGCATTTACTCAGCGTCTTGTGGTGAACATCGGTTTCCTGCTTGACCCTATCTCGGCGATGATGCTTATCGTCATCACCACAATTTCTTTCATGGTACACCTCTACAGCTGGGGTTACATGGAGCATGAGCCGGGTTTCCAGCGCTATTACGCTTTCCTGTCGCTCTTCACATTTTCTATGCTCGGTCTGGTTGTAGCTACCAACATCTTCCAGATGTATATATTCTGGGAGCTTGTGGGTGTATCGTCATACCTGCTTATCGGTTTCTTCTATAAGTTGCCGTCAGCCGTATCGGCTTCGAAGAAGGCATTTATTGTGACCCGCTTCGCTGACCTCGGCTTCCTCATCGGTATCCTTGTACTGTCGTACTACACCGACACATTCAACTTCATCACTCTCACACGTAATCCTGAAGCAGTGCTCGGTTCTACCGGCGGCGCCACTTTCATGGGTGCTTCCGCTCTGACATGGGCTATGGTGCTTATCTTTACCGGTGGTATGGGTAAGTCTGCCATGCTTCCGCTGCATATCTGGCTGCCCGACGCTATGGAAGGCCCGACTCCCGTGTCGGCTCTTATCCACGCCGCCACAATGGTTGTGGCCGGTGTGTATCTCGTGGCCCGTATGTTCCCTGTTTACTGTGTTGTACCCAGCTCTCTGACTTTCGTCACAGTCGTAGGTGCTATCACAGCTTTCTATGCAGCTGTCGTGGCCTGCGCACAGATAGACATCAAGCGTATCCTCGCTTTCTCTACTATCTCGCAGATAGCTTTCATGATGGTGTCGTTAGGTGTCGCTTATGACCAGCCTATCGAGGGTGTGCATTACAGTGGTCTCGGCTACATGGCTTCGATGTTCCATCTGTTCACACACGCTATGTTCAAGGCCCTTCTGTTCCTCGGTGCCGGCGCTTTGATACACGCTGTACACAGTAATAACTACACGGCTATGGGCGGACTTTACAAGTATATGCCCATCACTCACTGGACATTCCTGGTTGGCTGTCTTGCCATTGCCGGTATACCCCCCTTCTCAGGTTTCTTCTCCAAGGACGAGATGCTTGCCGCTATGTACGCTAACAGCTGGGTATGGGGAGCATGGATGAGCATGGTTGCCGGTCTGACAGCTTTCTATATGTTCCGTATGTACTTCCTCGTGTTCTGGTGGAAAGAGAATCCTCATTATAAAGAGCATCGTCCGCATGACGCACCCTGGCAGATGTCACTTCCGCTCATTATCCTTGCTGCGGTCAGTGTAGTTGCAGGTTTCATACCTTTCGGTGAGTTCATCACATGGAACGGCGAGCCTTACCACATACATCTTGAGCTTCCGGTGGCTATAACAAGTATCATCATCGCTCTTATCGGTATATTTGTTGCCTTCAAGCTCTACTATAAGGAGAACAATGCCCCGGCACGCCTCAAGAACATGTGGCCTTCACTCTGGCAGGCAGCTCACCGCCGCTTCTACTGGGACGAAATCTATCAGTTCATCACCCATAAGATTATCTTCGGTATCATCTGCCGTAGCATAGCATGGTTCGACCGTCATGTCATCGACGCCACCATGGACGGTATGGCATGGATAGCACAGCGTGCCTCAGCTTCTATCAAGGGCATGCAGAGCGGAGCCATACAGGCATACGTCATCTGGTACTTCATGGGTGCTGTGGTGCTGGCAGCCATAACGTGGCTTTGTCTGATCTAACCTGAAAGTCGCAACGCAGAAAAATCTAACATTATGTTCGGAAATATATTAATCTGGTTTGTAATCATACCCATCATCATGATGGCCGGATTGGGCCTGTGCCGCAACAGCAACATGAAGGCTATACGCACGGTGATGGTGGTATGCTCGGTTGCCCTGCTGGGTCTGGCCATCTGGCTCTGCTGCGACTTCCTGCGCCTGCGCGGCATGGGAGATGAAAGCGAAATGCTCTTCACAGGCAGCTGGATGTGGTATGCGCCGCTCAATATACATCTTGCAGTCGGCGTTGACGGTATCTCGGTACTTATGCTTCTTCTCAGCGCCGTGATAGTGTTCGCAGGCACAATAGCCTCATGGCAGATTAATCCTCTGCCCAAGAACTTCTTCCTTTGGTTCGCTCTGCTGTCGACCGGTGTGTTCGGCTTCTTTATCTCGATTGACATGTTCACCATGTTCATGTTCTACGAGGTGGCTCTTATCCCGATGTATCTGCTTATCGGTGTCTGGGGTACAGGCCGTAAGGAATATTCGGCCATGAAGCTGACTCTTATGCTTATGGGTGGTTCAGCCTTCCTGATGCTCGGTCTGCTCGGTATCTTCTGGCATTCGGCTCCCGAAGGCGGCCAGCTGACATGGAATATTCTCGAAATCTCGCATAACGCTTCGATTGATCCCTCGTGGCAGAACATGCTCTTCTGCTTTACTTTCGTAGGTTTCGGTGTCCTCGGCGCTATGTTCCCCTTCCACACATGGAGTCCCGACGGTCACGCTTGTGCTCCTACGGCAGTGTCAATGCTTCACGCCGGTGTGCTTATGAAGCTCGGTGGTTACGGCTGCTTCCGTATCGCTATTTTCCTGCTTCCGCAGGCTGCCAATGACCTCGCGTGGATATTCATCATACTTACGGGTATCTCGATTGTGTATGGTGCATTCTCGGCTTGTGTTCAGACCGACCTGAAGTATATCAACGCTTACTCGTCGGTATCGCACTGCGGTATGGTGCTCTTCGCAATCCTGATGCTTAACACCACCGCTATGACGGGTGCCATAATGCAGATGCTTTCGCACGGTCTGATGACGGCTCTCTTCTTCGCCCTTATCGGTATGATTTACGGACGTACTCATACACGTGACATACGTCAGATGGGTGGTCTGATGCAGATTATGCCTTATCTTGGCGTATGCTATATGATAGCCGGTTTCGCTTCGTTAGGTCTGCCGGGTCTGTCAGGCTTCGTGGCTGAGATGACTATCTTCTTCGGTGCCTTCCAGGACAGCGACCTTTTCCATCGTGTATTTGTCATCTGTGCCTGCAGTGCTATCGTTACAACGGCAGTATATATTCTGCGTGTTGTCGGTAAGCTGCTGCTTGGTCCGGTCAAGGACGAACATCACCGTCAGCTCACCGATGCTACATGGTGGGAGCGTCTGTCGACTGTCACACTGATAGTATGTATCGCCGGTATAGGCTGTTTCCCCAACTGGATTAACGAAACTATCCAGCACAGCTTCCAGCCTATCATCGCTGCCATACAGGGAGCCATCTAAGCAAAATGTATTGAATAACGAAAATAAACAACCTGACACAAAATGGATTATTCTCAATTCGGAGTTATGCTCCCGGAGCTGATTGTCCTCGGGATATTCCTGATTGTATTCTTATTTGATACATTCAGCGGCGAGGGGGCAAAGAAAATCCTGCCCTCCCTGACTACGGTACTGTTCGCACTTGGCACCGTAGCCATCTGGATAGTGCCTTCCTGCAGCGAACCGGTGTTCGGCGGCATGTATGTCAACTCTCCGGCCTGCAACGCTATCAAGGCTATACTCAATGTCGGTGTCTTCATCGTTTTCCTGCAGTCGGTCAAGTGGGTCGATAGTGACAGCATGAAGATTCGTCGCGGTGAGTTCTACGAACTGCTGTTAGTGACACTGTTCGGTATGTATCTTATGATATCGGCACGTCACTTCCTGCTCTTCATCATCGGTCTTGAGTCTGCTTCACTGCCTCTCGCCGCTCTGGTGGCCTTCAACAAAAAGGAATACGAGAGCCACGAGGCTGCTATCAAGTATATCATGACAGCTGTTTTCTCATCGGCTATACTGCTGTGCGGTCTGTCGTTCGTATATGCTTTCTCAGGCGGTTCACTCTATTTCTCCGATATAGCTCTTTCTCTTGCTATGGGTGAGACGAGCGGTCTGCTTCTGGTGGCTATTGCTTTTGTACTGGCCGGTCTGGGCTTCAAACTTTCACTTGTGCCTTTCCACCTGTGGACAGCCGATGTATATGAAGGTGCCCCCACTGCGATTACCAGCTACCTCTCTGTAGTGTCTAAGGGTGCTGCCGCTTTCGCTTTCTTCATCATCTTCACACAGTGCTTCGGTGCTGTGTACAGCGATGCCTGGGAGTGGATGCTCTACGCTGTCATCATAGCTACTATTACCGTAGGTAACCTCTTCGCCATGCGTCAGAAGAACATGAAACGCTTCATGGCCTTCTCGTCAATCTCGCAGGCCGGTTATCTGATGCTGGGTGCTGTTGCCGACAGTTCACTGGGTCTCGGTTCGATGATGTTCTACATCTTTGTCTACATTGTCAGCAACCTCGGTGCTTTTGCCGTGATACAGACTATCGAGTATCAGAGTGGCAAACTCAATATGGACGACTACAACGGTCTGCACAAGACTAACCCCTGGTTGTCGTTTGCCATGACACTGGCTATGTTCTCGCTGGCAGGTATCCCGCCCTTCGCAGGCTTCTTCAGTAAGTTCCTTATCTTCACTAGCGTAACCGGTACAGGTTCGATGGCTCTCTACATGCTTGTGCTCATAGCGCTTATCAATACAATCATATCGCTCTACTACTATCTGTTGGTTGTAAAAGCAATATGGATCAGCGCCGACGCACCGAAGGTAGAGTCTTTCCGCAGTGACTTTGCAAGCCGTGCCGCTCTGTGGATAAGCGTAGCCGGTATCATCTTCTTCGGTCTGGTACCGTACATCTATCAGTACTGTATCGACAGCGTTATGGCTTCACAGGACACTGTACTCAATGCCATACTGCCTATGCTGCTGCGCTAATCTGAAAGAATAAACCTCAATTAAAATACAGAGTTCTCCTGCCTCCGGTACCGGAGGCAGGAGAACTCTGTATTTTAATTGAGGTTTTATGAAACTTGAAGTTGCGGAAGTCGTGAGAGATATAGGGGTAAATAGTTTTTATAGTTTAAGAACTACTTATAAAAAACGTATGCCACCTACTTCCGATAAGGACTTGGTGGCATACGCGCGCTAAAGAGGATAAATATTTGGATTATTTGCGCTTAGAGGTTTTGCGGGTTGCTTTGGTTTTTGCCGCTTTTTCAGCTTTAAGAGTAGTTTCGGATTCTTTCTTGTCGGCGATTTCGGGAGTTTCGGGTTTCGCAATAGGGGCGTTGTTTGAATCGTCAGCGTTCAGAATATTGGTGCGGAGAGTCTTGACTTCCTTCTTGAGAGAGTCAATCTCAGAAGCTTGGTTTCTGATGGTAAGCAACAGAGAGTTGAGCTCTTCGTTGTCGATTGATTCCGGGAACTGCTCCTGCACACGTACAAGGAAATCACCGAGCACGTTCATGTAGTTGGTGAAAGCAGAGAATGGTGAGTCATAAGGACTGAAGGCAGCGTGGCTTGCGCCGTCGGCCATATTCTTTGTACTCATATAGAAGAAGTGGTCGCTGCTCTGCAGATATTCCCAGTCCTGTTTCAGACGACGATCCTCACACATGCTTACGCGCTCTGCAGCACCGTAGAGCTTGCGGAGAGCCTCGTTCTGAAGCTCGTTGCCCTTCCATGCCGATACGTCACGGGCTTCGTCTATGTCAGAGATGGGGTGCATCACGCTGAGTTCACCTACAGGCTTGAGACTGCCGAGAACTTCGGCGGGAGTAGAGAAGCGTACGTCTTTCTCACGGCCGAAACGCGGCAGAGCCTTGAGGAAGTCAAAGATACCGGTCTGCTTGGGCAGGAATGTGCCGAAAGTATCCATGCTCAGATAGAGATTAACTACCTGTTCCTCCTCGGGAAGCGATGCAATCCAGTCAACATACTTGTCGGCAGTGAGAGGATATTCGTCCCATGAAGGATTGTTGAAGTTCATGGATATGTCGTTTGCCAGCTTGTCGTTGGTGAGCAGCAGACGCAGTTCGGGAGCTACGGCAGCGGTGTAGACATAGTTGGGCGACTTCCAGCCGAGTACGTGTTTTGCACCTTCTGTAAGTACCGAACGGAAACCCATAGAGTTGATGAGCAGAGCAATGTCATCATCATAGATAAGCTCGGTATTGGCGAAAGTGGCGGGACGCACACCGAACAGATGCTCTACAAGGTCATCATGCATCTTCACTTCGCGGATAAACTCCTCGGGGTCTTCAAGCGAAGCGAGTGAGTGAGCGTATGTACCTGACAGAAATTCAACGGCACCGGTGTCAGCGAGTTTTTTGAGCAGGTCGATGCACTCGGGCACATAAAGCTGAAGCTGTTCGATGGCAGTGCCTGAGATTGAAATCGAGCACTTGAACTCGCCCGGGTTGTCCTTAATCATGTCGAGCAGAGTCTGAGCCATGGGTATATAGCTCTGGTGAGCCAGACGGGTGATGATTTCATCGTTTGAGAAATCATCATAGTAGTAGTGGTCGTTACCTATGTCGAAGAAACGATAGCGTTTCAGACGGAAGGGCTGGTGAATCTTGAAATAGAAGCAAACTGATTTCATTGCTGTTATAGGGGGTCTTAATAATTATCGGAAAGAAAAAGAATAGGGGAGAGGCAGCGGTAGCGCTTACTTACGGTCGGCTATAACCTTGTTATAGATGTCGATGACCTTCTTGCCGGCTTTCTCCCATGTGATGCCGTGAATCTCCTCGATACCTTTCTCGCGCAGAGTGTTGTGAAGAGCAGGATAGGATATGAGAGAGTGCATGGCGTCGGCCATAGCGTCGATGTCCCAGTAGTCGGTCTTGATAACGTTGTCAAGAATCTCGGCGCAACCGCTCTGCTTCGAAATGATAGAGGGCACGCCCATTTCCATAGCCTCAAGCGGTGAGATACCGAATGGCTCAGACACCGAGGGCATAACGTAGACGTCAGAGTCGCGGAACATCTGATATACGTCCTTGCCTTTGAGGAAGCCGGTGAAGTGGAAGCGATCTGAGATACCGCGTTTTGCAGCCAGACGTATCATAGCCTGCTCCATATCACCGCCGCCGGCCATCACGAAGCGCACGTTCTTGTTCTTCTGGAGAACTTTAGCGGCAGCTTCGACAAAATATTCCGGTCCTTTCTGCATTGTGATACGTCCGAGGAAAGTGATGACCTTATCCTTAGTCTCACTGCGTTTCAGATTGAGCAGTTCATCGTCCAGAGGTATAACAGCATTATGTACTGTGCTAACCTTGTCGGGGCTGATGCCGTATTTCTCAATTACGGTGCGGCGGGTAAGGTTTGATACGGTTATGATATGGTCAGCGTGTTCCATGCCGTCTTTCTCGATACCGAATACGGTAGGATTGACATTGCCGCGCGAGCGGTCATAGTCAGTGGCATGTACGTGAATCACGAGCGGCTTGCCGGTGACGTTCTTGGCGTGTATGCCGGCAGGATAGGTTAGCCAGTCGTGGGCATGAATGATATCACAGGGGATAGTACGGGCTATGACACCGGCTACTATCGAATAGTTGTTGATTTCCTCGATAAGGTTATCGGGATATTTGCCGGAGAACTCGATGCAGCCGAGGTCATTGAGGTGCATGTAGTTGAAGTCGGCATAGATATGGTCACGCAGGTCATAATAGAGCTGGGGATCCATATACTTACCGATGCGCTGCTCCACGAAGTCCCAGTTGACATCGCGCCACGCCACAGGCGTGTTGCAGGCGCCGATGATCCGGGCAAATCCTTTCTCTTCGTCACCCCAGGGTTTGGGAATGACAAAAGTGATGTCCATGTTGCCATTGGCGTGCATGCCTTTGGTAAGTCCATAAGAGGCTGTGCCGAGACCTCCGAGAATATGAGGTGGGAACTCCCACCCGAACATCAGTGCCTTCATTTACTGTATTGATCGTTTTGAAGTTTGTTTAATTCCTTTACATTCTTGAGCGTGCGCAAAATCTCTCCCACATTCTTGGCAGTGCTGACAGCGCCGCGACCGGTGTAGGGAGGATTGCCGTCATACATCTCTGACAGCGAACCGATGCAGCCTTCGGTCATCTCGTCTTCATAGCCGATGAGCATACGCTCTATGAAGCCCAGACCCGACACACCGAATACCTTGAAATAGGCATCAGCATAAAAACCGAACAGCCACGGACGTGCGGGACCCTGATGTACGGCATATTCGCGCTCTACGGGACCGCCCACGTATATAGGACGGTAGTTGTAGCTCTTGGGGCTGAGTGAGCGGAGACCTTTGGGAGTGAGAAGTTCACGTGTGGAGAGGTCAAGCACTTTCTTACGCTGGCTGCGGCTCAGAGGCGAATACTCCAGACCTATGGCTATGACCATATTAGGACGTACTTCAAGGTCGGTGTAACTACCGTTGACATAATCGTAGAGGTAGCCGTGTTCGTTAAGGAAAGTGCTGACAAACGATTCGCCCACCTTGTCGGCCATAGCCGTGAGGTCGGCCACATATTCACTGTGGTCAGGATCATCGGCATAGAGAGCGGCTACGAAACGCAGAGCGTTATACCAAAGGGCATTGAACTCCACGATATAGCCTGTGCGCGGAATGATTGGGTGACCGTTGATTGATGCTGAAAGCCATGTCACAGGTTTCTGTGAGCCGTCGGTGGAGAGCAGACCGTTGGGATTGTTGTAGAGGTTGGGTACTTTGCCGGCGCGGATAGTATCGACAAGAAAACGCAGGGTGCTGCCGTAACGCTCGCGGCAGGCTTTCACACCCTCCGTGCGGCGGTACTGCTGTATGGCCCATATTGTCCAGAGCGGAATGTCGGGCAGGTCAATTTCGTGTATGGTCTTGTCTTTCTCACCCTTGTCAAGGAAGCGCTGCAGAGCCTCAAGGAATGTGTCCATGATAAGCTCATAATCCTCTTTGTGGTCAATGGCAAGTGTACAGCCGGGCAGAGCCATGAGTTCATCGCGTGCGCGTACATTATACCAGGGATAGCCGGCCATGATATACATGCCAGATTTATTCTTCAGATAGAACTGCTTAGCCGAGTTTTTGAGGCAGTTGTAGAAACTGGTACGGTTGGTGCGGGTCAGAAGCTCGGCTTCGTATGTGCTTTCAAATGTAGTGGGGTCACACTCGAAAGTTGAAGCAGAGAAGATGATAGATTCCCCCTTCTTGATAGGCAGCTCGAAATAGCCGGGAACCCAGAGGTCTTCTTTATAAGGAATACCACGGTCACGATCTTTGAAGTATTCTATACCTTTATACCAGTGTCCGTCGTTCACCCATTTTACAGGCTTGCTGAACTGCATGTAAAGTTCGGGATAACCCTCGTAAAGGCAGGTGGCGATGCCATCGGGCACCTCACGCACGGCAGTATTGATAGAGCTGTTCTCCATCACAAGGTCGTTGGCATTGCGGAAGGCAAGGAACGGACGGAACTGCATTTTTGTGTCTGAATGAGCCTCGACCAGAGTGTATTTGATAAGGATACGGTTCTCATGTGAGATAAATACCTTCTCCTTAGTAAATATGACACCGCCTACACGGAATGTCATAGTCGGCACGGACTCACATGTGAATTCACGTATATATTTATGGCCGTTAGGACTGAAAATGCCGTTGCCATACTGATGAATACCCATGTTGAAAGGAGCACCGTGCTGTATGACAGTCTCATCGAGCGAAGAGAGCAGCACGTGTGCTTTGTCGTCCATTTCCGGAATCGGAATGACGAGCAGTCCGTGCTGCTTGCGGGTGTTACACCCCACGATAGTCGTACAGTGATATGCCCCTGATTTGTTGGTGCGCAGCATCTCCTTAGTGAGGCTTTGCTCCAGATTTATCATCAGGTTCTTGTCAAATTTAAGGTAACTCATGGAGGTTATGATTATAGTAAGATTTCGTTTTTCAAGGGAAAGTTGGAACGGACCTGTGCGGAGAGGTTAAACCACAGGCTTTTATCTCTGATTCGCTTTACATTCTCTGAGAAGATTGTCACAAAGATAGTTGAAACTTTTGAACGAGGCAAGCTAATTCAAAAGAAAAACAGAAAACATGCTCTAAAAAATAAAAATAAATATGCAGTTACTGTTGTTCCGGAAGTGAGTGCAACATATCTTTGCAAAGGTGTAACATAAGTGTGACCTTACGAAGCAGCGGTGTTTGCATTCCGTCCTTCACGTACGTTGTTTATCTGTTCCGGTGTGGGCAGCGGTAGGGAGGCCAGTTTCACATCATCGCCGGCATCATAGAATAGTTCTATCGCCGATGAGGTGGCTTTCACCATAGAAGCATACAGCTCATTGAAGTCAGGAATAAAGTTACTGTCGCCTTTATTGTCGAGAGAGCGGAATACGTAACCGATTGTATATTTCTCCGTGTCTATGGCCGGGCTCATGCCGAGTATGTCACCTTTGAGAAGTACGAAGTTGACCAGACCCGCCCGTTTCAGGCGTTCACATATATAGCCTACCAGACGCACCGGTATACCGTAGGCGGTAGAGATTTCGTTACGGCTCATCGGGGGTAATCCCTTATTGAAGCGCTGTATTATTATAGCTGTGACAGCTATTGTAATCTGACGCATGTAAGAACGACTTATGTCAGATACCGAACCAAGATAGTTGAAGGCAAATACATTCTGGAGCGAATAGGTAAGAACACAGCCGAATAATAATATAAGCCATGACAGCTGGAGCCATATAAGCAAAAGAGGCAGGAATGAGAACGAACCGTAGATAGCATTATATTTGGCTACGTAAATCTGACCGTTGACGAAGAGCAGCTGCAATATCTGAAACATTATGGCACATATTGCTCCCGAGATAGCCGCGCACTTAAATTCAACTTTCGTGTTCGGAATAAGCAGATAGCTGAGTGAGAAAGCAAGCCACACCATAACCAGCGGCGAGAATTCGAGGGCTATATTTATCAGTGGTGTCAGGAAAGGCAGATTGAGCTTTTCCTGAAGTGTGGTTGACATGAAAATAGACAGACCCGAAGAGCAGATAAGGAGTATAGGGACTATAAGGCATAACGATATGTAGTCGGTGACTTTCTGAAAGAACGTACGGTCACGTTTTATATCCCATATATTGTTGAAAGCCTCCTCAATATTTGACAGCAGCGATATCAAAGTCCAGAGCAACATTACAAGACCGATACCCACGAATATACCTTGTGATGCCTGATTGAGATAGGAATCTACAAATGACAAGGCAGTATCCACAGCCTTTTCCTGACCGGGAATATACTGTCGCAGAGTTTCTGCCAGAAGATTCTGGAAGCCGAAGCCCCTGCATATAGCAAACACCAGAGCCATCGCTGGCACGATAGCCAACACCGTGTTGTAGGTGAGCGAGGTCGACTTGTTTTGCAGATCTCTGTCAAGAAAAGAGCGTACCGAAAGACTGACTGTCTTGATGATAGTTGTGCCTATAGTGTGTTTTGAAGACTTCCATACACCAACGGTACAGTATTCGTAGAGAGCCATCGCTTTGTCGTAAAGACGGGTAAAAAGAGACGGCTGGTTCTTTTTATCGTTAGATTTTTTCATAGTGGGAATATAAATAGATTTAAAACCAGAGATAGAAAGAAAAGAGAGGAATATATAAGAAACAACAACGGTTCATATCATTTGGATATGAACCGTTGTGAAAAAAAAGCAGAGGCGGTGTAAGCCGGGTTATGTGCCGCCGCATGGCGGTGTCTGTCATTTATCCAGACCGACTGTTGCCAGCCGGTTCAAGCAGCCTACCCCCCGGCAATGGACGAGCAATCCTTGACTGCCGGTATATTTGGCCTTGCAACACGTGAGATGTGCGGCCCCGACTGTCACCAGCCGGGCCGGTGGGCTTTTACCCCGCCTTTTCACCCTTACCGCAATCCGTTGAGGTATTGCGGCGGTTATTTTCTGTCACTTATCTCCGGAGTCGCCCCCGGCTTCCTGTTAGGAAACACGCTGCTCTGAGTTGCCCGGACTTTCCTCTTGCCGCACATAATGACGACAAGCGACAGACCGCGCCTCTGCCTGATGTGATATTTTATTTATTGTCGTCTGCCGGTCGAATACCTCGGGCTTCGAGATACTTCATGACGAAATCCGTAAGGGCGTCGGCGTCAAAATGTGAAGCATCGAGGGTGAGGTCATAGTTATGGGCACGTCCCCAGCGGTGGCTACCGGTGAAATAATTATAGAATTCTTCACGACGCCGGTCGTGACGGCGAGCTATTTCGGTAGCGGCTGTAACGTTATCACATTCTCCTCGGCTCACAATATTGGCGGCGCGATGTTGTGCCGGAGCATGTAGGAATATGCTGACCAGCTTCGGATGATGACGCAGTACATAGTCTGCGGCACGGCCTACGATTACGCAGTTTCCGTGTTCAGCAATGTCCCGCAGCACATCGGCCTGTACCTGAAAAAGAGTCTCGCCTGAAAGTGCGTCAGTACCTCCGCCCATGCCGAAACCATGAAGCCACATGCCGCGTAGCATAGAGGGGCGACGCTCGTCGGCGGCAGAGAACAGGCTCAGATGATAGCCCAGACGCCGGGCGGCCTCGTCAAGCAGCTCTTTGTCATAATAAGCTGCCCCGAGACGCCGGGCCAGCTCGGCGGCCATACGCCTTGCGCCGGCACCATACTGACGGCCTACAACAATGGCAAATTTCGGAATATCCATATCTTCTTTAAGAGGAAAAATCATTAAGTACAGGATAGGGCTTTTCAGGTGCCGCAGAAGGCAGTGCAGACTGAAAAACTGTGCAAAATTAATAAAAAACGGACGAATATTAAAGTTATATGGGTATCTGAAGTAAAAAAATAAACCGAAAAACATTAATAATTTCCCAAATATGCCTACATTTGCAGATTATTATCTAACCGCAAAAATGAACGACCTACAAAAGATATTGGAAAACGACACTGACGGTATGGAAACGTACGAGTATATCGTCAACAACAGCACCAGCTGTGATGCGGAGATGGACGCTCTTGTCGCCAATCTGCGCAAAGTCGACACGACCGGACAGTTTCTGGCCAGCAGCGCGCGTTTTCTGAGTGCAATGGATTACGAACGCTATGAGCCCTGGATACCTCAGCTTATAGAAGGCGCTATCGACAAGGATCGTGAACGTCGCTACATAGGTTCGCTGCTCGAAGCTATCTGGGGCCCTGACTATATGGAGCGTGCTGATGAACTGCGTGCCGGAGATGATAACTTCCGTCGCATCTATAAGCGTATCTATGAACGTCCGCAGTGATAAGCCCGGCGTCCGTAACTGCATACATGTCAGGAAAGAACCGATGAGACAATTAATTATAATAATTACCCTGCTGGCTGTCGCCGTAATGAGCGGGCTGGCACAACAAGTCACACCCAACATGACAACCCCAACTCCCAAGGCGGAAGGTCCCGTAGTCGAGTTGCTTACGACTGAGGGGCCGGTGAAGGTAGTTCTCTATGACGACACACCGCAGCATCGTGACAACTTCGTGAAGCTCGTGACAGAAGGCTATTACGACGGCCTGCTGTTTCATCGTGTCATCAAGGACTTCATGGTGCAGACAGGTGACCCCGATTCGCGTGAGGCACGTCCGGGCCAGCGACTCGGAGCCGGTTCGCCCGATTATACCATACCGGCCGAGATAGAGTATCCGCGTCATTTCAACCGTCGCGGCGCACTGGCTGCAGCACGTACAGGCGATAACGTCAATCCTGAACGCCGTTCGTCCGGCTCGCAGTTCTACATTGTCACAGGACGCCCCTACAGTAAACGTGAGATGGAGGCAATGCAGCAGCGCCAGACACAGGCACAGATGCAGTCTTATTTTCGTCAGCTGTGTCAGCAGCATCAGGAAGAGATAGACATGCTGCAGCGTGCCGGCGATAAGGAAGCTCTTGAGGCATTGCGTCAGCAACTGATAGCCGAGACCGAGAAGAATGCTCCCGTAGAGCCGATACCGCAGGAGGTAATTGATGTCTACACTACCGAAGGCGGTGCCCCCCATCTTGACGGTGCCTACACTGTCTTCGGCCAGGTGATAGAGGGTATGGACGTGGTCGACCGCATACAGCAGGTCGAGACTGACAGTTCAGACCGTCCGCATGAAGATGTACGTATCATCAAGGCCACTTTACTCGATAAATAAGAGTGACCCTAAAACAACAGAACAACAAACCAATAGGACCCAAAGCGCCGGCGTGGTTCCGCCGGAAGGACTCACGGAGAGAGTCCGAACCGGACGCGGGCGCCATAACCAACTCCCAGATATGACTGACAACGAACTGAGGACTCCCGAAGAGATCCAGACCCCCGCTGCCGAAAACGCTGCAGAAGAGTGTGTCGCAGAAGAATGTGTAGAAACCACATCGCCCGCTCTTGACATGGCCGAGGCAGCCGACGAAGCTATCGACAATATCGAAGAGCAGCCCGAGTCGCTGCGTAAGCTTCACTCCATGACCAAAGAAGAACTCATCGAGACCCTGCGAGGTATCGTGGCCAATGACCGTGCCGATGCCAACCGCGAGGTGGCCGCTATCAAAAAGGCTTTCTTCCTGATACGTAACCGCGAAGACAATCAGGAACTGTCGGCGTATGTCGAAGCCGGCAACGCTCCCGAGACATTCTCGGCTACTCCCGACGCAAAGGAGACCGAGCTGAAAGAATTACTGTCCGCCTTCCGCGAGAAACGCAACGCATATCTGGAGGAGGAGGCTGAACGCCGTCAGGCCAATCTTAAGAAGAAACAGGACATCGTGGCCCGTCTGCAGACACTTGCCGAGGACATAGACAATATCAATCTGCACTTCAGCAAGTTCCACGAACTGCAACAGGAGTTCCGTCAGACCGGTGAGGTACCTCCCACCAACGAAACTGAAATCTGGAAGGCTTACCAGCAGGTGGAAGAACTCTTCTTCGACCGTCTGAAGATGAACAAAGAGCTGCGTGACCTTGATTTCAAGAAAAATCTCGAAGCCAAACGTGCCCTTATCGAACAGGCCGAGGCGCTGACCGAAGCATCTGACGTGATAGCTGCTTTCCGCAAACTCCAGACTCTGCATGAAGCATGGCGTGAGACCGGACCGGTAGCTAAGGAGGTACGCGAAGAGATATGGGAACAGTTCAAGAAAGCTTCGACCATCATCAACAAGCGCCATCAGGATTATTTCGAAACCCGTAAGGCTGAGGAACAGGCCAACGAAACTGCCAAACTGGCTCTGTGTGCCGAAGTGGAGGCTATCAATCCCGACAGTCTGCAGGGCTATCAGGCATGGGACGCCGCTACAGCCACAGTCAAGGATATACAGACACGCTGGCGTCAGCTCGGTTTCGCTTCACGCAAGACCAACACAGCTCTGTTCGCACGTTTCCGTCAGGCTTGCGACACTTTCTTTGCCCGCAAGGCCGAGTATTACAAACAGGCTCGTGAGGACAACTCCGCCAACGTAGCCAAGAAGCGTGAACTTATAGAACGCGCCGAGGCTCTTCTCAGCGATGTTTCCGACCGTAAGAATGTAGAGGCTATGGCTGAACTGCAGGCTGAGTGGAAAAAAACAGGCCATATAGCCCGTAAGCAGGGCGAAGCGCTTTGGGAGCGTTTCAACGCTGCCTGCAATAAATTCTACAGCGAGCGCAAGAAGACTTTCAATGCCCGTCATCAGGAAGAAAATGCCAACCTTGAAGCCAAGCGCGACATTATAGCTCGTCTGCGTGCCCTGCTGGAGAATGAGAATCGTCGCGAGTCTCTTCCCGCTGTACGCGCACTTCAGGAAGAGTGGAAGAACATCGGCTATGTGCCTCATAAGGTAATGGACGAGATCTATAATGAATATCGTGGTCTGTGCGATGAGTTCTATGAGAGCCTCGACCGTCGTGAGCCGCGTCGCGAATCCCGTCGTGGCCGTGACAATCGTGGCGGTGACCGCAATCGTTCTGACCGCAACAGCGCTCCGCTCAGTGAGCGTGACAGACTCATGCGTTCCATAGAGACCAAGAAAGGTGAGCTCCAGACTCTTGAGAATAACCTCGGCTTTTTCAGTGTGAAGTCAAAAGCCGGCAACTCAATGGTGGCCGAATTCGAGCGTAGGATTGCCCGCCTCAAGGAGGATATAGCTGACCTTACTTCCAAGATTAAGACTATGGACCGTGAGGCTGCTCAGGCTACACGCGAAGAGAAATAATTTACGGCCCGGTGCCACTAAATAAAGAGTTAAGATAAATCTTCCGGACCCGGCCCGCGTCTGACGGAACACAGACGACCGGCCGGGTCCGGTCATAATTCGCTCCAGCCCCCCTTATCAGGTCGAAGAGAATATTGAAAAGCAACAGTAACAGTAAGGAATAACGAGAAGGCCCTGACACCATAAAATCGCCCGACAGTGGCAAAGAAAAAAGAAAGACGATGATAAAGACAAATAAAATAATGCGTGCCGGTTGCCGGACGATACTGGCACTGGCAGCACTGCCGCTTTGGCATACTGATGAGGTCAGAGCCCAAAATCCGGATCTGTCGCAATACACCAATTTCGTAGACTATAGTAAGATAGAGAATCTTGAACCCGATGACAGGGTAGTGAACGCTTCCGATTACGGACGTTATCTGAAGGCTGCCAACGAAGGCGATAGCGAAGCTATGCGTATGGTGGCTATCTGCTATCAGACCGGCACAGGCACAGACCGTGACTTCAACGAGGCATGGCGGTGGCTGGGTAAGGCTTCCGAGGCCGGTAACACTGAAGCTCAGTACGATATAGGCTGTCTGTTCCGCGATGGCTATGGCGTTCAACAGAATTACGAGCAGTCTGCTTATTGGTTCCGTAAAGCTGCTTCCAATGGTAACGCTAAGGCCATGCTCAACATAGGACGCCAGTTTGAAGAGGGTTGGGGTGTGCTGCAGGACAACCGTATAGCTGCCGAATATTACTGGCGATCAGCCGAACATGGTAGTCCGGAAGGTGCCTACCGCTACGCCTCGATGCTGCGTGATGGCAAGGGAGTGGAGCGTAACGTGGTGAAAGCAGCCAAATATTTCAATATGGCGGCTGATGTCGGCTACGCTGACAGTGCCGAACAGGCTGCCGCTCTGCGTCCTGAAGCAGCTGTTACAAAGGCAAGGCAGGAGAAATCTTCCCGTACACGCAAGGCTAAGACACCTTCAAAGTCAAAGAGTGAGAAGAGCAAGGCCAGTAAAGGGACAAAAAAGAAAACAAGCAGCCGCGGGTGAGTATAGCCGACTGTATATAGCGGCGTGCGCTTTGAATCACATCAGCCGGACAGGTATTAAGAAAATGTAATTTCACGGACATGTCACAGGATTCCACACAGCCTCAGAGTGAGCGCGAACTCATATTATTAAATATATCAGGCCCCGACCGTACCGGAGTGACGGCAGCCCTGACCGAAGTTCTGGCACGTCATGATGCCTCCATACTTGATATGGGTCAGGCCGACATACATCATAATATGTCGCTGGGCATACTGTTCAAAACCGATTCGAGCCGTAGCGGTGAGATACTGAAAGAGATACTGTTCAAAAGCAAAGACCTCGGAGTGCAGGTGCAGTTCAGTATTATCTCCGAGCAGGACTATGAGCAGTGGGTGTCACGTCAGGGTAAGAACCGCTATGTCATTACCATACTCGGACGCAAGCTGACGGCAGCACAGATTTCGGCCACAGCACGTATTATATCCGAACAAGGTCTTAATATCGACAACATACGCCGTCTTACCGGCCGCCCGCCGCTTGACGAGGCTGAACAGCCGGCCACGAAGAGCTGTATAGAGTTTTCAGTGCGCGGCACTCCTGTAGATCGTACCGTTATGCAGCAGCAACTGATGCACACGGCTGCTGAACTTGATTTTGACATCTCGATGCAGGAAGACACCATCTACCGTCGCAGCCGCCGTCTGATATGTTTCGATATGGACTCTACGCTGATTGGGACAGAGGTAATTGATGAACTTGCCGATCGTGCCGGTGTCGGTGAACAGGTACGCGAAATCACAGCCCGCGCCATGCGTGGTGAGATTGACTTCCGCGAGAGTTTCACAGAGCGTGTGGCATTGCTGAAGGGTCTTGATGTGTCGGTGATGAAAGATATTGCCGAACATCTGCCCATCACCGAAGGTCTGGAGCGTCTTATGGAAGTGCTTAAACGTTCAGGCTATAAGACGGCTATACTTTCAGGAGGTTTTACGTATTTCGGTGAGTATCTGAAGCAGAAATTCGGTTTTGACTATGTTTATGCCAACGAACTTGAAGTCGGCCCCGACGGTAAGCTGACAGGCCGTTATCTCGGTGACATTGTAGACGGTCAGCGCAAGAAGGAACTGCTGCGTCTTTTGGCTCAGGTGGAGCGTATAAACATCGCACAGACCATAGCGGTCGGCGACGGTGCCAATGACCTGCCTATGCTTTCGGAGGCAGGTCTGGGTATAGCCTTCCATGCCAAACCTAAAGTCAAGGCAGAAGCCGAACAGAGCATATCAACCATCGGTATCGACGGTGTGCTGTATTTCCTTGGTTTTAAGGATTCGTATATAACCGAAGCCGGTAAGTAGGAGAGAGGTTGTAATCCATAATAAACTGATTATTTATGAAATTACTGAACAGAGAGCTGAAGCGACACTTGCTGGCTGCAATGACTCTGCTGTGCGGATGTGTGTACGGAAATGCCGCCGATAACACGTCGACATCTCCTGCCGGAAGCGCACCTGCAGCGTCTAAGGGGCAGCGTGTGGGTCTTGTGCTAAGCGGCGGCGGCGCCAAAGGTGTGGCCCACATCGGTGTTATAAAGGCTCTTGAAGATAATGATATTCCTATTGACTATGTGACCGGTACATCGGCAGGTGCCATAGTGGGCAGTCTCTATGCCTGCGGTTGGAATCCGGAACAGATGTTGCATCTCTTTACCCAGCCTGATTTTCATTATTGGAGCACCGGTATCATCAATCCTAAAGAGATTTCGCTGCTGACGGCTCCCGAACCTACTCCACAGTGGGTGGAAATCAATCTGAATCTGCGTGACAGCACTGCGTCAAAAAATATAGCCGGCCAGCTGATACCGGCTCATCTTGTCAGTCCGATACCGATGAATATCGAGTTTTTGCGCCTGTATGCACCTTACACAAAGCAATGCGCCGAAAACTTCAACAATCTTTTTGTACCCTTCCGGTGCGTATGTTCCGATGTGTATCATAAGCATAAGATTGTGTGTCATGACGGTTCGTTGGGCGATGCCGTACGTGCTTCCATGAGTTTTCCCTTGGTGTTTAAACCCATTGAGATGAACGGCGTGCTGGTGTATGACGGCGGTATCTACGACAATTTTCCGGTTGATGTGATGCGTGAGGATTTCAATCCGGACTTCATAATAGGTGTGGCGGTTTCCAAACCTGACGGTAAACCTAAGCCGAATAATATCTATTCGCAGTTGTCGGATATGATAATCCAGAACAATAACTACGACCTACCTGCCGCTGAAGGTGTGAAGATAGATGTGCCGGTGCTTCAGTTCGGAGTGCTTGATTTCGAACAGTCTCAGCAGATATATGAGATAGGCTACCGCACCGGTCTGGCAATGGTTGACTCCATAAAGAAACGTCTGCCTGCCCGACGTCCTCTTAGCGAAGTGACCGAACGCCGTAAGAGTTATGCCGCCAAGACTCCTGCGCTGACTTTCGATAAGGTTGAGGTGACCGGTGCCACACCCTCGCAGAGTCATTATCTGACTACACTGTTCCAGCCCGAACCTGATGAGAAAATAGATATAAATCAGGTACAGGACTCCTACTATCGGGCTGTGACGTCCGGTAAACTCGAAAACCTGTGGCCGCAGGCACGCTTCGGTGAAGACGGAAACAACACACTGTTGCTTGAAGCCAGTATTAAGAACCCTTGGAAGATAGGAGTGGGCGGCTGGATAACCACTTCCACACAGAGTCAGCTTTACATCGACTTGGGTTATCACACACTTAGTTTCAACTCGCTTGATGTTGACCTGCGCGGCTGGGTAGGACAGACTTATTATGCCGGTATGGCAAGTGCCAAATTTGCGCTTCGCACTAATGTGCCGTCCATGCTGCGTTTCGATTTTGTCGCCAGCCGGCAGAAGTACTATGACAGCGAGCTGTTGTTCTACCAGAGTTCAACTCCGTCATTCATTACCGACAATGAGACATTCTTCCGTCTTGGTTACAGCTGGTCACTTGGAATGCCTTCGATAGGTTATGTGCGTGCCGCTTATGGTTGGCTGGAAGACAAATACTACTCGATAGGTGTAACCAATTATACCAACCGTGAGAAAGACCGTAGCCGTTACTGTGTGGCTGCTTTTGAGGTGGGCTACGAATACAACACGCTCAATGATATTATGTATCCCAATCAGGGACGTAATATGAAAGCCAACCTGCAACTCTCACATGAAGGTGACCGCTATATCGATGGCGACATACCGCGTTCCGAACAGTCGGATGCATACGATTATCGTTATCGTGCTTCGGCACAGGTGGAATGGAAACAATTTTTTCCGCTTATTAAGAATTTAAACCTCGGTGCGTCTGCCTGTGGTCTGCTGACATTACAGCATCTTAACCAGCATTATACCGCCACATTGATACATGCTGCAAGTTTCGCTCCTACACCCTCGACACGTAACTATTTTAATCCGGCTTTCCGTGCAGATAATTATCTGGGTATGGGTGTCATACCGGTGTGGTCACCGATACAGCGCCTTCAGCTGCGTGGAGACTTCTATGGCTATGTTCCTATACGTAAGGTTGTATCAGGTGCCAATGATATGGCTTATCATTCCGGTTGGTTCCGTAATCCCCAGTTCATAGGTGAGCTTGCGGCCGTCTACAATTTCTCGTTCGGTAGTCTCGCCCTTTACGGTAACTATCTTTCCTCACCTGCCGGCAACTGGAATTTTGGTGTCAATTTGGGTGTTCTGCTGCAGGCTCCACGCATACTTCGCTGAGATTCTTGTTTAGAAGGATTAGTCTCTGATAAGAAATCACCACTGAGAAAAGATTTTCTCAGTGGCGATTTCTTTAATGTAGCTACGAGTTGATTACATTGGTGTGCTTGTCGGTTGATGACTCTTTACCTATTAGTTGAACGGCTCAGAAGACCTACTATCCAGAGCAAGAATATAGCTCCTACTACAGAGGTGATAAGATTTCCGATTATGCTGGAAGTTGATATGCCTATCAAACCAAAAAGCCAGCCTCCCAATACACCTCCGATAATACCTACTACAAGATTAACTATAATCCCGAAGCCTCCGCCACGCATAAGTTTGCCGGCTACTGCGCCGGACACAATACCAATAAGAATATACCAGATGAAACTCATAGTTGTGAATTTTATTATTAATTATAAACTTGCTTAGTTAATGACCGGTCGGATTAGAACCGGTGACGTTTTACGATTTGAAACACTGCATATTCTCATTTTGTTCATAATCTTCTTTATCGCTTCTCTAAATATGCAATAATAGCACTGCGTACCGGCAGATGGGGGAGGTATAGTATTTATTTGTCTGCAATAAGCATTGATTCATTTTGAGCCTTACAGCAACGCTCCTTTGAGCCGGATAGCAACATGATAAGTTTATTCCTTTTGTAATTTTGTATCGTAAAATAAAAAATATCTCAAAGTATGAATAAACTTATCGTAATAATTGGTGCAGGGCCGGGACTTGGCTATTCGATAGCCGAGAGATTTGCAAAAGATGGTTTTCTTGCTTGTGGTAAGAATGGTATCTTCTACAATCCTTTACTGACTTCGATAGCAACAGCACACGGGAAAAGTGTTGCACAGATTGTTTTACGTTGGCTCTATCAGCGAGATATAGTTATCATACCTAAGAGTACACATCTTGAACGTATGATTGAAAATTTTGCAATTCTTGATCTCAGCCTTACTGATGAAGAAATGAGTCTTATAACAACCTTAGACAAAGGCAAGAGCTTATTCAACTGGTGGTAAATTTTTAATTTTGTGTTTATGAAGCTGAGTAATGAAAGTGTACGCGATCATGAATCGGTAATCTTCAGTTGCTTTATGCTGGGCGAGACTCTGCAGGAGCACCGTTTATCCAATCATTCTCTTGTACTTGTCTGTGACGGAGAAATAGATATTCTGGACAAGAATAGTGAGGTAACGGTCAAGAAAGGTGAATACGTATTCCTGAAAAGAGATTGTCAGGTAAGGATTCATAAACACTCGGCTGGTGAGATACCGTACAGTGCTATGAGCATACGCTTCAAGCGTCCGGCTTTGCGAATCTATTTCCGACAGCTGAAGCAGTCTGATTTACCATCTGATGTCAGAAGTCTTGATACTGCTGCTACAAAGATTGAGCGGAACTTATACCTTGACAGTCTATTTCTCTCATTGCGTCCGTTCCTGAACAGCGGTCAGGAACCATCGCAGGAATTTATCGACATGAGGTTTACTGAAGCATTAGGTTGTTTGTTGCGTACTGCTCCTGCCTTCTATCCGACACTATTCGACTTCAACGAGGAGTGGAAGATTGATTTGCTCAAGTTTATGGAAGAACATTATACAAAAGATATGAGTATGGAGGAGTTCGCCATTTATACCGGGCGTTCGCTTGCCACGTTCAAAAGAGATTTCGCAAAGCTGTCAGCACTGACTCCTCAGAAGTGGTTGATTGAACGTCGTCTGATTAAAGCAGCCGAACTGCTTTCAAAGGGAATGAGTGTTTCAGATACTTATATTCAAGTAGGATTTCATAATCGCTCACATTTCACAAAACTGTTTACTGCCAAATATAATTGTCCTCCGTCGATGTGGAAATAGAGTGGGGGTGTGTAGATAGATTTTGATCAGGACAGTTTTGTAGAACTCGCAAGTGAAGAATAATGTGGCAAGCAAGGTAATCAAATTCTTAGAGGTACATGAGAGTAAGACCCCAACACGTTTGTAGAGGAAGCTACATGGCGTAAGGAAAATGCGAGTTGGCTCAGATGGTCACATTAACTTAATGTTTTCCTAATTGGTTACCAGAATAATGGATAAAAACTTTCACTTCATCACTTGACCGTTAAGGTCAGGAGATGAAGTGAAAACATAATACACTGTTGAGGTGTGCTAAAGCTGTAGTTTATTTTTTCGGAGGAAATGTATCAGCAATTTGTTTTGCCACTCTTTTGATTGCGCCTTTCAGATCGCTACCTTGGTCAATGCCAAGTCCGAAAGCACCTCGACATGACGCTACGGGACGACCGGTCATATAATCAATAAAGTTTACTATCACTATAGTTTCCGAATTATCGTTGCTGACTCCGTATTTAACTAACAGAAGTTCTTCCTTCTGGCGGGGCGTGAGTTCATGGATACGCATATCGTTGACTAATTTCAGTCTTGAGGAAGCGACAGCGTCAAACAGCTGAATCTCGTATTCCATCAGTTCAGCGGGGATATGATATGTATCATTATTTATGACAGAAGCATATTCATACTTGGATAAGTCAACTGTAGTTGAAACGGTAGTCTTTGAAGTGGTACAACTCGGTAGAAGAAGTATAATTGCCAGTATCGGCAGAAAGCATTTCAGAACGTTATTCATAATAACCGGGTGATTTGACTATCAAATGAACACGTGAGAAAACACTTTCATATCTTACGTATGCGATAATCTCGACTTTACCGGAAAAACCGGAGGTGTTGGTGAAGGTTATCAGGTGACCGTTGGTGTCAATTTTGATATATTTGCTGAGTTCAGAGTACTCAAAGTCATAAACATTGAAAGAAGGGTCAATCTCTACACCGGTTTCAAAACTATATGAGCCATATTCTTCATTGTTATGCCAGCCTGAAAGATATATCTCTATGGTTGAATCCCACTCCGGTAATTTTTTTGTTTCAGGAAAACATTCAGCATACACTATTTTTGCTCCGGATATCTCCTTGTCGCGGTTATAAAGCCATGAGTCGACATAGACACTATAGAAATTAGTGTTCAGAGGGTAGGCGCGTTCTCCTGCGACAGTGGCTATGTCTTGTGCGAGAAGAATCTGATAGTAATTGCCGGGCGTTACGGCAACCTGCTGTGCTATCTGTGAAAGATCCGGATTCTGTCGGAAACTTCCTTTACTTCCGAGGTCAACGATTCCACACGTAGCGGTAGTAAAGTTGTTAGCGCTGTTGATATACACATCTGAACCGCCTATGACAGTCTGACTGTCATTCATCATATTGAGTGTGATGGAATTATTCGGGATTTGCGGTTCGTCATCATCGCTGCTGCAACCCGAAACAAAGAGACAACCGATGGAAAGAATCGGAATGATAAGGTTTCTCATGTTCACATAGTCCCCTGTTGGCCCGAAGGTGTGATTAATAATATATAAAGAAACGTGAGCCAACTATGCTGTGTCTTAGTCGGAAGAGTCTGATAAAACCTGTGACTGCAAGATAAGCATAACGTTTCTTAATTTTTAAGAGCTACTTACTGCTGCAAAGTTAAGTAAAATTTTTCATTGCCTTGTCTTTTCCCTGACAAGAGCTGAGAAAGACTCATTCATACATACTGATGAATCGGCAAGCACGAGCATGACAGGACGGCTGAGACTGTCGGCCATAGCCATAGCCGACTGTGAGGCCATAGTCATACAGGCTGTGGCGAGCGCATCTGCCTGTACACAGGTCGGAGCTATGACAGTGGCACTCAGTATGTCGGTGACACACGGCCGGCCTGAGACGGGGTCAATAGTATGTCCGAAGCGGCTTCCCGATGTCGTAGTATGGAAATTGCGATAATTTCCGCTTGTAGCCATACCGCAGGGTGCAGGCAGGTTGATAACGAGTTGTGAGGAATGTGTGATTTCATCTGATGTGACCGGTTTATCGACCGACACACGCCAGTCCGTACCACGCGGACTATTGCCTGCAGCTGTGATTTCACCTCCTATCTCAACGAGAAAATCCTTCACACCGTTGCGCTTCAGAACTTCGGCAGCTTGGTCGCAGCCGAAGCCCTTGGCAAGAGCGGAAAAATTGAATTGTAAGGAGGGCACATCTTTGTATAAAGTATCACCGCGCAGATGTGACTTGGTAAGCCCCACCATGCGCAGCAGGCTGTCAAGACGTAATGTGTCGGCAGTAGGATAATGTCCGGGGCCGAATCCCCAGGCCGTTATCAGAGGGGATAGGGTAGGGTCGAAGCGCCCGCTACTGGCTTGATGTGCGGCCATAGATTCACGCCATACGACACAGAAAGCCGAATCGACCGCAATGGCACGTTCGGCTCTGTTGACGCGGCTGACCAATGAGGCTGTATCAAACACCGACAGTGAGCGGCCGACTTCGTTAAGAGCTATCATTACCGAATCGTTGAGATTATGCTCGGAGAGGTAGGTGATCTTGAAGGTAGTATTCCATATCATACCCTGCATGAGACGTGCGGGTGCCGGCCGTCCGCAACCGGTCAGCACGGCAAGAATCAGGCATAGAAACGGTATACCGCTTACACAAAGATATTTGAGACGCATAGAATCTTTTAAAAGATGAAACTGAAAAATAAAAAATAAAATAAATTATAAAAAATATTGCAAAAGTAGCAAAAAATCGAAAAATAAGTATTAAATTAGCAAGCCAAGAACGAAGGTTGGTCCTGCCTTCTTCATCTGAACTCGTCCTCCCAACTGTAAGCGCCCTCAAGGACTGACAAAAACTAATATAAACGAAAGTAAAACTCAAAAATGAAAGAATCATTTGTATTTCTGGCCGAAGGCTTCGAAGAGATAGAGGCTCTGACGGCAATCGATGTAATGCGCCGTGCCGGAATGCCGGTTAAGACTGTTTCCATTACCTCCGCACTTCAGGTGTGTGGCGCTCATGGCGTGACTGTCAACGCTGATGTAATTTTTGACAATACACTGTTTAAGGACCCGGCATGGCTGGTTCTGCCCGGCGGTATGCCCGGTGCCACCAATCTTTATAATTTCGCACCGCTGCAGGGACTGCTTCGCCGTCAGGTATCTTCGGCCGACGGACGTATAGCGGCTATATGCGCCTCGCCCGCTGTTGTGCTTGGACGTCTCGGTCTGCTGAAAGGTCGTAAAGCCACGTGTTATCCCGGTTTCGAGGAGATGCTCGAAGGAGCCGAACCCGACACTGCACCGGTAGTTACTGACGATAAATTTGTGCTCGGTAACGGCCCTGCCAATTCACTGCTCTGGGCTTTGTCGATAGTTAATGAGGAAGTAGGTGCCCATAAAGCCAACGAAGTGGCTAATGGTATGCTGCTCTATCCCGCCAAGTCCGCTGCTGAGTGCTACTTCGGCTGATGGATACGTATTATACTGTAGAGGGTCCCGGCGAGGGACGCTATACGGAAAAAATGAGTCGTTTTCTGGCTTTCGCACGCCCGGTTGCTTCGGCAGCCGAGGCGCGCGAAACAGTCAGGGAGTTACAGAATCGTTACCATGACGCACGCCATGTGTGCTGGGCTTATATGATAGGCCCGCAACGTACCGAGTGGCAACTCAACGATAACGGCGAACCCTCCGGTACAGCCGGCAAACCTATTCTCGGTCAGATCAACAGTTTTGAACTGACCGATGTCGTTGTGGCCATAGTGCGCTATTTCGGGGGTATCAAACTTGGCACAAGCGGATTGATAGCAGCCTATCGTGAGGCTGCACGTCTGGCTCTTGAGGCAGCCGGACGTAAGGAATGTCATGAGATGCGTTCGCTGAAAGTGATATTTCCGTATATGGCGGCAGACGGGGTAATGAAAATCTCGAAACTGCCCGGTATCGAGGTGACAGAACGTGAGTTTGACAACACTTGCAGCGTGACGCTGCGTATGCGCGCCGATATGGTCAAGGAGATGGCCGGGCGCCTTGACTCGCTGTCGGGTGTCAGCGTCGAGATGATGTAGGCGGCAGTGTCACCATGCGTCTGCCGGACACCTCCGAAGGCTTGTGAAATGATGAAAAGCGGCAGAAACAGGGTGTAAAATCCCACAAAAATGGCCAAAAAGAGCCGAAAAAGCTTAAACATATTGTCAAGAATAAAAAAAATTACGATATTTGCACCGCCAAAAAAGCCGAGGCCGTCAGCTGGCTCCGGCACAGAGTAAGGGGGTGAAGAGCCCAATATGAAATGATTGGCCTCAGATACCTCACAGAATGTGTAAAAAAGGTAGAAAAAATTAACAACGGAAATGACAAAGGCTGATATTGTAAACGAAATCTCACGCAGCACAGGTCTTGAGAAAGCCGCCGTGCTGTCCACGATAGAGAAGTTTATGGAGGTAGTCAAAGACTCTATGGGTAACGGCCATAATGTGTACCTTCGTGGCTTCGGTAGCTTTATCGTGAAGACACGCAGAGAGAAAACTGCTCGCAACATCTCCAAAAACACAACTATCAGGATTCCGGAGCACAAAATACCGGCATTCAAACCTTCGAAGGTATTTCTGGACCAGGTGAAATAAGTGTCGCTTTACGGTTCTTCTGTATCATCGGAGGCACTGAAAGCACCTATGTCCGACAAGCATCAAGATAACAACACATAAAACAACAACAACCATGCCAAGCGGAAAAAAGAGAAAAGGCCACAAGATGGCTACCCACAAGCGTAAGAAAAGACTGAGAAAGAACCGTCATAAGAAGAAATAATAACGACGGACACGCATAGGGCCGCCGGCCCCGGACTGAGGCCGGCAGCTACAGTCTCAAAGAACAAACAGGCGATTGACGCATCTGAACGCGACATGCCACAGTTTGTTCTTTTTTCATAATACACCGTAATGAAAAGCGAACTGATAGTCGATGTACAGCAGAAAGACATCTCGATAGCCCTGCTTGAGGACTCGCGTCTTGTATCTTTGCAGAAAGAGAGCCGTAACATTGCCTACGCCGTAGGTGACCTCTATCTGGCCAAAGTCAAGAAGATAATGCCGGGTCTGAATGCAGCTTTTGTAGATGTCGGCTATGAGAAAGACGCTTTTCTTCATTATCTCGATCTAGGTGCCCAATTCTCGACCTATCAGGCTTTTGTCAAGGAGGCACTGGCCGACAAAAAGCGCCTGCCCAATATATCGAAGTTCAAATCTCTGCCCGATATACCCAAGACGGGAACCATTCAGGACCTTCTGCAGCCGGGTCAGGAACTCATGGTGCAGATAGCCAAGGAACCGATATCGTCTAAAGGGCCGAGACTCACCACCGAACTGTCATTCACCGGACGGTTCATGGTGCTGATACCGTTTGGCGACAAAATCTCGATTTCGCAGAAGATAAAGTCGACCGAAGAGAAAATCCGCCTTCGTCAGCTTATCAGCAGCATCAAACCCAAAGGCTTCGGAGTCATAGTGAGAACATCGGCCGAGAACAAGCGTGTGGCTGAGCTCAATCATGAGATGCGTACTCTCGTAAAAAACTGGGAGGAGGCGATAGGTAAAATGCAGCGCAGCCAGCCGCCGGCCCTTATCTATGAGGAAGACTCAAGAGCAGTGAGCGTGATACGCGACATTTTCAGCCCTACCTTCGAGAGTATATGGGTCAATGAAGCCGAAACCTTCACCCAGATACAGAACTATGTGACACTGATAGCACCTGAAACGAAGGACATAGTGAAGCTCTATAACAAGGAGATTCCTATATTTGACCATTTCAATGTCACACGTCAGATAAAGAGTAGTTTCGGCAAGACAGTCTCGTTTAAGAGCGGTGCATACATCATAATAGAGCATACTGAAGCACTGCATGTCATAGACGTCAACTCAGGCAACCGCTCGAAGGCAAGTCCCGATCAGGAGTCGAACGCTCTTGATGTCAATCTGAAGGCTGCTGACGAAATAGCACGTCAGCTTCGCCTGCGCGACATGGGCGGTATTATTGTCATCGACTTTATTGACATGGCCAAAGCCGAACACCGCCAGACCCTCTTCGATCACATGCGCGAAGTCATGGCCAACGATCGAGCCAGACATAACATTCTGCCCCTCAGCAAATTCGGTCTGATGCAGATAACACGCCAGCGCGTGCGTCCGGCTCTCGACATAACCACCGCCGAGACGTGTCCGTCGTGTTACGGCCGTGGTGAGGTACAGCCTTCGCTGCTTTTCACCGACAAACTCGATGAGAAACTCGATTATCTGGTGAATCATCTTCAGATCAAGAAGTTCGTGATGTATGTACACCCATACGTCGAGGCTTATATCAAGAAGGGCCTCTTCTCACTCTACGGCACATGGCGCCGCCGATACGGCCGCAATTTCAAGATTATAGCCGATGAATCTCTGGCCTATCTGCAGTATCGTGTCATTGACTCCGAACAGAAGGAAGTTGACCTGAAGGAAGAACGCGACCTGAACAGCAACCAGACCAAGACGCATTCGCGTATGAAGAACCACGATAAAGATAATGACGATTAGCGTTGGCACGAATCCCCGTGAGGGAGGAATCCTGCTGACCATATTACATTAAAAACAGACTACGCGGCTAAGGAACATAATGTCCTCCTTAGCCGCGTAGTCTGTTTTTACGATATTTGTCCGAGATGCACGCAGTTAGGACTGCGTGGCTTCAGTGTCAAGCCATGCCAGCAAATCGGCCACCACGAATGTCGAACCGCCGATATAGATGATGTCGTCGGCATTGGCTTCCGACACTGCCATTCGCCATGCCTCGACCGGAGTGGGGCATAGCCGACAGTCAAGACCGGCGGCTGTGGCAAGTTTAAGGAGTTCGGCAGCAGGAAGGGCACGCGGTATGGCAGCCTGAGTTATATAATAGATTGCTGCGCGTGGCAGTAAGCCTAAAATATGGTCAATTGCCTTATCGGCCACGAAGCCCATTATCATACGCAGACTTGCTCCGGGACGCCGTGACATCAGGCGTTCAAGCTGAGTCATGTTGTAACGCAGCCCGGCCTCGTTATGGCCTGTGTCGCATATAGCCAGAGGTCGCTGACTGAGTATGGTCCAGCGGCCGCGCAATCCGGTGAGTTGCTCCACCTTGGCAAAACCCCGGCATACCGCTTCATCATCAAGACGGACACCGTAGCGGCGCAGCATTGCAACAGCCGACAGCAGTGTGTTGGCGTTTGCTTTCTGATAGTCGCCGGATAAGGCAAAGTGAAAATGTCCGGGAGAATCGCTCTCACAGTCGAAGCCCGAAAGTTCGGCTTCGTCAGCCGATAGCAGCAGAGCTTCGTCATCGGCAAATACAATGTCAGTACCCACCTCGGCTGCACGCTGTTCAAACACCTGCCGCACATCACCTTCAGCCTCACCTATCACCACAGGGATACCGCTTTTGATAATACCGGCTTTCTCCTTTGCTATGGCAGGCAGAGTATTGCCGAGAAACTGCATGTGGTCGGGTGAGATGTTGGTTATTACTGTGGCTACGGGAGTTATGATATTGGTCGAGTCAAGACGTCCGCCCATACCTACTTCGATGACAGCATAATCTACTTCCTGACGGGCAAACCAATCGAAAGCCATCATCATGGTTAGTTCGAAAAAGGAGGGGTGCAGCTCACTTGACGACAGCCGCCAGCGCTCTACAAAATCGGTGACTGCACTGCGGGGAATCATCTCACCGTTAACACGTATGCGCTCGCGGAAGTCGACAAGATGAGGTGATGTGTACAGACCTACTTTATAGCCCTGCGCCTGAAGCATAGCGGCGAGTGTGTGTGATGTACTGCCTTTGCCGTTGGTGCCGCCTATGTGTATGGACTTGAAATGTCTGTGTGGGTGACCGAATATACGGTCAAGTTCGATGGTAGTGTCAAGACCGGGTTTATAAGCTGCCGCGCCCACACGTGAGAACATGGGGAGCTGTGAATAGAGAAACTGTATTGCCTCATCGTAGACGGTGTCAGCGCCGGGACGTGAAAATGAACCGAGTTCTTTCTGTTGTGACTGCATTATTGTATCAGAAGGCATATATGAGATAGCCGGCCAGACCGGCAAGGATTATTACCAGAATAGGGTGCAGTTTGACTTTTTTCCCTCTGAAGGGTATGGAGAAGAATACCAGACAGAATGCTGCCGCACATATTATGATACTGGTGATGAGCTGAGTTCTCTCACCGTCGGGACAGAAGTTTGAGGCGTTCATCAGCAGTATGGCGGCCGATGCTATCAGGCCGACTACTACCGGTCGCAGACCTGCGAATATGGCCTTGATGACACCGCTTTCGTTGTGGCGCCGTATGAAGTGTGAACTGTAGAGTACCAGAAAGAAAGAGGGGAGTACTACAGCTAATGTACATACCAGAGAGCCGAGCAGACCCCAGCCGATGCCTGAAAGTTCGGGATTGACCTGACCCGGAGCCACGAACCCGATATAGGTAGCCGAATTGATACCGATAGGGCCTGGAGTCATCTGTGATATGGCCACAATGTCGGTGAATGTCTGTTCGCTTATCCAGCCGGGGTCAACTACTGAATGTTCTACAAGCGACAGCATGGCATAACCGCCGCCGAAACCGAATATGCCTATTTTCAGATAGGCCCATATAAGTTGCCAGTATATCTGCATGTCAGTTGCTGAAATAGGTTATACTTTTTTTCGGGTACCACGTTGCCCGATATACCATACTGCCCAACCGCCGAGGGCTCCGAGTATAATGTAGAGTATGGGGCTTGACACTGTGCCGAGATTGAGCGATATCAGCAGGGCTACCACTAAGGGAATCCATACAGTGCGCCATGTCAGTTTGGCGGCTTTGGCCGAGGTTATGACAGGAGCGATGATAAGGGCTACGACAGCCGGGCGTATACCCATGAAGATGGCCGAGAGAGCACGGTTGCCTTTGATAGTCTCGGGGGTAAGGAAGATAGCTATGGCCAGAATGATAAGGAATGAAGGTAGTATCGTGCCGAGCGAGGCGAGTATACTGCCTCGTGTGCCCTTTATTTTGTCGCCTACGGCAGTAGCGATGTTTACCGCCAGAATACCGGGCAGTGACTGGGCTATAGCCAACAGGTCGAGAAAGTCATCACGTTCTATCCAGTGACGTTTGTCGACTATCTCACGTTCAATAATGGAAATCATGGCCCACCCGCCTCCGAAGGTGAACGCACCTATTTTGAAGAAAGAGGAGAATAATTGCCAGTAAATGTTCATGTGACAGGAGTTGTATAGAGGTTTGTAACGGCCTCCGCCGACACACAATGTCAGCGGAGGCCGTCTGTCAGTCATAGATTACTGATAAAGGAATCAATACTTATGTTCGGCAGTGCGCAGTTCGTCTATGCTGAGTTTGCGGCGGTCCATACAATGCCATACGTAGGCTATGTAGAGCAGCACGATCGGAATGAGCAACGATACGTAGCTCATAACTGTGAGAGTGAAGTATGACGAAGAGGCGTTGCGCAGTGTGAGTGACGAATCGGGGTCAATAGTCGAGGGGTAGAATGCTGTATCGTTGTAGCCGGCCACCCAGAACAGACTCATTACTACGAGGAACACACCGAAACCTGTAGGCCAGATACCGTATGTGTAGTGACGGCGCATTACAGTACATATCCAGCCGAGCAGAGTCAGAGCAACACCGATAAGCAGTGTGAGGCCCGCCCACCACAGATCTATGTAATTATAGAAATACTTACAGCTTATTGGCGTAACGGTTGTGTTGCCGAGTTCATCAGTGGTATAAGCGTAACCGGTAGTGGTGAATAGCACACCGAGGAACCACAGGAAGAAAATCAGGAAACAACCTCCGTAGATAAGACAGCGCTGGCGCAGTGAATCGCGGTAAGGATAATTGTCGATGTTGTTTATCATGTAGAGACAGGCCAGTGTGCGTGCAAGGAAGAACACGGCTATGCCAAGTACGAGGTTGCGCCAGTCGGCCATAGCCTCGAATCCGTGTGTGGGAGCCCAGTTTGAAATAACGGGTGCGGTGTTGTCAAGCAGGTTGCCGCGTGAAACGGTGAATTCCCCGCCGAAGAAGAACATGCCCACAGCCACGCCGAGAAGTACACAGCCTACCAGACCGTTGAGAAAAAGGAACAGATCGTAGGTGGCTGTGCCGTAGACATTACCGCGCTTGTTGCGGTATTCATAACTCACTGCCTGCAGTACGAACGAGAACAGAATGATGAGCCACAGCCAGTAGGCACCACCGAAACTGGTAGAATAAAAGAGAGGGAATGAGGCGAAAGCGGCACCGCCGAATACCACAAGGGTAGTGAAGGTGAGTTCCCATTTACGTCCGAGTGAGTTGACTATGAGTTCGCGGCGTTCGGCCGAGCGTGTGGAGAGCAACATTGACTGTCCGCCCTGTACGAAGAGCAGAAACACAAGGATGCCGCCCAATATGGAGACGAGCAGCCACCAATAATTCTGAAGAAATTCGAGTGTCATGACTTTCAGTGTGTAGTAGCGGTTTCTAAATCCTGAGTGGAGCGGATGCTGATCTGGTGCATCATGATGCTGACCTCAGCAATAAGCAGAATGGTAAAGATGCCGGCGAAGAGCCAGAAGGTAGTGATGACCGACGAAGCGGGAAGTGATGAGATGGCGGCGCGTGTGGGCAGCAAGTCCTGTACGGTCCAGGGTTGACGGCCAACCTCGGCTACAATCCAGCCGGCCTCAGAGCATACCCACATCAGAGGCACTGACAGCATAGCCACAACCTGCATCCAGCGTGAGTGCAACAGCCAGTCGCGGTAATAGACACCGAAGAGCACCACTATGTAGAACAGCAGGAAGTATGAACCCAGCATCACCATAATGCGGAATGAATAAAATGTCATACCTACCGGCGGGATAGCTTCGTCTACAGAGTCGAAATAACCGTAACCGAAGTATTTATAGTCAGCTTGAAGGGCCTTCTGTGCGGTTGCCATAGCCGCCTTGTCACCGTTGGCACGCGCTATATCATAACGGCGCAGAGCCTCGTGAGCCTGTTTGCCTCGTGCTATACGCTCGGCGTATGAGACGGTATTTATTGTGTCACCCTGAGCGTTGACACTGACACCCTTGATGATGTCGGAGATACCGGGCACAAATGAGTGCATATCGTGATTGGCCAGAATCGAGAGTCCGTAAGGTATCTCAAGCGAGAAGAGATATTCGTCTTCGGTGTTATTCCAAGACTTGTCGGGATTTACAAGGCCGAAGGCTACGAGGCTCTGTTCGGACGAACCGTGATAAAGACCTTCCATAGCTGCGAGTTTCATAGGTTGGCAACGTGTCACTTCAACAGCTGAACCGTCGCCTGTGTACATAGTCAGCAGCAGACCTGCCAGACCTGTCCATGCACCGACCTTGATAGAACGCAGAGCAAAAGCTGTGTTACGGTTGATGAAGAGCATCCAGCAGCTTACACCGATGACAAAGACACCGGCAAGAGCCCAACCGCTGAATACGGCATGGAAGAACTTATTGACTGCCACACCCGAGAAAAGAGCCCAGAAGTCAGTCATGATGTTACGCATCTGCGCGGGGTCAAATTCTGTGCCGGCAGGATACTGCATCCAAGCGTTGGCGACAAGAATCCACAGAGCCGAAATCGAAGCACCTATGGCGGTGAGCCATGTGGCCGTGAGATGGAAACCGCGTCCCACCTTATCCCAGCCGAAGAACATGACGGCTACGAAGGTTGACTCCATGAAAAAAGCCACGATACCCTCGATTGCAAGCGGAGCGCCGAAGATATCACCGACAAACCATGAATAATTGCTCCAGTTGGTACCGAACTCAAATTCGAGAACCAGACCGGTGGCGACACCTATGGCGAAGTTGATGCCGAAAAGTGTCATCCAGAATTTAGTGGCTGCAAGCCACTTCGGGGAATTGGTGCGGACGTAGATAGTCTCCATAATTGCCACCATCACCGACAGACCCAGCGTCAACGGGACGAAGAGCCAGTGGTAGATGGCGGTCAGAGCAAATTGCCATCGCGACCAATCGACAACTGTCATTAAATCTTCCATTGTCTTGTAGTGTTAGGGGTTAGTATAGTTTGATTTTAGATATGTTGCTGAATCTGTGGAGAGCGGAGTGGAACGTGAGGTGAGTTCATGGCGTACATGGTCGGCACGCTGGTCATCTGTATCAAAATCGCGCTTCAGCAGGTTGGGGAAGAAACACAGACGCATTATGAGGAAAAACACTACTAACTTCAAGCCTATTATGGCCCAAAGTGTACGTCCTACGGTCATATTGCGGAAACCGTCGATATAGAGGTCGGCGATACGGGCACACAGATGATACCCGCGTTGCATTAGTGTATTGAAGAGTTCAGACATAGTGTTGAAATCAGGCAGGAGAGAAAGCATGTTGGAAAATTGGTGTGCAAGTTAGTTAAAAAAATGTTATGTACATAACATGGGGCGAAAAATTTTGTACCTTTGTACAAAAATTATGGTTTCCGTACCCCCGGAAGCCTTACCATACAGCTCTCCGAGGGGGACAGTAACCCGAAAAAATGACATTAAACCCAATAATACCCCACACTCAAAATGGCCCTTTGGTTTGAATGTAAAGTGAAGTATGACCGTATGCAGGAAAACGGCATGGTCAAGAAAGTCAATGAACCCTATCTGGTAGATGCTCTCTCCTTTACAGAGGCTGAGTCCCGCATTATCGAAGAGGTGAAGCCGTTTATTTCCGGTGACTTCTCGATATCTGCGGTCAAAAAGACCAAAATATCGGAGATTTTCTTTAACGAGACAGCCGATAAGTATTATATGGTAAAGGTAAATTTCATAACTCCTGACGAAAAAACAGGTGTCGAGAAGAAGACAGCCAATTTCATGCTGGTGGCGGCTTCCGACTTCAAGGGTGCTCTTGACCGTTTCGAGCAGGGCATGGCCGGCACTCTGGGTGATTATGAAATAGCATCTATCACCGAGACACCTCTGATGGACGTGTATCCGTTGGATCTGAGTGCTCCCAATAAAACACAGGTATGAGTCACGATATAGCTGCCGAGATACGCCGGCTTCATTCCGAACTGCCCGAAGGCGTGAGACTTGTCGCGGTGTCGAAATTTCATCCGGCCGAGGCGATACGTGAGGCTTATGATGCCGGTCAGCGACTGTTCGGTGAAAGCCGTGTCAACGAGCTTCTTGAGAAAGAGGCCGTGTTGCCTTCGGATATCAACTGGCATTTCATAGGACATCTTCAGACCAATAAGGTGCGACGTCTTATGGGTAAGGTGTCGATGATAGAGAGTGTGGATACCGAACGCCTGCTTGAACTTATTGACTCCGAATCGCGTCGTGCCGGCGTGCTGACACGTGTGCTAATGCAGGTGCATGTAGCTCAGGAGGAAACCAAATTCGGCTTCTCGCCCGAAGAAGTGATAGATTATTTCAGTCGTCATGCTTTCTGCACACTTACCAATACCCATATTTGCGGCGTGATGGGCATGGCCTCCAATACCGACGATATGGAGCGTGTGCGTGCCGATTTCAGTGCCATAGCCGATGTTTTCACACGTGTAAGGCAGATATGCGGTGACGAACTGCTCGGATTCGATGTAATCTCTATGGGTATGAGCGGCGACTGGCCTATAGCTGTGGCTGAAGGGTCGAATCTGGTGCGTGTGGGTACCGCAATATTCGGTGAACGGCAGTACATATAGAAATATTAAGCCTGACTTGGATAAATCAGAATAAAAACATAAGCAAAATTGGATAATCAACGAAATAATGTGTAACTTTGGAGTCCGGTTCCGAAAACTCGGCAGTCAGAATATTTCTACAGAATAACCCTAAAAACATAAACCCAATTCAACTTAAAGATTATGGCTAAATCCAATCAGGCGACGGCTGCTGTACCGAAGCCAAATTACACTTTGCCGATTATCGCGATGTTTTTCCTGTTCGCGATGATTTCGTTCGTTACCAATCTTGCGGCTCCTATCGGTACGATATGGGGCAATAAATTCGCCGGAAACTCAGTACTCGGCATGATGGGCAACATGATGAACTTCCTTGCCTATCTGTTTATGGGTATTCCGGCAGGTAACATGCTTGTCAGAATGGGCTATAAGAAGACTGCGCTCTGGGCTATGGGCATCGGTGTGATCGGTCTGTTCATACAGTGGCTGTCAAGCAAGGTAGGTGCCGATGTCATGCTGACAGAACTTGTGAGTCTTAACTTCATCATCTATCTGTTCGGTGCCTTTGTCTGCGGCTTCTGCGTGTGTATGCTCAACACTGTTGTCAACCCTATGCTTAACCTTTTAGGTGGCGGCGGCAACAAGGGCAACCAGCTGCTTCAGGCCGGAGGTGCTCTCAACTCACTGTCGGGCACACTGACTCCGTTCTTTGTAGGTGCGCTTATCGGTGTTCTTACCAAAGAGACATCCGTGGGTGTTGTGGCTCCCCTGCTGTGGATAGCTATGGGTGTGTTTGTAGTTGCTTTCTTCATAATTCTGTTTGTGGCTATTCCAGAGCCTAATCTGCAGAAAGGCGGTGCAAAGAAACCGGCTTACAAACATAGTCCCTGGAATTTCCGTCACACAGTATTGGGTGTGGTAGGTATCTTCTTCTATGTAGGTATCGAAGTCGGTATTCCGAGTACACTCAACTTCTACCTTTCTGATACAAGCGTTGACGGAGCCGAAGTGGCAGGTGCAGCCTCACTGGTAGCCGGTGTCATTGTAGCCATCTACTGGTTCTTCATGCTTGTAGGCCGTACAGTATCAAGTACTATTTCGGCTAAGGTTTCGACCAAAACTCAGATGGTAGTGGCCACAAGTACTGCCATAGCATTTATAGTCATAGCTATTTTTACCTCACGCGAGAGCAAGATAGAGGTTCCCAACTTTGTATATGACCCTGTAGAGAAAACTACAGAGATTCTCGTTGAATCAGATGTGCCGCAAGATGTGATAGACAATTTCGTGGCTACAAAAGACGCAAGCGTTATCACAGCTCACGAGGCAACCATCGAATCTCGTTTCGGTAAGACTGCCAATGATATGGTCATAAGTCTTGAGCGTCCGTTGGTGCCCATCAGCGCACTGTTCCTTGTACTCTGCGGCCTATGCACTTCAGTGATGTGGGGTGGTATCTTCAACCTTGCTGTCGAGGGTCTGGGCAAGTACACGGCACAGGCTTCCGGAATCTTTATGATGATGGTGGTCGGCGGCGGTATCATGCCTCTTATACAGAGCTGGCTGGCTGACACATGCGGCTACATGACCTCCTACTGGCTGGTAGTGGCTATGCTTGCTTACCTGCTTTATTACAGTGTGGCAGGCTGCCGTAACGTTAATAAAGATATACCTGTCGAGGAAGAACCCAACCTTGACGAACAGCTTTATCTGTAAAATCAGTATTAATCCATCTTTTTCCGGAGGTCACTCACTATATATGTCTGACTCCGGATAACGGACAATCCCGTCGCCTGTGACTTCCCCGTCAGGGCACAGACGACGGGATAATTTCTCCCTGCAACCATTCAGCTACTCATCTCCGAAACTAAAAACTCAACTTCTCCTTAGGGAACACAGCTTAACCAAAAAAATACCTACGAGAAATAAAATACTTATGGAAAGAAAAATCTATGACCGTGCAGCCGACAATCTGCGTGTGCTGATTGCCGAGATGGTAGAGAAAGCCAAATCGGGTCACCCCGGAGGCGCCATGGGCGGTTCAGACTTTGTAAACGTACTCTTCTCTAAATTCATGGTTTATGACCCTGCCGATCCGTATTGGATAGGACGTGATCGTTTCTTCCTTGATCCGGGTCACATGTCTCCCATGCTTTATGGTGTGCTTGCTCTTACGGGCCGTTACACTATTGAGGAACTGAAGAGCTTCCGTCAGTGGGGTAGTGTTACTCCCGGTCACCCGGAGCTTGATGTGGTGCGTGGTGTTGATAACAGTTCCGGTCCTTTAGGACAGGGCCATGTGATGGCTGTTGGTTGTGCTATAGCCGAACGTTTCATTTGCGCACGTTTCGGTGAGAGCTGGAGTCACAAGACTTATGCTTTCATATCGGACGGTGGCATACAGGAGGAAGTCTCACAGGGCGCCGGACGTATAGCCGGTAAGCTCGGTCTGCATAATCTTATAATGTTCTATGACTCGAATAATGTGCAGCTCTCCACTATGGTGGAAGATGTCACTGACGAGGATACAGCTGCCAAATATCGTGCATGGGGTTGGAATGTGCTTGAAGTAGACGGCACCAATCCTGTGGCTATGGCAGGTGCTCTGGCTACAGCCCATGAGGAAAAAGAACGTCCTACTCTTATTATTGGTCATACTGTTATGGCTCGCGGTGGCGTTGCAGCCGACGGCAGCAGCATGGAAGGCAAGATTTCGACTCACGGCCAGCCTCTGAGCAAGGCCGGCTGCGATATCAAGGCTACTGTTGCAGCTTTGGGCGGAGACCCTGAGAATCCTTGGCAGATATGGGACGATGTGCGCGAACTGTATGCACAGCGTCGTGAGGAACTTGAGAAAATCGTGGCTGAACGCCGTGCTGAAGAGGCTAAGTGGGTTGAGGCTAATCCAGAACTCGCTAAGACTCTCGGTGATTATATGGCTAACCGTCTGCCTGAACTCGACTGGGATAAAATTGAGCTTAAACCCAATATGGCAAGCCGTGCCGCTTCGGCTGCCGTACTCAGCTACCTTGCTGAACATGTCGGCAACATGATAGTATCAAGTGCCGACCTTGCCAACAGTGACAAGACTGACGGTTTCCTCAAAAAGACTCACGAACTCATGAAGGGTGACTTCAGCGGCGCCTTCTTGCAGTCGGGTGTGGCTGAGCTGACTATGGCTTGTATAATTAACGGTATAGCTCTGCACGGTGGAGTTATAGGCGCCTGTGGTACATTCTTTGTATTCAGCGACTATATGAAACCCGCTATCCGTATGGCCGCTCTGATGGAACTGCCTGTGAAATTCATCTATACTCACGATTCGTTCCGTGTCGGTGAGGACGGCCCCACTCACGAACCTATCGAGCATGAGGCTCAGATACGTCTGCTGGAACAGATGAAGAATCTCAAGGGACATCGTGCCGCTCTGGTACTGCGTCCTGCCGATTCTGCCGAGACGGTTGAGTCTTATCGTCTTGCTATGAACAACTGGGAATGTCCGACAGTCCTCATTTTCTCACGTCAGAATCTGGAAGATCTGCCCGGTGCCGACCGTCGTAGGGAGGCTCGTGGAACTGAGCGCGGCGGTTATGTGGTAATACCTGCTGAGAAACCTGAAATCGTGCTTGTCGGTAACGGTAGTGATGTAGCCCTGTTGTGTAATGTAGCCGCACGTCTGGCTGCTGACGGAGTTAAGGCTCAGGTTGTGTCGATGCCTTCATTAGGTCTTTTCAAAGAGCAGCCGAAGGAGTATCAGCTTGAAGTTATGCCTGACGGTGTGAAGATATTCGGTCTGACTTCCGGTCTGCCCGCTACTCTCTATCCTGTGATGAAGGGTGATTGGGAAGTGTATGGCATGGAACGTTTCGGTGCCAGTGCCCCGGCCGGAGTGCTTGATGAGAAGTTTGGTTACACTACTGATAATATCTATAATGTTGTGGGTGCTTTCCTGAAGAAGTAAACCCTCCGATAAAGATATATTAAAGCGAGCTGAAGCTCGTACATATATCGAGAGCCGAATTGATTTCTCGATATATGTACGAGCTTCAGCTCGCTTTAACTTTAAGATAAGAGTTACTTAGATATTTTTTGAGATGTGCAATAAGTTGGCTTATTGTGTGAGCAGTTTGAGCATGTCGGGCAGCGGCGGAGCCTCGACAGCTATGGGCTGATGCGATACAGGATGTTCGAACTCTATACGCCGGGCGAGCAGGGAGATACCGCCGTCGCGGTTGCTGCGTCGGGCACCGTATTTAAGATCTCCTTTGATTGGGGTGCCGGTAGATGAGAGCTGAGCGCGTATCTGATGCTTGCGGCCGGTGAGCAGTTCTACTTCGAGCAGGGTGTAATGGTCGCCGGTTGCCACTGTCTTGTAGCGCAGGCGTGACAGCTTTGCGTCAGACCCGGGACGATCAGTGACAAAAGTCTTGTTGAGACGTCCGTCACTGATGAGCAGTGATTCTATTTTATCTTCAGCGGGTACACGTTTCCCCTCGACAAGTGCCCAATAGGTTTTGTGTATTTTCCCTTCGCGCAACATATCATTAAGACGTGTGAGTGCTTTTGATGTCTTTGCGAATATGACCAGTCCGGATACCGGTCTGTCAATACGGTGTACGACTCCGCAGAAAACATTGCCCGGCTTATTGTACTTCTGCTTAAGATATTCCTTCATCTCTTCCGATAGGGGACGGTCGCCGGTCTTGTCACCCTGTACAATCTCACCGGCAGCCTTATTGACTATTATAATATGATTGTCTTCGTAAACTACTTCCATGTCGGTAAACCGATTCGTTGGCTAAACTTTGAACAATAAAAAAAGCCGACTTAGAAAGTCGGCTTCTTGGTGGCGGGGGCAGGACTCGAACCTACGACCTTTGGGTTATGAGCCCAACGAGCTACCACTGCTCCACCCCGCGGTATCATTTACGTGTGCAAAGTTACTGCCTTTTTTTATACTGTGCAAATTTTAGAGCGATTATTTCTGTTAATAAGTGTTAACGAAATGATAAGCTCAAAAAAAGGCTCTGAAATGCAAAGATTAAGAAAGGGAAATAGGGGAGATATGAAGAATAATTGTTACTTTTGCTCAAAAATCTGCAAAGTGTGCAAACATGCCGTTGCCGGAAGGCTGTGAGAAGGCTGTAGTGCTGCCGGGCGGGAAACAAATAAAGTCAAGAAAAAGAAGATGGTGCTTAAGACAAGAGATAAATTCATCGAGGTTGCGCGTCAGCTCTTTGCTCGAAAGGGTGTCGAGAACACAACCATGAACGATATAGCCTCGGCCTCGGAGAAAGGCCGGCGTACCATCTACACATATTTCAAAAGCAAGCGCGACATATTCAATGCTGTCATAGAGCGTGAGACTGACCAACTGCTGGCACGTCTGCGTATCATTGTAGCTAAACCCATATCTCCCGAAGAGAAACTGCGCGAGTATGTCGATTGCCGCTTTGAGACCATGCGTGAGATTGTGTCACGCAACGGTTCTCTGCGTGCGGGTTTCTTCCGTGATGTACGAAAGGTAGACCGCGCACGCAAAATAATTTCCAAAAGAGAGATAGCCTTACTTGAGGAGATACTGCGCGAAGGTGTGGAGCAGGGATGCTTCCGCATAGAACACTGCAATCACATGGCTATCATGATAACCCATGCTATCAACGGTCTTGATGTGCCCTATATACGTGACAACCTCACTGAAGAGGGCATCGACAAGGAGAGACTCAAGATATATATGAGCCACCTGATACTGAACGGTATAATACGCCACCGGTAGTGGTAGGCACATCATAAACCCTTTAAGAGCCTTATATTCCACTTATGTATATCAACTCCATGGGCCACTATGTGCCCGCAGAAAGAATTGACAATGCTTACTTTGAGAAGCTTAACGGCCTGACACCGGATTGGATCGTACAACGCACCGGCATACAGACACGTTCGCGTGCCGGTGAGGGAGAGAACGCCGACACAATGGGTCTCGCGGCAATAGACGAGGCCCTGAAGACACTTCCTTACGACATAAAGGAGGTAGACCTGATTGTGGCAGCCTCCTATTCGGTGTATGACACCGTAGCGACACTGGCTCATGTGGCACAGCGTCACTACGGCATCGAAGATACCAAGGCTTTCTATATGTCGGCAGCTTGTTCATCATTTATCAATGCCCTTGAAGTGATAGAGGGATATTTCGCTTCGGGCAAGGCTTCGAAAGCCTTGCTGGTATGCAGCGAACACAATTCCTATTATAGTAATGAAACCGACCCTAAATCGGGTCATCTCTGGGGTGACGGGGCTGTTGCTTTCTTCATATCGAAAGAGCGACAGAGTGACAGCGATATGAAGATACTTGATGTCTATACCGAAGGTCTCGGCCATATCGGTAAAGGACCGGCCGGTGTGAAACTGCGTCCCAAGGAAGATGGTATCACGATGCCTGACGGCCGCGATGTCTTCCTGCACGCCTGCAAGTATATGATACACTCCCTCAAACGCTCACAGGCTAACACCGGTCTTACTTCCGATGACCTTAAGGCTCTTATATGTCATCAGGCCAACAAACGTATTGTGGCACAGGTAGCCCACATGCTCGAACTGCCGATGGACAAATTCCTCAACAATATCGAAGAGCTGGGCAACACCGGCTCGGCCTCGGCACCTCTCGTACTGAGCCAGAACAAGGATACGTTTGTCAAGGGTGACAAAGTGGCCCTGATGGTATTCGGTGGCGGCTATTCCTGCGGCTGCTTCATAGTGGAGGTGTGAGGAAGGAGGCCGAGTGTCTTAGAAGTATTATCTTATAAGTTTTATAAATCTTATAAGATCTATAAGACTTATAAGACGTATAAAACATATAAGATTTATAAAATTTATAAGACTTATACAAATAAAACTTATACGCTCTATAAGCCCTACAACTTAACCAAGCAAAAACCAATAATCACAACACATACAGACAATGAAACTACTCGAAGGTAAGACAGCCCTTATTACCGGCGCTGCTCGTGGCATCGGCAAAGCCCTTGCACTCAAATTTGCTTCGGAAGGCGCTAATATCGCCTTTACCGACCTCGTTATTGACGAGAATGGCAAGAAGACAGAAGAAGAAATAGCTGCTTATGGCGTTAAGGTAAAGGGTTACGCCTCGAATGCCGCCGACTTCAAACAGACTGAGGAAGTGGTAGAGCAGATTAAGAACGACTTCGGCCGTATAGATATACTTGTCAACAATGCCGGTATTACAAAAGACGGCCTGATGATGCGTATGACCGAAGCTCAGTGGGACGCTGTTATAGCTGTTAACCTCAAATCGGCTTTCAACTTTATACACGCTGTTCTGCCGATTATGCTTCGTCAGCGTAGCGGCAGCATCATAAACATGGCTTCGGTAGTAGGAGTACACGGCAACGCCGGTCAGTGCAACTATGCCGCTTCAAAAGCCGGTCTTATCGCACTTGCCAAGAGCATCGCTCAGGAAGTTGGCTCGCGTAATATCCGTGCCAATGCCATTGCTCCCGGCTTCATAGAAACAGCTATGACCGAGGCTTTGCCTGACGAGGTGCGCAAGGAGTGGACTGCCAAGATACCTCTGCGCCGCGGCGGTAAGGTAGAGGATATAGCCAATGTGGCTACTTTCCTCGCTTCGGATATGTCAGGCTATGTCACCGGTCAGGTGATTCAGGTAGACGGCGGCATGAATATGTAATGCAGTTGTCAGCATAGATTTTAAGAAACTACAAACGCCGTGGAGGCCGGGGCTGCCCTCTCCACGGCGTTTGAATTATAAATCAAAACCTAAAAATAGATATGTCAACATATAAAAAAACAGCTATAATACTGGCCGGAGGTGAAGGACATCGTGCAGGCGGTGCGATACCCAAGCAGTTCCGTGAGCTATGCGACCGCCCGATGGTGTGGTGGTCAATGAAAGCGTTTCATGATGCCGACCCTGACACTCAGCTTGTGTTGGTACTTCACCCGGGCTTTTTTGATGACTGGGACATCATTTGGAATAATCTGCCTGAGAGCGACCGGTTCGCTTACCGTCTGTGCTGCGGTGGCCGTGACCGTTGTGAGTCAGTGGCCAACGGACTTATGGAAGAGACTGCCGAAGCCGGTGCGCTCATTGCCGTGCATGATGCTGCGCGGCCGCTTGTGAGCCGTGAGCTTATAGAGCGTTGCTGGCAAACGGCGGAACAGTTGCAGACAGCCGTACCTGCTGTACCTGTCACTGACTCTCTGCGTAAACTCGGCCCTGACGGAGATAGTCAGTCGGTTGACCGTAGTCTTTATGTAGCTGTACAGACACCTCAGACATTTGATGCAGCTCTGCTTAAGAAAGCATATAATGCGCGAAAAGCCGGTGAGGTGTATACAGATGATGCCTCAGTAGTTGAGGCATACGGGCATAAGATAGCCCTATGCCAAGGAGAGGCAATCAATATGAAGGTGACTAACCCTGCCGACTTTATAGTGGCTGAGGCGCTTATGATGGCAGTCCGGACACCTGCCTCAGAGTAAGTCAGTGAATTATGGCCTACAACGAGGCGTTCGACATACCTCTGAATTTTCTGAAGGGAGTGGGAGAGGCCCGGGCCAAACTGTTTGGTTCTGAACTGGAGATACACACTTTCCGCGATCTGCTCTATAATTTCCCTTTCCGTCACATAGACCGTAGCCGGTTCTATCATATTTCAGAACTCACAAATGATGCTCCGATGCTACAGATAGCCGGACGTTTCATTGGTTTTTCAGAAGAAGGTGAAGGCGCAAAGCAACGGCTTACGGGAACATTCAGTGACGGCCGACAGGTGATGCAGTGTGTGTGGTTCCGCAATATAAAGTCGATACGAGAGATGTATCGTACAGGAGTGGATTATGTTATATTCGGCAAACCCACTTACTATTACGGTTACTACAGCATGGCGCATCCGGAAGTTGAGGTCTACGACCCTCAGAAACCTCCTTCGGGGTGGCGGGGTGTGTATAATCTGACCGAGACATTGCGTAAGCGTGGTGTGACGTCACGGCTTATGCAGACATTGGTCGCCAATTTGTTTGAGAACCGTAGACTCGCAGTGTTGGACGAGGTATTGCCGGCAGAGATTGTGTCGGCTTACAGACTCATGCCGTTACGTGAGGCACTGTATGCTATGCACTTCCCAAGCGATGCCGTACAGCTGCAACGTGCCACCGAACGTATGAAATTTGAAGAACTGTTCTATATAGAACTGCATATACTCCGTTACGCACGGCAGCGTAATCTCTCGATACAGGGACATGTATTCGGTAGGATAGGACGGTATTTCAACGATTTTTATGCCAATCAGATTCCCTTCGAGCTTACAGGTGCGCAGAAGCGGGTATTGCGTGAGATACGCGGCGACATGCGTACCGGACGTCAGATGAATCGTCTGCTGCAGGGCGACGTTGGCAGTGGTAAGACTATGGTGGCTTTTATGACCATGTTGATGGCTGCCGACAACGGTTTTCAAGCTGTGCTCATGGCGCCTACCGAGATATTGGCCACACAGCATTATGCTTCGCTTGAGTCATGGTGTGCTCCACTCGGGTTGGAAGTTCGGTTGCTGACCGGCAGCACGGGTGCGGCGGCACGTCGGGAGATAGACGAAGGTTTACGTAGCGGTGCTGTCAATTTTGTGGTTGGTACTCATGCTCTGCTTGAAGACAGGGTGACGTTTGCACGTCTCGGCTTGGCTGTAATTGACGAACAACACCGTTTCGGAGTCGTCCAGCGTGCCCGTATATGGGCTAAGAACACCACGCCGCCGCATGTGCTGGTCATGACGGCAACACCTATACCGCGTACACTCGCCATGACAGTGTACGGTGACCTTGAAGTATCGGTAATAGATGAACTGCCTCCCGGCCGTAAACCTGTAGAAACGATGTTGCGCTATTCCGATAACCGTATGAGCGTAAATCGTCTTGTCGCACAGCAGCTTCGTGAAGGTCGGCAGATATATTTTGTATATCCTCTGATAAGGGAAAACGAAAAACTTAATTTGCAGAGTCTGGAAGAGGGGTACAGAGTCGTATGTGATACGTTCCGTAATATACCGGTAAGTTTTGTTCACGGTCAGATGAAGCCCGATGAGAAAGATCATCAGATGCAGCTATTCGTTACCGGACAGACACGTATTATGGTAGCTACGACGGTTATAGAGGTAGGTGTAAATGTGCCTAATGCAAGCGTGATGGTGATAGAAAACGCCGAGCGTTTCGGCCTTTCGCAGCTTCATCAGCTTCGCGGACGTGTAGGACGCGGGGCTGACAAAAGCTACTGTATCCTGATGAGTAAGGCTAACATGGCGGCTACGACACGCAAACGTCTGACCATAATGACCGAAACAACCGATGGTTTTCTTATCTCGGAGGCCGATATGAGGCTGCGAGGGCCGGGTGATATGGAGGGTACACAGCAAAGCGGACTTGCTTTCAGTCTGAAAGTCGCTGATTTAGCCCGTGACGGTCAGATACTGGCGCGAGCTCGTGAAGCGGCCCGGCAAGTGCTTGATGCTGCTCCTCAGCTATACCGGGGCGGTGTCGTACCTGAGACCGGAAATTGTGCCGGTGTACCGACGCTCACACCTGAAAGTCTCGGTATACTGGAGCGAGAACTCAGGTACAGATTCGCTCATAAAGTGGATTGGTCGCAGATAAGCTGAGAAATATATAAGCAAAACGGCCTTTGTGTTTGTTATGTCATATAAAGTATATTCCATACGGAGAATATCCTATACGACATGAGAGAGAAAGAATTTCTGCCACTGGTGCGTGATAAACTTAATATAGAAGAGCTTAACCCGATGCAAGTCAAAATGATGGCATCGGCGTCCGAGCTGCGTGACATAATGTTGCTGTCGCCTACGGGCAGCGGCAAGACACTGGCTTTTCTGTTGCCGGTGCTGAAAATGCTTAAACCTCCTACGGGGCGTGTGCAAGCGGTCGTAATAGCTCCTTCACGCGAACTGGTGATACAGATTGCCAATGTGGCACGTGAGATAGCCGCAGGATATAAGGTGACAGTGCTTTATGGCGGACACAAAGTAGAAGATGAAGTCAATTCACTCAGTGTGGTGCCTGATATAGTGGTCGCCACACCGGGACGCCTGCTTGACCACGCAAAGCGCCGTAATATCGACTTACTGCCAGTACGTATACTCGTACTTGACGAGTTTGACAAATCGCTTGAATTAGGTTTTGAGGACGATATGCGCAAACTTGTGGAACGCATGAAGAATGTCAGCCGTGTCCTGCTTACTTCGGCTACACGTGCCGAGACATTACCCGATTTTCTTAAACTTACCGACCCTCTTGTACTTGACTATCTCGGTCAGAGCGGCGATGTGCGCCGTCGTCAGAGGGTACATCGTGTTGATGCCTCGGGACGTGATAAACTTGAGACTCTTGCCGTGCTGCTGAGAGATATAACCAAGGGTGAGCGTCCTGACCGCAGTATAGTGTTTGTCAATCACCGTGAGAGTGCCGAACGTGTTGCGGCTTATTTAAGACAGCAGGGTGTTGATGCAGTGTTGTATCACGGTGCGCTTGAGCAGCGTGACCGTGAGATGGCATTGGCACAGTTTAATAACGGCAGTCGGCCCGTGCTTGTCGCCACCGACCTTGCCGCACGTGGTCTTGATATTGAGAAAGTGACATCGGTCATACATTATCATCAGGCGCTTACGCCTGAAGTCCATACTCACCGTAACGGACGTACGGCCCGTGTCGATGCTGACGGTGACATATACGTCATGATAGGGCCTGACGAAGATGTTAAGCCTTATGTGGAATTTGATGATACCCGTCACCTTGACACTTCAGCTCAGGCAAATATGCGTTCGGGACTCAGTACACTTAATATATCAGCCGGAAAAAAAGAGAAACTATCCAAAGGCGATATCGTCGGTTTTCTGACTAAACAGTGCGGAGTGCCGGGAGATGTTATAGGCAAGATAGACCTTTATGACCATTACAGTCTCGTGGCTCTGCCGGACCGTTGGGCTTCCGAGGTCAGAGAAATAGCCCGAACCACAAAGATAAAGGGTGAAAAGCGCCGTGTCACGGAAGTAGACTGAAACGTCCGGCATAATAAGTAGCTCTTAAAAATTAAACGATACATGTTTTGAGGTAAAGTCTTTGAATCCTGAACCATAAAACTTGTTATTTCTGGTTGCTTCCGGCTGTCACTCAGTCGGATACTGAAGTATTCTCCTTCGTTACGCGTCCGAATCACCTCAAAAATAACTGCGTTTTATATGTTCATTAATTTTTAAGAGCTACTTAAAATAAGAGAATTATAGAAAAAATTATTAACTTTGCCGAAACATAGATGGCTCGCCGAGCCATAAAGCGCCGTATGCGCCGGCACCTGACCGCGTGGGGTGCCGTAAGAACACAGTGACAACACGTAAACTAATAGAATCAACTCACTAATTAACAATATTTAGAAATTTATGAGCAAAGCAAAGCAATTCCTGACATGCGATGGCAATCAGGCTGCTGCCCACATCAGCTACATGTTTACTGAAGTGGCTGCGATCTATCCTATCACACCGTCATCGACAATGGCAGAATATGTCGACGACTGGTCGGCGGCAGGAAGAAAGAACATTTTTGGCGAGACAGTACTTGTACAGGAGATGCAGAGCGAGGCCGGTGCCGCCGGTGCCGTACACGGTAGCCTTCAGGCCGGAGCGCTGACTACTACCTACACCGCTTCGCAGGGTCTTCTGCTTATGATACCTAATATGTACAAGATTGCAGGTGAGCTGCTTCCCTGTGTCTTCCATGTTTCGGCACGTACACTTGCCTCACATGCGCTGAGCATCTTCGGCGACCACCAAGATGTTATGTCAGCTCGTCAGACCGGCTTCGCCATGCTTTGCGAAGGTTCGGTGCAGGAGGTTATGGATCTTGCAGCCGTAGCACATCTATCGTCAATCAAAAGCCGTGTGCCTTTTGTCAACTTCTTTGACGGCTTCCGCACCTCGCATGAGATTCAGAAAATTGAGGCTATAGATCAGGCTGATCTGGCTCCGCTTATCGACAAGGAGGCTCTGGCAGATTTCCGTCGCCGCGCTCTCAATCCCGATGCTCCCGTAGCACGCGGTATGGCTGAGAATCCCGATGTGTTCTTCCAGCACCGTGAGGCTTGTAACAAGTACTATGAGGCTGTACCCGGCATCGTAGAGGAGTATATGAAACAACTCAGCAAGATTACAGGCCGTAACTATAATCTGTTTGATTACTATGGTGACCCCGAGGCTGAGCGTGTCATAATCGCTATGGGTTCGGTTACACAGGCTATCCAGGAAACAGTGGATTATCTCCGCGCCAAAGGCGAGAAGGTGGGTCTTGTAAGTGTACACCTCTATCGTCCCTTCTCCGCATGTCATTTCCTTGCTGCCGTGCCTAAGACCGCCAAACGTATTGCCGTACTCGATCGTACCAAAGAGCCGGGTGCCAACGGCGAACCTCTGTATCTTGACGTAAAGAACTGCTTTTACGGTCAGGCCGATGCTCCGGTCATCGTAGGTGGCCGCTACGGTCTTAGCTCGAAAGATACCACACCCTCACAGATGCTGGCTGTCTATGAGAATCTTGCGCTTGCCGAGCCTAAGAATCATTTCACTGTCGGTATCGTAGACGACGTTACATTCACTTCACTGCCTCTGCTGCCTGAAATGCACCTCGGCGGCAAGAGTATATTCGCTGCCAAGTTCTATGGTCTCGGTGCTGACGGTACTGTAGGTGCCAACAAGAACTCGGTTAAGATTATCGGTGACAATACCGACAAATACTGTCAGGCTTATTTCTCTTATGACTCGAAGAAGTCAGGTGGTTTCACTTGTTCGCATCTCCGTTTCGGTGACGAGCCTATCCGCTCTACATATCTGGTAAATACGCCTAACTTCGTTGCCTGCCATGTTCAGGCTTACCTGCACATGTATGATGTGACACGCGGTCTGCAGCAGGGCGGTACTTTCCTTCTCAATACTATATGGGAAGATGAGGAACTGGCTAAGAATCTGCCTAACCGTGTGAAGCGTCAGCTGGCCAGATCTAACGCCAAACTCTATTATATCAATGCTACCAAGATAGCTCAGGAGATAGGTCTCGGCAACCGTACCAATACCATTCTCCAGAGTGCATTCTTCCGCATCACCGAGGTTATACCTGTGGATCTTGCCGTAGAACAGATGAAGAAGTTCATCGTCAAGAGTTACAGCAAGAAGGGTGAGAACGTTGTCAATATGAACTTCGCTGCCGTTGATCGCGGTAACGAGTATAAGGAACTTGCCGTTGACCCGGCATGGGCTGAACTTCCCGATGAGGAAGCTCCGAAGTTAGAAGCTCCCGAGTTCATCACTAATGTTGTGATGCCTATCAACGCTCAGGACGGTGACCTTCTTCCTGTAAGCGCCTTTGCTGATCGTGCCGATGGCACATGGCCGCAGGGTACTGCACGCTATGAGAAGCGCGGTGTGGCTGCATTCGTTCCCGAATGGAATCCCGCCAACTGTATACAGTGTAACAAGTGTGCATACGTATGTCCTCACGCTTCTATACGTCCGTTCCTGCTGAACGCTGAGGAAATGGCTGCCGCTCCTTTCGGAGAGGACAAGACTATCAAGGCTATCGGTAAGGGCTTCGACGGTCTGCGCTTTGCTCAGGAAGTAGACGTACTTGACTGCCTCGGTTGCGGCAACTGTGTCGACGTCTGCCCCGGTATGCGTGGTAACAAGGCTCTGAAGATGATGCCTCTTGAGGACGAACTTGACCAGCAGAAGAACTGGGACTACTGTGTGGAGCATGTTACTTCGAAGCAGAATCTTGTAGACACTTCGCTCAACGTGAAGAACAGTCAGTTTGCCACTCCTATGTTTGAGTTCTCGGGTGCTTGTTCGGGTTGCGGTGAGACTCCGTATCTGAAACTTATCACTCAGCTCTTCGGCGACCGTCAGATTGTAGCTAACGCTACCGGTTGTTCATCAATATATTCAGGCTCCGTACCTTCGACTCCTTACTGCACTAACGAGCAGGGACACGGTCCGGCATGGGCTAACTCACTGTTTGAAGACTTTTGTGAGTTCGGTCTGGGTATGCACATCGCTTATGAGAAGATGCGTGCACGCCTTGAAGATACCTGCCGTCAGGCTGAGACCTGCGACTGCTGTTCACCCGAACTGAAAGCCGCTGCCAAGGCATGGATGGATGTACGTGACGATGCTGTCAAGAGCCGTGAGGCCGGCGAGGCTCTCGTGGCTGAAGCCAAGAAGTGTGACTGTGACATCTGCAAGACCATACTCAATCTGAAACATTATCTCGTTAAGCGCAGCCAGTGGATTATCGGTGGTGACGGCGCAAGCTACGATATAGGTTTCGGAGGTCTTGACCATGTTATCGCTTCCGGTAAGAATGTCAACATTCTGGTACTCGATACCGAAGTTTACTCTAATACCGGCGGTCAGTCATCGAAGTCTACTCCTATCGGTGCTATTGCTAAGTTTGCCGCTGCCGGCAAGCGTATCCGTAAGAAAGACCTCGGTATGATTGCCACTACATACGGTTATGTTTACGTGGCTCAGGTAGCTATGGGTGCCGACAATGCTCAGACACTGAAGGCTATCCGCGAGGCTGAGGCTTATGATGGTCCGTCGCTGATAATCGCTTACTCACCTTGTATCAATCATGGTCTGAAGGCCGGTATGGGTCACAGCCAGGACGAGGAGAAGCGTGCCGTAGAGTGCGGTTACTGGCACCTGTGGCGTTACAATCCCGCTCTTGAGAATGAAGGCAAGAACCCCTTCACTCTCGACAGCAAGGAACCCGACTGGAGCAAGTTTGCTGACTTCCTGAAAGGTGAGGTGCGTTTTGCTTCTATCTTCAAGATGTGTCCCAATGAGGCTGAAGAACTCTTCAAGGCCGCTGAGGAGAACGCTCGCTGGCGCTTCTACAACTACAAGCGTCTCGCCGCTATGGACTGGAGTCTTGACCCTGAGATGACCGCAGAGGAGAAAAAACTCCGTCAGGAATAATATCTGATTTCTAAATTTATATTCTCTGTATCATATCCTAACAAGTATGATACAGAGAATCAAATATAACAGCGCCGGAGAATCTAAGATTCTCCGGCGCTGTTATATTTGATTCTCTGTAAAGTTTAAGAAAAATATAAGCTGCTAATCAGTAATATAGAAATGTAAAAGCGAAAGTTTTTGCATTTCTTTCGCTTTCTTGCTATTTTTGTAAAAAATAACTGTCATGATAGAATTACCACCCTCAGTATCTCCAAATAATGGCTTAAAATCGGTCAGTAAGGCTACATTGGAATAGATTAATAAGATTAATGAAGAATATCTTTATTGGTCTGATGTAAAATATCGTACCAAAAACACAGGCTTGTCAGCTGAGGAACTGTGGAAAGAGGTAAAAGTACGTAGACAGATGAAAGATATATTAGTCTGGAGTGAATATAACCTGCATTTTTCGCTTACTAACAAAATGCAGAAACTGTGTCATGAATTTGATTTGAATTTCGGTGGGTCTTGGGGTGCGATGAAACTGTTTCCACAGGATAGAATTAATCAGGAAATATACCTGATAAGCTCTATTATGGAAGAGGCTATTTCTTCAAGTCAGATGGAAGGTGCCTCGACTACACGCGAGGCGGCAAAGGAAATGTTACGTAAGAAAACACAACCTCGTGATCGGTCTCAGAAAATGATTCTTAATAATTACCAGACAATTCAGTTTATTTCCGAATATAAACATGAACCGCTTACCAAAGAACTTCTTCTTCAAGTTCACAATTCCATAACTGCGGACACGCTTGAAGACACACTATCGTGTGGTAAATTGCGAACTCATGATCGGATAGTGGTCAGTAACGGTATAACGGGAGATGTGGTTCATCGGCCTCCAACTTATGAATATCTTGAGAGATTTGTCGATGAATTATGTATTTTCTTTAACAGTTCTGATAATGATGTATTCATACATCCGATTATCAAAGGATTGATAATTCACTTCCTGATAGCATATTATCATCCTTTTACTGATGGAAACGGTCGTACTGCACGTGCTATGTTTTACTGGTATATGCTGAAAGAAGATTATTGGCTTATGGAGTATCTGTCAATTTCACGTATCATATACAGATCAAAATCAAGATATGAAAGAGCATTTCTTTATACTGAAAGTGACGGTAACGATTTAGGTTATTTTATAACTTATAATCTGGATGTACTTTCCAAAGCGTTTGACGGTCTTAAATCTTACCTTCAGAAAAAACAGTCGGAAAGAAGACGTGCCGACTACTTTATGCACATTGACGGTATCTCACAGCAGCAGGCTGATATAATTCGTATTTTTTATGAGGAGGGTAATATAACTTTACAGTCTAAAGATGTAGCAGCACGTTTCCGTGTAAGCAGGGTGACTGCAAAAGCCTATCTTGACGGACTTGCAGAACGAGGTATTCTGACTAAAATCCGACCCAACGGCAGAACTCAGGCTTATATGAGGTCTGATAATTTTGAACAGCTGACAAATATATGATTTAAGAGCTACTTAGCTTTATCCCTCCGTGTGTTCCGCACTTCTGTTGACTAAAGCTATTCCGATAAATACCATGAGAGTGGCGGCTGCTTTGAGCCAGCCGAAAGTGCCTACACCTATAGTTACAGCTATTATAGCTGCGAAAACGGGCTGAAGGTAATTGTACATGCTGACTACTGTCGGTTTCAGCTGTCGCTGGGCTACCGGAATGAGAAGATAACCGATAAAGGTTGCCACTATGATGATATAGGCTATCTCTCCCCATAATTTCAGGTCAAAGGCTGAAAAGTCGGTCTTTAATATCGCCGGTATACAGAACGGGACATAAGTGAAGGTGGAGATATAGAAAAGCCACTTCATAAGCGTGTAAGGAGAGTATTTGCGTATTATGTCACTGAAAGCAACATAATATACAGCGGCACAGAATTGTGCCGCCAGACATAACAGGTCTCCCATAAGAGGGTTGGTGGCAATGGAGCTTTGGTCTGAGCTTGACACAAGCAGTAATGTGCCTCCAAGTCCTATGACGACACCGGAGATTTTGAGCCATGTCATGCTGAAATGCAGAAATACGGCGGCAAGAATCATCGTGAATACCGGTGTGAGCGAACTCATCACTGACGAGTCGATAGGATTTGTCATGCCTACACCGAGTATGAAAAGACCTTGATTGGCACTTATTATAAGCAGTGACGCTGCCGCAAGACGCCACCAGTCACGGGAATCTATTTTCTGATGTGTGTTTACAGACTCGGGTAGTAAGAAAGAGAAAATAAAGAACAGCAGAGCCCCTCCGGTAATTCTGACACCTGACAGAGCAAGTGGAGAAATAGCCTCGGAGAGCATCACGTCTTTCGATATAGGCGACATGACGCCCCAGCCCAGATTGGCCAATAGAATAGCGATATGGGCGAGCAGTCGGGAGTTATATTTTTCAGTCATTTGTTTTGTTCCCTCTGTTATTAGCGCTGAACCATGCGGGACGGTAGGTAAGAGTTACGGTCTCTCCGGGGGGCGGGGTGAGGGCACGAAGCAGAGATGCCCCAGAGGGAGAAACTGCTGAGGAACCGCCTACACCTGTCGCCTTAAGATGAAGAAGAGCCTCGCGGGGAGTAGGGAAGGTGAGAGGTATGGGGCGCGACTCGATAATGACATTGTTAAAGTTACGGTGCAGAGCTGCTTCGAGTTTTTCGAGCGGTAGATAAAGCATTGGTGAAGGACGAAGCCTATCCAGTTCGCTGAGATTACCGGGCAGGAAAGTAGAGCAGACTAAGGCTCCGTCGGGAGCCAGACAGCGTGCGGCATTAGCAAAGAAACGTGCTTGGTGACTGAACCATTGTATTGTCGATGCTGAAACAATGAGATCAAATTGTTCGTTACATTCTTCTATCCATTTTTCTGCATCTGCCTGTATATAGCGTTCATCAGTCACAAGGTTAAGTCGGGGCAGAGGGTAGAGGTCGAGATAGGTGACTGAGGCTATCGGTAGACGGTGTGTGTACATACGGCTGAAAAGTCCGGAACCCACGCCTATTTCGAGTATTCGCAACTCTTTTCCGGCAGGAGCAGCCGTCACAGCCATATCCGCAAGATGTCCGGCGATAAGCCGCTGGGCTTCAGCTGCACTATCGTAAGTCGGCAAGGCTTTATGAAAACGATGGGCCACCCGTTCGGTATCAGGGATAACTGAATGTACAATTTCAGCCAATTCAATGAAATGAGGTGCTTTCAGACTGACTGTCTCAATGCCGGGACGGTGATGATTCCATGCGTTATGCTGTCCTGCGGCGGGGAATATACGGTCATCTTCACCTATATATATTCTCCGCCAGGGTAATGTGTCGGTTATAGTGTTGTTATTTTCAGCATTGGTCGCTACAAGTTCGAGTTGAGAGCGCAACCGGTCAATGTCGGAATCAATAGGCAGACGTGATTCAAGATTATCCAATGCTGTGCGTGAGCCGGCCATTCGTAACCGGAATTTTGTAAGGTTGCGTGCTGACAAAGTGGCTGTAGTAGCGGAGAATATATCATTTGGAATACCCTCATTGTCTGAGACCGGAGTCAGAGTGCCGTTGATAGCGAAAGCTGACGTGATATTAACATCGCTCAGCGCACGGTGGGCGGCATATACTCCTAATGACCATGCGAACAGATAAATTGTAGAGTACTGAGCTATTATGTCAGTGGGGAAATTGAAATCATCGAAATCATAAGCCACAAGTGTGTCCCAGCCGGTACGGGTGCACCCGGCGTATAACCCGGGACTCGTACCCCATCCGGCAAATATTAGAATCAGACGGCGGCTATTGGGAGAGTGACTGATGAACTGAAGTTTCATGCTGGTTTTATTAAGACTTGAATCGATATATTTCAGATAAGAGCTACTTATTTTTGTCAGACAGTATAGCAATGAGTGGAAAAAGGTCGGCTTCGGTGAGGAGAGCATTGAGTGAGAGACGGAGACGTTCGCCGCCCGGAGGGACGGTGGGACGCCGTATAGGAAGAACGTCGAGGCCGGCTGTGTGCAGACGGTCGGCTAATGTGAGAGCTTTGGCGGCATCACCGGTGAGATAGGGCAGTATCTGAGAGTGGGCGACCTGACCGAGCTGAGTCCCGAGCCATTGCCACAGGTTGCGGAGATGATTGCGTTCGGTATGCATGACGGTCATCTTTTCGAGCATGAGGAGTGTCCATGCACAGCAAGCCGGTGGAAGAGCGGTTGAGAATATGAAAGAGCGGGCGGAATTGAGCAACCAGCGTTTCATGACAGAAGAGCAGATGACGTATGCACCGGCCGAAGCAAGGGCTTTGCCGGCTGTGCCTACAATAAGGTCTATCCGGTCAAGGCAAGCTGTCTGTTCGCAGAGTCCCAGACCTTGCTCTCCGAATACACCTACTCCGTGTGCCTCATCTACGTAAAGTATAATACGGTTATCTTTTTGTTTCAGGCGTACCAGACTGTCAAGCGGAGCCAAATCTCCATCCATGCTGTAGACTGATTCGACCATTACTACTATATGGCGGAAGTCCTTGCCTTTGGCCGTAAGCACACGTTCCAGATGCTCCATATCGTTGTGACGGAATCGGACAAACTCCGCACCGCAGGTGCGAAGTCCGTCAATAGCCGAGGCATGTATAAGCCTGTCGGTGACGAAAAGTGTGGAAGGCAGATTAAGCGCACCGATACAACCTACATTGGCATGATAGCCTGAATTGAATAACAATGCCGGACGCCGGTAGAGTGCTTCGAGTCTGTCTTCAAGGAGCAGATGATGATACTGACGGCGTGACAGCAGCCGCGATGCCGATGAGGTCATGGCTGCATCAGGAAAACGATACAGAAATTCTTCTCTCCATTCTATGGAACGCTGACCGAGGCCGAGGTAATCGTTAGAGCACAGATCTACCATATCGGAATGACCCTGTGCCGGTATTCTGCGGCAACGGTTTTCAGACTCTAAGACAGAGAGCAGAGTTTCAAGTTCATTATCAATCATCGGAAGTCAGGGCTACTTCGTTGGTTTCGGCTATTATGGAGAGAAGTGCTTCGCAGAGGCGTTCTACCTGACTGTCGGAAACTGCAAGGAATGGCGGCATAATGTAGGCATTACGCCCGAAAGGACGTATCCACACACCCTCTCTCACGCACAGACGCTGAAACTCCGCAAGGTTGACATCATGGTTGAGTTCGACTACACCTATTGCACCGAGGACTCTGACGTCACGTACAAAAGGCCATGCAGCTGCAGGACTCAGACAGCGGCGCATGATTGCCTCAATTTCGGCTACCCGTTTCTGCCAGGGCTGAGATAGCAGCAGACGTAGCGAAGCCACTCCTAAGGCACAGGCCAGAGGATTGGCCATAAATGTCGGGCCGTGCATCATGACTTGGGCATCACTGTGTGAAATCATATCGGCTACAGCGGCTGTTGTGGCAACGGCGGCAAATGTCATATACCCGCCTGTGATGGCTTTGCCTATTAGCATTATATCCGGTTCCACACCTGCATGTTCCCATGCGAAGAGGCGTCCGGTGCGGCCGAAGCCCGTAGCGATCTCATCGAAGATGAGCAGTATGCCGAGGCGGTCACATAATTGTCGTAATTCTCGCAGATACTGAGGGTGATAGAAACGCATACCGCCGGCACCCTGTACCACCGGTTCGAGTATGACACCGGCGATAGTATCGGCATTCTCTTCAAGCATACGGCGCATAGGTTCGAAATCGGTCGGGTCCCATTCTGCATCGAACGCACAGCGCGGTTCATCGGCGAAGAAACGTACAGGCAGCGCCGGCCCGAAAGCCGAGTGCATTCCGGTGACGGGGTCGCATACCGACATAGCGTTCCACGTATCACCGTGATAGCCACGTCGAATAGTGGCGAAATTAGTGCGGCGTGGATTGTTCTGTGCCTGTACCGCCATTTTCAGAGCTACTTCGGTAGCAACCGAACCTGAATCGGCATAAAAGATGTGCTGCATCGAGGGGGGCAGTACTTCAAGCAGCATACGGCCGAGTTCTATGGCAGGTTCGTGAGTAAGACCTCCGAACATGACATGACTCATCTTGTCAATCTGTCGGCGTGCGGCCTCGTTAAGCACAGGATTGTTGTAACCGTGTATGACACACCACCATGACGACATGCCGTCGATAAGCTCTGTGCCGTCAGCAAGTGTTATGGCCGCTCCCTCGGCATGGTCTACCTTATAGGTAGGCAGAGGATTATGGGTCGATGTATAAGGATGCCACAGGTGAATGTGGTCAAATTCGTCAAAATTGGGATTATCGTTTTGCATGGTGTTTTGAAACAGAATACGGACGCCGACCCGGTGACAGTTTATCATACCGGGTCCACGTCATAATAAATCACGGCTGATTTAAGCCGTGAGTCGGAAGCGAGTGAGGCTGTCACTGAACGTAACAGGTCTTTCACTTTACGCATGGAGGCATTAGCCTCAATCTTAAGCATTACAGACTGCAGAAACCATGTTGCCACACGGCTGACCAGAGGTTTCTCCGGACCGAGCACACGGTCACCGAAGACTTTACGCAACTCAAGGGTGTATGTGACAGCCAGTGCGTCAACAGTAGCCGCATCCTTATGTTTGATGTATATGTTGATGATTCTGGTGAATGGGGGATAGGCATAACGCTGACGGTCTTCAAGCTCGCGGGCGTAATAAGCGGAATAATCATGATGCTTTACGTCCGTTAGGACAGGATGGTCAGGCGCTGTAGTCTGAATGATTACATGACCCTTGTCGGCACGTCGTCCGGCACGTCCGGCCACCTGTTCGAGCATATTGAAAGCCCGTTCGTTGCTGCGGAAATCCGGGAAATTAAGCAGTGTATCGGCGTTTAGCACACCGACTACACGTACGTTTTCGAAATCGAGTCCTTTGGTCACCATCTGTGTGCCGACGAGAATATCGGTGTCATGGCGGGCAAACTCCTCGATTATTTCCTGATAGGCGTCTTTGTTGCGTGTGGTGTCAAGGTCCATTCGTACCACACGATGACCTTCAAATTCTCTGTGTACTTCTTCAGCGATACGTTCGGTGCCGTAACCGTAGATTTCAATGGCATTATCACCGCAGGCCGGACACAGAGCCGGCAGAGAACGTGAGTAGCCACAGTAATGACAACGCAGCAGAGCGGAATTTTTGTGATATACCAGCGAAACATCACAATTCTGGCATTTAGGTGTCCAGCCACAAGTACGGCACACCACTACCGGTGCGAATCCTCTGCGATTCTGAAACATTATAGCCTGTTTACCGTCGGCCATTGCCCTATCTGTGGCAAGACGCAACGTCGATGACAGAATACCTTTCACCTCCTTGCGTTTGCGCATAGCTTTCATATCTACTATCTCGACTTCAGGTAATTGGGCGTCACGGTATCTGACATCGAGTGTCACCAGACCGTATTTACCTGTAGTGGCCTTATAGTAGGTCTCGACAGCAGGAGTGGCAGAGCCTAACAGTGTCTTGGCACCGTGCATTGATGCCAGTACAAGAGCTGCATCTCTGGCATTATATCGTGGTGCGGGATCGTATTGTTTGAATGATGCCTCATGCTCTTCGTCAACTATGATCAACCCCAGACGTGCAAAAGGAAGAAATACTGAAGAGCGTACACCGAGTATCACCATCGGCTCTACAGAAGTAAGCAGACGGCGCCATATATCGACACGCTCGGCATCGGAGAATTTTGAATGATATACTATCAGACGATTGCCGAATATCCTGCGCAGACGGTCGGTAAGCTGTGTGGTAAGTGAGATCTCGGGTACAAGGAAAAGTACCTGACTGCCACTTTGAAGAGTCTCGTTGATGAGGTGAGTGTAAATTTCGGTCTTTCCGCTGCCGGTGACGCCATGCAGCAACGTTATAGCGGTCTCGGTGAATGAGGTGCGAATCTGCTGCAAGGCTGTATTCTGAGCCTCCGACAGCTGCGGAAGTTCCGGTGTACCGGCGACGACCCCGGTATCAGATTTGAAACGATTGACAGATTTGCGATACACTTCAAAAATACCCTTGTCGACAAGGGCTTTCAGTATGCCCGGTGTGGCACCTGACTTTTCAAGCAGTTGCTGACGTCCCACCTCTGCGGGTGTGGAGTTGACAGAAAGCCAACGTGACATGTCGAGATAGGCCACTAACAGTTTTTCCTGACGCTGCGAGCGTGATACGAGCGCGAAGAATTCATGCAGACGATCGTGATCCGAACGATCGGCGGTAAGCCGCACGAACGATTCCTTACGAGGATGGTATTTCTCGACAACATGTTCGTCAATCTCAATCAGTCCTGTAGTGAGCATGGGGTTGATATGACGGACAATATTGCGGAAGCCGGTTTCCTGTTCTATCTCCGAAACTCTAAGCCGTTTTTTCTGTTCGAGCAACTGTACGATAGCAGCCTGATGTTCAGAGAGCTTTGTGTCAGAATCGAATTCAAAATCCGGATTTAGTGAGATGAAAGTTTCGCTTTCAGGTTTGAGTCCTGTCGGAACAGCAGCTTTGTAGACATCGCCGACAGCACAGAGGTAATAGTCGGCAATCCAATGCCAGAATTTCAACTGCGGATAACGCACAATAGGCTCCTCATCAAGTAAAGCCACGAATGGTTTTACCTCATAGCCTTCGGGTCGCTGTGAGTGAACTGATTCGACGATGGCAGTGTAAAACTTTTTTTTGCCGAACTGTACGAGTACACGTCCTCCTACCACTACCTTGTCGATAAGTGCCTCCGGAACGGCATAAGTAAAGGTAGAGTATATAGGCAACGGTAGTATGACTTCGACAAATCGTTCCATTACATTCCGCCTCAGGGTTGTGTCAGAACAGGTAAGCCAGATTTATTTGCCAACCGCGTTGCGAGGCGCTGAAGTTATCCAGCTTTATGGTACGAAGCTCGTAGGAGAAGCCCCACAGATAGCCGCCGGAGATCTGCCAGTGCTCAAATAATTCGGCGCCTATACCACATTGCAGAGCAAATGAAGCCGCCGGATGCTCTATAGCAGGGCAGTCGGTAGTGGCGATATTGAAGTTAAACACCGGACCACCGTATACAAAAGGAGCGATATACTGCTCAACACCTTCCATACGGGTCCATTTGAAGCGGAGATTGAGTGGAATCTGGAGCTGATGCACCCATACCTTAGTGGTACCTATGCCGTCGGCTGCCCATACTTCATGCTCACCGAAGTGCAGAGTTGAGCCGTTGGCTGAGTACTTGAGAGCAAGGTCTATTCCGAAGCCTATACCGGGAATCATGATTTCACCCATGAGTCCGGCCTGCGGGCCGACCAGGGTGTTGGTCTGGAGCAGCTTCTGCTTCCAGCGCATGTTACTGATATTTATTCCGGCGGCGGGTCCCCAGCGAAACTCGGCTGAGGCCGAAGCGGCTATGGCCAGAGCTGCTAAGGAGATAAGTGTCTTTTTCAACATTTTGTCTGTGGGGAGATGATGTCGGTTGTGGTTGGTGATAACCCCCTCAGATAACCGCATACCCGGTATCTGAGGGGGATAGGAGAGAGTATATATTACAGCTTTTGTCAGAACATATATGCAGCTGTGACAGTCCAGTAGTTGTTACGGATACTAATCGGTTTCAGGTCGTTGCCGTTAGGCATTATCTTAGCTATCTTGTTGATATCCCATGTGTAGCTTGCACCCACCTGAAGATGACGCAGCAACTCAACGCCGAGACCAAGATCCCAGCCTACCTGACAGCTTTTGCTCTTCACGGCGTCAAGAATCTTTTTGTCGAGTTTGAACGAGAAGTCGGGACCCGTGAACAGATAGGGGGCTATGATGCGGCCTACTACGGGAAGTGACAGTTTGTACTTGAGATGTATAGGCAGCTGAATGAAGTTCTTGCCATAATCGATAATCCTATTGTTTACTTCCTGCTGAGCAGCGTTGTTCATACGAGTGTACATCACTGATGCATCCATACCGATACCGATAATAGGCACAGTGAAATCGGCAGTCACACCTGCTGTCCAACCTGTGGAATTGGCCGGATCGAGCGTCTGTCCGAGAGCATTCTGTACATCTTTACTGAAATGCATCTTGTTGACGTTCATACCGGCTTTGATGCCGAAGCGAAAGTCGGCATTGGCAGCACCGATTCCGAGTACCACCATTACGGTCGCGAGCACAATACGTTTGAGATTTGTCATAATTAAATATGGTTTTAGTGATAAGAAAATTAGCGGTGTACCGCTGTTCAGGCTGCAAATTTAATCAAAAACCCTAAATACCACAAATATCATGCTTAATAGAACATAGCACCATGTTCTATTAAGCATGATATTTGTGCACAACTCTATAAGTATTGGGAAACAGACCGATAATTTATTTAATCATCAGTTTTGATACATTACCGTCAGCAGATACCTGCAGATATATACCTTTGCGGAGTCTGTCAGTAGTTGTGTCGCTGAGTTTCAGGCCTTGAAGTGTGTAAATGCCTGCTGATTGACCATCTGTACCCCTCACAGAGGTTATTCCGCTGGAATTGGCGAAATTCGTTATATTTTTAAAATTACACCAGCCCTCGGCATCTTTTACTTTATCATAGACTCTTGAGTCAACGTATAATATACAGTCATTGAATGTCTGAGATGCGATTTCTGCATTTTCAAATGCCGTTTCATTGAAACCTATTATCCATTCAGGACGAGTTTCATGAGCTGCCATATACCAGAGTTCCTCTAATTCAAGACCGTTGAAACCATTACTATCCACATGATGAAGCATATCCGATAGACTTAGTGTTTTTATACCTGTAGCAGTAGTAAAAGCATTGCTCTCTATAGCTCTTATACACATTTCAGTATTTTCTATAAAAGCCTTATAGGGTATAGTACATGTACTTTTATTACTACTGTAGTCTCCCCACACTTTAGCGATAGCCAAAGTACCGTCTGATAATTCATTAAAGGCCATACGATGTTCAGCCTCCAGATTCTCGACCCTACCTATATATGTGTAAGGTTTCAGATCCGGCTGTTGAAAACTTAGCTCATAAGTATTGCTATCGTTATCAGTAAGCTCCAAAATTATGCTACGGGGCTCACCGGTAAGATTTTCACTGAAGTCCAAAGTCAGGATATAATCTGATATTGAGAAACATCCTGTTCCTTCTATTTCAAGAGTTGTATCGTCAAGACGATATGTCTGTTCCTCCACTCCGGTTACAGTAAGGCCTGTAAAAAGGAAATTATTCTCAAACGTATCAACTATTTTGATATGTGCTCCGGCAGCTGCTATAGAATAATTGTCAATCTCAAATACCTGTAGTTCATCTTGTACACCATTATCTATTGTCCACCAATGAGGAAAGGATAAAGATGAACCGGTCTGACACTCGCGTACATCCAAGAGGTCAAGGTTAAGCAATTCTTGGGGAACATTAGCATATTCAATCTCGATACCCGGTAGTATGATACCATAGCCATTCAAGGCTGTAAGGCTGGAAAGCAGTATGATACTAAATATGCGCATTTTTGTTTAATTTAATATTAATAAATACTATTTTGCAAAGGTAAAAATTTATAATTAAAAAAACAAAATATAAAAAACAAAATATAAAAAACAAAATATAAAAAACAAAATATAAAAAACAAAATATAAAAAACAAAATATAAAAAACAAAAT
>JAAVDM010000050.1 GCA_014801815.1 Bacteroides sp. | reverse complement strand
TCTGCTATTACGCTTCTGCTATCATATAAATTTTATAAGACTTATAAATCTTATAAAACTTATAATGACGCGACGTAGCTTCCGGGCAGTCGGTGGCTTTTTCTGTTACGCTTCTGCTAACATATAAATTTTATAAGACTTATAAGATTTATAAGACTTATAATGACGCGTGGCTTCCATGCAAATTGGCGGCTTTTTCTGTTTTAGCTACTCTTATCTTATAAGATTTATAATGAAATAGTATTACTGCCTGCACCTTCTACACCCCTCTGAAAAGTGTTAAATTTTAAATTAAAATATCCGTAGGATATTGAAAAACATGTAGAGAAATTGTATCTTTGCACTAAGATTGGTTGTTAGTAATGGAGATTCCTTAATATATTCCCATAATCTTCTCTCTACCAAGACACAACCGGAATATACATATCATTATACTATGAATTCAGGTAAAAATTTATTGCATTCTCTAACTCCTGTCATTGGTGTGGCTTTTCTCATGGTAGCAAACACTTCTTGTAGTGATAACCATGATTTTGTACAAGATGAAGAATTTGAGACTGTCACTCCGGCAGCTCCCGATACTCTTGTCGTTACTGTCACACAGCCTGCCGCTCTGCTCGGTAATCTTGGCGATACCGAACAAGAACTGCGCAAAAGTTTTACTAATATAGTTGAGGCAAAGTCTGCCAATGTTATCATTGTCAATAGCGATGCTGTCGAAGAATACAGCGAAACGCTTTATGATGCCTATCGTCGTGGTGCACTGATAGCCGTACTAAATCCTGAATCAGGAGTGCTTTCGAAATGGAGTGATAGTAACGGTATATTTTATGCAGGAGCTACAGAAGATGACAACTCTTGTGCTGTCTATGGCTTCAACAGTCGTGGTAACTATTACTTCCTTGATAAATCAGGTTTTATCGACCTTGATGACGAGGACGTGCCATTGTTTCATTTCTGTGAGTGGGTCAACAGTGTGTTAGGCGGCCGTCTGACCGGTAACGACCTCCGAAGCTTTGACATAAGAAAACGTTTTACTTCGCAGAAAGTTACCCACACGTTCCCTATTCGTATTGATGAACAGCAATTGATCAGCGACCATTGGAGCGCTGCGGGTCAACTTGCCACAACTACTACTGCTGATATAAGCTATACTGTTTACCCTCTTCATGTCTTTGGCGAAGGTAGTGGCTCCGGTGATTATTATGCTGTTGAGGCTGAGTTGGTATTGCATAATACTGCTCTTAATAATGGTGTCTGGACTCGCCGTCGTGGTGATGAATTGGCACAGATGTGTGGCTTATATCTAAGCCAGTGCAATGTTACAAATACTCTGCTTTGTAAAGGTGTGGACGGCTTCTATCCTTTCGCTCAGTACTATCCGTCTGATGTAACTCTTCAGCCGTCTAAGGTAGAAACTTCAGGAAGCTACGACAGTGGTTTCAGCTGGAGTATCGAAGCTGCTTTGGCGGGTGGTATAGTTGACGAGAAAGGTAATCACAAACTGATAAATACTGCCAATTGGACATGGAATAATTCTGCTATCCATACTTCTCCTAATCTGGAAATATACCCTGATTTTACAGGAGGCTTATCATATACGCTTAAAGTAAACGGACTTCCCGGTTCTGAATCAGGTATGGGTCTTGATAGCATACCTTCTATTGCCAATGGCGATTTGGAGTTCCATTCGTCATGGATATGGTATGTCCCCGATGCTCATGACAATTCGGATTACCGCTTCTATATGCAGGTAGGTCTGGACCCCAATTATCAGGCTTATCAGTGGACTGCTTCTCCTGAAAGTCTTACTGTCGGTGAATTTGGTACAGTAGGCGGTTCTGCGGAAAATAAAGGTGCTTTCCGTTTTGTTCTGATTCCGCCTAGTCGTGTCCCTACCGGCAGTCTCCTCATTACAAACAGCTCTGATGGCCCCTATTATATTAAGGACATAAAACTGTGGCGTGACCATGTGAGTGATGCCGAGCCGGATTATACTCTTCCTCAGACTATTTCCACTCCGACTGCTACCGGAGGTTCCGGTGTTAACGGTACCAAGTTGTTTGTTGAGACGGGTAAATACATGATCGAAGGTACTCGCTACATTATGCAGGATGACGAACCGACTGACATCTGCACAATCTTCTCTGTCGCTCCCATCACCGTCACCCTCTCCAATGAGACTACCGTAGACTTCGGTTCTTCCGACTTCTCCATCCGCTGACCATTATCTCTCTCCTCGCTTCACTTACCTACCGTATATAATCTCTCTTTTCCAACTTCTCTTAGATTTCCTATTTTCTCCTCATTTCTCTTACTTATTGATGCTACGGGTTGAGTTCTCAGAGTCTTGACTCTGAGTCAACTCTCGGTATCATCCAAAATAATCCGATGAATCCTACTTCTACCGCCAGCGCAGAGATTACCTCCTCCCGACTGCTACTGATAATAGACCCTCAGCTTGACTTCATCAACGGCACGCTTCCCGTCCCGGGTGCTGTAGAGGCCATGAATGCACTCGCTACCTATATCACCACTAATTCTTCTGCCTACTGTCTAAAAATTATAACCGCTGACTCACATCCATACAACCACTTCTCTTTCCTTGAGAATGGTGGTCAATGGCCTCGTCATTGTGTGCATGATACTGTCGGTGCAGCTATTTGGCCTTCCTTGTTTTCCGCAGTATACTCAACTCCCGGCGACTCCCATGTCTTCCATAAAGGCCAGAATAAAGACATCGAAGAATATTCTATTTTCAACAACTCCGCTGCTACTGCTGAAATCACACGCCTTCTATGTCATCATCAGATTACTCACATCGATCTCTGCGGTCTTGCCGGCGATGTCTGTGTCCTATCCACCCTCAAAGACCTTCTTCAACTTTTCCCTGCTCTCTCTGTCAACGTCCTTACCCGGTATTCTCCCTCTATTGATGGTGGTATCAGCCTAAATGCTTATCTCTCCCACCTCTCCTGAAAACTTCTCTCTAAAAAATCTTTCTACCTTTAGGTAGATTGAAATAATTTTATTAATTTTGCAATCGTTTACCGTCATATATATTCGGCGGTAATTTAACCGACCTTTCTGATATTCTTTATTATGTCTGTCGAAAAGGTCATGCCTCAAGGAGCTTTGTTTATCCTCTCCGGCCTCTTGGCTATTCTCCGGGTTCCTTAGTGGTGTCTCCGGTTCTGTGGGCAAACTTATTTATGCTCACGATTTCGTCACTTATGTTTGACGCAGCCATCTTCTTCAATATATTGATTCCTTTGTTTCTGAGGGCTATCTCAAAAGCAGAGGAAGTTAACTGTACCCGGAAATATCCTTCCGCTTACTGAACTTAATTCTGATGCAATCCTCTGCTACTCAGACTATAACCACCGCTGCCGTCTTGGAGGCTTTTCGGATGAAGACTTCTGCTAAAACCAACGAAAAGACTGCGCGCAGCTTCCGTTGGGCTTCTGAGAGTCTTGAACGCTTCGTTTCATCGCGGTCTGAAGATATAACACTACAACCTTTTTCGGCCTCTCTTATCCGCGATTGGTGTACATGGCTTCTATATCAGGGTTACACTAAAAGCACTGTCCTCAATTACCTTAAGTCTCTTCGCCTGCTGCATAGTGAACTTGTTGCCGATGGTCTTACTACTGACCTCTCAATCTTCACTATTCTCCACGACATTCTTCAGTCTCTTCCTGACACGGCTTTCGGCAATAAGCAGAACACTGATGTCCTGAAAAAACTTCGCCATCTTATAGCTTCTTCTCTTCTTATCGGCGACAGCACTACTCTCCTAAGTAAAAATACTTCTCTTCCCATAGCTCTCCTTATCTTCAGCCTCCTTATAGGAGGTTGTGATTTTTCTACCCTTTCACGTTTTCCGAAGAGCCGCATTCCGGACACTCATCCGCTTTTCAACCTTATCGCTGAACGCTTTGCTCGTCCGCGCAATAAATATCTCTTTCCTCTCGACCAACCTTATCATACCCCTAAACAACTGCGCGAGAAAATTCGTCAGCTTTTTCAGCCTCTTCTCTCTACCGCTGATCTTTCTCTCTCTCTGTATGTTGATGACACTCCTTTTGACTTATGGATACGTCTTGCCTACGAAATAGGTATAACACCATCTCTTATTAAAGCTTGTGTTGGTGAAAAGGCATCGAAATTCCCTATGCTTGCCGTTGCTACCGACCTCACTTCCCAAGATCTATTACTTCCTCCCCTTACAGATTCTGAAAGAACTCCTGTAGTTCTGAGTGAACAGGATAGGGGAGAGATACGCGAATTGGTCAATGACGTTCTGATTGATCGCACTACCCATTGGTATGCTTTCCGCTTTCGTCGTGGCACTACACTTGAGAAAATCACGGCTCGTATTGCTGCTTTTCCTGACGAGTTTATAGTATCGCAACTTTACTATCCTTGCGACGAAATCGCCAAACGTGTCGGCAATCGTCTCATCATCAAACGTCAGCCAATTGTCGCCGGCCTTCTTTTTATCAAATGTCGTTACCTTGACGTCGTTGCTATAATTCGAAACCTCGGTGACCTTATGTGGTGCTATACTCACCATGACACATGTTCCTCTGACGGCACTGTCTCTACCTTTGGACGCCGCTCTGCAACTACCCCAGGTACTACGGCCACTCGTAACGTCTATGCCGTCATCCCTGACTGGCAGATGGACGTCTACCGCACAGCAATAAACCATCTCCTTCCAGATACAGACCTTCAACCTCTCGGCACCATCGAACCCGCCCCCGGTGACAAAATCGAAATCATCGGCGGTGACTTCATCGGCCGTGTCGGCACCTTCGAACAACCCACTCCAATCCGTCGCGGTACCTCTTCCGGCCGCACCCTCTACCGCCTCATAATGCCCGGCGGCAACGGTATCGAATGGGTCGTCGACATCCCCGCCGCCTCTACCCGTCGCATCACTCCCGCCCAGTACGACAAACGCCTCCACGAACTCTCCCACCTCGACTTTTCCCACTGAATTGAAATTAGTGGCAATTTATTATATTTTGGTAATTCTATCAACTTCCTATACTTATTAAATTTATTATCTGATACTTATGAAGGGAATAGTTCTTGCCGGAGGTTCCGGCACGCGGTTGTATCCGATAACGAAAGGTGTATCGAAACAGCTACTACCGATTTATGATAAGCCGATGGTGTATTATCCTATCTCAACGCTGATGTTGGCAGGGATAAGGGATATACTGATTATCTCTACGCCACAGGATCTGCCGAGCTTCCGCAGGCTGTTGGGTAACGGTTCGGATTACGGTGTGAGACTGACCTACGCCGAACAGCCGAGTCCGGACGGACTGGCGCAGGCATTCATTATCGGCAGGGAGTTTATCGGCGATGATTCGGCGTGTCTGGTGTTGGGAGACAATATCTTTCACGGAACCGGTTTCTCGGAGGTACTGAAGGAGTCTGTCAGGACAGCCGAGGAGGACGGTAAGGCTACGGTATTCGGTTACTGGGTCAATGATCCGGAGCGTTACGGAGTGGCCGAGTTCGATAATGAAGGTAACTGTCTGTCGATAGAGGAGAAGCCTGAGCATCCGAAGAGCAATTACGCTGTTGTGGGTCTGTATTTCTATCCCAATAAGGTGGTGGAGGTAGCTGAGCATATAAAGCCTTCGGCACGCGGAGAACTTGAGATTACGACGGTCAATCAGGAGTTCCTTAAGGACGGAGAGCTGAAAGTCCAGACACTACCGCGCGGATTTGCATGGCTTGACACCGGCACGCATGACTCTCTTGCGGAGGCCTCGATATATGTTGAGGTACTGGAGAAGCGTCAGGGCC
>JAAVDM010000049.1 GCA_014801815.1 Bacteroides sp. | reverse complement strand
TCTGCTATTACGCTTCTGCTATCATATAAATTTTATAAGACTTATAAATCTTATAAAACTTATAATGACGCGACGTAGCTTCCGGGCAGTCGGTGGCTTTTTCTGTTACGCTTCTGCTATCATATAAATTTTATAAGACTTATAAGATTTATAAGTCTTATAATGATGCGGCGCGGCCTCGGGGTAGACGGCGGCTTCTTCTGTTTTAGCTGCTATCGTATAAATTTTATAAGACTTATAAGATTTATACGACTTATGATGACGTGCGGCTTCCCGGTGATCGGCGGCGGCTTCTGTTTATACCGCGAACACGTACTCTGCGCGATTGGAAAACAGAAAAAATAAGATAAAAGGATAGGGGAGAGTTAGGTGTGAAATAAGGGTTGTGGCATTGGAGGAAAATAGCTAACTTTGCAGTCTATTATGTCTTGCGTGTTCTGTCGTGAGCGGTTATGTGTTATTGAGACGGCCGCCGACTGCCGAGTGCGCAAGGTTTTTGCTACTTATTGTTTTTCATTACTCTCTGATGATATCCAAACGCTATCAGCTCATAAACAATGTCGGCGGGTGGTTTGTGTTTGTCGTGGCACTTATCACTTACTGGCTGACTCTTGAGCCGACCGCCTCCTACTGGGACTGCGGCGAGTTTATAATCCAGGCCGACAAACTTGAAGTGGGGCACCCGCCGGGCAACCCTATTTTCATGCTGACGGCTCGCTTCTTTGCCAATTTCGCACCCGATGCGGCTCACATATCGGTCATGGTCAATGCCATGAGCGGTCTGTTGAGTGCGCTCACGATACTGCTTCTATTCTGGACCATTACCCATCTCACACGGCGTCTTGTGGTGAAAGACGGTCAGAGCAAGGAGATTTCGGTGCAGCAATATGTAGCCATAATGGGTGCCGGTCTGGTAGGTTCGCTTGCTTACTGCTGGAGTGATACGTTCTGGTTCTCGGCAGTCGAAGGCGAGGTTTACGCCTTCTCGTCATTCTGTACGGCGTTGGTTTTCTGGCTGATATTGAAATGGGAAAACCGTGCTGACGAACCTCATTCCGACCGTTATCTTATACTGATAGCATATATTATCGGTGTCAGTGTCGCCGTACACTTGCTTAACCTGCTGTGTATACCGGCGATAGTATTGGTATTCGCCTACCGTAAGTGGAAGGATATGAACCTTGTGAAGTCACTGATAGCACTGTTCATATCATTTGTTATTATCTTCTTTGTGCTTTACGGTCTTGTGCCGGGCTTCATCAAGGTGGCCCAGCGCTTCGAACTGCTGTTTGTCAACAGCATGGGTATGAGCTTCAACAGTGGTGCCCTGATATACGCCTTCACAATGGCTGTGGCTTTCGCCTGGGCCATCTATGAACTTTACCGCGAGAAGTCGGCAAGCATGATAAGTCTGTCATTCCTTGTGGCGACAGCGCTGTCAGGTATATTCTTCATAGGCAACGGCTCCTGGATAGGTATTCTGCTGCTTGCCGCACTTGCAGTGTGGCTGTTCGGCCCGTGGAGCCGTCCGCTGCCTGTGCGCGTAATGACAGTGGTGATGTGGAGTATGGCCGTAATATTCGTAGGTTATTCAAGCTACGCTCTTATACTGATACGTTCGTCAGCCAACACTCCGATGAACCAGAACGCACCGGACAATGTGTTTGACCTTGCGTCATATCTTAACCGTGAACAGTATGGCGAGAATCCGTTGCTTTACGGTGAAACACTTAATTCAGTACCGATGAAGCGTATCGGCGGTTACATGCGCGATACACTCGCTGTACGTGAAGACGGTAGTCCGCTGGTGCTGAACACACCTTACTACTCATCGGTTATTGAGCCGGGCAAAGCACTTTATGTGAAAGGTATCAAGGGTGCCGAACCCGTGTCGGAATACAACTTCCTCACCGAAAGCGAACGTGCCTCGAATCATGCCCTCGGACAGAAGCGCAAAGACTACTATGTGAAGCGCGACTACAAACCCGAACCGCGTATGAATCCGGAGCTTAACATGCTCTTCCCGCGTCTGTACAGCCGTATGCACCGTGATTACTATGCGATGTGGGTGAATCTCGACACCATGCCCGAGCAGATAGTGACCATTACGGCCCTTGATGCTGACGGAGACCGTGTGCCGGAGCTTGATGTAAATTCCGAACCCTACTATAACGAGATAACCGGTACAATCAACTACCGTCAGAAGACAGCATTTAAGCCTTCGTTCGCACAGAATATGGCCTACTTTTTCAACTACCAGCTCAACCACATGTATCTGCGTTACTTCATGTGGAACTTTGCCGGACGTCAGAATGACATCAACAACCAGTTTGGCGAACTTGATGCCGGTAACTGGATTTCGGGACTGCCCTTTATCGACAATTCCCGTCTCGGCGACCAGAGCCTTCTGCCTGATGACCTCGGCAAGAATAACAAGGGCCACAACGTCTACTACATGCTGCCGCTTATACTCGGCCTACTTGGTTTGGTGTGGCAGTCATTCGCCGGACGTCGGGGCATCGAACAGTTCTGGGTGGTGTTCTTCCTTTTCTTTATGACAGGTATAGCTATCGTGCTCTATCTGAATCAGCCGCCTAACCAGCCGCGTGAGCGTGACTATGCCTTTGCAGGTTCGTTCTATGCCTTTGCTATATGGATAGGTCTCGGTGTGCCGGCTCTGTGGCGTCTGCTCCTGATGCTCTGCAGCCGCAAGGATATGGAAAAGATTAAAGCCGACAAGATGAAGCAGACCGAAGAACCGCTGCAGTCACCCGATGTTGTGGACGAACCGGCAGCCATATCTTCCAAGTCGCGTTACTGTGCGATAGCCGCTTCCATAATCGGTCTTATTATACCTCTGCAGATGGTGAGCCAGACATGGGACGATCATGACCGTTCGGGCCGTTACGCTGCACGCGACTTTGCAGCCAACTATCTGGAGAGTCTTGAACCCAATGCCATCGTGTTCTGTAACGGTGACAACGATACCTTCCCGCTGTGGTATGCGCAGGAAGTCGAGGGTGTGCGTCCCGATGTTCGTATCATCAACCTGAGTTATCTCAACTCTGACTGGTATGCCAATCAGTTGCTGATGCAGGCATACGATGCTCCCGCCGTCGACCTTACCGCCACACCTGCCGACTATGCCTACGGCCGTTCCGATGTTACGGTACTGCCGCGTGAGACGGCCCCCACCGACTTGCGCGAGGCACTGCGTCTCGCCTACGACGGCTACGGACGCGATACGCAGGGTTATCCGGCTCTGCCCAGCAGTGTGGTACGCATACCTGTTGACCGTGCCACTGTCATAGCACGCGGTCTTGTGGCACCCGGTGACACAGCCCGTATTGAAAAGGATATAACCGTCAATCTGCGTGACACACGTTCGTTCCGCAGCAAGGGTTATCTGAGTCTCGGCGAAATGCTGATGCTCGACATCATAGCTACCAACGCCGCCGAAGGCTGGAAGCGTCCCATATACTGGGCTTCGACCGTAGGCGAGGAATATCACCTCGGCCTCACGCCTTATCTGCGTTCTACCGGTATGGCCCTTCAGCTTGTACCCACCGTGCAGGCCGGCATGGCCTCGCGTACAGACCGCGCATACGATGTGATAACCAAGAAATACCGCTGGGGTGGCGCCGATGTGGCCGAGGGAGAGCATGTGCCCTACTTCGACGAGACAGCGCGCCGTATGCTCATCACAACCCGCTCGTCGATGGTAGACCTTGCCAGCGAACTTATATACGAAGGAGACCTAATGCGCGAGTCTAACCCCGAGGCAGCCAAGACCGAATATAAGAAGGCTCTTGAAGTTGTCGACCTTATCGGCCAGCGTCTGTCGCAGAAAGTGGCTCCGTACGCCCTTAGCGTAGGCACGACAGTGGCGCAGATATACTGCGAACTCGGCGATCCGTCACGTCTTGACAACAAAGCACTCACTGAGCGTGGTCTTGACATGCTGTGGCAGCTTATGGAACGTTACGCTCCCTATCTGGCTTATCACCGCAATGTGGCTATGTCGTTCATCAATCCTTCGCTCACCAACGAAAGCCGTATGATACCTTATCAGTTCGACCGTTTCGTGACGCTCTACACACAGTATGGCGGTGACAGTAAGAAAGTAGACGCCCTGCTTCAGCCTTACGGCTTCACGGTACAGGAACTCCGCAACAACTATGAGCGCCTTTACGGTAACGGCGGCGCAGACTATATAGAAGCCGGCGCACCGCTTGACGAAGCTACCCTACGCTCCTATGCCGAGGAGATAGCCCGTTATGCCGAGATAGCCAACGAGCTTTCAGGGCTGTCGGCTTCCGACTATGCCGCACGCACCGAAGACGAGCATCTGGTAGACTCGATGCTTTCTCACGCCATAGATTTCTATCTGAGCGAAGGCGGTTCGATGGCTGAGCTTGAGAAATACGAGAATTTCAAGAAGCTTGACCGCAAACGCAGCCGCCGCCTCGGCGAGCAGTTTATGGCCAATCACCCCGAAATGCAGTGAGGCGACCCTCATTCATGCGTATAGTGGAGCGCCCGCCTCTATGGTGGCGGGCGCTCTGTCCTACAGCCCTGTACAGAGTGGCGGAACAGAATAGGAGAGTATATCTCACCTTTGATGACGGGCCGATACCCGAAGTGACACCTTGGGTACTCGACCGGCTTGCCGAGCGCGATATAAAGGCTACCTTCTTCATGGTAGGTGACAACGCACGGCGTTATCCGTATCTTGTTGAAGCCGTCCGTTCGGCCGGTCATACATTAGGCAACCATGCCATGCATCATCTGCAGGGACTGCGCACATCGTTACAGACGTATGTGGACGATATAGACGAGGCCCGGCAATATATTGACACACCGTTATTCCGGCCTCCGCACGGATTATTGCGCCGCTCACAGGCAAAAGCTCTGTCCGGACGTTACGATATTGTAATGTATGATGTGGTGACACGCGATTACAGCCGCCGTCTTACGGCCGATGAAGTCTTTGATAACGTATGCACACTCGTACGGCCCGGCTCGATAATAGTCTTTCACGACTCGCTGAAGTCGTGGCCCCGCCTACACGAGGCGTTGCCGCGCTCGCTCGACTGGCTTTCGGAGCATGGCTATACTTTCGCCCCGCTGAAGGCTACTGTGACGGCACGGCTGCAGTAACGTCACAGACGTGATAAAAACAAGAGCTCACTGAAAAAAGAGACATTTTATGAACGAACACAGCAAAAAAGTCCTCGTAGTGGGCGCCGGCGGTTTTGTCGGCGGTTTCTTAGTGGAACGTGGTCTCGAATCAGGCTACGAAGTATGGGCCGGTGTCCGCGCCAGCACATCGCGCCAATATCTGACCGATAAACGCATACACTTTCTCACCCTCGACTTCGAGCACCCCGAGACACTGGCGCCGGCATTGCGCGGAGCGTTGCCGGAAGGGGAGAAGTGGGATTATATAATCTATAACCTCGGCGCTACCAAATGTCTGCGCTTCAGTGACTTCTCACGTATCAACTACGATTGTCTCCGCGACTTCACCACAGCTGTCAAACAGGTTGACATGGTGCCGGAAAAACTGCTCTACATCAGCAGTCTGTCGGTGATGGGACCGCGTGGCGAACGCACTCTCGCACCCATTACCGAAACCATGATACCGCTGCCCAACACCCGTTATGGTGCCTCGAAGCTGAAAGCCGAGATGTGGCTCGCGACGGCAGGCATACCCTACGTTGTATTCCGCTGTACGGGTATCTATGGCCCGCGTGACCATGACTATTTTATGATGTTCGAGTCGATAGCAAAAGGATTTGACTTCTCCGTGGGCTACCGGCGTCAGGAACTTACATTCATCTATGTCACCGACCTTGCACGTGCCGTCTATATGGCACTGGAGAAAGCACCCGTCGGTGAGACATACAATATAGCCGAAGAGCGCAGTTACTCGCAGGCGGAATTCAGACGTATAGCTGCTAAAGCCGTAGGGCGCCGTGCCGTGCTTCCGGTACGTGTGCCGCTCATAGGGCTCAGAGCGGTGTCGGCTGTAGCCGAGAAAATAGGTGCTGCCCGGGGCAAGCCCTCGACACTGAACAGCGACAAATACAACATCATGGCTCAGCGCAACTGGCGTGCCGATGTATCGAAAGCATGGCGCGACTTCGGCTTCGTCGCCGCCACCTCGCTCGAAGAGGGTGTGAAGCAGTCGGTAGAGTGGTATAAACAAAACGGTTGGCTGAAATGAGACAGACAACGGACAGTACCGCTGCGGCACCGGCTGTCGTCAGCAAAACATCTCCCGTGACCCAAACTCAGTCTACAGCCGGTTCGCCGGGGCACAGTCCTGTTCCGACACAGGCACACTCCTCGGCCAAATCAGCTGTCCCTCACCCCGAGGACATGGAATCTGCCGCCTCCGATACTACGGCCGTCGCCGACACGACACGTGTGGAGCCCGGCGAACTGAACGGCGGCATTACGCTCACGCCACCACCGCGTATCGAACTGAAAGGAGAAGGCGGCCAGACACTCGGCATGTCGTTCGTACTGCTTGGACTATTCGTCATCTTCACCACCGTGTGTCTTCGCTTCAAGAATAACGTGCGTTATCTGCAGGTGCTCTGGCGCGACCTCATAGAGATACGTATGCGTCATAATGTGTTTGACGATACGGTGCGCGAGACATCATTCCTTGTGCTTCTCAACCTGCTGTGGTGCGCCAGTGCCGGTGTGCTGCTCCATTCGCTTGTGACGCTTACATGGAACGACGGACTGAGCATCACCGACAGCCGTCCGCCCTTGCCCGAATGGACGCATTTGCCTATGCTCATCTGTATCGGTGTGGCCACATGCTACACACTGTTCATGATGGGCGTGCTGTGGCTGACAGGCATAATCTTCACCGATCGCAACAGAGCCGCGCTATGGGTCAAAGGCTACGCCGCCGCACAGGGGCTTCTGAGTTTCATATTCTTTCCCCTCGCGCTGCTCTGTCAGTCATATCCGGGTGAACAGATGACATTTCTGTATGTAGCCGGAGGAGCATTGGTGCTCGCCAAACTCATCTTTATATGGAAGGGTTTAAGGATTTTTTTCAATCAATTTTCGTCATGGGTGCTTTTTTTGTACTACCTTTGCAGCTTAGAAATCGTCCCATTGATTCTCACTTATATCGCCGCTGTGTTACTTTGTGTCCTATTGGTCTGAAAATAACCGGCGCGCAATCAGCAAGAGCATGAAAATCAAGAAAATATTAGTATCCCAGCCGCAGCCTTCTTCCGAGAAATCTCCCTATTACGAGATAGCGGCCAAGCATGGTGTAGAGATTGTATTCCGGCCATTTATCAAAGTGGAGGGACTCACTGCCAAGGAGTTCAGGCAGTCGAAAATCAATCTGGCAGACTTCACTGCTGTGATATTCACGGCTAAGACAGCCGTCGATCATTTTTTCCGTCTCTGCGAGGAGACCCGTGTCAGCGTTCCCGATACCATGCGCTATTTCTGTACCACCGAAGCCATAGCGCTCTACCTGCAGAAATATATAGTCTATCGCAAGCGCAAGATCAGCTTCGGCACATCAGGCAAACTTGACGACCCACAGCTGCTGGCGGCTCTCGACAAGAATCACAAAGAGAAGTTCCTGTTCCCCGTCTCAGACGTACACAAAGACAATCTCTCTGTGCTTGATCGTCATAAAATCAACTATACGAAGGCTGTGATGTACCGCACGGTAAGCAATGACTTCACTCCTGACGAGCCTTTCGATTACGATATGCTGCTCTTCTTCAGTCCTTCCGGTATAGCCTCACTGCAGAAGAATTTTCCTGACTTCGGTAAAGACGGTCAGCCGGTATGCATAGGTACTTTCGGTGCCACTACGGCCAAGGCTGTCGAAGACGCCGGTCTGCGTCTCGACCTCAAGGCCCCCACTAAGGAGGCACCCAGTATGACAGCAGCACTGGAGCAGTATCTTGACGCCCATAAGGACGACTGATATGCAGAACGTCAACGACAGCGTACTGAGCCGTCTGTATCTTAAAGACACGGCTTTCCAGAATCTCATGCAGCGGCGTATATTCAATGTCCTGCTCATAGCCACTCCCTACGATGCCTTCATGATGGAGGAAGACGGGCGTGTCGATGAGCAGATATATTTTGAATATGTGTCGCTCAACCTCTCGTCGCCCCCGCGCTTCACCAAAGTGGCCAACTATGATGAAGCCTATAAAGCCCTTGAGCAGCAGAAATTCGACCTTATCATTGCCATGCCCGGCGTAGACCTGAGCGAGACTTTCGAACAGGCACGTCACATAGACGCTCTCTATCCTGAGATTCCATTCGTAGTGCTGACACCCTTCTCGAAAGAAGTGCGCCGACGCATTGCCAATGAGAATCTCGAAGGTGTCGACTATGTATTCTCGTGGCTTGGTAACGTGGACCTCATTCTTGCTATAATCAAGCTCATCGAGGACCGCATGAATGCCGACAATGACATCGGCGAAGTCGGTGTGCAGTGTATTCTGGTGATTGAGGACTCGATACGTTTCTACTCAGCTGTATTACCGCACATCTACAAATATCTGCTCAAGCAGTCGATGATATTCTCGACCGAGGCCCTGAATGAGCATGAACAGATGTTCCGTATGCGCGGACGGCCTAAAGTGCTTCTCGCTCGTGACTACGAGGAGGCCGAGGCACTGTACCGCCGTTACGGCCGCAATCTGCTCGGTATAATCAGCGACGTGCGTTTCCCCCGTAATGGTGAGAAAGACCCGCACGCCGGTATGGACTTCGCTCGCATGGTACGTGCCGACGACCCTTGTATGCCTATCATAATCGAGAGTCAGGAGAGTGCCAACCGTGCGGAAGCCGAACAGCTTGGGCTGGAGTTTATCGACAAGAACTCAAAGACCCTGCCGCAGAATCTGCGCCGTGCCATGAGCTATCTGTTCGGTTTCGGCGACTTCATAGTGCGTGACCCCGCCACCGGCAATGAGCTGATGCGCATACATGACCTCAAGGACCTGCAGAAGAACATCTTCAACATTCCTTCAGACGCGCTGTTCCAGCATTGCCTGCACAATGACATATCACGCTGGCTCTATTCGCGTGCCCTGTTCCCCATAGCTGAGGCCATAAGCACCAAGAAGTTCACCGATATAGCACAGGCTCCCGCCGTGCGTAAGCTTATCTTCGAGTGTATTGTCAAATACCGCCGCATGAAGAATCGCGGCGTTGTGGCCGTGTTCCGCAAAGACCGCTTCGACCGCTACTCAAACTTCGCCCGCATAGGGCAGGGTTCTTTGGGCGGTAAGGGTCGTGGTCTGGCATTCATTGACCAGATTATAAAGCGCAACCCTGTGTGTGAGGACTTCGAGGGTATGCAGATTACCATACCGCGTACCATCGTACTCTGTACCGATATATTCGACGAGTTCATGGAGTCGAACAATCTCTATCCTGTGGCTCTTTCCGACCTCTCGGATCAGGAGATACTCGACCGCTTTCTCGCTGCCCGTCTGCCTCAGACACTTATCGAGGACTTCTCGGCGCTGTTCGAGGTATTTGACCGCCCGATAGCCGTGCGTAGCTCGTCACTGCTCGAAGACTCTCACTATCAGCCCTTCGCCGGGGTCTACAGCACCTATATGATACCGCGTCTTGCCAATGTCGACGAGATGCTGCGTCTGCTCTCAGATGCTGTCAAAGGTGTATATGCTTCGGTATTTTTCGCTGACTCCAAAGCCTACATGAACGCGACAAGCAATGTCATCGATCAGGAGAAGATGGCAGTCATACTGCAGGAGGTCGCCGGTGAGGATCACGACGGCTATTACTATCCGTCGTTCTCGGGTGTGGGCCGCTCGCTCAACTATTATCCTCTTAATGACGAACAGGCTGAAGAGGGTGTGGCCGAAGTGGCCGTTGGTCTTGGCAAATATATTGTAGACGGTGGTATGGCACTGCGCTTTTCGCCGCGTCACCCCGACAAAGTATTGCAGACCTCGACACTCGAACTGGCTCTGCGCGACACTCAGACTAACCTCTATGCTCTGCCCTCCAAAGTGAGCGGTGAGACACGCTTCACCACTGATGACGGCTTCAACATTGTCAAGCTGCCGGTTTCCGAAGCTTTCAAGAGCGGGGCACTGAAGTATCTGGTCAGCACTTTTGACGTCAATGACCGTATACTGCGCGACACCGGCTTTGGGCCGGGTCGTAAAGTGGTTACATTCGCCAATGTGCTGCGTCAGAAAGTAGCTCCGCTTGCCGAAGTCATAGACTTCATGCTCTCTAAAGGTCAGTACGCCATGGGGCGTCCCGTTGAGATAGAATTTGCCGGCAATCTCAATCCCGACGCTATGTCGAGCAAGAATAAAGGCACTGTCTACTGGCTCCAGATGCGTCCGATAGTCGACAAGAAAGAGATGCTTGACGACTCGATAATGAAGGTAGACGACAGCCGGCTTATACTCCGCAGTGAGACAGCTCTCGGACACGGCGTCATGGACAATGTGCGCTACGTGGTCTATGTCAAGCCGCAGAACTTTGACCGTTCGCGTAATCCGGAAGTCGCTGCCGAAATCGAGGCCATCAACAAGCGTATGGTGGAGAAAGGTGAGCCGTACATACTGATTGGCCCCGGACGCTGGGGTTCGTCAGACTCCTCACTTGGTATTCCGGTACGCTGGGCACAGATAGCCGGCGCGCGTCTGATAGTCGAAAGCGCTCTGCCCGGTTATCGTATAGAGCCATCGCAGGGCACACATTTCTTCCAGAATCTCACCTCGTTCGGTGTCGGTTACTTCACCATCGACCCCACAGCCGGTTCAGGCTACTTCGACAGCGCTTATCTCGATTCGCTGCCGGCCGAAAGCGAAAGCGATGCCGTGCGTATAGTACGTTTCGACAGCCCCCTGACCATAGCTATCAACGGCCGCAAGAGTACGGGCGTAGTGATGAAACCGGACGCCGACACCATCGACGAACATAATGACTAAAGACCTCCTCGACACCACCGATTCCCTGACCAGTCTCGGCGCTCCGAGACCTGCCGGTGTGCTTGATGTCATGCTTCATCCGTGGCGCACCCTGATGCTGCTTGAGCACATGGCCAACGACCTCGCCTACATACCCACTCTGCGTGACGGTCTGCGCGAGGCGGCTGCTCTGCTCGATGCCCAGCGCTGCGAGAATGTGGCCCTGTCGGCACGTAACACCGACATGGCTGTGCGCCTGCGCGAGACAATAGAGGCATTGGCCCGCACCAGCGAAGCTCTTGAGAAGGCTGAAGAACGTCTGGAGGATTATGAATCGGTAGACGAGATTCTGAAGCAGTTTAATGATCAGCTCTCACAGGCCGAGGTTATGAAACGTAAGTACGAGCAGAAGATAAGTACGCTCACTGCGCAGTTACGCGACACCCGTGAGGCTCTGACTACCCTGACCGGCTTCGACTACTCTGACGACATGCAGGTCATTGACCTGCGCGGTATATACAATACCGTCAATCTTCCTCCGCGTCAGCAGACTGCACAGCAGGCTGCCGTACAGCCCGAAGAAGTGCCTCAGGAGGAACCGGAGGCAACTGAACCGGAAGCTGAAGAACCGCCCGGGCCTATAATGCCGCCTCCGAAACGGCATCGCAAGCCTTCGCCTTATCTGCCTCCGGCCAGTGAAAGACTACGTACCGATGACTCCGACTGGTGGGTGGGACTGCCTGAAGAATTATGATATGAAATGCCCCGTGACACTTTTTTTCCGTGTCACGGGGCATTTCATATCATAGTACTTGTGGGTTAATGAAAGAAATACTAAATTTGCGATGTTAAGTAGCTCTTAAAAATTAAACGATATATTTTTTAGGTAAAGTTTTTGAATCTTAAATTATAAACTTATTATTTTTGTTCGTTTCGGACTTGCCATTCAGTCTAATACTGAAATATTCTCCTTCGCTTCGCGTCCGAATCGTCTCAAAAATAACTGTGTTTTTATATATTCGTTAATCTTTAAGAGCTGCTTGTCCGAAAAACTATATTGTTCAACTATAGCTTAACACTCAGAAAAAAACATGAACAAATCTTTACTCGTTATGGCTGCTTTTGCGGCTACGCTGCCTGCTATGGGTGCGACAGCGGTTTACGATGCGATTTCCCTGTCGGGCAATGCCCGCCTGCAGGGTGTGGAACGTCTCGATGCTCCTGCCGCCGCCAAGGGTCTTATGCGTGCCCCCGGCGATGTGAACAGTATCATTTGGGGTTACTGTGATGAGCCTTATACTGCTTTTGCTCTCGGCACAGGTAATGTGAAGATGGGTATTTTAGTAAATGAGGAAACTGTCGCAAGTCTTGCCGGTAACCGTATTGTAGCTCTTCAGATTGCTAATCCTGTGTCTCAGGGTACCGGCAACCGTTATGTTAACCCCTGTTCTACCACTACTATATGGGCAAGTACCGAGCTTGGCGGCGAACCTATTTCTACCAATGAAGGTACTCTTGGCGCAGACGGCTTCGAGTGGTCGACGGTAGCTTTCGATACCCCTGTGGTTATACCTGCTTCCGGTGAACTTTATGTAGGTTACGATATTGATGTGCCTACCAATCCTGCAACATATTGCTATATCACTGACTATGGCCTCCCTGATGATGCCGGTGCCGGTCTTGTATATTCAAACATGACTGTAGATAATTCCGGTAATATTGTCAATGCTGAATGGGCCTGGCGTGACTGGGCCCCCGCAGCCGGTTGTCTGTGTTTGCGTTTGGTGATAGAGGGTGATAATCTGCCCGAGAATCAGGCTTCACTTGTTGAGGCTAACATACCCGGTACAGTTGTTAAAGGTGAGACTTTCTCTTTCTCTACCACATTTGTAGGCAAAGGTGCCAACGATGCTGCCGAACTTACATACGTTATGGATATCGAAGGTATGGAGTCTCAGACTTACGTAGCTAAGGCTAACGGTTCTGCTGCTTTCGGTGACTGGCAGACAGCTGATGTTGAGTTCTCGACCGATGTTTTAGGTGTGAATATTCCTTACACCCTTACTCTTACCCAGGTTAACGGTGTGGATAACCTTGCTATATCATCTGTATCCGGTTTCCTTAACTCTGTAGACGAAGGCTACCAGCGTAATGTTGTCTTTGAGGAATTCACAGGAAACTGGTGTGGTTATTGTGTTATGGGTATAGCCGGTATGGAATATATGCATACTAATTATGCTGATAAGGGATTCATCGGTATTGCCGTACATGGTAGCAGTGATCCAATGCAGGTAATGGATAGTCCCAATATGCCCTATTATCCTCTTGCGCAGTACGTGGCTGGCTTCCCTTCATCTTTTGTGAACCGTCAGATGAATGTCAATGTATATCCGGCCCCTGATACTATCGAGGAAGCATTCCTGAGCGTGGTTGATGTACCTTCAGTAGCGGAAATTAGTGCTACTTTCGAATATGACGATAAAACAGCAACCATGGCCACAAAGACCACTTTCGGTCTGGACGTTGAGGCTGCTAATTTCAGTGTAGCATATACAGTCATCGAAAATGAAGTTGGTCCTTACGCACAGACTAACTATATGTCGGGTCAGCAGGGTGATTACTATGGCTGGGAGTCCAAACCTTCGCAGGTATCAATGAAATTCAACGAGGTTGCCCGCAGATGTTCCAAGCCTATGGGTATAGAAAACAGTCTGCCTTCATCAGTTGAGAGGGGTGTAGTCTATGAATATGGTGAAGAGTTCAAGCTGACAGGTGTCACAACTCCTGCCAATTGCTCTCTTGTAGCTATGATAATCAACAATACCACCGGCCTGATTGAGAATGCATGTATTGTTGCTGCCAGTGAGAATAGTGGTGTTGATACCGTAAACGCATCTGCCTCGGCTCTTGCCAAGGGTGGTTATGGTTTTGTTGAGGTTGCCGAAGCCGGTGCTTCTGTTTACACAGTAGACGGTCGCCGCGTAGCTGTTGCTGCTGAAGCCGGCAACATCGAGCTTCCTGCCGGTATCTATATCGTATCGGCTAACGGTCGCGCTGTCAAAGTCGTAGTACGCTAAACGATAGTCTGAGTAAAATATAGTCAAAGCATAATTAAAGGCTCTATGTTCAACATAGAGCCTTTAATTATGCTTTTATTAATACTATTAATATGTGAGAATTACTTCACAAACTTCACGGTGCTGCGTTCTGATTTAGTAGTGATGACGGCTACATATACACCTTCGGGACAAGAGGAAAGGTCGGTGATAGCAGTAGTGCTTTCCATCATCTTTGCACCTGAGGTAGCGAAGATTTCGACTTTCTCGAAGTCGCCGTTTATTTCAAAACTACCGTTGTTGAATCGGGTGAGAAGTACAGGTGTTGTAACAGTATTGATACCGTTCTCATCTCTTTCTCTTACTGTGACACTACATATCTGAATGAAAGCATAATGGATATCATCAATAGGAGTGCAGAGGTGCAGACCAACGCTACCTATCTCAATACCTTCGGTTCTAAGTTCAGTGACATAGTAAGTCGGACGTACACTGTTTTCATCTCCTGTTATCTCCGAAGGCTCTATTTCAAGGCAATCCACTATATACATATCTTCAGGAATCTCCGAGCTGCCTATGCCGATTTCAAGATACTCGGTAGCTACAGAACGCACGGCAAGTTCGATTTCATATTTTTTTCCGGATTCGAACTTTATCGGACCTGATACGAGCCATTCATCTGCATCGTAGTAAGGCCCACCTGATACGGGAGATATAAGATATTCAAGAGCTGTCTCATAGTCACCGAAGAATGTGCTACCTGCAGTGCTGTTGAACATCCATGTGTTGTAATCACCGTTAGCATCTGTAAGCAACCAGCGATTCAAAGTTTCTTTATCGCTGTCGAACTCCTCTACGAAGGGAGTTTCAAAGGCAGGCCCAAGTATGAAGGAACGTGTGGGAGTTTCGGGAGCTTCACCAAGTTCGTTTGATGCCACTACATCATAATAGTAACTGAGAGTACGTCTGATACTGTTATCCGTTACAGAAGTTTCAGTTATGTTTTCGGCTACGAGCTTGTTGTCGGGGCGACGGTAAACCGTATATCTTACCGAAGCGGGATCTATGTTACCGTTATGTAATCCTGTAGTGACCGGCTCCCATGAGATTACGGCTGAAGTGTAGGCATCTACACCTTCCAGCAGGGGTGATGCTACGGACGCCGGAGAGTCTTCTCCAAGATATACAAATGAAGTAGCTTTCATACCTTCACCGCCTGTGCCGATTGCGAAGATATCGTAGCGATATTCTCCTTTCTCAGTGATGTCAGAGTCAGTATAGGTCATGGCCTCACCGGGTTTGGTATCGGTAAGAACTGTAAGTTGTTTACCGTCACGGAAGATTACAATTCCGTTGAGTAGGTCTTGTAATAAATGTTGACGATGCTTCGGCTGTAGTAGTAAGACAGTTGAACGGCTATGGTGATGTCCTGAGTCTGACCGATGGCCGGAATATGTTTGACATGGCAGCTATCAAGAATAATCTTTCAATAACAGCTGCTGAAAACTGTCAGATAACTGACGTGACTGTTAATCAGACTCCTGTACAGCCATTGTAGCTGAAGGCGGTATGCAGATTGATATACACGCCCGTCACACACCTGCTTCGATACCTGTGACTGTTATGGTATGCGATATTGAAAATGGTGACGCTGTTTCAGATATGTTGGCTTCTCATGTCAATATGACTGTGGCAGGAGAGAAAGTGGAACTTCAGGGACTTATTACGCTCAATGTACCTTATATGGTCGAAGTGACAGTGAGCAGTGAGTTTGGCTATGTGCTTGAGAATGTGAACGCCGGTAATAACTTTATTCAGGAGGCTGACGGTGAGTACACTTTCTTCGCCGGAGAACCTTGTACACTGACTCTATCAATGCGCGAGATTGTGGCTCCTGAAGGTTATGCTCTCGTGAAGTTCATTAAGAACGATAACAGAATAGGTTTCTATCCTTATAATGCTGATCTTGAGCGTGAAGATGGCGCTTACAGTGTTGATCAGCCGGGCGTGGTTAAGATAGGTAACTACGTATGTGTGGCTAAATTCTCTTATGACTTCCCCTTCGAATCCATAACCGTCAACGGTGAACCTATTGAAATCATTGATAGTCAGGAAGCTTATCAGGAATATTTCATAAAGATAGAGGAAGACTGCACGATAGAGGCCAGACTTTATGATCCGAATGAGGGTACATGTCCTATAACATGCTGGGATATGAATGACGGTACGTTCGGTATTACTATAGTGGATCTATATATCAATGATAACGGTACTTTGACTAAGCATTATAATGCTGCACCGGGTGAGACTATCGAGTTTGTTATACCTTACGTTGCTCCCGGTTTTGAACTGAAATATATTAGCGGTAAGAATGACAATTCTCCTAATCTGACAGATATTGCTTCGTTTACTTTCACAGTGCCCGATGAACTGAACAATCCGGTATCAGGTAATGTGTATAGGTATGTATTCGAACCTGTGTGTGAGATTAATGCTGCTGAACCTCCTTATGTACTTGAGTTCTATCCTACATACGAAGACTTTGATACAGGTCGTGAAGTTATAGGTTACGTAGTTGGTATTGATCCGTATTTTAATCGTGAGACTACTTTTATGTTTGCAACGGAAGGTACGGAGGTAACAGTTCTGGCCTACGAGCGTGATGACTATGAGTTGGTAAGACTATTTACTAACACTGAGCGTACTATCACTTCACCCTATACTGTATCGGTTGAAGATGCTTATGATTTCCACGGCTACAATAAGATTAACATAGGTGCGGAGTATAAACTTCGTGAGCTTAGTTCAGTAGAGGAAATTACAGCTACAGAAAGTGTACGTTATAATGCAGCTGTACAGACCGTTACCGGTATTGGTTCTATCAAAGTGATGAATATCAACGGTATATTAGTAGCTTCAGGTGAGAATACTGTCAATGTTGAGACTCTGCCTGCCGGTATTTATGTAGCTTCAGATGGCAATACTACTGTTAAGTTTGTGAAGAAGTAACAGATTTAAGAACTACTTGTCTGATTACTCATATTCATTGTGAGCGTGAGGGCTACGGCAATATTGCCGTAGCTCTTTATACGTTCAGCAGATTCTGTCTCGTAACTGGCATAAAACTCCTAACTGACATAAAATAAGAGTGGAGCGGTATCCTCAAAGATAACGCCCCACTTCTATTATATATCAGCTATGGATTAATTTTTTATTATTATCTTTTCTGTCTTGTTACCTGTCTTACGGATATAGAGACCGGGTGTGAGGTCTTGTCCGTTCATAAGGATACCAGAAACAGAATAGATCTTGCTGTCAGAGCTGTCTTCGGGTGTTATGGAGTCTATTCCTGATGGATCCGAATTCTCTATTTCTGAGAAGAGAAGGTTGGAAGCATTCAGAATGGGACAGTCAGCGGCATTCTGAGAATTGTAATTACCTATGAAGGCTACAATCTGCAGATTCTCGCGTACCCAAAGCTGGGAAAGATTGAACTCACAGCTATACTCATATTCGTCACCATCGAATTCGAGTGGGTCACCCCATGTGGAATTGACGGCACGGTTGACATGATTATGGATATATTCGCCTGAAGCACCGGCCTGATTTCTGGCTGTGATGTTATCCTCGACGATATAGACAGTAATGGTCGGGTTATTGCAGAGCTGTTCGAGTGACTTAGCACCGTTAATTTTGACAGTAAGATGGTCTGCATTCTCGGGGTCAATCTCGCCGGTGATATTGAGCGATACGAAAGCCGGTTGGTTAAGGGCTTTACGCCATGCGTTCTCCATTTCGGAAGATGAGGAAGGACACCACACAGCAGTATTATCCTCATGTACATCACGGTCAACAGCTATAGCCGGCGCGTAGGTGCTTCCGCCATTGTTGAAGAGCCACAGATAGGTGCCATCGAAAGAAGCAGTAAGCCAGTCGGTGTAGAAACCGGAGTGGTGACATATCACGAGAATATCCTCTTTGAATTCCTCTTTCTCCAGTGCATCATGTATATAGTTGCCTACACGGGGACAGTTGGGACACTGTTCGGTGGTGAATTCCTCGACAATGACACGATGCTTGAAATCATGCTGTACAATGAGGAAGTCTGCTGTCAGAGTGTTGTCACTCATGTCCTCGTCGAGACCTTCATTGATATTGTCGAGAGTAACTGTGACAGAACCGTGTCCGTCACCCATTGACGATATACCCAGAGGTAACTCAACCGAGAACTCACCTGACTGTCCGTAAGAAACATTGCAGTCAACGTGAGCTGTACCGGTTTTCTCACCATCAACAAAGGCATTCACATCGAAGCCGGTTACAGTGTAGGTGGCGAGATTCTGTACCGTACCGCCTATCTGCATTGTGCCGTTGTCTATGATGTAGATATCGGGGGTGACAAGATTGAGAAACGCAAGATTCACTTTCGGCAGCTTGTCACCGCTTATGAGTGCTTCAACACAAAGCGTTCCTTCTTCAGAGTGATTCTCCCAAGGCTCATCGCCGAATTTGAGAAAGAAAGCATTCTGTGCCGGTACAGAAAGTATGCCGAGACCTTGTGAGGTCTTCTTCTGGAAGAAAGAATACCCGATGTACAAACCGTTCTCGTTGTCGGCCGGAATATCCCACGGAGAGGCGAATTTCAATTCATTCCAGCCTTTTACAATTTTCGGATCAGAGTCGGAGGTTATGGTTTCCTCCGCAAGATTCTCACCATCGAGGTCGTTACGCAGCCAGACAGTCAGTTCCTCGACATTGAGGCGGGAATACAATCCGGCTCTGATACCGTTTATCTGGTTGCCTCCGTAAGTATTGAGAGTAGAGGCGGGGATATAGATGGCACCGGATACCCATGCCTGACCCTCGCTGTATCTTACACTCTCGGTGGGAAGCTGCTCAGCACAATATCCGAGATTCACATCGGATATCTGGGCATGTCCGGCCCCATACAGACCGAGACATGCCAAGACAGTCATAATGAATTTTTTCATTATTATTTCATAATGATTTTAGACGTTTTTACTGAACCGTCGCTATAAGTGGTGCGTACGATATTGACACCTTTCACAAGACCTCTTACACGGAGACCGTTGATGTCATATATCTCTGTCGATACAGCTTCGGGTGTGCCGGCTACGGCGTCTACACCTGAGCCGTTATTCCACTTTTGCATATCGTAGATGAAAATATCATCAACTTTGAGTACGTACTGACCGTTGCAGTCGTGATGACGGAAGAGCACCATAATATCCTGATTTGCGTAATCGGCAAGATCAATCACGCGCTCAACCCATTCGTCAGCAGATTCTTCCTCAAGGGTTTCCGAGAATACAGGCTGGAGATTATTGAGATTAGCCGGGTCTTGAATCTCTTCAGGTGTAGCTACGTAGACACTGTAGTGTTCAGCATAACGCTCATGGTGGTGAGAAGCCGCATACCAGCGTAGCATAGCACCGTCATCAGGAACAGTTACAACAGGCGAGATAAGCCAGTTGTCGGGCTCTATAGCACCCTGATAGAAAGAATAGGAAGTTGAACCGAAGCAGTCATCTCCATCATGCACCCATTCCGGATTCAGACCCCATAGATTGTAACCGAGATTCCAACAATCTCCGTCCATATCAGCATCATAGAAAGACCAATCGCTTCCCTGATTCTCAACGTCGCCGATAAGAAGTATACCTTCAGCTTCTTTTGTCGAACCGTAGCAATAAATGTCTACATCACCGCCTGTGGTCTTGAAAGTGATAGTACCATCAAATTCACCCTCCTCTGAAGGATAGAACCATACACCTACCTGTGTAGTTTGATTAAACTGTATCTGGCCTGTAGGTACAACTCCATAGAAAGGATGGCTTGAAACGCAGTCAAGTACTTCAAGAGGTGCACTGCCTGTATTTTTGAGTGTCACTGTGGCAGTAAGGTAACGGTTGTCACCTACATAAATAGGACGCTCGAAGATGACCTCATTGGTAAGTGCCTCGACATCGTGTTCTTTGAAGTCTTCCACACGGATACGGAAATTGGAGATTTCCATGCGGTCTTTCTCGGAAATGATACCATCACCGTTCTTGTCATAGCGGAAACGGAAGGAGTGATTGCCGGGTATACTTATCAGATAAGAATTCCAGAAGCTATCGTTTTCAATATAGTTCGAGCTGGCATCACTCTCGTTGGGGTATATGTTAATTGTACCCGAAGTCATAGGATGAGTCATTGCTATATATCCCATGTCACCTATCCAATAAGCGTTTTCCGGGTCGGGACATGAACCGTTAAGAACGCCGTCCCAGCTTATATATCCGGCTTTACCTTCGGGAATAGTGAAGTCAATCTGGAACCATGACTCTGTAGCAATATCGTCAGCTTCGCCGGAGTTGGCATTATATGCCACACCGTTTTCAACCTCGAAAGGATAAGACTCATCGGTACTGAAAGCGGTGACATACTCGGAGCCTAAAGTGACCACACTTGAGAAGTCTGCCATGCGGCGTACGAGACCTTTCACAACGGCAGTGAGATTGCCGCCTGTTGTCTCGATAGTAATCTCAGCCTCGTATTGTCCGGCCTCATTGGCACGAAGCATAACGGGGATTTCGATTGTTTCCAGAAGTCCTGCCTGTGAAGAAGGACACGTAACTATAAACTCTTCGGAAGAAGAAGTTACGTTAGTGACCTTAAGAGGATTCAGACCCTTGCTGCGGATAACGAGCGCACCCTGACCTTCGATTCCGTTCTCATCTTTAATCATGAAGTTGCCGAGGTTAAGATCAGGAGTTTCAAGCACTGCTGCATCGGCTTCAGCCGGAGTGCAGACAAGGTCAAGGTCGTACACATAAAGACCGTTCTTCTCATCACCTGTATAAGCAAGACCTTCATACTGGAAACGTACAGAGTGTTTGCCGGGGGCAAATTCCAAAGTTCCGGTAATATCATCTTCAAGACCGTTAAAGCTCTGAGCTGCTGCATCGGCGTCGTCAATGAAGTAACCACCGGCATTCTGGTACCAGTAACCTGTATTATTGCTTTGTCCTTTCCATGCAAATACACCTAACTGACCATCGGGAACTTCAAATTCAATGTTGAGTTTGGAAGTTCCGGCACGGCCGTTGGTTGTAGAACGCGCTACTTGTGTGCCGTCAGCGATAGTAGTAATTTCAAACGGATATTCAATATTGGTTGTGAAAGTGAAGTCTCCGTTCTTTACAGCAGCTGAATAGTCAGGAGTGGGTATTGCAGTGGCAGTATAGAAGACAATGATAGGTTCGGGTGTAGTGGTGTTACCGTCATATTCGAGCGAAACCATACCCTCGAAGTCGCCTGTCGTTTTGGGCAGGAAATTAACGTTTATTTCCTGAATCTGACGTGCGGGAATTGTGCCGACTTCAGGGTCAGCTGAAAAAGCGTCGTCATCGGAATCACATTCGATAGCGAAATCTACCTCGGTATCACTGACATTGACTACAGAGAACTGACTTGTGGTGCCCTGATTTACGAAAGAATCGGTAAGTGTATAGCTATCATTGAAGGCTATCAGTTTAGGCTCGTCGGAAGGAAGGGCTGCGTAAAAGCCTCTGTACAGAGTCTGTGTGCCATATACCATACCGCCATCATTGGTATAGTTCATTATACCGAATGAAGTGTCTGTGGTAATAGCTTCAAAATCACCTATAACCTGGAATACAAGCTGATCCTGAGGAGCAAGTTTGCCGTCCTCGGTTACAGTGCCTGCAGCAAGTACTTCAGTAAATGAAGTGCCGACTGTACCGGCTATTGTGGCATCCTCGAAATTTGACGATGTCGGAATGGTGATGGTATTGGAAGTGGCATCATAGGTGCCTATAATGTCGTAATCTACTCCTACGGACCAGTCGGTGGACTGAGCTTCCAGATTAAAAAGACGGCTTATAGTAACCTTGTCTCCGTCAACACGGATGTCGATATTATAAGTGGTGATAGCACCGCCTTCATAACGGAATACGTAATCTTTATGGTACGTCTGAGCTGCTACGAAATACTCCTTTGCTGCCGACTCCTCTTTACGTATATTACGCATATGTATGGGACGTACGGGACGTGCCTTAGTTACGGCGGGCGCCTCGGAGGCGGGAAGTTTCTGGAGAGGAAGCTTGAAATTCAAGTTCCATGCATCGAAGTTGGCCGGTAGTTCAATCACATCGGGTTCTGTAGGAACTGCCCATGCTGAAAGACCAATGACTCCGGCGAGAAAAAAAGTAGATTTTCTCATATTAGGTTTAGTGTTGAAGTTATGGACTGAAGTCCGTTTTTTGATGTCCCAAATTTAAGAGTTAAAAATGAAATATATCAAATAATGGACCGTTTAAATCGTAAATTGTTAATTTTGATTATCATTTTGATAATTCTGAATGTCAGTATCTATTTTTTTGACATTTTCTCTGAACACTGACGGAGATACTCCCACACGCTGTCGGAAGAGAGTATAGAAGTTGGAGGGTGATGTAAAGCCTACTTTTGACCCGATATTTTTCAGCGGCTCGCTGTTGTCGGGGTCGGAAAGCAGCTCGACCGCTTCATTGAGTCTGTACTCGTTGACGTATGATGAGAATGATTTGCCGGCTTTCTCATTTACCACTTGTGATAGATAGGTACGATTGGTGGAGAGAATACCGGCGGTTTTATCCAGCGAGAGAGAACTGTCACGATAGAGGTGATCCTCTTTCATGAGTCTTTCAAGCTGTTGATAGAGTTCAAGTGATTTCCCGTTATTCAGACCGCTTGTCTGACGGCTTTCACGCTGTTCGGTATTAGCCTGTTCCAGCTGCTCACGCAGATGGCGTTCCTGACGCATATTGTCCAGATAACGGCTGATAGTCTGTTTGTAGTCCGTTACCTTACGGCGATGATAGATAACTCCGCCGACAAGAATCAGAATAAATATAATACCCGCTGTCGAGAGAATTAAAATCGTACGTCCGCGCTTCATGATTTCGATGCTTTGGGTCGCATTCTTCCGCTCCTCTTCGCTCACCTTGTTGCGCAGGTCGAGTATGGCAAATTCACGCTCTTTCTGTTCGGAGAACAGATGAAGAGCTGTCTTTGCGTATTTCTTATAATACTCCAGACTTCGGGCAAAATCTCCTTTTTCTTCGTATATCTGTGAAATAAGAGCATAGATTTCTTTTTCAAAGATAGTTACCTTGTAGTTGTGGGCCATGTCGCTGACATTGCCAAGTATATTCATGGCATCGTTCAACCGTTTCTGTTCGACTAAAAATATGGCATAGCAAAGCCGGGAGTATATTTTATCATAGTTTGATGTGTTGGGATAATCCTCTAAACTCAGAAGATAGAATTTTTCCGCCTGTGCGGGCTTTCCGAGTCGGCAATATAAATCGCCGCGAAAAGAGTTGAGGTAGCTTTTCTCACTTTCAAGATTCGCACGGATAGCAAACTGTTCAGCCTCTTCAAGATACTTCATGGCTTCTTCGAACTTCTGATTATTGAAGAGATAGTTGGCCATATTACATGCAGTGACATAGCGGGTGGAGAGATCACCTATCTCTTTCGACAGGTCGTATGCCTGTAGAGCATACGACCACCCGGAAGTGTCCTGCTTCTGAAAATAAATGCTTGCGATGGCTGACAGTGCGGTAGCTTCTATATTACGGTCTGCCAGAGTCCGGGCTGTTTCCAGATTCTCGGAGGCATAATGCAGTGCCTGTGAGTAGTCGCTGAGAATACGCTGGTAATAAGAAGAGAGTGTACGGCAGACAATGGTATAACTCTGCGGATTGATGTTTTTCAACATCGGGGCTTCCTTTGTAAGAGCTTCGATACCCGGTGTGAAGTCGGAGGTATCACGTACACATATCAGAGCGTGGAGACGTAATGCTTCGCCTGTTATCTCCTCTTCCCGGTTGGTTTGTGTGCGTCCGAGTCGACATAATTCATCGGCCTTTTTCTCCAGAATGTCGTAGCGCCGCATGGAAATGGCATTTTCACATTCCTGTATCAGTGTAGCTCCCCGTTTGCTTATTGCGGCATTAACGTAAAAGGTACAGAGAAGAAAAAGGAGAAATATTATAAAAGTTTCTGAGATAAATCTATGATGGTAGGTAGACATCAAAGTAAATAAGTTGGAGTGAGGACAAAATTTAAATAATTTACAAAATTAAAAAATTTAAACCGTAATGTATAATATTTATGCCTTTTTAACAAGCTGTGTCGGAATATGTATTCATTTCGGAAGAGGGCCTGAAACGGATAAGTAGCTCTTAAAAATTAATGAACATATAAAACGCAGTTATTTTTGAGATGATTCGGACGCGGAGCGAAGGAGAATACTTCAGTATTCGTTTAATTTTTAAGAGCTACTTATTGTAATGATATTAAATCGAAAGACAGCTGTGACAAGGCGGTAATTTCGCCTCAGACAAACTTTTTGAACAAAGTTTTATGAAACTGAATGAAATCGAGATTGTACACGGTAGTGGAAAAGTGCTGTTGAAACCTGAGATATATGACCCGCTGCGACCGAATACCGGAACGGATAGGGCACGTATAGATGTGCGGTGTAGTGAAGGTGTGCTGATTAACAGTGAGGGAATTGTTGAAGACGCCCCTGTGATTACCGCTCCGAAAACAGGGAACGGTTATGATGACGGTGCTGTCATTGAGGGTATGAGTGGAGATGTGGATTTGCTGCGTCCCGTTTTACCCTCAGTAGAATGGGCATTGATACGTACGGCGGTAGCGCCTTATCAGGCAACGGCGCTTAATCTGCCAGCCACGCAGCTTACTGTAGAGGTGCCGGAAGATGAGCTTTCACAGGTGTCTGCTTATTTTGGAATACAGACAAGTTCGGAAGTGAGTAATATGGCTTCGGGAAGTAGTGGTACGGAAGCGGTTCTTTCAGTCACTTCTGAGACAGCGGTAAAATTACGTGAAGGTTGTGAGAGGATATTGGAAGAGTATAGAGAGGTGTGCAGACGGAACGGTGCGTTTTGTTCGCCGTTTTTGGTTGTAGCGGCTTTACGTATGAATGACGGCAGCCATACGTTAGCATCGGCACCGGTACTTATGCAGCCCGTGTCGGCCGCTCCTCTGTTGTGTATAGACAATGCCGTGATGTCTGACGGCTGTCTGCACCTCGTATTGAGTATTATCAGCGTTCCATGCCGCCTTGTTATGAGGATAGCGGAAGCACCATCTGATGAGTTAACACGGCAGCTTGCTACACACCTTGATATTTTTGTGAGTGAGCAGGCTCCGTGGCAGACTACGGCTTATGGTCTTCGGGCACCGGTGTTGCGTACCTCAGCGGATATTTTTACACATTCCGGTCTGTCGGTTGATTACGGTAGCCTCAATCGTCCGCAGCAACTTATGAGTGCAGGTGATACAGTACCGTGTCTTTATTACCCACGTCCGGATAGGGAAGACTTTGGGGAGTGGCTTTGCGGAGTAAGCAGATTTTATAAAGCCGGTGAAGTTCCTCTTGACAGTCTTTCCGGTGACCGTACAGAAGTTTTCTGTGGTGAGATACCTTCTGCCGATAAGGCGGAGTCATTCAGTCCTGATTATACTCTGCGCACAGAAGTAACCGGCGGAAAGGTAGAAAGAGTTAACGGACTGACGTGTGTGGTGGCGCCACAGTTGAGGTTGCCGCACACCGGAGCGATACGCACGCTGATACAGTATGATGACCGTAACAGCGCAGCTGACACCTTTCCCGGGAGTGTGATGGTAGCAGGCAGTAAAAATGGTGTGCCAGTAGAGCGCCGTTGTGAGGCGGATGCCGAAAATGAAATCTTGTGGAGGGCAGGCCGTGAGGTCGTGGACGGACTTGTATGGATTTTCTATCCGGACCCTGATATGCGTAGGCTGACTGTGTGTATCGGCAATAGTAAAATCACACTGAAGCTGCGGCGTCATAGGGCTTTGGCCGGCTCATACTGGTGCGGACTTCTTAAAGGTACGGATAGAGATAAGGAGAACGGATTGGCAGGAGAGTCGGAGCCGGTTGAGAACGCTGAGTCTGTTTATGAATTACCCGGCAGTATGCTGACGGCTCTTGAAGCGTGCGGAGGTCTTTTCCCGGCTTCCCGTATTCTCTCTTTTCCTGCTCCGACAAAGCTTGTGGGTATTGCTCCGGCACTGCGCAGTATGTCGTCGGGTGAGTTAGGCCGTTTCCCGCTGTATGCCTTTACTGACTCGGCTGTGTGGGCTGTCTCTCCTACTGACAGCGGCGGCTGGAGGCAGGTACAGCCTATTGCATTGACGGGCTGTGACAGCAGTAGTACTATAACGGCCACCCACACAGCAGTAGCTTTTGCGAGCTACGGCAGTCTGTGGTTGGCCGAAGGGTCGAAAGTGCGTCGTATTCTGCCGTCAGGAGTATTAAGCGGCGAAATAACAGCGGTAAGTTTTGATGCACGTCACAACCGTCTTATGATAGCTTTAGATGACAGACGTGTGGTGCTGTACTGTATGGAACGCAGCGCACTGACGGGTGTTGCGGCACGCAGTAAGGAGTCACCCCGGTGTTTCGTTACGATGCCTGTCCGTCTGCCTGCGGCGGTCTGTGTTACAGCTGTGTGCTGTCGTGGTATAGACATCGGTCATACACGGCTTCTGGCCGGCAACAGAATAACGGAATACATCGCCGGGGCACCCGGCGGGAGTCTGCGTCATTTCTCCACCTCGCCTGTGTCTTTGCTGTGTGTGGAAGTTGCCTCGGTATGACTCAGGAAATCGGTATATGCGAGCTTTATACCTTCGTTAAGCTCCGTGCGATATGTCCAGCCTAAGCCGGTGGCTTTGCTTACATCGAGCAGTTTGCGGGGCGTACCGTTAGGCTTTGACGTGTCCCATACGATTTTGCCATTATATCCTACTATCCGGGCTACGGTTTCAGCAAGTTCACGTATAGTGATTTCCTTGCCTGTGCCGGCGTTGACGGTCTGATTGCCCGAATAATGGTTCATAAGGAATACACAGAGGTTGGCGAGGTCGTCGACATAGAGAAACTCGCGCAGTGGCGAACCGTCGCCCCAGCACACCACTTTAGGTGCGTCTGCCATACGCGCCTCATGGAAACGGCGTATCAGCGCCGGGAGCACGTGTGAGTTGCGCGGGTGATAATTGTCATTGGGACCATAAAGGTTAGTGGGCATGACGGAGATAAAATCCGTACCGTACTGCCGGTTCAGGTATTCACAATATTTGAGTCCGCTTATCTTGGCCAACGCGTAGGCTTCATTGGTCTGTTCGAGTGCTGAGGTAAGCAGGCAGTCCTCTGTCATAGGCTGTGGAGCCATGCGCGGATATATACATGACGAGCCCAGAAACTCCAGTTTGCGGCAACCGTTACGCCATGCGGCGTTGATGACATTCATCTCAAGCATCATGTTCTGATACATGAAATCGGCCGGTGACTCGGAATTGGCCATGATACCGCCTACTTTGGCAGCGGCAAGAAACACGTAGTCGGGACGCTCGGAAGCAAAGAAATCATTTACCGCCTGTTGGTCCGTGAGATCGAGTTCGTCATGTGTGCGGTATATTATATTGTCGTAACCCTGACGCCGCAGTTCGCGCACTATGGCCGAACCAACCATGCCCCGGTGTCCGGCCACATATATCTTATCGTTCTTGTCCATTGTTATGTGTTGATTTTGTGACAGTGTCGTTTTCTGTGCTTATGCTCATGCGGTTGCCTGTAAGACGATGTGTGTAGTCCTGCATAAAGGCACGTGCAAATGTTATCATATAGTTGACCTCATCGGCGTCATACGCGGTTGATGCCGGAACTTTATCTACGGTGCCTTTCTGTTCGGAAGCTATCGGCCCGAGCAGATTGTTGCGCAGTGTGGGGTCAATAGCTATTTCATATAGTCCGGCAACACTCTTCATGGAGGAGTCAAGCTGTACCATATAGCGTGTGCTGATGATCTGAAACATACCGTTGATGAAATTGATGGCGTATGCGGGCGCTTCGTGCCATATATCACGACCTACGGCTACAAACGGTTTGGGATAGCCGAGCATACTCAGCAGAGTAGGGGCAATGTCAAACTGAGAAGCTACAGTCTCTTCGACAAGACGCGGTGTCAGTGAGCCGTCAGGCGTATAGAACATCATCGTGATATGGGGCTGCATGTAATCGCCGTCGAAGTCACTGCCGGGAAGGTCACGGCAGCCGTGATCGGCCGTTATGACAAACAGCGTGTTGTCATACCAGGGCTGTGTACGTGCTATATCGAAAAACTCCTTTATCGCACGGTCTTCGTATTCGACACACCGTTCCAGCGAACCGGCGGGTGACAGATAACCTTCGGTTTTCCAGCGTTCCGACACAGTCCAAGGGCCGTGAGGTTTCAGAGTGAACCAACCGGCCATGAAAGGCTGAGGCAGTGTAGAGAGATCACGGGCCATGTAGGCTGCCACCTCATGGTCATACACACCCCACTGTCCGTCATACTCAGCGTCGGCACCGAAAGTGTCGCGGGTAGTGACGGTTTCAAAACCCATTATGTGCATGAGATGATCAATGCCGTAGGAACCGTGATTGCCTCCGAAATAGAATTTTGTGGTGTAACCTTCTTCCTGAAGCAGACGCGCCGGCGAATCGACTATATTGTTATTGTAAGGCGAGGACAGATAGAGGAAGCTGTCAAAAGTCGGAAAGCCGGCAAAAACACCGGTCACACCCTCGATAGACGATTTGCCGGTTGCGAAAGCGTGGCGCAGTGTCAGTGACTGACGTGCCAGCGAGTCAAGGAAGGGCATCAGATGGCGTCTGTCATCATTTATTGGTAACACACGCTGTGAGTCGAGCCAGAGAGTGCCGCCGCTTTCGATGGCTATGAGCACTACGTTCTTGCGTGAGAAGGGCACTTCAGGGCGCGGTCTGTGTACTGACGAGTGGATGGCTTTCAGTTCGTTGTCATTAAAGAACGTCATGGGTTTTATCGTGTTATCACGGCTCATGGAGCGGAGGACGCAGAATGGGGTGTTTAGCACCACGTTTATCTGTGACGGTGATGACACATACCACACGGCATCGCCTATCGCTAACGGATGGCCGGCACCTACACGTCCGCGCATAGCTATGAATGTCAGCACGGCAGCAACGGCAAGTATGCCGCAGCGGGCGGCAAGAGTGAAGCGGTGTGAGTGCCACATCGGTGCCGGACGTTTTATGCGTATCAGCCATGCCGTGCATATCACGGCAAATATGGCAAGGAGCCCAAGCAGATAGGCCCACCAGTAGTCACGCAGATAAGCAAAAATGATATGGAACATGTTTGAATCGCTCCACATATTGAGAAAGGTATGCCAGCGCAGACGTGAACCTGTGAAGCGATAGAAAGGAATGTCGCCTATACTGAGCAGCAGCATCAGCGAATTGCAGACGGCATATACGGTGTTGCCGGCTATTATCCACCCGCGACGCCACGCCAGCGCCGAGGGCCAGAAGCGCATCAGTACAAACAGAGTATTGAAGTAAGCCAGCGCCGAAAGGTCGAAACGCAGGCCGTAGAAAGAAACTTTTATAAACTGGCCGAAAGACATACCGCCCGTAAGGTCGGAATTGTAGAGGTAAAATCCGGCGCGTGTCAGCCACAGTGCAAACAAGGCTATGAAAAGTTGCAGTAGTGTGGCCGAATATAACGAAATACCCCGCCTGCAAGCCTGCCGGAGGGTGTCGGAAACAGATGAATGATGATGCAGGTTATGTTCCATATCTTAATAGTAAGACACTTCGGAAAGGCTCCGGAAAACAGTGTCAGGAGACCTCCCGGCATGAATATAGACGCAAAATTAACCTTTTCGTTTCATAAATTTGTGAGTTCGGCGAAAAAACAATTAATTTTGCACTGTAACCAATATCTGACCTATGGCTATATCAGCAGTCATAAACACTTACAATGCTACCGAACATCTGGAACGCGTCTTTGATAACCTGCGCGGCTTTGATGAGATAGTAGTATGCGACATGGAATCAACCGATGGTACTCCCGAACTGGCCGGACGCCTCGGTGCACGTGTAGTAACCTTCCCGAAAGGTGACTATAATTATTGTGAACCTGCCCGCATGACCGCCATATATACTGCCCGCTCGCAGTGGGTGCTGGTAGTTGATGCCGATGAGCTTGTGACTCCCGAACTCAGAGATTATCTCTATGATTTCATTAAGGACCCCGGTTCAGTAAAGGGTATATTCATACCGCGCAAGAATCATATACTTAGTCGCTTTGACCCGTCAAGCTATCCGGACTATCAGTTGCGTTTCTTCGACAAGAGCTGTGTCAATTGGCCCCCTACGATACATGCTGTACCGATTATAAAGGGTGAGGTACTGCGTATACCTCCGGCACGCAAGGAGCTTGCTCTGATACATCTGCCGCATAATCTGACCACTCAGGTGACAAGAACCAATACATATTCTAATGCCGAGGTGTCACGGACTGTTTCACGCCCGGTGTCATTGATAGAACTCTGGGGCAAGCCTTGGGTATGTTTCTTAAAGAACTATATACTTAAAGGAGCCTGGACTATGGGTGTGGCAGGATATATAACGGCACGTAATAAGGCTTACTATAAGTTTCTGACTCTTGCAAAAATGCACGAACGCCATGTCATGCCTGAGTTTCATGACCGTTATCGTTCCGACGGTTCTCACAAGCCTGCAGGCGGGAAATCCCAGCGTAAACAGGATATCCGGGAGCATTGATATGGTTTGGAGTTATACAGATTTATGAATATGAAACTATACAGACGTATCGTAGTGGCAGTGCTTTCGGCCTTGTCTTTGGCCGGCTGTGCGGCTACGGGCGGAAAAGCGGCTGCCGACAGCACCGCTGTAGAACCGGAAACAGTACCGCCGCCGGTATTCGAAGCTGACAGTGCCTATGCCTATCTGAAACGTCAGGTGGACTTCGGCCCCCGTGTGCCTAACACAGATGCCCACCGTCTCACGGGACAGTGGCTGGCATCCGAACTTACACGGCATGGTGCAGTGGTGACTGAACAGAAAGCAACCCTGACCGCTTTTGACGGCACGCAGCTTATGGCCACAAATATAATGGGACGTTTCAACCCTTCGGCCGATGACCGTGTGCTTCTGTTAGCTCACTGGGACTGCAGACCGTGGGCGGATGAAGACCCTGACAGCAAACGTCATAACGATGCTGTAGACGGTGCCAACGACGGAGCAAGCGGTGTGGCCGTGTTGCTTGAAATCGCACGTCTTATAAAGGAGTCGGGAAGCAGTCGCGGCATAGACATTCTTTTCCTTGACGCTGAGGACTGGGGTACTACAAATGACGATGATTCATGGGCGCTGGGCGCACAGTATTTCATGGCTCATCTGCCTGACGGCGGCAACTATCGTCCTTCGGCCGCTATATTGCTCGATATGGTGGGAGGAAAGAATGCCACTTTCTGTCGTGAATATTTCTCGCAGAAGTCTGCTCCCGGTATCGCTGACGCCGTGTGGGCTACGGCGCGTGCCGCCGGTTATGGCGATTATTTCCCCAACCGTATGGGCGGTGCCGTCACTGATGACCATGTTAAGCTTATCGAAGGCGGTATCCCCGCCATTGACATAATTGATTATCGTCCCGGCGATGGGTTCAATCCGACGTGGCATACCGTGTCTGACAATCTTGACAATATAGACCCCGCCACACTGAAAGCTGTCGGACAGACTCTTACCAACTATCTGTTGGCACACTGAGCCTCCGGAACGATACTTCACTAACCGTAAAAAACATAGAAAGACATAATAAGACAAATGGATTTCATAGATGAACTCACCTGGCGCGGTATGATACACACCATGATGCCGGGTACAGAAGAACAGCTCCGTAAGGAGATGACAACCGCCTATTTAGGTATAGACCCCACGGCCGACAGTCTGCATATCGGTCACCTGTGCGGCGTGATGATGCTGCGTCATTTTCAGCGCTGCGGCCATAAACCGCTTGCTCTTGTGGGTGGTGCCACAGGTATGATAGGTGACCCCTCGGGCAAAAGTGCGGAGCGCAATCTGCTTGATGAGGCCACTCTGCGTCATAATCAGGAGGCTATCAAAAAACAGCTTTCACGCTTCCTTGACTTTGACAGTGACGCTCCCAACCGTGCCGAGCTGGTCAATAACTACGACTGGACCAAAGATGTGACTTTCCTTGACTTTGCCCGTGAAATCGGCAAGCATATAACCGTAAATTATATGATGGCCAAGGATTCGGTACAGAAACGTCTTAACGGTGAGGCCCGCGACGGTCTGAGTTTCACCGAGTTTACGTACCAGCTGCTGCAAGGCTTCGACTTTCTGCATCTCTATCAGGAGAAGGGCTGCAAACTGCAGCTCGGCGGTTCGGACCAATGGGGTAATATAACCACAGGGTCCGAGCTGATACGCCGCAAGACAGGCGGTGAAGTATTCGCTCTGACCTGTCCGCTGATAACCAAGGCTGACGGCGGTAAATTCGGTAAGACCGAGAGCGGTAATGTATGGCTTGACGCACGTTATACCTCACCTTACAAGTTCTATCAGTTCTGGCTTAATGTCAGCGATGCAGACGCCGAGAAGTATCTGAAGATATTTACTTTCCTCACGAAAGAGGAAATAGAAGCGCTTGCCGCCAAACATGCCGCCGACCCCGGTCGCCGTCCGCTGCAGAAGCGTCTCGCCAAAGAAGTCACCGAGATGGTACATGGCGAAGAGGCGTACAAAGCCGCTGTCGAGGCATCGCAGATACTGTTCAGCAATCAGGCCCGCGAGGCACTGCTGTCACTTGACGAGAAAACGCTGCTTGATGTGTTTGAGGGTGTGCCTCAGTTTGAGGTGGCACGCACCGATATAGAGGCAGGGATTCCGTTGCTTGAACTTCTTGCCGGCAAGACATCTGTGTTCCCTTCCAAGGGCGAGGCCCGAAAGATGGTACAGGGCGGCGGTGTGTCGATTAATAAGGAAAAAGTGACTGACCCGGCAACGGTAGTAGGTGCCGAAAGTCTGCTTGACGGCAAGTATATACTTGTGCAGCGCGGCAAGAAGAATTATTATCTGCTGCGTGTGGTCTGAGTTAAGAGTTACTTGATATCATAATAGCATATTTTTGTGCCTCTGCGTCCGGATTCACCCGGTTGCATAGGCACAAAAAATATGTTAATAAATGTGTTGTAAATACTAACATAGGTTAATTAGGAGGGTTGCAAATACGAAACTTCAGGCAATAATCGGCCAATCTCAAAAATAATTGTTAAATTTGTAACTGAAATAGGCAGAAAGTTTGTTCTACAGGTAAGGGTTCGTAAGAGGAACCCTATGAACCGTATATAACACAATTAAAAAAACATATTAAATTCTATGGCAACAATCGATTTGGCTCAGTATGGCATTAAAGATGTCAAGGAGGTAATTTATAATCCTTCTTACGAGGAACTGTTCAAGGCAGAGACTGATCCTTCGCTCGAAGGCTTCGAGAAGGGTGTTGTGACAGAACTCGGCGCTGTCAACGTAATGACCGGTGTATATACCGGCCGTTCGCCTAAGGACAAGTTCATCGTACTCGATGACAACTCGAAAGATAAAGTTTGGTGGACAACTGAAGAATATCCCAACGATAACAAGCCTGTTACTGAAAAGACCTGGGAAGCTGTTAAGGAAATAGCCGTAAAGGAACTTTCGGGCAAGAAGCTCTATGTTGTAGACCGTTTCTGCGGTGCCAACAAGGACACTCGTATGGCTGTGCGTTTCATCATGGAAGTTGCATGGCAGGCTCATTTCGTAACCAACATGTTCATCGCTCCCAGCGAGGAGGAACTCAAGGACTTCAAGCCTGATTTCATAGTTTACAACGCTTCGAAGGCTAAGGTTGAGAACTATAAGGAACTCGGCCTCAACTCTGAGACTGCCGTTGTGTTCAACACTACTTCTAAGGAGCAGGTTATCATCAACACATGGTACGGCGGCGAGATGAAGAAAGGTATGTTCTCTATGATGAACTATTATCTGCCCCAGCAGGGTATCGCTTCGATGCACTGCTCGGCCAACACTGATAAGGAAGGCAAGAACACTGCTATCTTCTTCGGTCTGTCAGGTACAGGTAAGACAACTCTGTCAACCGACCCGAAGCGTCTGCTGATTGGTGACGACGAACACGGTTGGGACGATAATGGTGTCTTCAACTATGAGGGTGGCTGTTATGCTAAGGTTATCAACCTTGACAAGGACAGCGAGCCTGATATCTATAAGGCTATCTGCCGTGACGCTCTTCTTGAGAACGTAACTGTAGACGAGAACGGTAAGATTGATTTCGCTGACAAGAGCGTTACCGAGAATACCCGTGTTTCTTATCCTATCAACCATATCGAGAGCATCGTGGCTCCCGTATCTGCCGGTCCCGACGCCAAGAATGTAATCTTCCTGTCGGCTGACGCCTTCGGCGTTCTGCCTCCGGTATCTATTCTGTCTGCTGATCAGACCAAGTACTACTTCCTGTCTGGCTTTACTTCGAAGCTTGCAGGTACAGAGCGCGGTATCACAGAGCCGACTCCGACATTCTCGGCTTGCTTCGGTCAGGCTTTCCTTGAGCTGCACCCCACAAAGTATGCTGAGGAACTGGTTAAGAAGATGCAGAAGAGCGGTGCTAAGGCTTATTTGGTCAACACAGGTTGGAACGGTACAGGCAAGCGTATCTCTATCCGCGATACTCGTGGTATTATCGACGCTATCCTCGACGGCTCGATTCTGAAGGCTCCTACTAAGGAAATTCCTATCTTCGACTTCGTTGTGCCTACCGAACTGCCCGGCGTAGACCCGAAGATTCTCGACCCCCGCGACACTTATGCTGATCCTGCCGAGTGGACTGCCAAGGCTGAGAAGTTGGCTGCCATGTTCATCAAGAACTTCAAGAAGTTCGAATGGAACGAAGCAGGTAAGGCTCTTGTAGTAGCCGGTCCTCATCTTCCCGAGGAGAAGTAAAGAGTAATTCTGATTTATTGAAATAAAAGAGCCGCTGACAGCAAACAGATGCTGTCGGCGGCTCTTTTTAGTTTTTATATAGTTAATAAAACGGAAGATTCTCAGGAATTGACCGCTTTCAGAAAGCGATCCACTACCAGATAAGAAATGATGTTCTCGCGCCTGCGGTCACTGAACTGTTCGGCCCAACGTCGTGATTCTTCGGCTATGCGTGCAGCCTCGTCAGGGTGAGAGGTGTACCATGCTATCTTTTCGGCTACATCGCTGTAGTCGTCTGCTATCTCGATATAATGTACTCCGGGTTTCAAGCGTCCGTGCATAAGCCACCCTTCGACAGTTGGGCGTGTCATTACTGGAACACAATTTGAAGCCATTACCCATTGCAGAGCCGAAGCGACATCGTTACCCTCAAGACATAGTATAAATTGATATGTGAAGTGTTCGGGTATCGAGACTTTAGGTTTGACCCAAGGTGTAGTGGAATTTGGTGATGTATCGCCCAAATCAAACAACGGATTATCAGCCCAGCGCTCGAAAAATGCTATTCTGTGAGGTTTGCCGGTTATATCACCGCGAAAGAACAGTACCGGTTTCTTTTCGGCAAACGGTATGGAGTCATACACTTTCATAAAGTGTCGGCGGGAGTCAAGATTGAGCAACGCGCAGTTGTCGCGGCGAGAGTCGAGACGTCGGCCTTTCATCAGATTTGGGCCATCGGGATTGAAAAAGATGTCACACGTGAAGCAAGCCATCTGTAATGACGGGTCAAATGATTTCACATACCGTCCCATGTCGTAATAATAATGACTGCCCATACCATGCCGTGAGAAATCCCCTACGCAGTATGCGTGCTGACCCGGTATATCCTGCTGCATAGTCCTGCTGCCGGGTCTGACCCGACAGTAGTATTCAACACGGTCACGTATATAGGTTACGTCCGGACGTTTTTCCCATCCCCGCAGACAAAGCTGTCGTTTAAGCCGCTTCACCCAACGGGGCAACAGATCGGTACGCCATATTCCCGCAAGGTAATACAGCTGATTGTTCTGACGCTTTATCTTTCCCTTAGTAGCTGAGTTTTCCATTCTGTCCGGTCAATCTTGTTAACTTCAGGCAAAATTAGCTAAAAATTTTGTTCTTTCGGTACATAATTATAGTCCATATTCCCGTAATATGTAGTGACGTTTAAAGTGATGATGAAAATGCTATTTAACAGTGCGGTTGAGATACGCCAGGATTCTACATTGTTGATAGCGTTATTAGTGACGTTTTCACTGTCATAGTTGTTGACAAAAGTCACAACTTCCATTTCATCGGGATTCCATGCCTCGTCAAGAGAGAATGAATAAGTTGTGATAAAGTAACTGATGAAGTGCAGTTATCTTTGGCTCAAGGTGTGTATGTGGTCACAGTAGGTGACAATGCCGTGAAGGTTATGGCAGACTATTCTATATCCTCTGTTACCTACATATCCTCAAGTGTCAGTAGAGTTGATTCAATGCTGTAATCAGATAGAACTTTATGACGCAAGTGTTCGATTTTTGCTTTGAACTGTTCGGGTCGGAAATTTTTACTTTGCCGTTTTACTTCAGCTGTATAATCCTCATAATGCTCTTGCAGAATTTCTCTGAGGACTGAGGTATCGAATGGCCGTATCTTCATAACCGTATCACAACGTCCGTACAGAGGCTCGTTATAATCCAGAAATATTTTGTGCATAAGGGTATAAACAGAACCGGAGGCTATGAAATTGACGTGGGTACTGTCTTTAAATCTGTCCCAGATATCCTGTATACCGCTGAATATACCCGGATTAATATTATACAGTTCTTGAAATTCGTCTATCACAAGATTGAAATTCTCACTTCGTCCGATTATCATTATCTGGGCAAACAGTTCAACGAATGAGCTTATTCCTTTTGGAAACGGTATGTTGAGACTATTTGTGACTGATTGGGCAAACATCTGACATAAAACTGCCTCATTGTTACGGCTTACAAAAAGATATACTGTAGGTGTATCTTCACAGTTTTTCAGTATTAGCTTGGTCTTTCCGATACGTCTGCGACCGGTGATTACCGTAAGCTGAGAGGGGTTATCGAATGAACGCTGACGAATTTCCGCCAGTTGTTTCAGTTCTTTTTCTCTGTTATGAAATTTCATGTATGGTATTTATAGATTGATTGGGAACTCTTTCTCTTTCACCGGCTTCTGTGAAAGTATAAGGTGCAAATATATATAGTTTTGCTGATGTGGGGAAATTTCGCCGCCGCGAATTTCGCGGCGGCGAAATTTCCCCACATCAGCAAAATCGTGTAATCTGCATTTGCTTCTTTGGAAACTGGAAACGTTATCCCTTTGCCCTCAATTTGTAAGAGTGTCTGTCGGAGACAGACAGACTTAAATGCTTAATGACTGATTTCAGGGTTGATAATAAGGAGTTGTTTTATAAACTCTTTCTGACGAACAGGCGAAATAATGAGTGGGGTAGTACTTTTCAATATCTTACGGTCTGTGAAAGTGATTGCCAAGCGATGTGTCAACGAGGCTGCCGGTGCCGACAGCACACTCTTAGTAGTCTTGATTTCTTTTATCTTTGCAATAGGATAAGCAGTCGGAACAAAGAAGGTATACACTATTAGTTTATCCTCGTCAATCCTGTAATAGATACCGATAAACGTCAGTAAAATAAAAGCCAACGCCACAAGACATATAATTATCGGCCATATTCCATCATCCGAGAAATAAGGAATGATGCAGCCTACCGTAACAAGTCCGATGATGGCCCACGTAAAGCAATCCCAACGTGAACTATATCTGGCGTTTCTATACTTTTTCATAATTTCTCTATTTTTAAGTGCTACTCATAATTATTGTCTTTCCGGACAGCCACCTTCACCGGCGCCGATTCGCCGTATTATTTCCTGCGATTTCAGTCTTGCTGATATTACCCTTCATCGCCATAATTTTCTACAAAGATAAGTGTTTTTCACATACTATATGTGATTTCCTTCCTGCTTTTACTTTTTCTTCTTTTATTAGAACTAAGATAACCTCTTCCATTTAGACATGTTTTATACTGACAGAAAAACTGTGAATTTAAGTCCGGAGTTTTGTTATTATATAGAATTTGTTTAATTTTGCATAAAATAATATATAACCTTTACATATATGTCAAAGCCCTGCCTATACAAATCGGGGCTAATCAATAGTAACTATCTTAACTGTCAAATTTATGAAACGTATTTTTCTCTACGGAGGTTTGCCTTTATTGGCGATGGTTTCACTGACGGGTTGTATCGATGACAATTACGATCTCTCGGACATTGATACCACCAGTGAATTTAAGGTAAATGACCTTGTGCTACCCGTCAATATTGACGTTGTGACTTTGGGTGACATTATTGATGTTAAGCCGGAAGACCAGATTAAGGAAATAACTATCGGCGGACAGACCTTCTATGCTGTACAGGAGAGCGGTACATTCGCGTCTGAACCTATACACATTCCTTCATTCTCGACCAATGCCCCTTCAGTATCTTCCACGACAGTCAGCTTCAATGTGGGAGCTAACCGTAACAATGCTCCTGCCAAACTTCCTTCTCTAACCCTGGGATTGACTGCGCCGATAGAAAAATCAATCTCTTACCGCGCCGAAAATATTGATGCTGCTATAATATCGCTGACTGAACTGTTTACAGATGAACTGAGTATCGCTCTGACATTTACGGCTTCTCCGGAAGTGACTGAAATTGCTGAAATCGAGCTGCAGAATCTTTTGCTTGACCTTCCTAAAGGACTTACGATAACAAATGTCTTACCCGACGGTATCTATAATAACGGACGTCTTGAGATTCCTTCGGTTAAACTTGAGAATGGTGTTGCCACAATCACACTTAAAGCGTCAGGTGTAAATCTTGCCGACAATGGCTGTACTATAGACTACAACAGACATTCTCTTGAACTTAATTCTAATGTAAATATTGAGAGTGCTCTTCTTCTTGTGACTCCTAAAACTGATGCGGCCGTGACTGTACCGGAAAATGTGAGTCTAAATGTCGATTATGCCATATCTCCACTGTCTGTAACGGCTGTGTCCGGCAGAATACACTATATGCTTGAAGGCGATGCCCTCAATATTTCTCCCATCTCACTCGCCGAACTGCCTGACTTCCTTGCCCAGGAAGGTACGAATCTTGTATTGAGCAATCCTCAGATTTATCTGAGTGTCAACAATCCTGTAGCTGAAGAGAAACTTGAATACCGTACCGGTCTGCAACTTACCGCCGTGCGTGACGGTGAGCCGGAGAAGTATTTCAGCCTTGATAACGGTTACTTCGATGTCAACTACAATAAGGGTGTGACAGGCCCGTACAATTTCTGTCTTTCACCTGAGTCGCCTGCTGCGGATCAAGTACCGACCGGTTATACGAATCCCGTACATGTACCGTTCACTTCACTTGGCAGTGTGATAAGCGGTAACGGTCTGCCCAAGAGCATAGGCATTGACCTCGTTGACCCGCAGATATTCGAGCAGGCTGTAAACGGTTTCCGGCTCGGGCACAATCTCAATGCTCTTGAAGGCAGTTGGGAGTTTGTGGCTCCTCTTGCTCTGAAGAGTGGTGTGGGTTCAAAGATTGTCTACACTAAGACCGAAAACGGTTGGAATGATGAAGATGTAGATGCCATAACTATATCCACACTTGAAATATCTATGTCGGTAGACAGTGATCTGCCACTGAAAGCCAATATCACCGGTTATCCGATAGATAAGAGCGGCAATCAGATTTCAGAAGTCACGATTGTAGGCGCCGAGATACCGGCCAATGCAAAAGATGAGGAAGTTGTTATCCGTGTTAACGGCACTGTACAGCATCTGGACGGCATAACTTTCACAGCTACTGTCGAGCCTGATGAGTCAGAGAAAGCACTTTCTCCCTCGCAGACTCTTACCCTGAAAAATATCCGCGCAAAGGTTAGCGGCAGCTACACCAAGAAATTCTGAGCGGACGCATAAGAATAATTAACTCTTCAGAATTTAAGAAACTATGAATTCTTGCCTTAAGAAAATAATGATATGCGCCGCTGTAGCCGTCGGCAGCGTCACGGGTATGAGTGCCCAGACAACTTATTCAGGCTACTTTCTGGATAACTATGATTATCGTTTCCAGATGAACCCCGCCTTTGGTAACGAAAAAGGTTTTGTTTCGTTCCCTGCTTTAGGTAACCTGAACGTCAACTTTCACGGTAATCTGCATGTCAAAGATGTGATATATAATCTGAACGGAAAGACCGTTCTGTTTACTAATCCCGGTATCAGTACCTCGGAAGCTATGAGTCGTTTCGGAGACAAAAACCGTTTCGGTACAATAGAGAAAATTGACCTGATTACGGTCGGCTTCAATGCTTTCGGCGGTTATAATGCCGTGTCGCTGAGTGCTGTGGCAAGTGCCGATGTTTCGGTGCCCGGAGCTTTCTTCTCGCTGGCGAAGGAGGGTATTTCTAACGCTACCTATGACATAGAGAATATGTTCGGTAACGCTCATGCCTACGCACAGCTGGCTCTTAATCATTCGCGTGATATAACTCAGGTGCCCGGTCTGCGTGTCGGTGCCAGTCTGAAAGTGCTCTTAGGAGGCGGTAATGTTGACTTCCGTTTTAACGAAGCCAAACTCATACTCGGTGAGGATAATTGGTCAATACTCTCGAATGCTGACATTTATACTTCGATAGGGGGCTTCCGCTACGATATGAAGCATAGCAAGCAGACCGGCAAGGAGTATGTATCGGGCGGTAATGTTGATGACGGTTATAAACTCTCGGGTTTCGGTCTGGGTCTCGACTTAGGTGCGGAATATGAATGGAACGATTTCAAGTTCTCGGCTGCAGTGCTTGACTTGGGTTTCATAAGTTGGGGTTCCACACAGTGGGCTTCGACCAACGGTACAAAGACATTCGAGACTGACAAGTACACATTCAATGCCAACGGTGACGCCGCCAACTCATTCGATAATGAATGGGATCGCCTTACCGATGATCTCGCACAGCTCTATCAGCTTGATAACAACGGTGAACTCTCTTCACGCACACGCGCTCTGGCCGCCACTCTCAACTTTGCCGCTCAGTGGGAACTGCCTGAATACCGCCGTCTGCATTTCGGTTTGCTCAACTCTACTCATATAAACGGCCCGTATACATGGACACAGTTCCGTCTGTCGGCTAATGTCAATCCGGTAGACTGCTTCTCTGCAGACGTCAATCTGGCTGCCGGTACTTACGGTGTCGGCTTCGGTTGGCTGTTAAATCTCCATCTGACAGGATTCAATCTGTTCGCCGGTATGGACCACACGTTAGGTAAGCTTTCTAAGCAGGGTGTACCTTTAAGCTCAAACGGCGCTTTCAATTTCGGTATCAACTTCCCGTTCTGATAAACGCCGTCTGAAACAATATTAAACTTATGACATGAGCATCTGTCGGGCGATATAGAGAGCGTACCGTACAGGTGCTCATGTTATTTAAATTAACTTAACCAAATAGTGCGATGAAGAAAGACGCACGAAAAATATCATTTGGAGGCCGCTTGCTCAAGATGTTCTTTTCGGCTATCGGCTCATTACCGTCAGGAGTGCTTTACGGCGTTTCCGACACGGTGGCTTTCTTTGCCGGTCGGATTGTCGGCTATCGCCGGAAGGTGATAAGAAAAAATCTGACTGCAAGTTTTCCCGATATGGAGACGGCTGAACTGCGTAAGATAGAAAGAGACTTCTATCGTTTTCTGGGTGACTACTTCGTGGAGACCCTCAGACTCGGACGCATGAGCGAGAAGGAGATAAGATGCCGTATGTGTTTTGAGAATGGAGATGAGGTGCAGCGTTATCTCGAAGCAGGCCGCAATGTTACTCTCTATCTGGGTCATTACTGTAACTGGGAATGGGTAAGTTCGATACCGTTGCATTTTGACCGGAAGCTGCACATGGGACAGATATACCACCCGCTTGAGAATAAAGCGGCTGATGAAGCTTTTCTGAGTATACGTGGCCGCTGCGGTGCCACTTCGATAAAAATGGCTGATACGCTTCCCACCCTTATGAAATGGCGAAGAGAAGGAACACCATTTATGGTCGGTTTTATAGCTGATCAAGTACCGCTGTTTGACGGTATGCATTATTTCGCTGACTTTCTTCATCAGGAGACATCTACATTCACCGGTCCCGAACGACTGTCGAGAATGTTTGATTCGGTTGTCTTCTACTGCGATATAAGACGTGACAAGCGAGGTTATTATACCTGCCGTTATGTCAGAATGACCGACAATCCCAAGTCACTTCCGCAGTTTGAGCTGACACAGAAATACTATGATATGCTTTCCGAGTCAATACATCGCCAGCCCGCTCTGTGGCTGTGGAGTCATAACCGCTGGAAACGCACCAAAGCTGATTTTTTCCGTTATTATGGAGAGGAAGAGGCTCGTAAACGCCTTTCTCATTTATAATACCGAACTGCAAATACACAAATTCATTTTATGGTGACGAGCAATAATCAGCATAAAGGTATCAACGCACCATGTCTGGTGCTACATGTCAAGAAAGGATATGAGGCACGCGGTGAGCATATTGAACGTATGCTCGGACGTCTCGGCATTGACTTCGAGTTTTTTCTTGACGGTGATATCGACGATATGAACGACGATATACGCCGTGAGGTCTTCACCGGCGAAATGTCTACAGCGTCTCCCGGCGTACAGTCGTGTAGCTACAAGCATCTTCTAAGCTGTCATTATATACTTGAACAAGGTTGGGAAGGCGCACTTATACTTGAAGATGATATATCGCTGCGCAAAGACTTCTGTGATATCTTTAACCGATCGTTGGCCGAATATCAATCGGGTTGTGACAAGTCACGTCCCACGATACTTTCGTATGATGGCACACCGCTTCGCTTTGTGCCTTACAGTCAGCGCCGTAAGGGTCAGTTACTATATCCCGGTCTACATGATCGTTACGCAGGGGCTTTCTACATCAACGCTGCGGCCTGCCGTGCTTTCATCGACACAGCTGCCCGTGACAAAATACACATTCCTGTTGACAATTACCATACTTACATGATACAGCTCGGTGTTCTTGATTATCTATGGTGTGAACCGGCGCCTGCCGTACAGGGAAGTTTCAATGGTAATTTTCCATCTTCTCTAACCGTCCGCAAAAAGTGGCTCGGCAAAGGCCGTGCGCAGCGTGCCTTCGTCTGGTGGCTTAAAACATGCTATAGACGTTTCCTTTACCGTCTCCGCTGATAGTTAAGTAGCTCTTAAATATCGGAATGATTATATCCGGACACTCTTGTGGATTTCGGTGTATATCCATAATGAGCCTTGAATAACCTGTTGAAGTAAGTTACATTGCTAAATCCTACGGTATATGCAATGTCGGCAATGTTGTCATCTGTATTTTTCAGACGTTCCATTGCACGTGCAAGACGGTGTTCATTTATGTATTCAGAGAAAGTTTTTCCTGTATGCCGCTTCATGAATGTGCAGAAAGCGGATTTATTCATACCTACATAGCCTGCAATTTCCTCAAGACTGATGTTACGGGCATAGTTGCAGGCACAGAATGTGCTCATACGTTCCATTCGTTGTTCAGTCATGCTCAGTAGGCTGTTACGGCCTACTCCATGACTGTCTTCTGTTCTTGCGATTAACATGAGCAGCCGAAACATATCCGGCAGACGGCTTTCAGCGGTTTTACCACGCATTGAATATAGCAATGACACAATTTCATTACGTATCTGTCCGGAATATGTCCTTGCTTCGTTCCGCACTGCAATATGATTGAGCGTATCTTCCAGTTCCGGGATAACGGAAGCCAACTTTCCGGGTAGGGAAGACTCAAAAAATATCGTTATGTTGGCGATACAACCCTCATCATCGACTATATCGGGGTCAAATTTCCATACGTGGGGGATGTCCGGAGGAATAAGAATTACCTCACCTTCTTTCATGGCTTCTGTATTGTCACCGATAGTGCGGAAACCGCCACCCCTGACAACATGTGACAGTTCCCATTGATGATGGGAATGTTTGCCTATCTGACGCTCCGGAGTGATCCTCACATCATCATATACGAAAGCATATTTTTTCATAAGGCAAATATAGTTCAAATATTTTGAAATATCGGTAAACTGAGTGAAATTGACTTTCCTTAATTTTGTGCCTTGAAAAATGAATAAATACTTTCAATAATGGCAGCAGAGACACTACCTTTATCCTCTAAACCGAGGTTTGAGATTCTTGACGGACTGCGTGGAGTGGCAGCTATGATAGTAGTGGCCTTTCATCTGTTTGAGACATATTCACCCGGTCCGAAAGAGCAGATACTGAATCACGGTTATCTTGCCGTTGATTTCTTTTTCGTGCTTTCCGGCTTTGTGATAGGTTACGCTTACGATGACCGCTGGAGCAAGATGACTGTATGGGATTTCTTCAAGCGTCGTCTTATACGTCTGCAACCTATGGTGATTCTCGGCACACTGATTGGTGCGTTCTGGTTTTATTTCAGTGCTGCCCCCGGTTTTGAACTCGTTATGCAGACACCCTGGTGGAAACTTCTTCTCATTATGGTGTTGGGGTGTATTATGTTTCCGACTCCTCCATCAATGGATATACGCGGCTGGCAAGAAATCAATTCACTTAACGGCGCACAGTGGTCATTGCTCTGGGAATATGTGGCAAATATACTCTATGCGTTATTCGTAAGGCGTTTCAGTAAAGCCCTGCTTGCTGTAATGGTATTTCTTTCGGCTTTCCTGACTATTGACCTTACGATGAACTTAGATGTATTCGGTCTGCTTGAGGTTCGCTCATACGCTAAATATACCGTTATAGGAGGCTTCGGTCTTACGCCGGACCAGATATATATCGGTATATGCCGTCTACTGTATCCGTTCTTCGGCGGTCTGTTGCTTTATCGTATTAGCAACTGGCGTATCCGCCTCCGTCATGGCGGAATGTTGTGGTGTTCGGTTGCAGTTGTGCTGACTTTGGTAATGCCTCATATCGGCGGTCAGACATACGAATGGCTGAACGGTATTTATTGTGCGGTAATAATCCTGTTTGTCTATCCGGCTATCGTTGCTGCAGGTGCGGGAAGTCCTTTGACCGGTCGTAAAACCACAGCAGTATGTCGGTTTCTCGGTCTTATCTCATATCCGCTTTACATTACCCATTATCCAATGATATACGTTCAGATGAACTGGGCTGCACAGCATAGCGATGTACCTCTCGGCACCCATATATGGGTTGCCGTCAGCATCTTCATTGCCTCTGTTGCTATAGCATACGCCAGCGTTAAAGTTTATGATATTCCTGTTCGAGCCTGGTTATCCGAAAAATTCCTCCGTCATAAAGCCTGAACAGACAGATTGGGCATAGATTATAAACTTTCCTTGTTGTTAAAAAAACGAAAAAGTGTAGACTATACGGCGTCGGTAAACATCTTTTGGGAAAATAGTTTGGTGAGGGAAGTACGGACGATTTGGTTTAATATTATTTTAACATTATTTAATAAGTGTGGATATATCAATTTTAAGAGTTATACTTATATTTACAAATAATTTCCTTATTTTAAGACCTTAAGTTTGATTTTTTGGGTAAAGTTTAAGATTTTACCGGACATTTCTACTGATTTATCGACTTTATATTCAAAAAGAGTAACTATTTTGTTGTTAGAGTACTAAAATAAGGTTTCAAAATATATTCGGCCAATATTAAAATTCAGGGAGATTGTTAAACTTGTGTTATGCACGAGTAACAGCTGATTATCAGTGTCTAAATGTCTATGTTTAGAGGAATCAGCTAATTTATAATAGAATTATATTCTACCCTAGATGCCTTTGTTATGAATGATTCACTGCCCCCTCCCTTCAATAGTTACCGTACTGAGGAAGAAGAGGACTTCGTACTTCAATCTGCGCAATCTTCTACCGTACCTCCTTATACTACAAAGTCTGACACTCAAGAAGAGTCTGATTCTGAGTCTGATCAAAGGTTACATGTATACGATAATATTCCATTAGTTGAGGATATTGAAGAGAAATGCGAGGAAGCTTCCCAAACAGTCTGTTCTTGTGAAAATGAAAGTCCCGGAACTGAAAATTCTGAAGCAGATGTTAGAATCGACGCTCTTGAGAAGAAGATAGAGTCGCTTACTGCGGCTGTCGAAACTTTAAGTACAAGGCTTAATGAAAATTTCAAGTATGCTGCTCAGAAAGCAGAGTTGTTCGACAGAATGTACTCGGAAATGGCGAAGTATAAGGATGATCTTTATGCCAAGCTGCTGAAGCCTTTTATTCTTGAAACGATAACTATTCTTGACGATTATCGCAAAGCCCTTGAACGTCTTGATAAACTTACTCCGGAACAACTTCATAAAGTTATCAGAAATATTCCGGCTGATCTTGAGGATTTACTTGAGAACAACGGGGTTGATGTATTGATAAGCGAAGGAGAAAACCCGCTCTTTGACCGTAAACTTCATCAGGTAGTACGGACGGTGGAGACAGATGATCCGGAACTTGATGGTAGGATAGCAAAAAAACTGCGTCCGGGATATGCATGGAACGGTACTATTCTGCGTCAGGAAAAAGCGGAACTTTATAAACTTAAAAAATAAAATCATCATAACAGTTTCCAGTCAATGGAGGCTGATATAACAAAAATCATAAATAAACATGGGAAAGATTTTCGGTATCGACCTTGGAACTACCTACAGCTGTATCGCTTATGTAAATGACTTCGGTAAACCGGAGGTAGTACCTAATTCCGAGGCATCTCCGGTAACCCCTTCAGTAGTAGCTTTCGAAGAGGGCGATAACACCTCTGTCGGAGAATCGGCTAAACAGACACTGGCTACTGATCCGGTAAATGTCTGTTCTGTTATCAAACGTCAGATGGGCAAACGAGATTATAAGTTTTTTGCTTTTGACAAGGAATATACCCCTGAGGCAATATCGGCGATTATTCTGCGTAAGATTGCACAAGATGCCGGTGAGCAGCTTGGCGAGGAAGTGAAAAATGTGGTTATTACCTGCCCTGCTTACTTCGGTATGGAGGAACGTAACGCTACAAAAACTGCCGGAGAACTCGCAGGTCTCAACGTGCTCGATATTCTCAATGAGCCTACGGCTGCTGCTATCAGCTATGGCCTCAATGTTGATCAGCCACAGACGGTACTTGTTTATGACCTTGGCGGAGGTACATTCGATATCACTATGCTCCGTGTTGAGAACGGTAAAATCCAGATGGTTGTCACCGGTGGCAATCATGAGCTTGGTGGTAAGGATTGGGATAACAAAATTATAGACCATGTAATTTCTGAATACTGCGCCGCTTCGGGCGAGGACTCAGCATCTGTACGTGATGACATTGATATGATGGGTGAGCTTGAACTCAGTTCCGAGAATGCAAAAAAACAGCTTACTCAGAAAGAGAAAACTATCATTAAATTCAATAGTGAGCGTATTGAGCTGACACGCGAGAAGTTTGATGAGATGACTAAAGCTCTTCTTGATACCACGATGGGCTTTACCAAAGATATTCTTGAGAAGGCAGCTGCTAAGGGAGTAAAGGATTTTGATAAGATTTTGCTTGTAGGCGGTTCGACAATGATGAAACAGGTGAAGGAACGTCTTGAAACTGAATTCCCCGGAAAGCCAATCGAGTACTGCGACCCGAACCAGAGTGTGGCTAAGGGTGCCGCCATATATGGTATTAATCTCGCTACATTCAGTGATGCCATGAAGGAAGATGGTTCAGGTGAACCTCTGGTAGATGCAGAAACTAAAGCTGCAGCAGAGAGTAATAATATTTTTGGAGCTATAGGAGGTCGCTCAGGGAAAAAATCGAAATAGAGAATGTCCTGAGTCGTTCTGTAGCCATGAGGTTTGTAAGCGGTATTAAGAATATAGTAATGCGTAATACTGCGGTACCTCATCATTTTGAATTTAAAGCCACGACAGTAGAAGCCAATCAGGAGATTGTTCTTATCGAACTTTACGAAGATCTTTCCGATGAAGTAAATGTGCCGGAAGATGCCTGTACAAAACTGGCTGATCAGGAACTCCCTCTTAATCCAAATCTGCCTGCTGATTCACCGCTTGATGTGGTTGTAAATATAGATAAGTCCGGTCTGCTGAGTGTGGATGTGACTGATGCTTCCAGCAATGGAAAATCAACTCATATAGAGATGATGCTTCAGAATGCCCTTTCAGAAGTTGAAAAAGCACAGGAAAAGATTAAAGTGACCGGCATTAAACTTATATAATTTTGCTAATTACACTGAAAGATGGATTTCATAGGTATTGACCTTGGAACCACTTATTCTGCTGTAGCTACAATCGACCAATACGGCAAACCTGCCGTATTGGCCGATTGCTATGGTGATAAACTGGTTCCCTCAGCAGTATGGTTTTCGCCTGACGGTGAAGTAAAAACAGGTGCCGAAGCTAAAGATATGTTGCAGCTCGGAGAAGATGTGGCTCTCTTTTTCAAGCGCTACATGGGGCAGGCTGACTATACTTATACGGCTGGAGATAAAGAATCTTCAGCTATGGAGCTTTCGGCAATGCTACTTAACCATCTTAAGACACGCGCTGAAGAGCTTCTCGGGCATCCTGTACATAAAGCCGTTATCACAATTCCGGCGTATTTCAACGATTTTCAGCGTACACAGACAGTAGAGGCCGGCCGAAGAGCAGGCCTTGAGGTTTTAGCTATTCTCAACGAGCCTACTGCGGCTGCAATCACCTATGGCATCAACCGTCAGGAAGGAAGCCGTATTCTTGTCTATGACCTTGGGGGCGGCACATTCGATGTTACAGTACTTCAGATTGAAAGCGGACAATTGAAAGTACTGGCTACGGGCAGAGATCACAAACTCGGCGGTAAGGACTTTGACGACATGCTCATAAAGCATATCGCCCGTAAGTTTATGGCCGCTACCGGTTATGATATTGAGGAGGATATGGAAGGCCTCTCAGATCTTACACTCGCTGTGGAAAATCTGAAGAAACAGTTGTCAAACCGTAGTTCGGCAGTGATAAATGTACGCAGCAACGGTGAGCGACGTAAATATACCGTGACACGTGCCGAGTTTGAAGAGCTGACGAAGACTCTGCTTCACACCACTCAGGTTATATGCGACAATATTCTTTCGGAAGCAGGCTTAGGATGGCATGATCTTGACGGTGCTCTGCTTGTGGGTGGGTCTACCAGAATGCCGATGGTATATGAATGGGTTGCTGAAATGACCGGTAAACGTCCGCTTACAGGAGTTAACGCCGATGAAGCGGTAGCTCTCGGAGCAGCGATTGTAGCTTCTATGAAGGCCCGTGAGTCGCTCGGTGCTATCGGAGGCCGTTCTAAAGAAGCCCCGCGTTTTCAGTTGGCCGGCAGAGTCAGAATAGCAGATGTGATGAGCCATTCTCTCGGTACTGTAGCTATAAGTTCGGACGGTTCAAAGTACGTTAATTCCATAATTATACGTAAAAATAAAGAAATACCTGTCACCGACAGACGCAGGCTTAAGTTCCGTACACGGCGCGGCAGTGATAATATACAGACAGTATATCTGACGCAGGGAGACTCAACGGATATTGATAAATGCCTTGTAGTCGGGAAATATCTGTTTCACGGTATTGAACATGTTGATAATCCTGACGGAGCTGTAATAGAAATAGCTTACAGCTATGATGCAAACGGTATAATTTCTGTCGAGGGCCGGCAGCTCAATACAGGTCGGCAGCTTCAGATAGAAAAAGTTGAACTCGAAGACGATCTCAGCTGGCTATACGAAGCACCTAAAGCCTCAAACTTCGTACCGATGTCTATAATAGTGACTATTGATGAATCCGGGTCAATGTGCTGGCGTAGTGCTATTGAAAAAGCCTGTAAGGCTACTGCCGAGTTTATCAGACAGTTGCCGGAAGGTTCTTTTTTAATTACGCTTCAGGGTTTTTCAGACAGACAGATGAATTACTGTACATTTGAGTCTAATCCGGAAAAAGCTATGGCAGCGTTAGCCGAAATTGAGAAAGACACCTATTCCGCCCGTATCGGTTATGGTAATGCGTGTGAACCGATTGAGAAATGTCATAAACAGTTGTTGCAGGCTCCTACAGACAATCGTATTCTCATAATACTTACCGATGGTATATGGGATCATAAGAACAAAGCAATAGATGAGACCGAAAAGGCTAAAGCCGACGGTATTCAGATTGCTGCGATAGGTTTCGGCAAAGCCGATAAAAAATTTTTACAAAAAATATCTTCGAAAGATTCTCTGAGTATTTTAACATCTGTAGATAAGCTCGATGCTGCGTTCTCTTCTATTGCACAGGAATTCAGTATGGGTATAAAATAATAATTATTATTCTGCACTATGGCATATAATATATTTACTCTTTCCAAAGTTCCTCCTTCGGAACGTGACCCTAAGAAAATTGTAGCTGCTCTTAAAAAAGAACAGACGAATCTTACGGGAAAGCGTAACCGCAGAATGATTACACCTGAGTAGTACACTGAAATCAATGACTTCATTACTCAGGCTATCGACAGAGTGCAGAATGAACCTTCCTATATCGCATCTCAGGCCGATAAGATACTTCAGGAACTTAAAAGCGAAGTCTGTGATTTTGCCAATACATTTGTAGATAAGCGCACCATGGAAATTGATGCTGATGCGCTAACGGCAGTAGAAAGAAAATTTAAATCCAAGGGCTTGTCTGCCAAAGATATTCTGAGTATTATAGGGGCTAAGGTCAGAACTTCCGGTCCGGTTGTGAAACCTATTCATGACGACGGTGTGAAACCATTGCCTAAAGCACGTATGGACGCTATCAACAGCTATCTGAAAAAACTCGGCCTTCTGAATATTTATCAGTTTTTAGGTATACCTGCCGACACTGACCATACCCGCTTCTCACAGGTACTGACTACAAAGACCCGTGCTGATTCTGTTGATGTGCAACGTACTCCGGCCAAAGATATAGCACACCATCTTATGTCGGCTATTCAGGATTTCATTTCCGATCAGAATCTGCGTAAAGGATATGACAAAGCTCTGCGTGAGGCGGGCTTTGATTCTGTAGGAGAGAAAATGACCATGATGGCCTCTATAAACAGAAAGTTCATCGCACCGGATTTGTACAAGTAATTGCTCGATGAATGTACACGCAACGGGCTTGAACTGGCTCTTGCACAAGGTCTGATAGCAGCTAAGGCGCAGGAACTCGGTATGCAGTATGATGACGGTTCTGTTAGTGCCACATCGAAAACCTGTCGTTTCTGCGGTGCGCTCAATGACCGTAAGGCCGAACATTGTCGTAACTGTTCTATGCCGCTTGACATAACATGTCCTAAGTGTGGCACGAAATCTGCACCGGCAGATATGAGTTGTGTAAGATGCGTTTTCTCCTTTACAGGTATGCGCCGGGCTTTACAGCTGATTTCTGATGCTGAAAGCGCTGTAGCCCGTAAGAATCTTAATATAGCTTCACAATTAGCAGTACAGGCAGAAGATTTATGGCCGGGATATTCAGCAACAAAAGAGCTGGTAGCCAAAATAAAACGAACCGCTGACTCAATGCCTGTACCCTCTTCTGAAGCTGTTACCGCAAAGGTTACAAACAAAACCGTTTCGGTCAGTTGGAAAGCTATCCCTATCGAGGGAGCAGTCTATACGGTAGTTCGCCGTGAAGCCGCACGACCTACTTCCCTGAAAGATGGGAAAGTAGTAGGCAAAACAGCCAATCTGGTTATTGATGACCCGAATCCTGCTGTCGGCACTGAATATTACTATGGAGTGTTTGCAGAAGTCAACGGACGTATGTCGGCTACCTGCGGCACAACTTCCGTACCTGTTGTTATTATACAGCAACTTGTTCCAGCTGATATTGCTATGAATGTAGACGAGAACAGTGTCACTTTTTCCTGGCAACCTCTAAAGGGGTTGACCGGTATGGAAATAAGTCGTGATGACAGTACTCCGGCTATGGCAAGCGGTACGACTTTCCGAGACCCCGGACTGTCAAAAGGTAAAGCTTACAACTATACGCTGACCCCGATATTCAGCGACGGCCGTGGCGGTACAGTAAAAGGCAACCCTATAGCCATGCGTGCGATGCCACAGGAAAAGCCTAAGGCAGTGTCTTTATCGGTAAGTGAGGAAGATTCCCGTGCCAGTCTCAGCTGGGAAACGCCTAAAACAGGCCAGGTATTCATTTACCGTTCCTCGAAACCTTTCAAGGTCAATCGTAACGATGTAGTGTCTATTGATACTTTTACTGCCGAACGCCTTAATGTGGCCGGAAATAACTGTACTGTCCCTAAGGATTTCACCGGTCTACACTATTTTATTCCGGTTACTGTGTCAGGAAATATAGGTGTGGTAGGTGACGGAGTTAAAGTATCGTCTGTATCGGCTCTTGATTCCGTTCAAATCAGCAGAGGCCAGAACGGAATATCGTTAAAATGGAAATGAGGGGCTTCTGATCAGGCAAAGGTGGAATGGAGTCTTGATGGCGGTGCTCTACAAAGTCGGAAAGTTTACCGCTCCGGACCAAACGGATTCTTTAACGTTCCTGTTCCTGAGGGTACCGGATCTGTAAATGTATCTGTAAAGTCTGTTGCTGACACTTCCGAAGGCCTTCTTGAAGGGCCTATTACAGAAAAGTCCTTCACTCTGAAGGCAATGATAATCAATTTTGATAAAGTAACGCAAGTAAAGAGATTCGGCTTTCTGAGGTCAAACAAGTATGTCCTCTCCTTATCGGGTCCGGGAGGAGATCTTCCCTGTGATCTGAAGGTATTGGTACAAAATGGTTTTCCGCCTGCCGATCTCATTAATCATCCTGCCTCAGCTATTATAAAGGCTAATGCTTTGCGAAGTGGTAAAGCCGAGATAACAGTCGAACCTTCTGAAAAGGGAGACGATTTGTATTTTCGTCTCGTACCTGTGGAGCTTTCTGTAAATTCACAACTTACAATTGTACCGGAAGTTAACAATCCCTAAATTCAAAACCTCATGAGTAAAGTTACATGTCCCTATTGTTTCGAATCATTCGACAGCGCAAACGTACATTTCCTATGCCGTTGTAAGAAAGTTGAAGATGAGAAATATAAAAATTTCTGGAAACCTACACCTGTGAATCCCCAGGGACGCTCTATAGTGCCGAAGCGGGGACTGCTGTCATTCGGCACGCCGAAATCAGCCGTATGTCCTGACTGTAAAAAGAAAACCTACATGATGCTTTGCCCTAAGTGTCATAACAGAATACCTAACGACATGGTACTCAACGGCGGCAAAATCATTTCTATAGTAGGAGCGCGAAGCAGCGGTAAGTCGAACTATATAGCGGTGTTGATAGAGGAACTGCGCAGGAATGTAAACAGACTCGGTCGACTTGGACTCGAGTATAAGAATGTGGCCGAGCAAAGTGAGTTACAGACTGAAAACCGTTATAAGAACGATTTTTATAATCCTCTGTATAACAACAGCAGATGTGTCGATCAGACTGCCGTAGGCGATTTCCGTTCACGCATTCCGATGATTTTCACTCTGACTTCTCCTAAAGGAGAGTCAATGCATTTAGTGTTCTATGATACTGCAGGTGAGAATTTCGGACAGACGGCCAACATTGCCGAGAATGTGAAATTTCTTACCAAATCGGATGCGATTCTATATCTTGTGGATACAGAGAATATCGACGCAGTGCGTAAGCGTCTCGGTAAACCGAAAGCCGATACCGGTTTCGATTCTATTCTATCAGCTCTCTTAGGTCATTTTCAGGAGGGCAATGAGGAGGCCAAAGCCATGTTCTCAAAGCCCATGGCAGTTGTCTTCAGTAAAATCGACTATATAACTTCCGGAGATGAGCGTTTTCAGGATTGTTCTATAGCCGGTCTGAAAACTAACTCTCCTTATCTGATGACTGACGGTATAAATCTCAAGGAATTCGAGATGAACAGCAAGAGTATCAAAAGTATTCTTGATAGAGTATGGAGACAACCGGACTTCATCAATAATATCGACAATAACTGGAAAGATGCCGATAAGAATGTCTGCTTCTTCGGAGTTTCGGCCCTCGGCAGTGCTCCGAAAGGCACCAATCTGACAAGCGAGTTAAATCCTTTCAGAGTACTTGACCCGTTAGTGTGGATTTTAAATAAACTCAATTTTCCACTTCCTCTCAAAAAATAAGTCCCGATGACTATTACAGATCCTTTCAGGCCGAAGGAATATCCTTACGAGCAGATAATCTGGAGCTCTACCCAGAAATCCATAAATACCGGTGCTTCCGGCTTCGGTCTTCGTACTCACAGTCCGGGTCTTACTTCAGAAGAGGCCGCTGAGATTGTACAGTCGGCAATGGTCAATTATTCTCTGCCCACAGCCCAGAAGGCCACAGAGAGCGACATAATAGCTACCCCGTTAATAGAGGATTGTTACCCGTCGCTGTACACATTCCGTGAAGTAACTCTGAGTAATGGTAAAAAAGTATGGGTAGCAGGACGTACTCTCTATGTGGTGAGCGATTACGGTTTCTTTGCCGATATTGATTCGGCACGCCGTGACGGCTCTAATTACATCGCTCACTTAGCTGTATTTAATGAGCAGCCTGACATTACGGCGTTTGCAGCGATGATGAGACAAAATAAATTTCTCCCTGCAGATAAGCGTCTTACACCGGCTAATGCCGAGATTCGCACACTGCTTGTGGGAGATCCTGCTCCTTTACCTTCTGAAAAGATTTCTTTCGCTCCGGCTGATTATGAGGATGGTAATTTTCTGACAGAGGTAGCCTTAGGTCTGCTGACGGCGATGCATCGCTCCAGAAATGCAGGTAAGGACGGGACTGTGGAAGCGAAGAAACTTGTAGTACGTCTTGACGACAGCCAAATCCCGGATCTGCTGTACACTCTTTCGAAACTTCCTCTAACTCTTACACGGCATCTGCAATTTCAGGCTAATACTTTATATTATACCGGTGTGCCTGAAGACCTTGACATGATTGTGGTGCTGAGTCAGAATACTACACGTATAGATGAGGAGTTTTTTATTGTCGTTGACTATACAACATCTGTTCCCCGGGTTATCAATCTACTTGAATCTTCTCTTTTTGATCGTATCCGTAAGTTTGCAAACGATGGGATAGCGCTTGATCGTGATGAGACAATTTCAGATAAGCAAATGGAATAAGAGTAATAATAGAAAGAAGAAAAAAATAATAAGGCTAAATTATGTCCTGTTGACAAATATACGTATAAATATGAGACAGACTCCCATGGTCACTGGACTAAAGCCAACGTGTTTAACAGTCGGGGCAAACACATCAAAACTATTGAGCGTGAATATACGACACCCGGAAGTGTTATGACTACAAAGACTGCCGAAATCAATGTCAAATATACCAATGACAGTAATGTCGGTTTTCTGAAGAATTATTGGAACAGTATTCTGTATCGCTTTGCTCTTGTAGATGCAAAGTCTAACGCTCCATCGTGGTTACTGTATCTGCTGATTGTGGTTCTGACCGGATTGTATATGTGGATAGTGATACGATGGCTTTTGGCAAATACGGAGACTCTTGATAAATGGAAGCCTTTAACAAGAGGTAAAATGGAAAGGCTTTGGATGTTCTATAAGGAGCCTTACATTAATGTTCTTATACTAACCGGATGTCTCATATTGTCCTTCCTTGCTGCTATGGTGACTCTGATGGCAGTAGGCTTAGGGGCGTATGGTATACTGTGGGTGTTCAAGATTCTTCTGATTGTACTCGTATGGGCAGGCTGGATAACACTTGGACTGGCTATTATCTTTTTCTTCGAGAACTGGTTATATGCAATAATATTCGGAATCGTAGCCGCTCTGATTCTTGTTAACAAAGAAACTATAGCACGTGTGGGCCAGCTCTCTGTCGACTGGGGTTTCGATTTCATGAACAATCTCAATTTCTTTGACTGGACTCTCTATATATTCAAAGATCTTTGGGATGTGCTTCTCATTGTGTTTATCGGCCCTGCCGTTATCTTTATGGCTATAGCCGCTCTGCTTATAATATTTATGGGTATACTTATGGGTATTGAATGGCTGGTGATGAAAATATACGATATCCGGCGTCCGTGTCCTTCCTGCGGTTCTACCAAGGGCTTTGAGTATATGGTCGATAACTACCATGTGCATCCGGTAGGACTTCAACCGGGTATTTACGGAGTGTTTCACCAGACTAACCCTGATACTCATAAACAGCTTCCTACCATGATTTTCAATGGTAAGGCCAAGCTGAAACGCCGTTGTAAGAATTGTAAGAATATGGAGCATCATACCGGTGACAAATCATTTGGTACGGAGAAACACATCGGTATTGTAGGTCATCGTTCATCAGGCAAGACCTATTTCCTTTACTCCGAACTGGATCTTATAACACGTAAGACCAAGGCGACCCAGACCGATGCCACTCCGGATACTGAGATACAAGCCATAGCTGACCGTATTAAGAAAGGAGCCAATGTGCAGACTGATCAGCGTCAGTGGTTCAAAGTCGTTCAGCTTATGCTACCACGTAAATTATCGCCTGTCCCCTGGCACCAGTTCTTCTATGATGTCGCAGGTGAGAACTTTGATACAAATGTGTCGCGTACTCCCACAGCTCTGGAGTTCTATAAGAATGTTGAATCAATAGTATTCATTATCGACCCGTCAATGGTAGATCCGCTTATGCCCGGTGTAAGCTCGAAAGCAAAAGTATGGATAAAGACACGTAATGAGTCCGAACATTCATCGCCGGCAAGTACCTACTCTCGGTTGGCTTCTATACTTGAGGAACATGGACGGAAGCTGAAGAATATAAACTTCTTTTTCCTTCTGACCAAAAGTGATCTCGGTTATCTTGACGGAAAGACACCGAGACAATATATCGAAGAGGAATTAGGTCTGACTGAGACTGTAAATCAGGCTACCAACAAGTTCAGAAACGTAGACTTCGGTGTGACAACGGTTAAGAATATTTCCGATCCTAAAACGCTGAAGGAGGTACTTGCTAAATTGGGAGTAGATATCTAATCCATAAAAATTTTTTTATCGTCAGAATACAGATATGAAGCAGTCTAAATTAAAAAAAACAGTTGACGGTATTGTCAATGACACTTCGAAATCAATAGATGAACGTCTGGAAGAGGCGTTAGCCTTAAGTCCGAGAAATTTGCCTGATAATGACGATGATGTGGACGAGAAGGATGTTTTCATTTATTCCTCTCTTGTCGATATGCTTCAGCGAGAAGCTTATGACCACAGTCATGACCTGACTCTTCTGCAGCTCTATGTACTTCTCGCCGAGGCATATGATGAGCTTAATGATTACCGTCCTATGGAGGAACTGGCAAACGGTGTCGTACGTCTGATGTATGATAATATGACGCCGGTGGAAGTGTACAAGGAGACTATTCCTAGATTCTGTTCCGCCCTCGGAGAGTCAGTATATAATCACGCTCTGTACAAGGTCTTGTTTATGTATGTAAGGAGTGTATTACGTGAGAATCCGGATGATGAGTCAATCAAACCTTTGGCAAAGAAACTTTTAAAGCTTAATCTTCTTCTTGAGGCTGATCCTTGGCGTACAGAGGAGTGGGATAAGGAGTTTGTGACAGCTATCAGCCGGCTTTTTACTAAGGAGGAACTTACTCAGATTATGATTAATCCGAAAATAGGAGGTCTGAAGAAAGACCCTGTTGAATATACCCATAAATGGGAAGAAATCTATTATGACCTTGAGGACGAGTTGAATGACAGGTTTGAGAGTGTGCCGCGTCACAGAGAATTGTGCTTTCGTATATGGAGTGTGAAAAGAGAAATATTAGAAGAAAAATACGGCATTGACTGGCATTCACCTTCTCAGATGAATCCCCGTGTAAGATTTGACTGATATGATAACTCTTACAGATAAGTTTATTGATATGCTTGACGGTAACGAGGGAAATCCCGAAGTTTGCCGCCAAGCATATCAGATGGTTCGAAATGCTCCGGTCACTCCGGAGTCTACAGGACTGCTGGCCTATATCTATCACGAAGGTATCGGCGTGGATGTTGACTTAGACAAATGTTTTTCACTTGCAGAGGAAGCGGCATTTGAAGGTGGTGACGCCCTCGGCTACTACCTGCTTGGGTATATGTGCGATAATGCCGAGACTCCGGATCAGTCCGAGGGTGGTCCGAGGCAGAAGTATGATCACTACGATGCTGAACGTTTTTACGAAAAGTGCGCTGAGATTGACAGCCATTGGCAGGAGTCGGCTCGGCTTTGGCTCGGTGATTACTACATGAATATGGCACAGGGCGGTGACCCCGAAATCGGAGTCGAATATTACGAGTCGATTGCTGACGACAATGCCGAAGCAGCCGGAAAACTAAGTGATTATTATTGGGATTTGACCATGCCGGATTATCTTGATAATGAGGAGTGGCTTGCACAGCTTTTCAAATGGACAGAAGTAGCTGCTGCTCTTGATCCGGAAGAATATTCCTATCGTATGGGCTGGATATATGCCGATGGACTCGGTTGTGAAAAAAATCATGACAAAGCTATCGAATACTTCAGGAATGCTTACATTTATGGTGACTGGCGAGGAGCCAAATCTATAGCTGATTGCTTTGAGGAATTTATATCAGAACATCCTGAACTTAACGAGGAAGAGAAAGCACACTATGAAAATAAAATCAAAGAGTGGAACAGTCTTGCCGAGTTATTGCAGGAGAATAACCTATATAATGATTCCGATGAACAGGACAATGCTGTCGAAGAAGATTGATTCGTTATTGTTCACTACTCTAATCAATGTATAATAATCTGTAGAGACATACCTTTGGTATGTCTCTACAGATTATTATACATTTTGAAATGACTCCTTAGAGCACCGAGAAAGTGTAGACTATACGGCGTCGGTAGATATCTTCAGGGAAAAGAGTCTGGTGAGGGAAATGCGGACGGTTGGGAGCATCGGGTACACCCTGCATGGTTATGGAAACAAAATCATGGGGCTGACGCGGTGTGCCGTCGGGTGCCGGTGGAGCGGCTTCGAGATGATTGCCCGTGTAGAGTAGGGCGGAGGGCTGGTCGGTGCCGATAGTCAGACACCGTCCGCTGACGGGGTCATAGAGTCGGGCAGCTTCCTCGATGAAGGTGCCGGGCCACCAGCGGTCAAGCATGAAAGGAGTGTTGTAGCCGTTATCGAGAGCCAATACGTCGAAAGGCGCATTTATATCTTGCCCGATTGGTTTGGGTTTGAGAAAATCCATAGGGGTGCCCATGACACGCTCCATCGGCCCGAGTGGTATCAGCTGCTGATTACAGGGCAGGTATAGCACAGCTTTAAGGGAAAGTTCCTGTTCCAGCATACCGGAACTTCCGGAAGAGGCACCGCGCAGATTCCAATAGCAGTTATTGGTGAGGTTTATTATTGTAGTTATATCGGTGTAGGCTTCGTAGCTGACTGACAGACGACACTTATTGTCCCAGCGGTAACGGACATCGACCACCAGATGACCCGGATAGCCCTCTTCGCCGTCTTCTGAAACACGCCGGAATATCACCTCACTGTTTCCCGCGCTCTCCACCTGCCACAGGCGGTTCTGAAAACCGTTGCGACCTCCGTTCAGAGCGTTAGGGCCGTCATTGGCCTCAAGCCACACATTGCGGCTCTCAAGGCGGAATTTGGCACCGGCTATACGGTTGGCATAACGGCCGAGTGTCTTGCCCGAGGCAGGAGCATCGTCGATGAAGTCGACAGGCGAGGCGTATGTCAGACTCACCTCGTCAAGACGTCCTTCACGGTCGGGAACACGCACGGAAATAACTCCGGCACCGAGAGATGACAGAGTGACCGAGGCTCCCTGCTTATTGGTCAGGGTAAAGATTTCGATGTCACCTATAGGCGATTTTACAGTCGAACGCTGAAGAGTATGGCTCATGATAAGATACAGCTAAAGTAATAAAAATCGTATTGATACAGACGTCATTCGGCCGGAGCAACGTAGACGTATGCACCGAGGTCGGGAGCGCCTGCCGAGAGACGTGGCAGTCCGTCGATGTCGGTGAGTGTGGGAGCAGCTACTAAGGTAGGGTTGCCTGCTGCGATGGCCGGTGACTCAGGACGCAGACGATAATTGAAATAGTAATCCTCACGCACTGTATAAAACAGGGGGTCTTTTCCCCACAGACATAAAATGAAATGATCGTCGTCTTCACCATTCTCTTTGAGTAATACATAGCGCAGATACACATTAGTGTCGGCAAGACTGGAGGTATTGATTGAGGAACGCATTCCGTACAGTATACAGTTGCCGAAGTCAGCCTGCATCAGTGGCGCTGAATTGCCGATACGGTCATCGGGGTAGAGGTGTGACAGATACAGCAACGGTTCGCCTGAACCCGAGAAGAGATAATAATTGGATATAGTACACTGGCTGAAATCATGTACACCGCCGGTAAGCGATACTACAGCATTAGCCGCTTCCGAGAAGCATACTCCGTATGCGTTGACACGGGCATATCGGGAAGTCAGTACCGAGCCTTGAGAATTGTGCAGCCAGCTGTTGACCAGCGTCAGGCGTGTGCGGTCATCGAGTGCGCAGGAATCTATTGTCAGACCCTCGACTGTAGATTGCATCTGGACGTACTCCAGACGGTTGTCGAATGAACCGGAGGCTATGTTCACACCCTGCCACTGTCCGGCAAGTATGGCGTACGGCACGTCCGGCAATACGTTGTCAAGACGATCACCGCGCAGCTGGACGAGCCGTCCCGGTTCGCCGACGGCCTCGATACGTCCGCGTACCACTAATTTCGCCTTGTCATGGAACAGCAGGCGCGTGCCGGGAGCGGCATAGAGTGTGGCACCGGCTTCTACAATCAGAGAATCGGTCACTACGTAAGGTACGGAATCATTGAAATAGGTATCTTCCGTCAGCACTGTGCCACGCAGTCGGGTAACGTTCTGACCGTACGCCTCGACCTCGACTTCTTGTGTCACACCGTTAGTGACAAACTGCAGGCGGTCGCTGACAAGATGTGGTTCTTTATTGGCAGACTCGGGCAGATTACACTCGATGAACACATAGATAGAGTCGCCGCCACGAATCTCGACGTCGCTGAAAGTCTCACCGCTCATGCCATCGACATTAAGTGAGAACTCCGTATCCTGTCGGGCGAAACGTATCGAAGAGATATTGACAGCCTTTTTTGCGTGATTGAATACTAACAGACGTGCTGTAGGTGTACCTTGTCCCGTAAAGACGGTATCGAAACTTACGGTGTCGGTAGAGAATGTGAGCCTGTCATCGGGCGAGGTCGAGAAATCGTCGGAGATACAGGCTGTCATGGCCAACCCTATCAGAGCGCTTATAAAGGCGAGAATGAGATAACGTGCTTTATTCATTGGAGCGGGAGCTATTTATTGTTATTTGACTGCTTCGCGGTGCGTTGGGCATGAAATACGTGTTTTATACGTTTCAGCGGATTCCGGAAATTAGCTTTGCGTACGGTGCCTGCTATTTCGGACAGTTGTTTCCTTTCTATGATACGCGGATATTGTTTCAGTTTGTCGGAGAGATCTGAAAGCAGTACTACGACACCGTCACCTCCGCGTGAGATCTTCAGACTTTCGGCATCGGTGAATACCACTACCGATATAAACCATTCGGCCGGGAGCCGCCTGAGCAGATTGCGCAGATGGCGTATATGTGAAGCATTCTGCATGAGAGGGTTATAGAAGTCTTGGGTATACGTGGTGGCTTGCTGTCTCCAATTACGATTTTGCGGGTCGCCCGTTATTGTTCCATAGTGGCTTTTGGTTTCGATAACAAATATTCCCCGTTGCGATATAAGCAAGTGGTCAATCTGGGTTGTGTGACCGCCTGCTGTCGGAAGCAGAAGGTCATGCAGCGGAATATTTGCCTTGTTAGCCATGCCGTCAAGCAGTTGCCGAACCTTTCGTTCACCCTCACGTCCGTGCCGCATACGCGGAGAAAACAATCTAAATATATAAGTAACCACAATGGCAGCGAGCAGTACGATGACAGCGAGCAGCCAGTTCGGTAGAGAGAGAAATGTAAGAAGATGCCACATCTGGAGTGTAACCGTTTTTGAAGATTTACGTATGTTACGGACTGCGCCGTGTCATTTATAAGAACGTCAGACAGTGGCTTGTTATTGAAACGGAGAGGTCAATAGACTTAAAAAAACAGTAGTCATGTAAACCTACGGCGCTATAATCAATCTAATAGGTAACTCTTAAAAATTAAACGATATCTATTTATAGGTACAGTCTTTGAATCTTGAACAATAAAACTTGTTATTTTTGGTCGCTTCGGACTTGTCACTCAGTCGGATACTGAAGTATTCTCCTTCGCTCCGCGTCCGAATCGCCTCAAAAATAACTGCGTTTTATATGTTCATTAATTTTTAAGACCTACTTAGAAAGGCATTATACGCCCGGGCGACACTGTAAGGAAGCGTTGTGATTCGGTGTCAGACCCCGTAACCATACACAGCTTAAAAATTTATGAAGTATATGCTGATTGCCGGAGAGGCATCCGGCGATATTCATGCAGCCGATGTGATAACGGCTATAAGAAAACTCGACGAACAGGCACAGATACGATTTTTCGGCGGAGACCTCATGGCCAAGGCCGCCCGCCGTCGGCCGGAAGTGCATTATGATCAGATGAACGTCATGGGCTTCAGCGAGGTGTTGCGCAAGTTGCCTCAGCTGTGGCGCAATCTCAAATCTGCCAGACAACTGCTGGCTGAATTTTACCCGGATGTGCTTATTTTGATTGATTATCCGGGTTTCAATCTGAAAATGGCTAAATACGCCAAATCGCTTGGCATACGTGTTGACTACTATATTTCGCCTAAAGTATGGGCATGGAAGGAATATCGTGTGAAACGTATCAAGAAGTATGTTGACAATATGTACTCGATATTACCTTTTGAAGTGCCGTTCTATAACCGTCACGGATATAACGTGACCTATGTCGGCAATCCGTCGGTACAGGAGATGGATTATGCTCTCGGTCATCTTCCTCCAAAGCGGCATTTTGTCGAACGTCAGGGACTTGCCGATATTGACCGTCCAATTATAGCTTTGCTCCCCGGTTCGCGTAAGGGTGAGATACGCAATAATCTGCCCGTGATGCTTGAGGCAGTCAAACGTTTCCCGGCATGTCAATATGTTGTGGCTGCCGCACCTGCCATAAGCGAGAAGTTTTATCGTGAGATAGCTCAGGACCCGGGTCTGCAGGTAGTGTTCGGCTGTACTCCTACATTGCTGAAATATTCGCAGGCGGCTCTTGTTACTTCGGGTACAGCTACTCTTGAGACGGCTCTGATAGGTACGCCGCAGGTAGTCTGCTACCGTGCCAACGGCAGCAAACTGTCCTACAAGATAATGGAGAGACTGCTGAAAGTGAAGTATGTCTCTTTGCCCAATCTCATAGTCAACAATTCGGTTGTGCCGGAATTGCTTTTGCATAACTGCACACCCGGACAGATTGCCCGTGAGCTGGCTCCGCTGCTTCAGCCCTCGCCGCGCCGCGAATGGCAGGTGAGCGGCTACAAGAATATGCGGCGCAGATTAGGTAATTCGTCGGCAGCCGATTATGCAGCTGAATTGATAGTTGATTCCCTGCGTAGCGCCGGAGTTCCGCAGTGTGCTGCTGACGAACCTGACCCCGAAGCTCCCAAAGCTGACCCGAAACCCAAGAAACGCAAGCGTAAAAAAACGAAACAGAAGCCTGCGTCGCAAGATGATGTCGCTCAGCCGCAGAATGAGACTGACTTGCTGTCCGGTGAGTTGAAACAGGACGAAGATATTCAGCCGGAGAGAGATGAAAATTCCTCGCATCGCAACCGGCGTAATAGAAACCATCGTCCTGACGAAAAGTCGGAAAATACTGAGGCAAACGAGCAGAGAAACGATATCACCGATTCCGGTGACAGAACTTTTCAGGACTTCGGCAGAAGTGAGAGAATGCACAGGGTTTCTCCTCCGGCAGAGGGCGGTCGTGGTAATGGTGCTGCTCAGTCGGCCGGTAATGAGGACTTATGAGAGTTACTATCGTGATTTTTTCGTAAATTTGCAACTTCCTCAAAATAGATACTATCCTACAAATGGACAAAGACAACAAGAAATTCAAACGTACGCTGATAACTTCGGCGCTTCCCTACGCTAACGGCCCTGTGCATATCGGTCACCTTGCCGGTGTGTATGTGCCGGCTGACATATATGCGCGCTATCTGCGCCTGAAAGGTGAGGAAGTGATGTTTGTCGGCGGTAGCGACGAACATGGTGTGCCCATCACAATCAAAGCTAAGGCCGAAGGTGTGACACCGCAGGATATTGTGGACCGCTACCACAACATAATCAAGGATTCATTCGAGCAGCTTGGCATTTCGTTCGATGTCTATGGACGTACCACTTCGGACACTCATCGCCGTACGGCTTCCGATTTTTTCCGCCGTCTCTATGATAAGGGCGAATTTGTCGAAAAGACTTCGATGCAGCTTTACGACGAGCAGGCCAATCAGTTCCTTGCCGACCGCTATGTAGTCGGTACCTGTCCTCACTGCGGCAATGAGCGTGCTTATGGAGACCAGTGCGAGGCTTGCGGTACATCGCTCAATGCCACTGACCTTATCAATCCTCGTTCGGCTATAACCGGTAATGTGCCCGTGATGCGTGAGACAAGCCACTGGTACCTTCCTCTCGACAAGTGGGAGCCGCGTTTGCGTAAGTGGATACTTGAAGACCACAAGGAATGGAAAACAAACGTTTACGGACAGTGTAAATCATGGCTCGACATGGGCCTGCAGCCCCGTGCCGTGAGTCGTGACCTCGATTGGGGTATTCCTGTACCTGTCGAAGGTGCCGAAGGTAAGGTTCTCTATGTGTGGTTTGACGCCCCGATAGGTTATATCTCCAACACTATAGATGTTGCTCCCGACTCATGGGAGAAGTGGTGGAAAGACCCTGAGACACGTATGCTGCACTTCATAGGCAAGGACAACATCGTGTTTCACTGCATCGTGTTCCCGGCTATGCTTATGGCCGACGGTACATATAATCTGCCCGATAATGTGCCTGCCAATGAGTTCCTGAATCTTGAGGACGACAAAATTTCTACTTCGCGTAACTGGGCGGTATGGTTGCATGAATACCTCCAGGAACTCCCCGGCAAGCAGGACGTACTGCGTTACGTGCTTACAGCTAATGCACCCGAAACAAAGGATAATAACTTTACGTGGAAAGATTTTCAGGCACGTAACAACTCCGAGCTGGTAGCGATATTAGGTAATTTCGTCAACCGTGCTATGGTGCTTGTACATAAGTACTTCAACGGTGTTGTGCCTGTATTCGGCGAGCTGACGGAGACTGACCATAATGTCATGGATGAAGTCCGTAAGGCTGTCGAAGCCGAAGGTGCCTGTCTGGACGCTTTCAAATTCCGCGAAGCGCTTAAGGAAGCAATGAACGTGGCGCGTGCCGGTAATAAATATCTGGCTGATACCGAACCTTGGAAACTTGCCAAGACCGATATGGAGCGTGTAGGCACTATTCTTAACATAGCTGTTCAGATATGTGCCAATCTGGCAGTGGCTTTTGAACCGTTTATGCCTTTCATGGGAGCCGATCTCGCCTCACAGCTTCATCTTGAGCATCTGAGCTGGGATATGCTCGGCCGTTTTGACCTTGTGAAAGCCGGTGATACCATTGACAAACCGCATCTGCTGTTTGAGAAGATAGAAGACAATGTAGTCGAGGCTCAGGTCAACAAACTGCTGGCTACTAAGGAGGCTAATCAACTCGCGCAGTGGAAGCCGGCTGCAGTCAAGGACAATGTGGAGTTTGAGACTTTCGAGCGTATGGATATACGTGTTGGTCGTGTCGTGGAGTGCGACAAAGTGCCTAAAGCCGATAAACTGCTGCGTCTGCGTATAGATGACGGTATGGGTGGCCGTACCATTGTCAGCGGTATAGCCAAATACTATAAACCCGAGGAACTTGTGGGTCAGGAGGTATGTTTCATGGCTAATTTCGCTCCGCGAAAACTTCGCGGCATTGAGAGTCAGGGCATGATTCTGAGCGCTGTCGACGCCGATGGCCGTCTTGTGGTGATAGGCCCCAACGGTGATGTGCGTCCCGGCTCATCGGTAGGCTAATCAAGATGTAATACTGACTATAATACTTACGGCTCCACTGACTGAATCAGTGGAGCCGTAAGTATTATATATTGACTGTAAATGCTGTCAGCTGTTTATCTCTTCTCAAAACGAGCGTAGTCGGTGAGTGTCATATCGCCTTCTTCCATAAGAGTCTGGTGGAAAGCGAAAGCCGAACGCAGGCTGTGAGGAGTGTGTACACCCTTGCCCTCGCAAAGTTTGAGGTAGTCCCAGAGGAGCTGTTTGTACATGGGGTGAGCGCAGTTCTCGATGATAGTGTGCGCACGCTGACGCGGGTCTTTGCCACGAAGGTCGGCAACACCCTGCTCTGTAACGAGAATCTTAACAGAGTGCTCGCTGTGATCGACATGCGAAACCATAGGCACGATAGCCGAAATCTTACCGCCTTTCTGTATAGAGGGGCAGGAGAATATCGACAGGTAGGCGTTGCGGCAGAAGTCAGCCGAGCCACCGATACCGTTCATCATCTTGGTGCCGAGCACGTGAGTAGAGTTGACATTACCGAAGATGTCAGCTTCAAGAGCAGTGTTCATGGCGATAAGGCCGAGTCGACGCACAACTTCGGGAGAATTGGAGATTTCGCCCGGACGCATGAGTATCTTGTCGCGGAAGAAGTCGATGTTGTCCATGAAGTGCATCATGGCGTCATCTGAGAATGTAAGCGCACAGGTAGAAGCAAACTTACATTTACCTTCCTCCATAAGAGTCATAACGGCGTCCTGAATAACCTCGGTGTACATTTCGAACTGAGGAATGTCAGGATTCTCACCCAGACCGTACAGCACGGCATTGGCTACGTTACCTACACCGGACTGAATGGGCAGGAATTCTCTCGGCATCTTGCCTTCGCGGAGCTGTGAAGCGAGGAAGTTGCAGACATTCTCACCGATGCGGTGTGTTGTTTCGTCAGAAGCGGTGAAAGGTTTGATACTCTCCGAAGCGTTGGAAGGTACGATACCGATAATCTTCTTGGGGTCAATCTTGATAACGGTGCTACCGATACGGTCAGAGGGCTTATAGATAGGAATCTCGCGGCGGTGAGGGGGATCCAGAGGCACATAGTTGTCATGGAAGCCGCGGAATGAAGTCTTATAGAAAGAGCTGTACTCGATTATGACTTTCTTGGCCATCATAGCCAGAGTGGGGCTCATACCCAGACCGGCACCAAGGATAAACTCGCCGCTGGGAGTCATCTCTGTCACCTCGATTATAGCTACGTCAATGTCACCAAAGAAGCCATAGCGCAGATCCTGTGATACGTGGCTCAGGTGAGCATCGAAGTAATGTATCTCACCATCGTTAAGAGCTTTGCGTGAATCAGGATGTCCCTGATATGGAGTACGGATGTTGATTGCTTTTGCACGGGCCAATTCTCCATCGACATGATCGTTGGTTGAAGCACCCGTGAACATGTTGATTTTGAATGGTTCGCCTTTTTCATGGAGCTCGCGGGCACGCTTGGCCAGAGCCACTGTTACAACTTTAGGGGTACCGGAGGCGGTAAAGCCTGAGAAGCCTACGTTGTCGCCATTTTTAATATAGCTGGCAGCCTCTTCTGCAGTAATAAAAGGGATGCTCATTTGTAGCGTTTAGATTTAAGTGGTAATTTTGCGCAAATTTAATCATTAAATTCCGACATGCAATAATATGGAGCCGTTTTTTTTGCCGAATAACGATAAAAACTGCACTTCTTTGAAGAAAGTGCGCATAGAGACTTACGGGTGCCAGATGAATGTGGCCGATTCGGAAGTTGTGGCTTCGATGATGGGTATGGCCGGCTATGAGACTACCGAACGTGACGACGAAGCCGCTGCCGTGCTGATAAATACCTGCTCGATACGCGACAATGCCGAACAGAAAATCTATGGCCGGTTGAATTACTGGAATTCGATGCGCCGTCGTCTGGGCCGCAATATAATCATAGGTGTCATAGGCTGTATGGCCGAGCGTCTTAAACACAGACTTATAGACGAATACGGTGTCGATATAGTAGCCGGTCCGGATGCCTATCTCGATTTGCCTTCTCTCGTAGGCGCTGCCGAGCAGGGACAGAAAGCTATAAATATCGAACTCTCCACCACCGAGACTTACCGTAATGTGCTCCCCCGGCGTCTTGGGGCCAACAAGGTAGGAGGCTTTATTTCGATAATGCGCGGTTGTAATAATTTCTGTTCTTACTGTATTGTGCCCTATACTCGTGGCCGTGAGCGTTCACGTGAGCCGGAGAGCATACTGCATGAGCTTGAGGATCTGCGCAGTCGTGGTTTCCGCGAGGTCACTCTGTTGGGTCAGAATGTCAATAGCTACCGTTATGAAGCACCCGACGGGACAGTTACAGACTTCCCCGCATTGCTTGAGATTGTGGCTGAGGCAGCCCCCGACATGCGTGTGCGTTTCACTACATCGCACCCCAAAGATATGAGCGACGACACGCTGCACGCTATGGCGCGTCATGCTAACATAGCGCGTCATATACACCTACCCGTACAGAGCGGCAGCAATTCGGTGCTGCACGATATGAACCGCAAGTACACACGCGAATGGTATCTGGATCGTGTTGCGGCCATACGCCGTATATTGCCCAACGCAGGACTCTCGACTGACATGTTCACGGGTTTTCACAATGAGAGCGAGGAGGATTTCACACAGACTCTTCAGCTTATGCGTGAAGCCGGTTTCGATTCGGCTTTTATGTTCAAATATTCCGAGCGTCCCGGCACTTTTGCTTCGAAGCATCTTGCCGACAACGTGCCGGAAGAAGTCAAAATTGAGCGTCTGAACCGTATGATAGCCCTGCAGAACGAACTGTCTCTCGAATCCAACCTGCGTGATGTGGGTAAGGAGTTTGAAGTGCTCGTTGAGGGCAAGTCGAAACGCAGTGATGAAGAAGTGTTTGGCCGTACCTCACAGAATAAGGTAGTGGTGTTCGCTCGTCGTCGTAAAGATGGCGGTGAACACCGTCCGGGTGATTTTGTGAAAGTCCGTGTGTTGTCAGCCACTTCGGCCACTCTGCGCGGCGAGGAAATATAATTCTGATTATTTCAATTATTTCAGTTATGCTCAGACTAATAAAGCGTAGCCTTGTGGCGCTGCTTGCGCTGCTGGGCCTCGGAGTGTCACATGCCGAAGAGCAGCAGGACCCGCGACAACTTACTATCTATCAGGTGATGGTAGCCTCTTTCCAACATGCCGATGACGGTGGTCCCGGCTATACGGCGATGTGGGGGCCGGACGGCCACCGCAAGAACGGAAATATCAAGGGAGTCACTGCTGCTCTTGACCATATCAAAGCTTTGGGGGCCAATGCTATATGGCTGACACCTATCTTCGACAGCACATCAGCCGGCGGAGGTGAGAAGCTGCAGGCTACCGGCTATTTCACTAACAATTTCTTTGCGGTCGACCCCAATTTCGGTACCGAAGATGATTTGCGTGAATTGGTGCGCGAGGCTCACGCACGTGGTATGTATGTGATACTTGACGGTGTTTTCGGTCATCACGGTGGTGTGACTGCCTCGTCGCCGTCAGGTTACACTCTCGATGTGGAATGGGTGGACAGTGACCGAGGGCCTGAAGGTGGACAGGGTAACATACGTTATCCCGGTTCACTCGATTACATCAAGGAAGTGGCTACATACTGGATAGACAATTTCGGTATTGACGGCTGGCGACTTGACCAAGCTTATCAGGCCACACAGAACGGTGTCAACTATTGGAATGAGATACGCGGTGCTGTCGAAGAACTTACCACAAAACGCCGTGAGGCCGGCGAACGCTGGGGTACACTCGGTTACATGGTAGGTGAGGACTGGGGCACAGCCGATGTCATAAATCGTGGTGTGTACCGTGACGGCGGTTTGCTGAGTGCTTTCGATTTTGACGGTAAGGAGCTGATAAGCGGCCCTATGCAGGACCCCTCGCTACCCGGGCTGGCTAACGGCTGGGACGATGTTGTCACCATTTATTCAGTGCCTACGCTGCGCGGTTATCTCAATGATGCGGTCATGCCTAATCTTTATCTGAGCAATCATGACGGTTATCGTCTGGCAGACCATTTTGCCGATGATGATGCTGACCGCTGGCGTCAGATGAAACTGCGTCACGCCATACTCGCCGGTTATTCCGGCCCTATTACTTTGTATTACGGTGATGAGTACGGAGATCTCAGCCGCGACACCGAAGGCGGACAGAAAGACAACATAGCGCGTACAACCGGTCATCTCGAACCGCGTACGCCCGAGGAAGCCGACCTGCGCGACTATGTGGCTTACGTCATGACACTGCGTCAGAATAATCCTGCCTTGTGGCGCGGTACTTCCAACTTTGCCCGTATCTCTTCGCCTGATGGCCCGGACATCCTGCAGGTGACCAAGACTGACCCTGAAACCGGTAATAGCGTACTTATCATATTCTCCGACAGTGACACTGAGGTAGACACACCTGTGGGTAAGGTAAAGGTCGAACGCCTTGTGCCGCGCTTCGTCCTATTGAAGTGACAGACAGAATCTCTGCCTGATAAAAGTGTTGATATATAAGTAGCTCTTAGAGTGTGTTTAGTTTAAAACCAAATTAAAGATTTGAATATTGTATTATTAATTTTTGATTTCATCACAAAGGATCTTTTGGGCGCTTTTACAAAGATTTCATCGGTCGCGATGCCCGCATCGCTCCCTCTTCAACTTTGTAAAATCATCCCAAAATCTC
>JAAVDM010000048.1 GCA_014801815.1 Bacteroides sp. | reverse complement strand
ATTATTATAACAATAAAAGAATCAAATCCCGGTTAGAAGGAAAGAGTCCGGTACAATACCGAACTCTTTCTATAACTGGTTAGTGTTTAACACGTCCAACTTTTTGGGGTCACTTCATTCCGGCACAGGGGGTGTTTATATCGTCTGAAGGTTGTTATACTTAAACCTCAGTCGGTCATTGCAGTCTTGTCGAAATGTGCTTTGTTGAGCTTATCAAGCACATAAGCCGAATCAACTTTGAAAGTCTCAACCGGCTCGGAAGGCACATCGTACATGGCATCTACCATGACTGTCTCAACTATCGAGCGCAGACCTCGTGCACCGAGTTTATATTCTATGGCCTTGTCCACAATAGTGTCAAGAGCGCTGTCATCAAACTCAAGTTTCACACCGTCCATCTCGAACAGACGCTGATACTGACGTATTATCGCGTTCTTAGGCTCGGTGAGAATACGGCGCAATGCTGTCTTGTCAAGACTCTCCATGCTGGTCAGCACCGGCAGACGTCCGATAATCTCCGGTATAAGACCGAATGATTTGAGGTCCTGCGGCATAACGTAGCGCATCAGATTGTCGCGCTGACGCTTACGCGAGGTTTCATCGTGACCGTAGCCGACAACATGCGTGTTGAGACGTGAGGCTATCTTGCGCTCTATACCGTCGAAGGCACCACCGCAGATGAACAGTATGTTCTTCGTGTCAACGGCTATCATCTTCTGTTCGGGGTGCTTTCGGCCACCGTTAGGCGGAACAAGTACCGTCGAACCTTCGAGCAGTTTGAGCAGACCCTGCTGTACACCTTCGCCAGATACGTCGCGTGTTATAGAAGGATTGTCGCTCTTACGAGCTATCTTGTCAATCTCGTCAATAAACACTATACCCTTCTGGGCACGCTCCACATCGTAGTCACATGCCTGAAGCAAACGGGTAAGAAGCGATTCTATATCCTCGCCGACATAACCGGCCTCAGTCAGCACAGTGGCGTCTACTATCGTGAAAGGCACATCGAGCAGACGGGCTATGGTCTTAGCCAAAAGGGTCTTGCCTGTTCCGGTAGGGCCTACCAGTATGATGTTCGACTTCTCTATGTCGACATCATCGTCTTCGCTCTTCTGTCCGGCAGCGGCGGCTTCCATCTGAGCTATACGCTTGTAATGGTTGTAGACGGCTACCGACATATATTTCTTAGCTTCCTCCTGACCTATCACATACTGGTCAAGGAAAGCATTTATTTCCTTGGGCTTAGGTATGCCCAATCCCTCTTTGGCACTCTCCTTTCTGGCGGGTGCCTTCTTCACCTTCAGCTGCGTGTCGCGTGCCTGATCGATGAAGTTGATGCAGTCGGTACATAGGCTAAGCCCGTCAAACACCTGAACCAGAGGCGTGGCCTTAGTCTCGTTGGCGCCGCACATGGCGCAACGTTGCGTACCGCTACCCGTTTTTGTTGCCATAATTATGATTGGGTGCTTTTAGTTTCTTATTCCTTTACCTCTTTACGCGGATTGACAAGCACTTTGTCTATCATACCGTACTCTTTGGCTTCAGCGGCTGTCATCCAGTAGTCACGGTCGCTGTCGGCTTCAACCTTAGAGTAAGGCTGTCCGCTATGCTCGGAGATTATATTGTACAGTTCCGATTTGAGTTTCAGTATCTCGCGGGCTGTTATCTCTATATCCGATGCCTGACCCTGTATGCCACCCATCGGCTGGTGTATCATCACACGCGAGTGAGGCAGAGCGAAACGCTTGCCATGCTCGCCGGCTACAAGCAGCACAGCGGCCATCGAGGCGGCCATACCAGTACATATAGTTGACACGTTGCTGGTCACATACTGCATGGTGTCGTAGATACCGAGACCTGCATATACACTTCCGCCGGGTGAGTTGATGTATATTGAGATATCCTTCTCAGGGTCAACCGAGTCAAGATAGAGCAGCTGGGCCTGAATTATATTGGCCGACTGATCGCTAACCTGAGTACCGAGGAATATGATACGGTCCATCATCAGACGTGAGAACACGTCCATCTGGGTGACATTGAGCTGACGCTCTTCCAGAATGTAAGGATTCAGATAGTCGGCCGTAGGGTTTATGCCGCTCATAGCGGCCTGTGCGCTGATATGGCGTGTGTAGCTGTCAAGTGTATTCGAACTCATACCAAGATGATTGACAGCATAATTTCTAAAGTCGTTGTTCATTATCTTTGTAAATCTGTTTTTTATTTTCGGACACACTTTTTCAGTGTGTCATCACCTCCTCCGGGTGTACATATTATGTTACAAATATTGTACCAAAACCCGATGCGGAAGGTTCCGCACCGGGTTTTTAACAATTTTACCCTCTGTGAGGTTCGATGTGGGCGTCCGAAAACACCTCTCAGGCGTCGGCCTGCTCGGCTGCTTCCTCAGCCTTGGCGGCGGGAGCGAACAGAGCGTTAAACTCCTCTACGTTGACGTCTTTTTCGTCGGCTGTCACAGCCTCGTGAACGGCGCTGTAGAACTTGTTGTCAAGAGCCTGCTGGGCTATCTGCTGACGGGCACGATCATCTTTGAGTATCTCGTCGGCATACTTGGTCAGCATATCATCGGGCACGCTTGTCATGCCGTACTGGGCAAACTGCTGGCGTGCTATGAAGCGAGCCATCTCGTCGAGGTCTTCCTTTTCGAGTTTAACACCGAGCTGAGCGCATATAGCCTCGCGGATAAGCTCCCATTCGAGCTGCGGACGCATGGCGGCATACTGCTCGTCGATATTCTCGGGAGTAAGAGCTTCATTCTGAGTCATCAGATAAGCCTTCAGTATGTCATCGGGAAGTTCAAGGCGACCTACGGCATTGAGTATGGCAGTCTTGGCGTCGATAGTGAAACGATAGTTGGAGTCACGTTCAAGAGCCTGAGCAATCATCTTCTTCAGCTCTTCATTATACTCCTCCTCATTGTGAACCTTATCGGGACCGAATACCTGCTTGAAGTATTCCTCACCAACCTCAGCGGGCTTGAGCACAATAGCCTCTTTCACCTCGAAACGGAAGTCACCCTTGTGGGCGTCTACCTCGTTCTTGTCAATGTTAAGCATTGAGGACAGTTCGGTGACATTGTGGCCGCATGTTGCAGAGGGGTTGAAGATGATAGTGTCACCTACCTTCTTGCCTACGAACAGCGAACGCTGGTCAGCGTCAGTAAAGTGTTCGGGAGCTACGATACCGTTCTCAACAACGACTCCGTTCTCTTTGTCGCTGCCGTCGGCCTCAAGCTCGGTGATAACACCTTTAACCACAGCTGTCTCGTCTATAACCTCACCGCTCTCCTGCTTGCCGAAACGACGACGCAGAGCCTCGTCCTGACGCTTCATCATGTCATCGGCAACAGCGATTTTATAGTAAGGCACGTGCATATCCTTGTTGACATGAGTGTCAAACTCAGGAGCCAGACCTACTTCAAACTTGAAAGTGAAGTCGGCATTATCAAAGTTGATTTCATTGTCCTTCACAGGTATGGGGTTACCGAGTACGTGAAGGTTATTCTCCTTTATGTAGTCATATACGGCCTCGCCTACTGTTTGGTTGATGATTTCATACTTGGCGGCTTTACCGTATTTCTTCTCCAGCAGGCCGGCGGGCACTTTACCGGCGCGGAAGCCCGGTTCCGGACGGCGACGGCCTATCTCCTTGAGCTGTTTCTTTACTTTGTCTGCGTAATCTTTTTCCTCGAGAGTCACGACTATTTCGCCGCGTACATCTCCGAGTTTCTCATAATTTACATTCATCTTGTGTGTATGTCTGTATTTGTTGCTGTTCTCTTATATCGGCTTTGCCCGGTACGGCGGACGGGGCCGGAAACGGCACTCGCCCGCGCCATGCCGGGCCATGAGCGTATTGCAGCTGCAAAGATATAACTTTTTTACCTTTCCGGCAAATAGTTTGTTACCTCTGTGTCCGCAGAGCCGCCTTATCGGCATCAGCAGTCACCGTAGAATGTCTTGAATACGCGCACTGCGTCGGCCTGATCGCTGACACCCGCTGTCTCACGTGCCGAGTGCATTGCCCATATAGCATTGCCCACGTCGACACCGGCCACATCAAGCTGTGAGGTCAGTATATTGCCGAGTGTGGAACCTCCGGCTACATCGCCGTGATTGACAAACACCTGACAGTTTACTCCCGCTTTAGCACACAGACTGCGGAATACGGCAGCACTGCGGGCATCTGTCATGTATTTACAGTTAGCGTTGATTTTAACCACAGGGCCGCCTCCTATAACAGGGTGATTAGTGGGGTCGTACTTCTCATTATAGTTGGGGTGCCATGCATGAGCATCATCAGCCGAGATAAGGAATGAACGGGCTATGGCTTTGTACACGCTCTGTCTGTCGTCGGGTGTTTCGACGGCAGTGATACGCTCCATAATGTCACGCAACACCGGTGAGGCGGCGCCCTGACGTGTGCCGCTACCTGTCTCTTCGTTGTCGAATATTGCCATTATTCTTGTGGCGGCACACGGTGTGTCGGCTGTGGCAAGCATGGCTTCAAGCGCCCCGAAAGCCATCGAGAGGTCATCAATACGTGCCGACTGGAAATATTCACCGGAGGCTCCGCACACTGCGGCAGGTTCGCAGGGATAAAGGCACAACTCGTAGTCAAGCACTTCTTCAGGCTGTATACCCAAATGTTCGGCTACCATACAACGTACCACGCCGCCACGTAACATAAGCTCACGTAGTTTGTCGGGAGTGTAATAACCTACTACCGGCTTCATGTCTTTCTGTACCGACAGCGGGTTGCCTTCATTGACACCGCGATTGAAGTGTATGGCGAGATGTGGAATCACTGCAACGGGACGCCGAAGGTCAACAAGATGTGTGCGGGGGTTCAACGGGTCACTGCCGGCAGTCATGACACGTCCTGAGATTGAAAGCGGACGGTCAAACCACGTGTACATGATACCGCCGCCGTATTTTTCGACATTCAGACACACTACACCGCCGTCACCTATGATTTCGGCGTTAGGCTTGATTTTGAAACAAGGGCTGTCACTGTGTGCGGCTATGATACGCGCTCCGGTCTCAGCCAGAGGTGCCGTACCACATATCCATGCCATGACGGCGCTGTCGTTACGTACCATATAGTAGCGGCCACCGGGTTCAAGCTGCCAGTCGGCACACGGGTCAAGGGCTGTAAAGCCGGCATTGTCAAGCTCACGGCGTATGGTGTCCACGGCCATGAAGTTGCAGCTCGATGCGTCGAGCCATCTCAATAATCTGTCTATCGCCATATATTTTTTATGTGTCGTTTTACGGTTTATTAATGGGTGGTCACATCACGCTCTTACTGACGCAGCAGAGCATTAAGCGCACGCAATGTGTTGCAGAGTGTCTGACTCCAATATGTTTCAAAACTCTCTTTAAGTTCACGGAATGCATCGCCAAGCAGGTCGCCGTCGCTGTCGCGTGCCACACCTACATAATTATAAACACTCTGGAATATATCGGCGATACCCTCGGATATAGTGGCGGCTATAGGTGTGTCGCTGTACTTCATATCCTCCTCGAAAGTCTCAAGGTACACATCGTCTTCACCAAGCAGCGCGGCTGTTGAACGTCTTACCTTTTCATAAAGAATTTCATCGACATACTCGGCCAGATAGCCTCCATCATCGAGAGTGGGCACATCTTCAAGACTCAGACTCTGTACCCCTATATAGAGAGCCGGCAGAGCTATCACTATACGTTTTATCCATTCGTCGCGCTCATAATCGGCGCTCTGTTCGACCAAAGCACAATACTGAGTGGCCGTAGTCACAAGGCCCGTCAGTCGGGCTGCTATTTCCTCACTTATCATTATTGCGGTACAATTTATACTTTTCTATCAGTTCGACCACACCATGCGGTACAAAATAGTCAAGTCTGCGGCCTTCGTATGCAGCCTGTCGCACAAATGTGCTTGACATGACTACCTGTGGTGCATCATCGAGCCACTGTACGTTGTCAGGCAGCACAGCGGGACGAAGATGTCCCGGCCTCGGGTAGACTATCAGGCCAAATTCTCTTATTATCTCTTCGGGATTGCGCCAACGGTCTATCACACTCCAGTTATCCGAACCTATCACCAGCCGGAACTGACGTCCGGGATATGCTTCCCGCAAGGCACACAAAGTACGGTAACTGTAAGTCGGCAGAGGCAGGTGCAGTTCAAAGTCACTCGCTTTTACTCCACGACAGCCTGCGGCAAGAGCTTCGACCATACGCATACGCATGTTATCGTCAACCGGGTGCGTACCGGCTTTGAGCGGATTTAGCGGACTGACCATCATAAGTACTTCCTCCACACCGGCCCACTGTGCGATATAGTTCGCCACGATGGCGTGACCGATGTGAGGAGGGTCGAATGTGCCGCTGTACACGGCTGTAAGCATCTTGTCGGTCATTGGTCCGTCGGAGCAAACTCACTTATGATACGTCCTACCTCATCGGCGGCGTGTTCGAGTGTGTCGTTCACAACCCGGCGGTCAAACTGTTCGGCAAATGACAGCTCATATTCCGCTTTGGCCAGACGCTTGAGTATGGTTTCTTCCGAGTCAGTGCCACGTCCGCGCAGACGGCGCTCCAATTCGCTGAGGTCCGGAGGCAGTATGAATATGGAAATGGCACGGTCGCCAAAACAACGCTTCACACTGAGCGCTCCTTTGACGTCTATATCCATTATCAGATTGCGACCTGCTCCGACTACCCGTTCCACTTCAGAACGCAATGTGCCGTAACAGGTGCCGGCATAAACTTCCTCCCATTCCACAAACTCATCGTTGGCGGCGCGACGTGCGAACTCGTCGGGACTTATGAAATAATATTCCACACCGTGGCGTTCCTGACCGCGAGGGTTACGGCTCGTGGCAGATATTGAGAAGCCGAGGCGCAGTTCGGGGTGCTGCATCAGAAGGTTGATGATACTTGATTTGCCGGTGCCTGATGGTGCGGAGAGAATTATTATCTTACCTTCGGCTACTTGCTGCTGTGTCATGATATGTCTGCTTTTTCCGTGTATGCGCTTAGAGCACATTGAGCACCTGTTCTTTTATCTGCTCCAACTCGTCTTTCATCTTCACCACTATCTTCTGCATATCGGCATGATTGGCTTTCGAGCCGAGAGTATTGATTTCGCGACCCATTTCCTGTGCGATGAAGCCGAGTTGCTTGCCCTGACCGGCGGCCGGCAGGGCATCGGAGCCTCCGAGTGTCTCGACAAAATAGTTGAGATGTGAACGCAGGCGAAGTTTCTCTTCGCTCACGTCAAGTTTTTCTATGTAGAAGATGAGTTCCTGCTCCAGACGTCCTGCGTCATATTCTATCGACTGCAGTCGTGCCAACTGCTCTTCGAGGCGTGCACGCACACGTGGCACACGCTCCTGCTCGAAGGGTTCGACGTCACCCAACAGACGGCTGATATTATCTATCTTCTGCAGAAAGAAATCGTAGAGCTTACGCCCTTCACGACGACGACTTTCAATGAGAGCGGCTGTGGCTTCATCGCAGGCACGGCCGAAGGCATCGATATCTCCCTGTTCGAGTTTGGCATACTCGGTCTTCATGGCGTCGGGCATACGCAACAACACGCTGTACCAGTCAGAAGGCTGCGGGATACCCAGTTCTCGGGCAGCCGCTTCGACCTGAGCTTTATACACTTTCAGCACCTCGACATTGAGTGCCGCCGGTGTCTCGGCCACCAGAGAGTCGACAAGGACAGCTAATTCTATCTTGCCGCGTTCCAGCCGCGGAGCGAGTCTGTTGCGTGTCTCGACCTCAAGTTCGCGGAAATAAGGAGGCACGCGCATCGAAAGGTCAAGCTGCTTACTGTTGAGCGATTTTATCTCGACGGTCATTTTCTTGTGGGCCGACTCGGCTGTCGCCTTGCCGAACCCTGTCATAGACAGTATCATGTCTTCTTTAGGGTTATAGGATTGTGTCTGGCCCCTCGCGGGGCATTGTAAAGTCTCGCCGAAACGGTGATTAGCGTCCCGCCTCGGGGCGGCGACCGGGCCATGCCGTTTTCGGATGTGCAAATTTAACCAATTTCTTAGAGTCTTTATGTTTTGTCAATAACCTTTTTTTGTATCTTTGTGTTTTAAAATCAGAGACGCTTTCCCGCGAACCTCTACAAAGACCTGAAAACACATAACCCATACTCGCTTACAGACGAATACAAACAACATAAACTCAAACATATCAAAACAAATTAAAGCTATGCAACAGAACGAAGATCTGATTAAGGTTGTGACCGAGCGCGCACAGAAGTGGCTCGACCCTAAGTATGACGAAGAGACTCGTACCGAAGTTAAGGCCATGCTCGATGCAGATGACAAGACTAATCTCATTGAGGCATTCTACAAGGACCTTGAGTTCGGCACAGGCGGTCTGCGCGGCATCATGGGTGCCGGTACCAACCGCATGAACATCTATACCGTGGGTGCCGCTACCCAGGGTCTGGCCAACTATCTTAAGGATGTCTTCAAAGAGGAACCTCAGATTAGCGTGGTCGTAGGCCATGACGTGCGTAACAACTCACGCAAGTTTGCTGAAATCGTTGCCGACATCTTCTCGGCTAACGGTATCAAGGTTTACCTCTTCGACGCCTGCCGTCCTACACCGGAGGTTTCTTACGCTATCCGTCGTCTCGGTTGCCAGAGTGGTGTGAACATCACTGCCAGCCACAATCCTAAGGAGTATAACGGCTACAAGGCTTACTGGAGCGACGGTGCCCAGATGATTGCTCCCCACGATGTCAAGACCATCGAGTATGTCAATGCAATCACTTCGGTTGACCAGATAAAGTTTACTCCCAACAAGGATCTTATCCAGATTATCGGTAAGGACGTCGATGAGCCTTATCTGGAGGATATCCTCGGACTGTCACTGAGCCCTGAGGCAGACAAACGTCATGCTGACATGAAGATTGTCTATACTCCTATTCACGGTACAGGCTCAATGCTTATCTATGACTCTCTTAAGAAGTGGGGCTTCGAGAATATTATACATGTGCCCGAGCAGGACGTTCAGAGTGGTGATTTCCCCACTGTGGTATCTCCTAACCCCGAGAACTCTGAGGCTATGTCAATGGGTATCGCTAAGGCTCGTGAAGTAGGTGCCAGCATGGTGTTTGCTTCTGACCCTGACGCTGACCGTATCGGTCTGGTGGTACGTGACAAGAGCGGCAACTATCAGCTCGTAAACGGTAACCAGATTGTAATGCTGTTCCTCTACTACATCATCACCCGCAACGCCGAACTCGGTCGTCTCAACGGTAACGAATATTGTGTCAAGACTATCGTAACCACCGAAACTATCAAGCGTATTGCCGAGGCTAATAATGTCAAATGCTTCGATTGCTTCACCGGCTTCAAGTGGATTGCTGATGTAATGCGTAATGAAGAGGGTCGCATGCGCTATCTTGGCGGCGGTGAGGAGAGCTACGGCTTCCTGCCAGAGACTTTCGTACGCGATAAGGACGCTGTCAGCTCAATTTCTCTCATGGCAGAGATTGCTGCATGGGCAGCCGATCAGAATCTCGACCTCTACGAACTTATCATCGACATCTACATGAAGTATGGCTTCTCGCGTGAACGTGGCGTAAGCGTTGTACGCCCGGGCAAGAGCGGTGCCGACGAGATTGTAGCTATGATGAAGGAGTTCCGTGCCAATCCTCCCAAAGAACTGGCAGGCTCACCGGTAGTTGTTGTCAAGGATTACGCTGACCTTAACTGCAAGGATCTCCGCACAGGCGAAGTAGAGAAGATGAACTTCCCCACTACTTCCAACGTGCTCCAGTTCTTCACCGAGCGTGGCGACAAAGTTTCTATCCGTCCCTCAGGCACAGAGCCAAAAATCAAATTCTACATCGAGGTTCGCGCCGATCTCCCCTCCAAGGACAAATACGAGGAGACCGTCGCTGCTGCCGAGCATCAGATTGACCAGGTGCTCGCCGATCTCGGCGTGAAGTAACCCGACACCCTGACGCCGGTACCCCGAAGACAACATCTCGGCTTACCGACAGCCGGCATCCCCTCTCCCTCAAGGCTGTCAATCTCACTTAGCCTTAGAAGACTTACCCGCGTGCGTCAGCCTTTTGCCTCGGTTGTTACCTATAAAAGCCGGGAGTGGAGCTTACACAGCTTCTGCTCCCGGCTTTTATATTCCCCTATCACAAAAACTTTTTCCTCCGTTTATATCCATATTCCCTATTATTTTGTTCTATTGATAACAACATCTTATACATGGTGATAAAACCACCGATTCCACCTATAAACTTTATTGAACAAAAACACACTTATCTCATGGCTCACACCTCACGACATACCTCAATCCTATTGCGTACGGTATGCCTGCTGGCCCTGCTGGCCGCTTCATTGCTGCCGGCACAGGCTCAGATGGCTATACGTAGGCCTTTCATAAGGCCCATACAAGCCGACTCAGCCGATATGGAATACTTCGGCCGACGTCACTTCTGGCGGGCGACAGCCGAGGTAGCAGGTTTCAATATCGGACTCTGGGCCTTCGACCGCTACGTCCAGCACGGAGACTGGTCATATATCAATATCCACACCATAAAGCGTAATTTCCGCGAAGGCTTCAAATGGGATAACGATAATCTCGGCACCAATACTTTCCTTCACCCATATAACGGCAATCTATATTTCAACGCCGGACGCTCTAATGGTTTCAACTTCTGGCAATCCGAACTTTTCGCCATAAGCGGCAGTGCAATGTGGGAAATGGTCATGGAGAACGAACTCCCCTCCACCAACGACATCATAGCCACACCCATAGGCGGTGCCGTAATAGGTGAGACCCTTTTCCGAGCCTCCGATGCTGTATTGGACGACCGCACTACGGGTTCCGAACGTGTAGGCCGCGAAGTAGCCTGTTTCGTACTCTCGCCAATGCGCGGGCTTACACGTCTGATAAGTGGCGATGCATGGCGTCATCGACCCACCAGCGGCCGTATTTTCGGTACGCCTCCGATTGCCATGCGTCTGTCAGCAGGTATTAAAATACTTGAGATGCAGACACAACTACATCAGCCTCACCTCGGTTTCTCTGCTCAACTCGATCTCGAATACGGCAATCGCTTCTCTGTCTCACAGCGCCCCTACGACTATTTCAGCGTCACAGCCGAGATACAGGGCATGAAAATGCAGCCCATACTGTCTCATCTCGAAATTCGTGGTCGTCTTTTGGGCCGCGAACTTCTACGCAAACGTGATGAACACGCTTCGATAGGTCTATATCAGCACTTTGACTTCTACGACTCGGACACTATTGACAATATAGTCAAAGTGCCCTACAAACTCGGTATTCCCGCCTCTATCGGAGCCGGTGCTATTTATCGTGACATAGAGCGCGGTCAGTGGCGCTTTGATGCCTATCTTCATACCAACGCCGTAATTCTCGGCTCCATACTCTCAGACCATTACCGCACCGATGATCGCAATTATAACTGGGCATCCGGTTTCTCGCTTAAAGGAGGCCTCAACCTGATTCTCAATAGCGACAAGCTATCTATGTCTGTAAACAATGCTTATTATCGCCTTTTTACTTGGCACGGCTACCGCTATGGTACCGACCTCTCCACAGTCGACTTCCGTCACCTAAACGTGCAAGGTGATAAATCTGTCGCCTTCTTCAACGTCACCGAAGTTCGCCTCGACCTCAATCTCTACGAACGCCTCTACGCTACTGCCTCATGGACCAACTACGTCCGCTCCACCCACTACCGCGACTACCCCTCTGTCCTATCCAACTCCATGAACCTCCGCCTCATGCTCTCCTACAAGCTCTGACCCCCTACAACCCCTCCTCCACACATCGCGCGGTAGCCTTTTGTCCCGGACTCCAAAAAAATATTTTGTACTCTCCGAAAAAATAACTACCTTTGCAGGCCAATTCAGTGGGATCGCGACCTGCTGAGCCATACATTTTTAATTTAACTGCAGAAAAATTAAACAAAATGAAAGAGAAAATTCATCCTGCTAACTACCGTGAAGTAGTATTCAAGGATATGTCAAACGACGAGATATTCATCACCCGCTCTACTGTCGCTTCACGCGAGACCATCGAAATCGACGGCAAGACATATCCCCTCGTAAAGCTTGAGATCACCAGTTCATCACACCCTTTCTTCACCGGCAAACAGAAACTCGTCGATACCGCCGGTCGTGTCGATAAGTTCCGCAGCCGCTATGGCAACCGCACCAAGAAGTAAGAATCTCTTGCCTGACAGCAGGCCAAAACATAAAGACCCCCGGATTCTCCTTTCGGACGAACCCGGGGGTCATTGTTTATTCCTACAGTCTGTGTTTATTCCAGGAAACACAGTATCACTAACTGCGCCACTATCACACGCATAAACATCGTAAGCGGATAAACAGTAGAATAAGCCACTGCCGGCGCATCATTGTTAGCCACCTTGTTGGCGTATGCAAGTGCCGGGGGATCGGTATAATTACCGCTCATCATACCCAAAATGGTAAGATAATTTATCTTATACTTGCCTCGTGCTATTATACCCACAACAAGCAGTGGAATTACCGTAATAATAAGACCATATCCCACCCATGTCGCACCACGCGCACAGAACACTGTCTCGGCAAAGTTCTTACCTGCAGCTATACCTACCGAGGCAAGGAAGAGACAGATGCCTATCTCACGCAAAAGCAGATTAGCCGAAGAGTTGGTATAGGTCACGAGATGGAACTTATGGCCATAAGCGCTTATAAGTATAGCCACAACAAGCGGACCGCCTGCCAGACCTAACTTCATCGGTACCGACATGCCCGGGAACTGCAAAGGTATACTGCCCACAAGTATACCTAAGAAGATACCTATGAACATCGTCACAAGATTAGGCTCATTAAGGCGCTTCATCGAATTACCCAGACGTCCTGCAAGACTATTTATATCATCAAGTTTTCCCACAACTGTCAGACGGTCACCCATCTGCAGACGAAGGTTAGGCGCAGCCAACAGGTCGACACCGGCACGGTTAACGCGGGTCACATTCAGTTTATAGGCGGAATGAACACGTAATGAACCTAATTTCACACCGTTATATTCAGTCTTGGTCACAAGGATGCGGCGTGACACCACAGGTCCTTTATCCATTTCCCACTTTTTGTCCACTTTGGGGCCGAGAAAACGATTGAATATCTCTTCATCTTGTATAGAGCATACCACAAGTACAAGATCTCCCAACTCTATGGTATCCTTACTGGTCGGAATAATAACGCTTCCGTCCGGTTTCTCTATACGCGATATTACGAAATTAGCTGAAATCAACGTATGGAGTTTGCTTATGTCAAGACCCTGTACCAAATCATTAGTTAACTTATATGTAACTATGTGCGGTGCGAGGGTCGAATCGGTACGTTCCTTCTCAAGCTCCTTTATCTCGTGATCAATATTAATTTTGAATATCAGCTTTATCACAATCATAGTCACTATTATACCGACTACACCCAACGGATATGCAGCGGCATAACCCATCGACATCTGTTGTGATATATCATAAGCGTTATCATTAACCTGTAACACCGTCTGCTGTGCCGCACCCAGACCGGGAGTATTAGTCACCGCACCGCTCATCACGCCCACAAGCTGGTCAATAGTAGTGTTGCCGTCGGCACCACCCTGAAGCCAGTATATAGCTAACATAACCACAACATTAAGCCCGATTCCGGTCATCGCCAATGCATTAAGACGTATGCCTCCTTCCTTGAACGATGAAAAGAAACCCGGGCCTACCTGCATACCTATCGAGAAGATAAACAGTATCAGTCCGAACTCACGCAAAAAGTGCAGTGTGTCAGTCTGTACCTCATAGCCGAAATGGCCCAGCAGAATACCGACAAAAAGCACAAATGTAACACCTAAGGACACTCCGAATATCTTGATTTTACCAAGATAAATACCCGCGAATATGACAAATGCATACAGCAGAATCGAATTCGCAAGCGACAAAGAGTGTGGTGCCAGTAATTGAATTAACCAGTCCATAATTTATAGGTTAAAAAAAGTATGTCATTCACATCTCAGAAAAGTATGTCATTTACATCTCAGAGAGGCAGCCTATACCACTCCCCGTGACCATACCCAGAGCCACTATATGAGACGCTGCCCGTAAAAACGCCGCAAAATTACTCATTTTTTCCCACACCGTCCCCACTTCCCATATCCTTTTTACTCCCCCCGGTTGTTCTAACAAAGAGCCTCCCCCTCAGCCCCCTCCTCGCCTCCACCCCTTCCCACCCATTCCCTCGCTCTTCCAGCTCCCATCCCTCTCCTCAACCCCTCCCTCCTACCAGTGCCTCCTGGTTCCGCGTACGAGCTTCAGCTCGCCTTCACTACTCGCCTTCACTCGCCCTCCCTTGTGCTCCACCCCTCTCTCCCTCACTATATATTCTACCCATAACTCTCACTTAAATGGAAAAAATTCGTGCCGCCATCATCGGCTACGGCAATATCGGCCGTTACACTCTTGAAGCCCTCCTCGAAGCTCCCGACTTTGAAATAGCAGGCGTAGTCCGCCGCGACCCCACCCGTCGTGACGACATTCCCGCATCAATCCCGGTCGTCGCCTCAGTCGATGACCTCACACAGGTTGACGTCGCAATCCTCGCCACCCCAACACGTCAGGTCGAAGTCCACGCACGCGAACTTCTGGCCAAAGGTATCAACACCGTCGACAGCTTCGACATCCATACCGACATTCCGCGCCTACGTCAGTCCCTTAATGAAGTTGCACACACTTACGGCACCGTCGCCGTAATCGCAGCCGGTTGGGATCCGGGCAGCGACTCGGTAGTACGTACCCTCCTCGAAGCCATAGCTCCTGAAGGCCTCACCTACACGAATTTCGGTCCCGGCCGTTCTATGGGCCACACTGTTGCCGTCAAAGCAATCCCCGGTGTACACGATGCGCTATCCGTAACCATTCCTCTCGGCACCGGTATACACCGCCGTATGGTCTACGTAGAACTCGAACCCGGCCATAACCTCGAAACCGTCACCAAAGCAATCAAAACTGACCCCTACTTCGCCAATGACGAAACCCACGTCATTGCTGTCGAAAGCGTCAAAGCCCTCAACGACGTAGGTCACGGCGTTAATATGACCCGCAAAGGCGTTTCAGGACGCACCCACAACCAGCTTTTCCAATTTGATATGCGTATCAACAACCCGGCTCTCACCGCACAAGTACTCGTCTGCGTAGCACGCGCCTCTTTCCGTCTGCAGCCCGGAGCCTATACCATGATTGAAATACCCCCAATCGATCTCTTACCCGGCGACCGAGACAATTGGATTGGCCGTCTCGTCTAACCCCATAATCCTCTCTCCTCATCACCTCCTCTCTCACAAAAAAATCAAAAAAATAACCTCAAACCCTTGTAATCTCAAAATAAATACCTAACTTTGCACTCGCTATCAGAAACGACCAAGGAAAGATGCCGGAGCGGTCGATCGGGACGGTCTCGAAAACCGTTGTACCCTTACGGGTACCCAGGGTTCGAATCCCTGTCTTTCCGCAATAAAGCTTGATAATAAAGTAATTATACAAGTAATACCCAATTTTACACCCAGTTTTGGGCGTGAAATTGGGTGTTTCGTTTGGAGACTAAATGGGTCAATATGTATTTACTGCGGGCCAATATCTGACGCATGGTCCCGCCATTGGAGTATGCCGACGGTAGCACTGACCTGTCACGTCTATTCTCTTAGGCGATAAGTTATCTACAAATGTCAATACGGATTTGGTCAACAGCCTCATTGTATACCTACCGGACATGGAATCAGTTGTTGACAACGTGGGCGTTGTAGAACATCTCTGCGGCTATCAGCATCACCGACGGAGACATGTCGCAGGTAACTTCTCTTACCTCGCATCTTAGAGATTTACCCATGGCACCAACAAATATGGATATGATTCCGTAAATTTTCGTTCCCGATATAGCAGCTGCCGGTGTGCCCCCAACCGCCATGCTCCTCCTTGTTGGTCAGGAACGTCCACACCCCGCCGTCGCTCAGACATGTCTTATTCGGACTCATGTACGGTCCAATATTGATAGTATTGAGGTAGAAGCCGCAACACAGTTCCGACCCGTACCAATCGGAATAGCCGCTCATCTTGTTGCGGTAAAGATCGGCAGAATGTTTGCCGTTGACACACTACATCTGCATTATATACCTTATTTACAGAGTTATAAATAAATATGAAAGGAACAAGGCGTATGCCTATAAGGATAACAACTCCTCTATTTATAAGCTTCAATTCAACGATGATGAGTTAGGTCAACTCTCTCAGTGTATGGCAATACTTTCACAATTTGAAGGTATGCCACAGATGGAATGGCTTAATTCCTTTATGGAGCGGTTCAAGGTATCTCTTAATATAGATCCGAATGGAAAACGTGTTGTGGGGTTCGATGAGAATAAGTATCTTGTGGGTAAAGAACACTTTTCTCGTCTCTTATCAGCAATAAAGAGGTCCTGAAGATTTTGTATAAGATTGCGAGTTTCCACTTACACGCCTTTTCTATCGCTACACTCCACTTCGCAACACCTCAGAGATTCTTGCCGACCTTATGGCGCTTAAAGCTGATACCACCTCCGTACTCCAATCCTTAATTTACGAAACTCGATGAAAGATTTAGTAAAAGAAATACGCGGTATCATTGACTCCGCAAGACATAACGCAGTTTGCTCAGTTGATTTCTGCCGCGTGCAGATGTACTGGCAGATAGGTCGTCGCATTGTTGAGGAAGAACAAGGTGGCAATGTCCGCGCCGAGTATGGAAAGGGGTTGATAAAGAACCTTGCTAAAGAGATTGAACCTGAATATGGATCCGGTTTCGGCGTGAGACAATTGGAACAAGCACGTCAGTTCTATATTGAATACCCAATTGCGAACGCAGTGCGTTCGCAATTCAACTGGACTCAGTATCGCACTCTAATTCAAATAGCCGACAAGGACAAGCGTGAATATTACGAGCTGGAAGCTGCCAACAACTGTTGAACAGCCCGACAGATGAAACGGCAGATTGATTCAATGCTTTATGAGCGACTTCTTCTCAGTAACGACAAGGAATCAGTCTTGGCAATGGCGCGCAAAGAAAAGTTACCCGAGACTCCGCATGAGATTGTCAAAGATCCGGTGGTGTTGGAGTTTCTGGAATTGGAAAAGAAGGCGCACTATTATGAGAGTGATCTTGAAACTGAACTGATCAATCATCTTCAGGAATTTATTCTTGAACTTGGCAACGGATTCACATCTGTAGCACGACAGAAGCGCATACAGATTGAGGACGATGAAGTTCTTTATCGACTTGGTGTTTTACAATCGCTTGGCTCGTAGATTTGCCATTGTCGAGTTGAAGACCGGCGAAGTAACACATCAGGATTTGGGACAATTGCAGATGTACGTGAATTAGTATTAGGTAATGATAAATGTTGCACAAACAATATGTCTATCGGTTTACCGTCAGCATATACCTTGAAATCAATATATTGTGGGGCTACCGTAACATTTGTATTCTTTTCTTGTGTCGATTTATCCATAAAGTTTGGATCACGGATAACCTTTGTTACACTCATAGGTCGAGTATAAATAAGAAGCTCTTGTCGACCGCCATATTCAAAAAAATGCTTTGGTACCATAAAGTTCCATCTTGTCATAACGAATATTCAGAGTCAAGTCATTGTCAAGAATGACATTCCACACCCAAAATTCAAGTTTCATGTCTTCAAGGGGCACCTGTTGCATTCTTGGATATTCATTAACAGGCATAGCGGCTATTGCCGCATAGCGACCTTTTGGAACACTGTCAAGTCTATAATACCCGTTGGCATCACTTAAAGTTTCAAAGGGCAAACGCTCCGACATCGCCGACCGCCTACGGTTGTGTTGAAAGCCTACCGACGCGGCAAAGCCGTCTCAAAGGTCAAACTACCTTCTCAGGAAATAATGCTTACACAGGTCGCCTCACCGCTCGCTATCGAGAAAGCCTACCGTAATTTATTGGATATGGAAGATGATGAATAGCATAATTTTTGCTAACTTTGCGAACATGAAAGGTTTATTTTATTATATAGCTCTTATGTGTGTTGTATTGATACAAACATCAGGCAACGCACATAGACATACTTCTACTTTATCGAACAACATAGATGAATCGGAAATATTCAGCGACCCCGAACAACAACCTTACTATATAAATGGTGGCGACAAAGGATTGTTGAATGACCTATATACAACTTTGTTTAAGACCACTTCTGTAACGCAGGAATGTATTAAAAGTCGTGCCGTTGTCAGCTTCAAAATTTCAGAAGACGGTCAATTAGATTCCAACTCAATAAAAGTAGTTAGAAACAAGTCTGTACCTGACGATTACCTGAAGGCTGCTATTGAAGCAATCAAAAATTTAGGAAAATTTGAGCCTGGAAAAATGAATGGAACGCCTATAAGGGTAACCTTGTATCTTCCCATCCTCTATCCCATCCCAATAGAACATATCAAGACGAGCGAATAAGCACTTGTATTTTATGGCATGGAACGGCTTATGTATCTTCGCGATACATAAGCCGTTTTCTATGTCATATCCTAACGCTATCGAAGTATGCCGCGCTGACCTCTTTACAAAAGAGGTCGAACTGTACAACGCTATAGGTACTTTGTGTACGCGAAATGTATAACTGATTTATCGCAAATCCCAACGGCACCGACCGCGAGTTTGTCACCGAAGTATACCAACGGCACGGCATACACCGCACGACAGCTTATTCCAGCCTTACCGTTGTCAAGTCGTTGCTCCTTATGCTTGGAAGCGCGAGCTGCGAATTCCACCGTTAGTACACTAACGAAATGCTAATCGCCACTTATAAGAATCAACCTTTTTCTGGAACTCACTTTATTATATCGTAAAGATGCTTTTCTGTTTTAGTAGCCCTCTTATCAGATATTTTTTGTAATTTTGTCCTGATAATTGACCTACGACATGTTACAACAAAAAATATATGACCTGATAAATAGAGATAGGAAAGGAATGTTTGCCAGTCGAATTTATGACTGGTTTATGCTGGTTATGATTATAGCAAGTATCGTACCTCTTATGTTTATCGAAGATTACTCTATCTTTAAGGTCATTGAGGTAGTAACAGTGACCGCTTTTATCATTGATTATATACTTCGCTGGTATACCTCAGACATTCAACTAAAGAAAGGATGGATTTCATATATTATATATCCATTCACCCCTATGGCCATAATTGACCTTTTATCAATTCTGCCGGGATTGAATTTGATAAATCCGGAATTTAAGTTATTACGCCTTACAAGACTCCTTAAAATAGTTCGACTACTCAAAATATTTAGATATTCTAATAAAATCACAATCTTTCTCAGAGTTTTGAGTAAAGAGAAGGAAGTTCTGCTGTCTGTACTTATGTTGGCTGTTTTCTATATTTTCATCACAGCTTTGATAATGTTTAATGCTGAACCGCATATAAATCCTAATACAGGAGAAGAGACCTTCCACTCATTTTTTGATGCACTATATTGGGCAACTGTCACCCTAACAACTGTTGGATACGGAGATTTATGTCCGGTAACAAGTATAGGAAGAGTAGTTTCCATGCTCTCCTCCCTTTTTGGAGTTGCTATCATTGCCTTACCATCAGGTGTAATAACTGCAAGCTACCTTGAAGAACTAAGAGAATATCGTAAAGAGAAGCTCAAAAATAAAGAAAATACCGCATTTCACTCAGAGTGAAGATTCTTTATTGCAGGAATTTTACCAATTCATTTTTTTAACTAACTTTGCTATGGATAAAAGTAATCCTCACACAAGGTTACTCTTGCCAAGACATAATACCTAATAAAGGCATTTCAAACACTTTATAAATGAAGATAGTTTTTGTTTGTACAGGTAATGCTAGTCGCTCGGCGGCAGCGGAAGTCATCTTGAAGAAGATGATTGAAGATAACAACATATCAAATGTTGAAATCACTTCATGTGGCACTAATGTTCATGGTTATTTGGAGCGTGATGAAACGATGTGTAGAATCGCCACCGAACATGGCTATGCTATGGGAGGTATAGCGGTACAAGCAACCGAAGAGATTCTCAATGATGCCGATGTTGTGGTCGTCATGACCCAATACCATCACAATCAAGTTACCGGTATTCTCAAATATGACAATTGGAACCGAATAGTTCTCTTCAACGACTATTGCTTTGGCGAGAAAACTAACCTTCCAGACCCTCACTTCCAAACCGAACACGTCTATCGCACTTGCTTCAACACAATCGAACGCGGCTGCCGAGAAATTATCAAAAAACTGAAACAATAGAGGTCGTGAGAGATGTATGCTGTGGTATGTACAGGCTCCGGCACAGGACAAGCTACTCCGTTTGAGAAAGTAAAAGAATTCAAATCAATACTTGGGGACTTCCCTATTATTGTCGGCGCCGGTGTGACTGACAAAACCGCTGCTGAAACAGCAAAATGCAGTGACGGAGCAATAGGTAGTAGGAAACCGGCTCAAACACAACCACCACGATTTCGGCTTTGTAAATGCCGATAACGTCAGAATATTCATGGATAAATTTAATAATGGCAAAGACATTCAACAGATATGACAAGGTGCTTTTAAAACTTCCCGACACATTAGAATGGTGTAGAACACAGAATGTAGAAGCAGTCAAAAGTTTTCTCTTGAAAAATGACGGACTACCCCGAATTTTTCTTGGTTCGGGTGGCTCTTTGTCGGCAGCTCATTTGGCCATACACCTCTCAGTCGAGCAAGGTATTGTAGCAGTGGCAATGACTCCTTATCAATACATATTCAGTGCATGGAGTAAGCTTCCGGCAAAAGTGTTTCTGTTCAGTGCGAGCGGTAGAAATATTGATGCAATCAACGCATACAAAGTAGCACATAAGAATTGCTCTCAGCAATTCGGTGTACTGCTTATGTGTACACCATCCTTACTGGAAAATAAAATTGAAGAAGACGGTGAAACAAATGCGTTCGTATATAAACTCCACAATGGAGACGGATTCCTTGCTACCAATTCACTTGTTGCATTCTACTCACTGTTGTTCAAAATATATCGTAATACAAATGTAGAAGTCTCAGACTGGAGTTTTGTCGGGACACTGGAATCTAACTTGAAAGAGTTTATTGGTGAAACATATACACTTTCGACTGAGGAATGGAACGAACACGATGCAGCCCTCTATGAAGCACGTGAGACCGACAGATTCTATGTGTTATATTCTCCTGATACCATGCCGATAGCCATTGACCTTGAGTCTCGGTTTTCGGAAGGATCGGTGGGCTGTATTCAGATTTCGGACTACCGCAATTTCGCACATGGTCGGTTCAACTGGTTTCATCAGCGCAAAGGTCAGACTGCAATCATAGCATTGGTTACACCTGATTCAGCAAAGATGATAACAAACATATTGTCTGAGTTACCGAAAGATATTCCCGTTATGAAATTATCTACGGATAAGATTGGCTCTGACGGTATAATGGAGTTACTCTTAAAAGGAATGCATTTGTCCAAATATCTCGGTTTACGCTGGGGACTTGATATTGGCGCACCCAACGTAGCCGAATTTGGCAAAACTATTCATCGAATGGATTTCATGACAAGCGATGAAGAGTCAGACGATGAAAACGACGATTCTGATTCAAATCCATCAATATCAGATAAAATATTGGAATTGCCTATTGCCAACATTGCGAGAGTCAATGGCAATATTGTCAGAGGCGAAACTCTTTGGGCATCGAGAAACAGGCGATTCTTGGATAAGGTGAAAGAGGCCGGAGTAGATGTCATCATCGATTTCCGCACTGCTGATTTTACGGATAAGTTCTCCGAGATCTGCAAAGTCAAAGGAATAGAATATCATCATTTTCCGATAGATACAGCTGTACAGTCAGATGAGGGAATGTTACAATATCTGCCGATGCTATTTGAACTGCTCGACAATCATAATTGCTACATCTCATGTCAGCAAGGGTTGCATAGGACAGATATAGCATTATCACTCTACTATATGTTCCACAAACCAGATATGGTACCCGCTCTTATTGGCCACAAAAAGAAAAGTGTATTCCGATGCGATGACATAATGAGACGTATCAATAGTTTATACTCATTTCTCACAGAAAATGAAAGTGGCAAATATGGTATTAAAGCTTTCAACGAAGCTGAATTCCGAAGACGTAGGAAACTCTTATTAGAAACAAATCGCCGTAGAATTGCGGCAGAAATATCAAAACAATAAGTAGTTTTTAATGTTGGACATGATTAAGCAACAGTTTGAGGGTGGCAAAATCAATCATCTCCTCTGCGGCCTCCTTGGAGATTTCATAGTTTCGCGTAAGCCTACGGAATCCATCGAGCCAT
>JAAVDM010000047.1 GCA_014801815.1 Bacteroides sp. | reverse complement strand
CCGAACAGAGAAGTTAAACCTTATCACGCCGATGGTACTGCGAAAGCGGGAGAGTAGGTAATTGCCACCTTACGACGAAGCCTCCGAGCAATCGGAGGCTTCTTTTTTTGGCTGCTGTTATCATATAAATCTTATAAGTCATATAAATTTTATAAGACTTATAATGACGCGACGCGGCTTCCGGGCAGTCGGCGTCTTCTTCTGTTTAGCTGTTGTCATCATATAAATCTTATAAATCTTATAAAACTTATAATGATGTGCGGCCTTCGGGTAGTTAGCGCCTTCTTCTGTTAAGCTGTTGCTATTATATAAATTTTATAAGACTTATAAGATTTATAAGACTTATGATGACGCGTCCTCTGGGCAGTCAGCGCTTTCTTCTGTTAAGCTGCTGCTATCATATAAATTTTATAAGACTTATAAGATTTATAATTACGCGGCCTCTGGGTAATATAAAACAGAGCCGTCCGCTTTCGTATATAATTATACCGGAAGTGGACGGCCTTTATAGTCAGTTGCTGAATTTGCGGGAGGCGGCACGGCCGAGAAATCCGACATGGCGCCAGACAGTGAGAGAGGTGCCGTAGTGTCGGCACATGATGTTGAAGCGTTCACGCAGTGATGCGCGGTGATTGGCGGTGGTAAGGCCTTCGGAGAGGTAGTCGATTTCGATGCTGTCGAGATTGTGGCATTTGCGCGGTATAGTGCGCTCAATGCAGCGTATAGTCCAGTCATAATCGGCCGAGAAACGGTAATCGAGATTATATTTAGGAGCTAATGAGCGGCGTACCATAAATGCCTGATGACAGATTAGCATACCGTGTGAGAAGGAGGAGCGGGTCAGAACTTTCGGTGCTGACAGATGACGCGGCCCGATGACATTGCGTTCGGCATCGACAAGTACCGTATCGGCGTATATGATGTCGGCGTCACGTTGTGCCCCTTCGGAATAATGTTCAAGCGACTGCGGAGAATGGAAAGTATCGCCGGCATTGAGAAAAAGAACGTACTGACCGCGTGCCATGCCGAGACCTTTGTTCATAGCGTCGTAGAGACCCTTGTCAGACTCGCTGTGGATAACAAGACGCCGGTCACCGGCGGTACGGGCTATCTGAATAGTATTGTCAGACGAGGCACCATCGACAATTATGTGTTCGAAATCGCCGAAAGTCTGGTTGCGTACCGACTCTACTGTAACACCTACCGTATCGGCGGCATTATAGGTGACGGTAATAATCGAGAACAAAGGTTGTGGTGTCATAGTCATGATATTTATAGGGTTAAGAGCCGGCTACTGTATCAGTACTGACGGCAGAATGTACAAATTTAATTAAAAAAACTCATTACGGCTCTATACCGGATACAGAAGTTAATTTGGACTCAGTATAAATTATGCCTGAAAATGGCCGTAAGGTTTGGGTAAACCATAATAAAGACCTAATTTTGTCATGCTAAATAAATCTAAATAACTAATTAACTTTAAAGAAACATAACTATGGCTTACGTAATTGGCGACAACTGTATAGCTTGCGGCACCTGCCAGCCTGTATGCCCCGTAGAGGCTATCTCTGAGGGCGAGATCTATCACATCGATCCCGATACTTGCATCAGCTGCGGTAGCTGTGCACAGGTTTGCCCCAGCGACGCTATCACCGAGGGCTGATAAGCTCACAGATGACAAGGCAACCGTCAACGTATCCCCGCCATGCCAGAGGCATGACGGGGATGCTTGTATAATCTTACGGTAACTCGCGTTAAACCAATCACGACTGCAATGGGTTAGAATAAAGGGTGCCTTGCCTACGTTTCTTTAAGACACAGGTAATGTGCCCGAGCTTACATAAATAATCCTTCAAGCACAGATTAAAGCCATGGATAGAATTAAAGTAAAGATAATAAACAAGAGTCATCATCCGCTGCCGGATTATTCAACATTCGAGGCCGCCGGTATGGACGTGCGTGCATACCTTCCCGATGGACCGGTGACACTCAAGCCGCTTGAACGCGCTCTTATACCTACGGGACTAGCCATACAGCTGCCGCAGGGTTACGAATGTCAGATACGTCCGCGTTCGGGACTGGCGCTGAAACACGGTCTCAGTATTGTCAATACTCCCGGCACTGTTGATGCCGACTATCGTGGTGAGATAGGGGTGGTGCTTATTAATCTCGGTCAGGAAGACTTCGTTGTCAACGACGGAGAGCGTATATGTCAGATGGTGATAACACAATACTCGCATGTGACATGGGAGCCTACCCGGGAGCTTGACCGCACCAAACGCGAGGATGGCTCTTTCGGTCACACCGGTACAAACTGAAAAAATTTCCTCTCTCCGCAATAATCCAACTCCGAAAGTAACAGTGAATCCTAAAACCTTACTCAGCGTTCTGTCTCTGACGGTGGTCATGATAGCTGCTGCTGTCAGCCAACCGGAACCGCGCAGCACACAGCGTCAGAAAGCCCGTTATTATTATATGGAGGGCGTGCGTCATAGTGCCGCCGGCGAGAATGCCGAAGCCTATGAATACTTCCGCAAGGCATATCAGGCCGATCCTACCTATGAAGAAGCGGCAAACTCCTTCGGAGCCAAACGCCTTATCATCAAAATAGACACACTGCAGAGCCGTGCCGAGGTGAAACGTTCTTTTTCGCTTATGGGCGCTCTGATAGACCGTTATCCCGGTGATATATTCGAATCGTCGCTCTATGCTTATGTGGCAGCCAACACCGATTCTCTCGAAGAGGCAGTGAGGGTATTCAAACGTACCGTTGACCTGAATCCCGGCAAAACCGCTCTTCTGGTGCATCTCGCCGATTCTTATATGGCCACAGGTCAGGTGGACAGTGCGCTTAACGCTTTAAATACCTACGAACGGCTTGAAGGTAAATCGACTCAGCTGACCATAAAGAAACTTAACTATCTGATGGCTGTCAACGATACCACCGGAGCTATACGCGAGGTTAATTCGCTTATTGAGTCATCGCCCACCATACCAGATTACCTTATGCTCAAAGGTAATCTGTTCGAGGCTCTGGCACTTCCCGATTCGGCGCTTACCTACTATCGCCGTGCCGAACAGCTTGAACCGGACAACGGGGCTATCAAGATGACACTTGCGGGGTTCTATAAAGACAGAGGCGACTCGGTGGCCTATGACAGCGCCATATATGACGCTCTGCTGTCGGAAGATTTTGAACTTGAAGACAAACTTCAGATACTAAGTGAGTATCTTCAGACACTCATACGCGACAATTCCGATACACAACGCGGAGATTATCTCTTCAGCGCTCTGGAACGTCAGCATCCCCATGAACCTGCCGTACTCGACCTTGCAGCACGTTACAGCGCTGCCAAAGGTGACTGGCGTGAGGCCATAGAGCATATATCCTATGCTATCGATCTTAATCCCACCGAAGAGACTTATCGTGGGCAGTTAATAACCTATTACTTGTCCGACGAACAGCCTAAAGCAGCTATGAAAGCTTATGAAGCCGCTTTAAGTCACATAGAACAGCCTGCCGAAGGTATGCAACTGCTCTATGCCAGCGCCTGCAGTATGGCCGGTTATCATGATAAGGCACGTGTCATTTATATAGACCGCATAAAGGCTGTGATGCCCCAGGCCTATAGTGACAGTACTATTGAAGACTCCGGGCTGCGTCACCGTCTCGATTACGACGGTCTGATACGAGTGTCGACTCTCTACAATATGTTAGGAGACAGTTATTACACTTCAGGTGAGAAAGACAAGGCGTTTGTCGCTTATGATAATTCTCTTTACTTTATGCCCGACAATCCGATGACGCTCAATAACTATGCCTACTTTCTGACCGAAGAGGGCGGAGACCTTGAGCAAGCTTCGGTTATGAGCCGCAGTGCCCTTGATCAGAGTCCGGATAATGATACGTATATCGACACTTATGCATGGATAGAATTTAAGTTAGGCCACTTCGAGGAAGCACGCCTGTATCAGAAGAAAGCCATCGAGATAGCCGAGGCCCGTGATTCGGCCTCAGCCGAACTCTACGAACATTACGGTGATATTCTCTTTATGTGTCAGGAGCCGGAAGAGGCTGTGATGTATTGGGAGAAAGCGCTGGAGCTTGAGCCTGATAACGCTCTGCTGAAAAAGAAAGTGGAGCACCGTACATATTTTTATCCTGAATCGCATAAAAAATGATGCCTTGAGGCGCCACAGAGCACAAATTTGAAGTGAAGAAGATAATATATAACATTCTTACAGCTGTCATGCTGCTCACAGCTCTGCATACCGGAGCGCAGAATAGTGAGCCGCTGACAACAACTGTCGGTGAGGAGGAAATCACAGTCATTGAGGCCCCCGCACCTGACACAGTCTGTGAAATTACAGATAAGACACCTCCCACTGCCGAAGAGCTCCCCGAAGGTTACGCAGTTGCGGATACGATGACTGCTACAAACCTTACGGATAGCATACTGGTCGGTTACACTGACTGGGAAACGGTCGAACTGAACGGAAAGTTACGTATGGAAGGACTACCGCTGACACCAAGTGTCAGAATATATATGGTACGTGACTCTTCCGTATCAATATCCGTGCGTGCTCCTTTCGTCGGAGAGGTCGGAAGACTTGAAACAAATCTCGACAGTGTGACGGCTATCAACAAAATGGGCCGCACATACAGCAGTTATGCTGTGGCTGACAGTCCTGTACCGGTTGATGTTTCCACACTTCAGTGTCTGCTGTTAGGACGTATCAACATTCCGGGGCGTGGCCAGTTGAATGTTGATACAGCTCCGCTGCTTGATATTTATGTCGCAGAGGAAACCGATAACAGATTACTCCTTCCGAAGCATGATGCTGAGATAGAAGGCTGTAGTTATGGTTTTGTTACTGATGCCGGGGGTGAACTTGACGCGGTGATAGTGACAGTAGACTCTACCGATAATGATAGCGTGACCGCAGAGTATAACCGTAACGGTGATGCTACTGATATAGATGTGCTTGCCGCCATAGGAGAACGTATCTATGTCGCACGGCTTGAACTGAAGGCTCCCAAATGGAATACGGAAGGTTTCGCACCTATTGCTCCCGGCGTCAAATACCGTTGCCTTTCATTCAGAGATTTCCTCAAATCTTTCTGACTTTCTCACTCTCCACCACTTCCTCTCATAACAACTCATGAACCGATTAATTATTATTTTCGCCCTGCTGCTCGCAACTATCTGTGCCGACACCCCGCAATGGGTCGGTACGGTTGTTGCACAGACTAAACAGACCAAACAGAATAATCAGACCAAGCAGACCGGCCAGACTAAGCAATCTAATCAGACTAAACAGACTGGTCAGACTAAGCAATCTAATCAGACTAAACAGACCGGTCAGACTAAGCAATCTAATAAACAGTCGGGCCAAACCAAGCAAGTCGGTCAGACTAAGCCGGCTACTCAGACTAAGCAAACGACAGGCACATCAAAAAACACTTCCGGTAAGGGTAAGGCCGCTCCGGCTAAGAAAGACGCTGCCTCCACTTCCACAGCTCCGGCACAGAAGAAAAAGAAAGGCGGTAAGGCTCCGGCTAAGAAACAGCAGCCTGTCGAAACCTCGGCCGATGTCAAACGTCAGCAACAGGCTACACAGCAGGAGATACGCACCACCCAAGAGCAGATAAAGGAAAACGAAGCTAAGGTTAAAAAGAATCTCGGTGAACTCAGTCGTATCGGTACCGATATTGATGCTTCAAAGGTACAGGCAGGTACGATAGCGGCTCAGGTGACAAAACTGCAGAGTAATATCGGTAAACTTGAAAGTGAGATAGGCGGTAATCAGGCCGAACTTGAGCGTCTGCGGGAGAAATATCTCGATGCTATCCGGAAAGTACGTGCTGGCAAGAAGCGTAATTCGCAGCTTGCATTTATTTTCTCATCGGATAATCTTAATCAGGCTCTCAGGCGTATGCGTTATTTAGGTCAGTTTTCCGACTGGCGTAAGAATCAGAGTGCCGAGCTTGACCGTCGTGTCGAATTGCTCCGGCTCCAGCAGGATACTCTTGCTGTAGCACGACGTGAGCAAGAAGTGGCGCTACAACGTCAGCGTCAGACCCAGCGCCAGCTTGAATCACAGTATGCGCGACAGGATTCGATGGTAGCTGAACTGCGTCAGAATGGCCAGGCACTGCGCACACATCTTGAACACAAACAAGCGGAAGCTAACGCACTCGGTAATCGTATTGCACAGCTGATAGCACAGGAGCAGGCTAAAGCGGAAGCCGAAGCGCGTGCCAAAGCTGCGGCTGAGGCAAAGGCTAAAGCTGAGGCTGCCGCACGTGCTAAAGCTAAAGCGGAAGCCGAGGCGCGTGCTAAAGCTGAAGCAAAGGCAAAGGCTGAGGCTAAAGCCAAGGCCGAAGCAGCCGCTAAAGCCAAAGCCGAGCAGGAACGCAAACTGGCTCAGGCAAACAAACCTGCCGCTAAGGATAAGAAAGAAAAGGATACAAAAGTACCCGCTCCCAAGAAAGTCGAGACAGCACAGGCTAAATCCAAGGACAGCAAGTCCGAGTCATACGCTTCGGCACGCCATCGTAAAAATCATAATGATAAGTCGGACGGTAATAAACCTGCAAAATCTGCGGCATCGGCTTCCAAAGCTACGTCGTCGGCTTCGTCATCAGCATCGTCCGCTCATGGCAATTTCGAGAAGATGAAAGGTCAGTTGCCACGTCCTGTCAGCGGTGCATTCCGTGTTATCAGTCCCTTTGGCCGTCATCCTTATCCGGGTCTGCCGGATGTTATGTATGACAATCTTGGCATTGACGTAGAGGTAAGTCCCGGCGCACAGGTCAAGGCCGTATATGGAGGTAAGGTATCGGCAGTATTTATAATGCCTGACTATCAGACTGTCGTTATGGTTAATCACGGTAATTATGTGACCGTTTACGGCCATATAAGCACGGCCAATGTCAAATCGGGCGATTCGGTCACACAGGGTCAGGTGCTCGGGTCACTTGTCAAAGATGGGGATGGCGGTAAACACAGTACACTTCATTTTGAAGTATGGAAGAACCGTGAGACTCAGAACCCGATGAACTGGATAAAATAACATCCGTCATGAGTGAACAGACTAATGCGTTACCGTCAGTCTTCTTATCCTCGCGAGGCTGGAGTATAGTACGCTATGCTCCGGAAATGCAGGATATATGGGATAATCTGGTGCAGACTTCGGCAAACGGTACATTTCTTCTCACACGTGGCTATATGGACTATCATAGCGATCGCTTCAGCGATTGCTCACTTGTGGCGCTGAAAGACGGTCGTCCGCTGGCTCTGTTGCCCGCCAATATAACTTCTGACGGAGTACTGCACTCACATCAGGGACTGACTTACGGCGGCTGGATAGTGCCGTGCCGACATTTTGACGGTAATGATATGCTCGAAGTGTTCGGTCTTGCCGCTGACTATTGTCGACAGTCGGGAATATCTGCCATAGACTATAAACCGATACCTTGGATATATACCCGTCAACCGGCTCAGGAAGATATTTATGCTCTGTTCCGTCACAAAGCGGTTCTTACCGAATGTAATCTGTCATGTACGGTTAATCTTGCCGCCGACCCGGGATTCAATACTCTTCAGCGTCGTCATCTCCGTAAGGCAGCCGCTTCCGGTGCTGTTGTAGGGCCTACTGAAGATATAGACTTATTTTGGTCTATGCTGTCAGCCTGCCTGCAGGAACGTCATGATGCGGCTCCTGTCCATACAGCCGAAGAGATGAAGCTGCTTCAGGAGCGTTTCCCGGATAATATACGTTTATTCGCAGCCACACTTCACGGTGTGATGCACGCAGGCGTGTGTATCTATGACACCGGTATCACGGCTCACTGCCAGTATATAGCTACTACAGACACAGGGCGTCGGCTGGGGCTTCTTACTCTGCTTACCGACTATCTGCTGCACAAGGTCTATGCCTCACGACGCTACTTTGACTTCGGAACCTCCAATGAACAGGCCGGTCGTGTGCTCAATTATGGTCTTTTGCGTCAGAAATCAGCTTTAGGTGGCAGCGGAGTGACTTATCAGCGCTGGCTCATCAATCTCTGACATAATGACTTCTTCCGGCAAAGAGCATATTTATATTTCCGCTCCCCTTGACAGTCATCCGGCACCTGTGAGACAGCGTATCGAAATACCTGTGCTGTGTATTGTAGTGCCTTGTCTTAATGAAGAGGAAGTGTTGCCGTTCTCACACCGGCGACTGAACGCTGTGCTTGCAGCGCTTAAAAATGAAGGTAAAATAAGTGCTGACAGCTATATTCTGTATGTTGATGATGGGAGTACCGACACCACGTGGGAGATTATAAGCGGCTTTGTAGACTGTTTTCCGGAGACTGTCGGAGGATTACGTCTTTCAGCCAATGCCGGTCATCAGAATGCTCTTGTGGCAGGTATTGAGGCGGCTGTTTCATACGCTGACATAGTGGTGACTATTGATGCCGATATGCAGGACGACCCCGGTGCCATAGGAGCGATGGTCGAAGAGTATATGAAAGGATATGAGATTGTGTACGGCGTGCGTTCCGACCGCACAAGTGACAGCCGGGTCAAACGCGGTCTGGCTCAGGCCCATTATAAACTTATGGCAGCTCTCGGAGCAAGCACCGTATATAATCACAGTGATTATAGGCTTATGAGCCGCCGGGCCATAGAGTCATTGGTCAGCTATGAGGAACGCAATCTGTATCTGCGAGGCATAGTCCCTATGCTTGGCTTCGCACAGTCAAAAGTTTATTTCACCCGTGCACGACGTGTGGCCGGAAAGACCAAATATCCTTTCGGACGCATGTTTAATTTTGCTGCCGACGGTATAACCTCGTTTTCGGTACGGCCTGTCAGAATGGTATTTGTCACCGGTATAGTATTTCTGCTTGTGGCTTTTGCCATACTGATATATGTGCTGGTACGCTATCTGGGTGGATATACCATAGAAGGCTGGTCATCACTTATGGTATCAGTGTGGCTGTGCAGCGGTGTGCTGCTGATGGCTTTAGGTGTGACAGGAGAGTATATAGGCAAGATATATACCGAGGTCAAGCATCGGCCGCGTTATCATCTGGAGCAGACGGCGGGACGCGCTTCAGACGCCGGCGCAGCATGTAGGCCGACACACCGGCCGAACCGACAGCAACAGTACCCATAACAGTATATGAAATGATTGCTGACGGCAGAAACGAGGCGGCGAAAGTGGTGATACACAGTAAGGCAGACACCACAGCACCCTTTACGGCACGTGTGTCAAGACGGAAGTCATAGAGGCGGCGGTTGACGCAGTAATAGATTATACAGCATATACAGCAGTCTGCCACCATACCGTAACCAAGTCCTATCAGTCCGAAGAACATAAAGCCTGCTGCACTCATACCGAGTGTCAGCAGATTGCCCGTGATTCCTTCGAGCCAGAGAAAGACCTTTTTATTATCTTTTGCGAAGGCTATATAACCTAACGGAAACATCAGAGCTTTGAGCATCACCCCCAAGCCCATCCAACGCATAAGAGGAGTAACTGATTCGAAGCGTGATGTCAACAGAATCTCTATTACAAGAGGGGCTGTGAGTATGAGTGCGCACACTATAGGTGTGACGATGTAGCCTACCATTTCTATCTGCCGGTTGACTACACGGCGCATTTCCACGTTGTCGCCGGCTACTGCCGATAGTCTTGGAAAGTAGTCGAGTGCGAGCGCCGAAAATACCATTCCCGAGTATTGTGTGGTAAGCGAATTTGCACCCTGATACAGACCAACGGTGTCTATATCGCCTGTTGCATTCAGAAATATGTTGAGTGCGTAAGTACAGCCGGAGCCTATAAGGTCAGACACCATAAGTACCAGCCCGAGCATTACGAGACGTACCACTACGGGACGATGTGATTGCCAAGAGAAGCGTATACGCTGATGAGTGCGTTCGCGCAGTGCCTTACGAAGCGCTAAGGTGTAGAATATCGCCATAGTCAGGGCGAGAAGTACCATAGCGGGTACGATACCGTCGTATCCGAACCACCAGTAAAGCGGCACACCTAACAGTAGACCGGAAAGTGCGCTCACGAGTGAGGCTTTGGAGATGCGTCCTACTTCATGTAACCCCTGAAGCAGAGCCAACACACCGTTGTATAATATTGTCAGAAAGACAGCAACGCCGAGCAACATGAACATCGGTGCCATATCGGCAGTCTCAAATGTTGCCTGACTGAGCCAACGGCTTCCTAGCATACAGACGAGAGCGCCGAACAGTGAGGTGACAAGTATCAGGCGTCGTGCTACTCCGAGGGCTGTTCCAAGTGTGCCGGTATCTTCTTTACCTGCTGCCACTTCCTTGACAATAGCGAGATTAAGTCCTAATGAGGAGAAACGTTGTATGGTCTGTGAGGCTGAGGTAAGAAGAGCTGATATACCCATACCCTCGGGGCCGAGAAATATGGCTACGAGTTTGCCGCGTACAAGATTAACTATAATCTGAAGCACCTGTACACTGCCGAACAGCGAGAAACCCTTTAATATGCTGCGATAAATGTCAGTGTTTTTTCTGCTGTGTGAATTTATCATAGAGCGGTAGAATAAACAACGAAGTCCTGACTCCGAGACGGGCAAGAGCATAATAACGCGGACTTACACGCCCCCGCAGGCGTCGCCAGTCTATATGACGCCGCTGTACGTTCAGCAAACGGCGTGCCTCACGGCGCTGAGCAGGCGTAAAACCTTTCAGAGAAGCAATCAGACGTATACCACGAAAGAAATTATGGAATAGCTGCCGTGCGGCCATGAACGGAACCTCTTCATCAGCATTCCAGTGATCGGAGGCGAAACTTACTAAAGCACGGTCAGACTGCAGAAAGTCAAACAGCTTCAACGACGGGCTGTGTGTCACTGAATCAGGCTGCATCAGATAGAAGTAGGGTGTTTCGGCTATGGCAACTGAAGAGGCGAGCAAAAGGAGCTGTCTTGTCAGTACCTCGTCGGCAAATACCGAAGGTACCATTTCAAACCTTCTGAAACATTCCATATACAGTTCACGGAGTATTATTCCCCCTCCGGCACCAATCTGCCAGCCATCGAGTGTCAGAGCCACCATATCACGTCCTTTCCATACACGTTCCACCGGGAAATCGGCAGCAGGAACAAACCGTTCGGCTGTAGTACCGTCATGCAGATACATGACAGGGTACACGATATCCGCACCGGTGTCACGACGCCGGCGCAACAGTGTCTCCAGATAGTCAGGCTCTACCCAGTCATCGGCGTCAAGCGGAGCCACAAGCGGAGCACGAGCCTCTTCGATAGCAAGGCGGCGGGGTATGAAAGCACATCCGGAGTTGGAAGACATCTGTACAAGCCTCACTATATCCGGGTACCGGTTTTCATAATCTCTTACTATATCCGCCGTCCCGTCAGTCGAACAATCATCTATAACTACAATTTCAAATTTCGCTCCCTTTTGTACCAGCAGACTATCGAGAGCACGTTTTATGAAATTTGAGGCATTGTAAGCCGGCATTACGAACGATACCTCCGGTAACAGAGAAGCCGATACGGACTGTTTCATGATTTGCCGGTCTGTGACGGTTGTCTGAACACTTTGAGACGCCGTGCCAAACGTATGCCGTTCAGCCAGTGAGTGACATAAGCTCCGAAGCCACCTTTGAGTCCGTTGCTTTCACGGCGGCCGATAGCTATCATACGTAAAGGCCAGCTCACAGGGTGCATGTGCATCACCGCCGCCGCTTTTGCACCGATATGTGCGGGGTCTTTGCCTTTACGTTCGGAAGTGGTCAGACCCGGATGGATACATATATCGAGCGGTAACATCAGTACTTTCAGATCTGCGTTTACAATGTCGGTGAGCCATACGCTTTCCTCACCCATAGGAAGTGGCGCCCCGATACCGAAATTCTCATTGAATAAAATCCCGGCTTTTCTTACTGATGCCGGACGGAAAGCTATTTCGAACGATATGACATAATAGCCTTTGGGTTGCTCGGACAGAGTTACGACTTTGTCCGGATGAGGTTTAAACGGAAGTCCGTCACCACGCAGGGCACGACAAAGCAGTACATCGGCTTCCGGATGTACTTCAAATGCCGTCATAAGTTTTTTCAGACTTTCAGGAGTGTACTTTATGTCATCATCGGCTATGAGAGCCGTAGGCGCTGTTGCGGCCGCGAATGCTATATTACGGTTGCGTGACAGACCTCGGGTAGTATTGGTAATAATTCTGAAATCGGGACGTTTCAGTGCTTCCGGTATATTGAACGGCTCGTCAGTGAGCTGACAACTGACAAGATATTCCACACCTTCGACTCTCGGGTGAGCACAGGCGGCCACCCGTTCTATTCCTTCCTGCCCTAATGTGCATATAAGTACTTGAAGTCGTGTCATGATGTCCGACTTAATATGTTCTGCCAATGTTCTTCGAAACGCCGGGCTACTATACGTACATCATTGTTCTGTTCCACCAGTCGTCTTCCGGCCAGTGAACGCTGTGCCATATCTTCCGGATTGCGTATGAGCCGCCACAGGCTGTCCTCTATATCGGTCAGCGGGTCGAGCTTCAGCACGGGTTCTGCACCTGTCCAGCCTATTGCACGATAGAACTCCGGCTGTCCGCCTGAGCCTGCTATGCGTCCCAATGCCATAGTCTGCAGGGCATTGGTGGCCGGAGAGTAGGAATACAGCTGGTCAAGCACTATGTGATTTGCCTGTACACGCTGAAGATATTCAGCCAAAGGTATACTGTTTACCGTTTCGAGCGCAAACCGGCGAGGATTACGACGTGCTAATTCTCCTACAGTTTTAGCCATACGTGCTGTCCCTTTCTGTACCTCCATAGCTTTCCGCATACCTATCAGTATCCGCAACTGCCCGTTCCCGAGTTCCGGCAGCGGAGTGTAGGGGAGTGCATTGAGGTCAATAGGAATATTGGTGAATACAAGCCGGTCGCCCAACAATGGACGTCCAACCATATCATACTCCGGCAGTACAGACATCGCGCCGTTCACCATATCATAGACTTCACGATTGAAGTCGGCCACTTCAGGCAGCATCCAACCGGATTCACGTGCCGGTTCTCTCATGACGAATTCCGTGCGGCGTGTGCCGGCACGATATTCCGAGAATCGAAATGTACGTGTCTCCGTGCAGGCTTTCACAAAGAAATGATCATCGCCTGCTAAGGTCAGAAACAGACTGCCGTTGTTGTTCTTGAGCTTCTTCAAAAGCGGCCGCAGCCGTCCGGGACGCAGCGCCGCGAAGTGGGGATTGATGAGCTGCACGACATCGTAGCCTTTTAACCGGGGCCATATACGTGCGATATCGGCCATATACCGCATAGTGCCCCATGCACCGGGATGACGGTCGAGCCTCACATCAGCCTCGGTGCGCATATATCGTCCGCCGTCCGACACAACCGTCACTTCATGACCCCTGCCACGAAGTTCAGCCGCCAGACAAGCGTGTAGATTTGAGTAATCGCCTAAGAATAGAATCTTCATTCAGCAAAAATAATAAATATTCGTCAACTATGTTGTAAAGATTGACTAAATTTGTAGATATGTTCAATGAGAGTTACGATTCGGGTGCTGAAAGAAGGTGGTTGCACGGTCTTACAGTTGTGGTACCGGTATATAACCGGGCCGATCTGTTGGTACGCTGTCTGGACAGCATACGGAGTCAGAGTCTGAGACCATTGAGGCTGATAGTGGTTGATAATGCCTCGACTGACGGTACACTTCAGGTGGCCGAGAAGTGGACGCAACGGTATGGTACAGACGATTTTAGTGTGAGTGTCATAAGTGAGAATCGCCGGGGAGCATGTCATGCGCGTCAGGCCGGACTGAACAGAACCGAGACAGAGTATGTGATGTTTTTCGACAGTGACGACATGATGCATTCGGATATGGCTATGACAGCTTTTGAAACTCTGCAAGGAAGTAAGAAGCCTGACATAGCGGCGTGGCCGGTAAACTATAATTTTCTTGACGGTGCGCGACGACAGACTCCCGGGCCTGACGGGGATCCTCTTGACTCACATCTGATACATGCCACACTTCGTACGGTCGGTTATGCCGTGCGTACTGATGTGTTGCGGCGCGCAGGGGGGTGGGACAATGACCTGAAAGTATGGGACGATTGGGAATTAGGGGTGCGTCTGCTGTCACTTACTGACCGTGTGGAATGGGTATCGCGCCCTATGGCTGAGATTTACAGTCAGGCTGAATCGCTTACAGGATTGGACTTCAGTTCAAGAGCAGGTGTGTGGGAAGAAGCGCTTGATAGAATTGAGAATGTGTTGCGTAATTCCAAACTTCCCCGTTGGCGGCATTATCTGAATCTCGTCGATTACCGGCGTACCGTACTGGCGGCACAGTACAGCCGGGAAGGACGCGAGGATTTGGCTGTGGTTCTGCTCGGACGCACGCTTAATAATAGCCGCACACTTACCGGTTGGCAGAAGTGCCTTGTGCGTATGCTATATAAATATACAGCCCGGGGCCACCGGGGCGCCGGGCGTATAGCTGTGCGTATGCTCTGAGAGCTGTGATTTTATTTCTTACGGCGACGCACCGATTTGGCGGCTGCCGAATTAGCTGAATTGCCCGAGCTGCTCGGGGCACTCTTAACCTTAGGCTTCTTGTTGTTTTTGTTATTTGTTTTAGCCTTGGTACTTGATGCTTTGGTACGGCGTCCGCGCACAGATTTGGTCGATGAGTCATCGTCTGTGGCAGCTTCGACTACAGTACGTTCCGGTATTGAATCGGCAGCGGCGGCAATTTCCTCGGCTTTCTCGCGCTGTGCGAGATATTCCTCGCGTGTGGGTACCCACAGGTCTTTACCGAACTCACGCAGGCGTTTGTCAATGCTATCCTGTGCCCGTTTCAGGTCATCGGGGTCAGGATACATCTGATTCATTGATAGGTTGCGCAGATTACGTGTCTTGTATATCTCACCATCGTACATGGCCAGATTGAAATAATCGTCAAGACTGTACTGCGGCAGGTTATTATCATCGTTGAGGAATACGTACTGCTGCGCCAGATATGGGCGGAGCACATCGAAACGTACCCAGAACATAGGGTAGCGTGCTTCACCGCCGAAATCGCCCACACGGTTCAGTACGGGACATATTGCCTCGACACGGGTTTTCATGCGGTTGGTACGACGGTCAAATTCCCATTTTTCGAGTATGTAATAATTCAGTACCTGTCCTGTCGGCACATCGGCTTCCTCTATGACATACTTCTTGTCCTTCCCGTCACCCTGAGTGTAATAGATGCCGAAACGGTCAAGCATTTCAGGAACATTGATACGGTATTGATCGGTAAATACCTCACGGCCGTCCAGATATTCGTAGGCCGGTATTTTTTCGTCTACCACAAGGCCCAGAATGATACGGAACAGATTCTCCTGCCCGTCGATTACGTCTTCCGGAAAGTAGAGCGGCGTGTTGGCGTCTTTTGTGAGATCGAGCTGTCGGTATATCTGGCGCATGTAAGCCAGGTCGGCGTCATGTGGCTCCTTGGTCTCGAAGAATCCGGTCATTCGTTCGGTAACCTGCGGACCGGTCTGTGCGCCGGTTTTCTGCTGCTCTTTTTCGGCGCGCTTGCGCACCACACCGCCTGTCTCCACCTGTGCGGTGACGGCGGCGCTGCAGAAGGCGAGGGTTATTATAGCTAATAAATTGCGATATGTCTTCATGTGCTTACATGCAGTTTGTGTTCTGAATATGTTGTATGGTTGGCCTCCCGTCAGTTAAGCGCTACTTGCATAGGTGATATGGAGCGCGTGATACCATCGGGACCTTTGGCCTTTACTTCCGATATAAAGAATGTCTGGCCCGGTTTGAGACGCCTGAACTGTTCTTTCTGTCGTGCCGAGAATGAGGCTCCGTCCGATACCTCCGGAATAGCATTACCCATCGAGTCATAGAATATTGTTGAGAACGACAGTACAGTATAGGTGACATTGAGGATATCATCGTCGATAGCCGCTCCGAGTCCCGGGGCTGCCATAAGGTCAGCTTTAGATATACGCTTCGGGAAACCCTTGTATTGTACCGGATTGCCCTGTGCGTCTTTTAACTGAAGATATGGGGTCGGGTCGGGGAGTTTGCGCACACGGAAAGTCATTGAGCCTACTGTCTGCGATGAGCCTTGGATATTGGCTGTTACGGAAATCACGGCCTCGGTACCTACCTGTCCGGCATGAGCAATCCATGAGTCGCCGTTTCGGGTTAGGGAGCCGTTGGTCATTGTGGCCTGTATCGATGACATAGGCACACCCGGTACCGAGATACTTATGGGATTGTCGATACCGGCATAGAGTACATTCATCATTGTGGGCGAGATTGTCGCCATAGGCTCCATCACCGTGTAGGCGGCTTTAAAAGGATGCTTGTCGACGGTGCCGTCGCCTTTCATGACTTCGATATAGCCCGAATATTCGTGATTACCTACGGATCCGGCCACAAATTCATATACACCGCGATTATTGTTGAGTTTCGAGCCGTTTACAAAGATTGTGGGGCGCTGTGTGGTATCAATAGCGGCGAGAACTATACTTGCCGAGTATTTACCACCGCGCATTATCATGTTACTGTTGGGTATGACGTAGGCGTTGAGTTCGTTAACGCGCACATCACCGATGTCTACATTGGTGATGAGATTGCTGAAAGCTTCAGACTCGGCCTGACGTATATCGTTCTGCAGTTTGGTAAGCAGAGTCACTGCGGCTACGGCCGGCATGTTGTCGAACATCTTAGTTTCCCATTCGAGCGGCACAACGGTGCCGGGTACGGGAGAAACTTCAGTCGAAAGCATTTCAAGCACGGCTTTCTGCTTAACCGAGTCGCCGATAAGAGGAGTCACAAAGTCGCGGTAGGCTTCGACTTTCTCGCGCAGACGGCGTCCGCGCATTGTAGTCGGATTGAGCATAGTCACGGAGGCTGCCTCAAGGTCATCGAGGTTGACTATGGAATTATAGTCGCCTTCGGGACCGTCGGCTTTCCGTGCGATGTCGGTCTTGAGCGAGTCGATGGCCAGATAGAGAGCCGAGGTGCGGTCATGCAGCTCGACACCCTTCTCATACCATACGGCCGCTTTGGCCGGGTTCTTCTCGTAGAGCTCGCCTAAGTAGCGAAACTGTATGTCGTTTTTGGCCGACATGTTGAGGTTGGTGCGGTGCAGCCCCTCATGTACCTGGTTGAAGCCGTTGAGCACGTCGCTGCTCACGTTAAGGGCGAGCATGGCGGTGAGGACGATATACATGAGGTTTATCATCTTCTGCCTTGGCGACATATGGGCTATGTTTCCACCTGCCATAAATTAATTATCTTATCTCTTGTCTCTTATGTGAAAGGTTTGAAAGTGGGGGAGAGGAGAGTCACCGTTCGCTTTCGTGATCAGTGTCCTTGGGTGTTACGAAAGGATTGGCACCGGCCATACCTCCCATCATAGGTGCGGCCATATTGACGGTCATAGCGGTTATCATCTTTTCGTAAACCTGATTAAGCTGGCGCATGTATCGGGCCATCTTTTCGGTCTCCTCACAGTAACGGCTTGACTCGTCAGCCGATTTTTCGTACATGTCACGTATGTCTTTGAGACCTCGGTTGACACGGTCGATTGATTCAAGCTGCGATGATATGCCGCGCAGCTGTATTTCGTAGATAGTATTCAGGCCGCTGATATTGCGGTTGAGGTTTTCCATCTGGTCCACATAGCCGGTCGAGCTGCGTGTGATAGTTTCCGAGTTGACGGTTATAGCACGGTAGGAGTCAAGCAGCACCGAGCTTACCTCGTTGAGCTGACGTGTTGTTTCCTGCAGCTGGGCCATCTGTGAGGCTATGCCGGAAATCTGACTTAGATAATCCTGAGTGGCTGTAGCCAATTCTGCCATCTGCGAAAGTTGTTCGCTGGCTGCGGCCATACGTGCTATGCTGTCGTGAAGCGAGGTGGCGTCTTCCTCGGTGAGCGAGGCACCGGGAATACCGCCTATCATACCTCCGCCGCCTATCATGCCTCCACCACCTATGACGCCGCCGCCTATTACACCGTTGCCGCCTGATATGATGACACCGCCGGGAGTACCATCACCGACTGCAGCTGTTTCGCCGACGATACTGGAGCCGCCTATTACACCGCCTCCTATGATACCGCCACCGCCGCCGGCTATTATGACACCGCCGCCACCACCGCCGCTGTGGCCGGTAGCACCTGAGGATTCAAAATCTCCGGAGACTGAAACGTCTCCTCCGCCACCGCCGGCACCACCTATTATCATACCGCCGGGCCCACCGCCTGAGAAATTAGGACGGTCATCGGGGTTTTTGGAATCAAGCACCGGGAATACTTCTTCCCATGCATATTCCTTGGCAGGACGGTCGAAGGCCGTGAGTATGAACATGGCAATCTCAGTACCCATACCTATACACAGCAGCGTACTGCCGCCGGGCAAGTGAAGAATCTTGAAGAGCGCGCCCCATATTACGATGGCGGCACCAATTGAATAAGCGAAGTTGAAGAAACGCTGTCCCTTCTCACCATGCAGGAATCTTTCGATGCCGTTGGCGTATTTCCTTATCTTAACCATAGTTAGAGTGTATGCGAAAAGTTATTTCTTACGTTTCTGGGTTCCTTTGGCAAAACCTATCTGCGAGCGTACGCAGCGGAAGCCTATGTAGGAACGCTGTTCGTTCTGATACTCCCACATGCGCAGATCGCTACGCAGGTTGTGGGCCACGTCTTTCCATGAACCACCGCGCACTATCTTACGCTTCATCTTGTAGGGGTCTTCGATGGCAGCGTCATAGCGGTATTCCGGATTGAGGTCCGAAGTCAGCTTGTTAATGCTCTCAGTGTAGGCGGTCGAGGTCCATTCAGATACGTTACCGGCCATGTCATAAAGGCCGAAATCATTTGGTTTGAATGTGCCTACGGCTGAGGTTATCACGTGTCCGTCACGTACATAGTCGCCGTCCATAGGTTTAAAGTTGGCGTAGAAACAACCACGTTCGTCCATAGGAAGCATTTCGTCCCAGGGGAAGGAACTCTCCGAGTTGCCTGCACGTGCGGCATATTCCCATTCAGCTTCCGTCGGAAGACGGTATGGCTCGATGTATACACCTTCGCGGCCGAGAGAACGGCGCAGATAGTCGGTACGCCAGTTAGCGAAAGCATTTGCCTGTTCCCAGCTTACACCTACTACCGGATAATCGTTATAGCCTGCATGTGAGAAATACATACGGGTATAGGGTTCGTTGTAGGCATTCTCGAAGTCGTTTATCCATGCCGTAGTGTCAGGATACACATTTACTATATAGGTGTTGAGGAAGTCATAGTCGCCTGTGAGGGGACGGGTGACTGTCTCGCGTACTATCATACCCTCATCATCGAAGTAGGCAGTATCTTTTGAGATGGTGGGTAGTTCGGTGGGTACCGGTTTGTCGGTGTTATATTCGCGACGGGTCGGATCAAGACGGTTCTTGCGTTTGGCCGCTTCGGTATGGTTGAATATTTCGTAGCGGTAATTGAGCTGAGTGGGGTCAAGCTCGCGACGTCCGGTTATGGGGTTGGTACGGTACACGCTTTCGATGGCACGCTGCTCGTCCTCATTGGCGTTGCGCCAGGGTATTGCTTTGTTCCAGTTAAGGTAAGGAGTGATAGGATTACCTTCTTTGTCCTCCTCAATTTTGAAAGCTTCGTTGCCGCCGAATGCCGGATCGGCAAGACGCTCACGTATTATCGAGTCGCGCACCCAGAATACGAACTGTTTGTATTTTGAGTTGGTGACTTCTGTCTCGTCCATCCAGAAGGCATCTACCGACACGCCACGCGCATCTCCTTTGATACCCCATGTCGAGTCGTCGGCTGCCGGCCCCATTGCATAGGCTCCCCGGTCAACCAGCACCATGCCGTAAGGAGTCGGTTCGGCCCAGGCGCTGCCGCCTACGCCGGTCACTTCGCCGCCTGCGCCGCTGCCGCGCGACGACATGCACGAGGTCAGTACCGACGAGAAAACCAGACACAGACCTATGGCGGCTAAGGTCTGTGCTATGGTGCGTGTGTGCTTGTGATATGCTTTTGCTATATTCATCATTGTCTCTTTAACGTTACATGATTCTTATGGAACGCTGGCGGTTGCGGTTCTTGCCCGAAAAGTCGAGCTTGAGCTGATAGCCGGCTACTATTTCGTGGCTTCCTGACGATGCCTTTGATATGGCCGAGAGAGGATAGTCATAGGCATAGCCTAAGAAGAAGTTTTTGTACTCGGCACCAATCATAACGCTGACCGCCTCGTTGAGCCGGTAACCCGCGCCGAAGGTTATAAACTTGTTGTAAGTGGCCCGTAGCGTCACCTCGGGGGTAAAGGTGTTGAGGTCTGTTTTGACCATCACTGAGGGCTGCAATGTAAATAACGTGTTGTTTAGCTCTATATTGCTACCTGCAATCAAATAAAGCATACGAGCCATCTCTGTCTCGTATTCCTGAGCGTCATTTGCATCTGACCCTTCGAGGCTCATCTGTACGGTCGGATTAAGCAGATGCAGTCCCGACAGACCCACCCAGAACAGCCGGTGTGTGAAATTTAGACCGGCCGATATATCGAATGTGTTGCCTGCGAGGTCTTTGTTCGGTATGGCAGTGTCACTGCCGTTGTGATAGTCATCGTCATCGGGAATATAGACTTCCGAACCTTTGAATTTTGTTGTCAGATATCCTCCCTGAACTCCTATTGCCAGACGGCCTCCGAAGAGTTTGAAATTATATGACAGCTGGGCATTGAGAAGTATATTTTTGAACAGACCAAGCGATTCCTGCGTGAAGTTGATACCTGCTCCGAAGCGTTTGGCTCCTATACGGAAAGGACTGTCGGCGGCTGCTATGAAGCTCTGGGGAGCGTTTTCGATGCCTACCCATTGCAGTTTTGCACCGCCTCGTATGCGTATCCAGTCGGTAGAGCCTGCGACAGCAGGATTGTAGTAGGCCGGAATGGCCCAGTACTGTGTGAACTGAGGGTCGCTTTGTGCGCGGGCTGCTGCCGGCAGCAGCAGTGTGAGCATCACGCCTGTGGCATACAGCAACCGGCCGAGAGTGGTACGGCCGATACGCTTGAGAGTAGGAAGATTCGGGCTCATTCGAAATAGAAGTTGATGACCACCATGTTGCTCCTTACTTTTTTGAGCGACTGGGTGATTTTGAATGTCTCGGGGTCGTCGACCAGATCGGGACGGTCATGACGCAACACGTCTGTCAGGCCGAAACAGAACTTGATTTCGGGTATGAGCTTGAAGAAGGGGAGGTAAAAATCACAGCCCAGCCCTAAGGTGAGGTAGAAGTCTGAAGTATTCATCCACAGGTATTCGGAGCGTTTCTTACTCACGTCGAAGCTACCCATGAGACCGGCGGTGACAAAAGGCCGCGTATTGTTGAGGCGTGTTCCCGAAATCTTGAGGTCAAGCGGCACCACTACGTAGGCACTCTTGATGTCCTGAGCCTGCCGGAGGTCACTGTTCAGGTCGCGCATTATTACATTCTTGCTGCCGAAGTACATACCCGGTGTCAGGCGCAGATTGAAATATGTACCGAGACGCAGGTCTGCCAGAACATTGACGCAGAAGCCCGGTGCGAAATCCGGTATCTCGGTGACCCATTGCTGCCCGTCGGGAGTTACATATCCGTTGTGGGTGAAGTTAAGGTCCTGCACATGGGCGCCTACCGAGAAGCCCAGATGCCACAGTTTATTGTCGGCATAAGGGCGGTTGAGCAACTTGTCGCCCGGGCGGCCGAAAGCCGTCGGCACGCACAGGCACAGCAGCAGAGCGACGAGCAGAAATGCCCGTCCCGGCCTCCGGATTATATGTGACGAGATGCATCGTTTCATTATGACTTAAACGCAGGTACGTTATTAATTATTGCCTTATCCGAAGATTACAGGGCGGTATAACTGAATATTAAGGTTAAATAAACTTAACGTGACATTACTGCATCTTTGTGTGGCTTACTCTCTTGGCCGAACCGTTGCTAATGTGTATTTTTGCAGTGTAAACCTCAGCCATCTCAGGCCAAACGTATTCTCCTCAATATATACGCTTATGCAAAATCTTATTTCTCCAGACACACCCATGAGCTGGGAACGCCTTGTTTCGGACAAGCGTCTCGGCATGGAGGAATGTCACAATACGCGTCCACACATACGCAGTGACTTCAGGCGCGATTATGACAGGCTTATCTTTTCGAGTCCTTTCCGGCGGTTACAGAACAAGACGCAGGTATTTCCGCTGCCGGGCAGTATCTTTGTGCACAATCGTCTTACCCATAGTCTTGAGGTGTCGTCGGTAGGACGTTCTATGGCCAACGAGGCTGCCCTGCTTCTTGATGTGCCCGGCGGTGCCGGCGAGGCTTTACGGCATATCGGCGATATTGTGGCTACAGCCTGTCTGAGTCACGATCTCGGCAATCCTCCTTTCGGACATAGCGGAGAGAAGACAATCTCAACTTTCTTCACTGAGGGCCAGGGCTTGCTTCTCCGGCCTCTGCTCAGTGAGCAGGAATGGGCCGATGTTGCCAATTTCGAGGGTAACGCCAATTCGTTCCGTCTGCTCACTCATCAGTTTCAGGGACGTCGTGAAGGAGGACTCGCCATGACATACAGCACTCTGGCAGCCACAGTCAAATATCCTTATCCTTCGACACTGGCCGGAGAAAAGGGTAAATTCGGTTTTTTCGCCAGCGAAGAGGCTACTTACCTTAAGGTGGCTGCCGAGCTTGGTATAGGACGTAATGCCGACGGTCGTTGGTGGCGTCACCCGTTAGTGTATCTCATGGAGGCTGCCGACGATATATGTTATCAGATAATGGATATCGAAGATGCACACCGTTTGGGAATATTACCTACCGCGCAGGTCAGAAACCTTTTCCTTGCTTTTTTCCGGCCTGACGAACAAAGTCGTATGGAACGTGCGCTCCTTCATCTGACAGATCCTAACGAACAGGTGGGTTATCTGCGTTCCAATGTCATAGGTGCTTTGGTGAGTGGTTGTGCCACTGTGTTTGCCGACTCTCAGAATGAGATATTGCGCGGGGCTTTTGCCGGCAGTCTTATAGAGAGTCTGCCTCCTTTGCTCTCGGATGCCTACCGTGCCTGTTCCGACACTGCTTTCGGTGTCATATATGTGGCTCCGGAGGTGGTAGATGTCGAGATAGCCGGTAATCGGATCATCAATTATCTTATGAGTAATCTTGTCGAGGCAGTTATGCACCCGGAGCGTAACTTCTCCCGACTGCTTCTGTCACAGGTGCCGCGCCAGTACAATATGACCGGCCCTGATACATACAGTCGTCTGCAAGGTGTACTTGACCATATTTCGGGTATGACAGATGTATATGCTCTTGACTTATTTCGTAAACTCAACGGTCACAGTCTGCCGGCTGTATGACCTAAAATTCTAAATGCCGAAATGATTACAGTATCACACACACGTTTTGCGCAGCTACGATACCAGCATTTTATTATGTTGGTGTTATTCATGTTAGCTGTATTTTATGCCCCTGCCCGTGTCTACAAGCCCTCTGATATGCCGAATCCCAATGTGGCAGACAGTACTGCCTACGTCTCTGACCCCGGCAATATGATGGGAGGCGATGCTAAGTCACGTGTTAACAGTCGTCTCAACTCTCTGCGTAATTCTACTACCGCCGAGGTGGCTGTGGCTATCGTGCCGGATATGGGAGACGTAGATATAGAAACTTTTGCCAACCGTCTGTTCAAGGAGTGGAAAGTGGGAAAGAAAGATCGTGACAACGGTGTCCTGCTTGTCATAGCTCCGGAGCAGCGTAAGGTACGTATCGAAACCGGATACGGTACAGAAGGTATTCTGCCGGATATAGCCTGTCGCCGTATCATAGACCGTTATGTTATACCTTCTATGCGTGATAATGACCTTGACGGTGCTGTCGTGGGGGCGTCGGAGGCTATTGCTTCGGCTCTCAGTGATCCTACGGTAGCCGAAGAGCTACGTAGTGCCTCAGGCAATAATAGGCCGGGAGAGGAACCTCCAATATCGTCAGATGATATAATGAGTTTCATAATTTCGGTCATAATAATCATGGCTGTGGTCACTGCCGTATGGTTTGTATTTGCGCTTATAAAGTCACGCCGTAATCGCAATACTTACAGTCGTGCCCAGTTCTGGCGCCGTCAGGAGGGAATTTTGTGGCTTGGTGCTGCTCTTTCGGGAGGTATCGGTATTGTTTTCGCTTTGCTGGCTCGCTGGTTTTATCGCCGTGACCGTAATCGTGTAATAAAATGTGATCGTTGCGGCAGCCGCATGGAGAAACTTGGTGAGGAGGAGGATAATGCATGGCTGTCACCGTCGCAGGACCTTGAGGAGCGTCTGAACACGGTTGACTATGACGTATGGCACTGTATGAAATGCGGTAATGTGGAACGCTTCCCTTACCGTATAAAGCAGATGAAATATCAGGAATGTCCGTCATGCCACACTATAGCCATGAGAATGAAATATGATAAACCTGTGGTACCTGCCACTACGGAGAAAGATGGAGTAGGGGAGCGTGTCTATGAGTGCGAATATTGTCATCATCAGAAACGTGACCGTTACACCATACCGCGTAAGCCTGACCTTGCTCAGGAGGCTGCTGTTTTGGGTGCTACTATTATCGGAGCCTCACGTCGTGGTGGTGGCGGTGGTGGCTTCGGTGGAGGAGGCTTTGGCGGCGGCGGTTTCGGCGGCGGTGCCAGCGGTGGCGGCGGTGCCAGCGGCGGTTGGTAATCAATTGCCTCATACAGCATAATAAAAACAACCATTCATTTGAAAATCATAACGGAATCATGCAGGATATAAAAATAGCCGCTTTTGCGGTTGTGGTGCTGACCGGCACCCTGTTCACCTTCTCTTGCTCTGACAGCAAGCAGACTCATGACGGTATGACACTCGAATCGTACAGCTACGACGGCATAGCGTGTCTTAATCTTGACAGCGCTTATGCTGACAGTGACCCTGTGTATCTGCGGGCCACAGGTCGTGGTGTGATGCCTGTGTCAATAGGAGATGCCGATATAACTTTCCTGCGTGACAGCCTGCAGGTCATAGCCGGTGTTGACCTGACGCATGAGGACAAGGTACTTCTCCGACGCACTCAGGAATATTCTCCCGTTGAGGTTGTTGACACACTGGCAGTAACCGCCGACAGCTTTGAAGAGAATGAACTGTCGGTGGTGCTTATAACGCCGCGTGTGATTGTATGGCGCAGTTTCTCAGCCGGCTACACTGCCGGTGCGGCTCATGGGCGGTATGGTACCACTTACCTCAACTATTCGATAGATGACAATAAGATACTCGATATCTCGGACCTCATTCTCCCCGGTGCCTCTAAGGAACTGGAAGACCTTGTACGTGCCCAGCTTAAAAATAATCGTGAACTTCTGGTACCTCTCGATCAGATATATGTCCCGACTAATTTCGAGATTACTATCGATGGTCTGAACTTTGTCTACGGTATCTATGAAATAGCTCCTTACGCTGCGGGTGAGATTGTCGTTAATCTCGATTATTATGCTCTGGCAGATCTTCTCAGACCTGAGATACTTGAGATGCTGACCGGACGCGATGAGAAGGGTGACGCTTCACGCCCCAAACCGGCTACTACCCCGCTCTGAATCATCACCGGCTTACCGTTGCATGGGACATCGTTGCAGTCTTATGCGACTTGACTGATAGGGAAACTGTATGCTCAGGGTATTATCTGATTCAAACTGGGCTTTGAGTCCGTAATCCATGAGGTGTCCTTCGGCATCATACCAGATTACGTTATATATACCTTCAAAAGGGGTGCCTTCAAGGCGCCCTTTTATCATACCGGGCTGCCAGAAGCCGGGGTTAATGCGGGCACCGTCCGAATAAACCATGTCGTAGCCGTCATTCTCTGCCACTAAAATCAATCGGTAATCCCCGCCTGAACGGAGTAAGTCCTCGTCAAATTCACTGTCGAACATCTGCCAGTAACCTTCATACCTCTGTGTGGACTGAAGCAGTTGATTCTGCAATTGAGCCATATCCCGTATCGGCGGACGTGATGAGGTGACCGGCATAAGGAGTATATCTGTAATCAGAGCCCCTTTTGTTTTATTATCGGTATCGAATATTATTTGTGTCGGTATGAAATCGGCTGACAGCGGTAGAGCGAGACGGGAAACATAGTCGCTTTTGCCTCCGCTGATTGTAAGTGTGCCGTCATTGTGAATCAGTTGCCACGCATTAGTACCTCCTGATGCTGATATCTCAGACAGAAGTACGGTATCGTATATTTCCAAGGCGTATGTTGCTGTTATCTTCAAGCCGCGTTGTGATGAGATGACATCGGCTATCTCTGCACCTTTAACACTTATTCTGACGGTATCTCCTTGTGTGCTGACCAGACTGAGGCGCCAGTCGGTATGATTATGACTTCTGAAAGTGAAACGGAAGCCGTCTGTAGCCACATTGACTATAGCTCGGCATGGTCCGTCGGTGGTATTAAGACCGTCAGCTGTGGCTTCGGTGAAACTGCCGTAACCGCAGGCGGCGTTGCAGCGCAATATGTCCTGCCGGACTGTAGCTGCTGTCGTAAGCATCGTGGCCGTGACAGTTGCTGTCACAACTGTGCGACGGTTCATGACGTGAGATTCATTATACCGGTCACGATACCTACTACGGCAAAAATAGCGATAATTATACCTATGATTCGGTTGATAAGCCACATAGAGCGCACGTTAAAATGGGCACGTACCTTGTCTACAAACCACGTCACCACCCACCACCACATCAGGGCGCCGGCTCCTATGGCTGCATAGCCGACTATGTAGTGATACCACCGCATGTCGGGTATCATGAAGTTAAAACGTGCGAACAGACCGATAATTAAGAAGAGTATCAGCGGATTGGAGAATGTAAACAGGAAGCCGCCGAGTATGTTCTTTCTGACTGACTCACGTGCTTGGTCGGGACGTCTGAGCGCGCTGGCTGGATTCTTGCGGAACAGATATATGGCAAAACCCACAAGCACGGCACTGCCTATGAGCTGTATTATATTCTGATTGCGTTCTATGAAGTTTTCGATGAATGACAGTCCGAAACCTGTCAGCAGGCAGTAGAACATGTCTGAAATCGAGGCGCCGATACCGGTATAAAGGCCCGTGCGCCGTCCGCGGTCGAGTGTACGCTGTATACAGAGTATGCCCACCGGTCCCATAGGGGCGGAGATGAATATGCCGATGGCAATGCCTCGCCATATCATGTAGATTATGCTTGCTATCAGACTCATTGTCCGGGCCGGGTAGGTTGGGTTATGTTGGTGGAGGGAGGGGAGAACGGTATCAATTGGTTATGGTATAGCCACCGAGCTGTCCGGCTCGGCAGGTATAGCGGCGCAGGGAGTATTTATGGCTGCCCGTCAATGCCGGTCCGGCCGTAGGTGAGCCTCCGGCCATTATCACATCGTAATGTGAACCGCATACGGGACATATCGCCTCAAGATTGGAAGAGTCGATAGCCACACGCACTGTCGGACTACACTCCACCGGACAGCTGAGGTCATAGGCTAAGGGTACATTTGGTTCGGCTGTGAACGGGTTCATACCTCCTATGAGAAGTACGCCTCCGAATCCTGTGGCTGTCTGGTCGGTGTAGGGGAATCCGGCCGGCTGCCGCAACTCCTTGATGAAGTCGCGGTGCAGCCCTGTGCCGGATACTCCGTATGTATTCCACATACCTGCGTCGGCAAGATTGATGTTGACTGCCATGTTGGGTATCCGATCATCATCGACTGAGGAACAGGCTGTCATAGCTATGACTGCAATCGTACCGCACACGAGGTGTTGAATGTGTCTTATTCTCATAGTCTGTAGGCTCAGTCGCCGAAGGGTATGGCGCGGAGCACTTGTGAAAACTGGTCGGTCATTTTCTGCAGTGGTCCTGAAATCATGGGTTTGAGCATTGGCGGTATGGCAATGTCGATTTCCACATTGGCTTCGCAGCTGTCATCGGTGAGCGGACGCAGACGCAGCGCCAGACCCAGTGCAACGGGTGTACCTTCACCCTCCATTCTGATAAGAGTAGGGGCTATGGTTTCTGTCTTGCGCAATGTTATAGGACCTGTCGGGCCTCCGGGTATGGTGATAGTGTCTGAAGTGATTTCGATATTGTTGAGCATCTCACGCTGGTCATCGGGCACACCGGCCTGATCGGCACCTTTGAGCAGGTCGCCGAGACCTTCGAGGTTCGACAGACGAGCGAATGCCTTTTCTACCGGAGTGCGGAGAGTCACTTCTTCGCTTTTGAATAATGCCATTGTTGTTTTATGTATTATTATCTGTGATTGTATATGTTGTTGCGATCTGCCATAAGACTTAGAAAGGCCGCTGCGGTGCAGTCCAGTTGGCTGGGTCTTTACGCCATTCACGCAGAGTTTCGAGGTCAGACGGACTGATATAGTCAATGTCGCGGGCTGCCTCAAGCATGGTGGTGTAGTTACATAGGGCTACCATGGTTATGTCATTGTCACGCAGGCGCTTTGCGGCCATTGGGAACTCATAATTGAAGAGTGCTGTCACACCTATTACTTCGGCTCCTGCATTACGCAGTGCCACAATAGTCTTGAGTGAGCTGCCACCGGTCGAAATGAGGTCTTCGATTACTACCACTTTCTGACCCGGCTTCAGATTACCCTCGATAAGGTTCTCCAATCCGTGATCCTTGGGAGTGTCGCGCACATATACATAAGGGAGTCCCATAGTGTCGGCTACAATAGCCCCCATGGCTATAGCACCGGTAGCTACGCCTGCGATAGCCTGCACTTCCGGGAAATTCTCTATGATTGTACGCGCCAGTTCCACCTTGACAATGTTGCGCACGTCAGGATAAGAGAGTATACGGCGATTGTCAGTGTAGATGGGCGAATTCCATCCCGATGCCCATACGAATGGATTGTCCGGCTGGAGCTTAATAGCGCTGATCTGAAGGAGTTTTTCAGCTAAGAACCTATCGATCTTTTTCATAAACAGTTGGTAATTTGAAGGTTATCCTGACCCCATGCAAGGTGGAAGCCGACTCCGGCAACCCCCGGGGTTGACAAGAGAGGCTTGTGTACTGCAGAGGAAGAATACAAAATTACATTCTCTCTGCCTTAAATGCAAACGATTTTAATATTTTTATCACATTACTTCGTTTCAACCCCCTTCCTTTTCATACTTATTGACCCTTTTGTATCTTTGGTTTCCTTTACCTTTCTTCGCTTTCACTCCATGAATGGCGGTTCTGTGAGCGAGCTTTAATTGTGCCTTCAGTTCGCTTTCTCAATCCTTTGATTAGACTGTTACGCCAAGTGTAAGAATTGTCAGCTGCTTGGGCGCACCCTCTCTCCATAGGGTTTCAGCTGCTTCAATTATGGTACTGCCGGTAGTACACACATCATCTACTAACAGTACTCCGCGACCTTGTATGTCTCCTTTAACCTGAAATACACCTTCAAGATTACTCCTGCGTTTCTCATGGCTGAGTGCTGTCTGTGTCTTATGTCCCCGCCGGGCACGGAGTGCATTATTTACCGGTAACCCTGTGATATCAGAAATACCACGTGCCAGCATTTCGGCCTGATTATATCCTCGCTTGGCCTGCTTCCAATAATGCATCGGAATAGGTATTATAACATCGGCATCAGCAAAAAACGAAGTAGTGTAAAGCTCTCTTGCCATTACTCTTCCAAGATACCGCGCCAATCCCGGAAATCCATGATACTTAAAATCATGCACCAAAGTAGCTACTGGTGAAAAGCGTGTGTAAAAGAAATGTCCTGTAGCCCTTGAGAACGGAAAAATACCCGCAAACCGTTGTTCCATTCCATTCATATTTATAGCATGAAACCGACTGCGCGGCAACTCTGTCAGACATTTGCTGCAAATGTACTCGTCATGTACAGCAAGTTTCGCTTGACAAAGGTGACACAGCCTCGGAAAAATAAAATCCATCAATGCATTTATCATACCCCTATCATATTAATTAGCATTTATTGTTTTGAAAGAAGCTATAGTAGCTTGGCTGCTTCTTGATTAATGTCGTTATGTGCACTTGGTTATTTCAAGTGATAGATTTGATTTCCTCATTCAATGATTATCTTCTTCCTCAAGGCTATTTTTACGCCATGCTTCTACAGCTTTAAGACAATCATCAGCTTTAAAACCGCGACTCATCAGGTACCTTAAAGCCTTCTGTCGGTCATTACGGTCATTCGGGTCGAGATTACGTACTTTGGATTTGAGGGCACGCTGCAATGCCGCTTGGTTATCTGTATCCTCAACCGCTTTCAGTGCTTCAATTATATCTCGGGCATTTATACGCTTGGCAGCCAGAGCCATCTTTATTTTCATAGGCCCCCAACCGGCAAAACGTACTTTATCGCGTGCGAAACTACGTGCGAACCGTCCGTCATCGACAAACTTATTCTCACTTAAAAATTTCAGTATCTCACTTATTTCCTCGTTATTCAGTCCGTAGCGTCTCAGCTTCTGCTCAATATCATAGCTGCACTGTTCCGAACGCGCACAAAGATCCGCCATTCTCAACCGTGCCGCCTCCACACTAATCGTCTTTTTATTATTCTTATCGTTACTCTCTTTCTCCATTTGACTTAAATAACTTAATAACCAAAATGCAATCTTTCACACTCCAATTCCTCAACAGCTCAAAACTGTAAGTGTCTTAATTTATATCTTGAAACTCCGAATCTTAGATAGCGGAGGTTCTTTTACAGCATGGGGGTATTTGACCTTTGGGGATAGGTTTTAAGTTCTTGGAACTCTTAAACCTTTACACTGCCTGCAAAGGACTCTACTAAGAGAGAGTCTGAATTTAACTTTCATCCACTTAAAAAGGATTCCCGAGGGAATTTCACGTGTTAAAAAAGGAGCATAGCGGAATATGCAACTGATGAGACTCGTGAAATTCACCGGAAAGACTCCTCAAGTGATTGAAAAGATTTAATCTGAGTAACTTGTACTTTTATTCGTGTTAAATCCTGACGCTCTCTAAGTCTGCCTGTACAACTATTATCCTTTTTTTGCTTCTATAAATCTCCACTTGCCGGCAATGTCCCTTTCCAACGTTACGTCTTCATACCCGAGACTCTTCACCAGTTTTGCAGTTTCATCAGCCAACTGTGCATTTAGTTCAAACCATAGCGTTCCGCCGTCCTTCAAAGCATCTATTCCCATTTTGGCGATACGTCGGTAGAAACGCAGCGGGTCATCATCAGGTACAAAAAGAGCTACCCAAGGCTCATGTTCCAGCACATTAGCCTCCATATCTCTCTGTTCCGACATCATCACATAAGGCGGATTGCTCACGATAATGTCAAAACTATCCGCGGCCGGCGAAAAATTAAATACGTCTGCTTTTACCCAATTTACATTAGCCTTAAGTTTTTTCCCGTTCTCTTTTGCTACAGCCAGAGCTTTTTCAGAAATATCTATCCCGGTGACTTGTGCGAACGGCAGATTCCTTGCCAGTGCAATAGCAATACATCCTGATCCGGTGCCTACATCTAATATCTTTAAATCACTCACTCCGTCATACTTCTTCACGATAAAATCTACCAATTCCTGAGTTTCCACACGAGGTATAAGCACATCAGGAGTCACCATTAAATCCATACCGTAGAAGTAGGCTTCTCCGGTAACATATTGTATAGGTTCACCCTTCAGTACTCTTTCAAGTATTTCATCAATCTTTCCACGTGTATACTCCGATAGTTCTTTATCGCTGTTTATAACCATATCAGTGGCATTCCACCCTTTAAGATGATGAAATATCAGACGGATCATAGCTTCCGTCTCACCTTTGCCGAACCGAGGCACCAGCACCTCCCGTATATGTTTCAAAGTTTTCCGCATGACTTCAACATTTAAATGTAAAAATATGACATTACAATCTGAATATTATAACATCAGAATCTGAATATAAAGTATAACATCATAATAACCTCTTTTGTCCCTTCTACCTTCCTCCATATCTTTCTATCTACACTGTTTCCCTTTACATTTTATCTCTGCTACTTCCTTTCACCTCTTCTTTACCCCACTATTTCCCTTTCCGTTTTTTAATCCCAGTTATCTTCTTTCACCTCTTCTTTTATCTCCACTATCTCCTTTTACATTTTCCTATAAATTTTTTTCATCTGTAATTGCTTGTAAAATTACCACTTCGCATCTTAAATCACAAGAAAAAACAAAAAAAATTACTTCCCCTCTTGCACAATCCAAAAAAACATCCTAACTTTGCATCGCAAAAGCAGCTCGGACCCCTGCCTAAACAGCAATCCCGAAGCCCTGCAGGTCCCATAGCTCAGTTGGTCAGAGCACCTGACTCATAATCAGGGAGTCCTTGGTTCAAGCCCAAGTGGGACCACAAATTTTAAGAATCTGATTTTAAGCAAGTTAGTGTTTAAAATCAGATTCT
>JAAVDM010000046.1 GCA_014801815.1 Bacteroides sp. | reverse complement strand
GGTGAGACGGGAGTACAGCAGGTGGATTACGAGCTGTGCCGCTCGGTACAGTGCGCCGCACTCGGAGAACTGAGCGAGCCGTTCCCGAATGAGGAATGTGCCATAGTCGGCGGTGTGGGGCCGACAGCCGGCTGTGCCGGTACACTTGCCGCACTGGTAAGTAACTTTGTGATGAATATGACGCCTCCGCGTCTTAACAATGTATATGATCTTGAGGGTAATGTGATATTCGCAGGACTGAACCAGACAGGTATGCTTTCAGGTTTGTCACCTGTTTATGCTTCCGATAATACCTCTATTGTCTATGACCTCACAGGCCGGGTGGTGTCATGCGGTGAGAATGCCACCGAGGGGCTGACTCCGGGTATATACGTGGTACGGAAAGATAACAGCACATCTAAAACAGTGATACGACAATAATTCAGATTTCCTTTTTCGGCAGCTGTCAGGCCTCAGCGTCACATACTGACCTGTCTTCAGAAGGCAGACGGTTCACACCGGACCGGTACAGATTTATTCAATCCGTTCTTGGTCTGTACCGGTGTGAGCCGTCTGTTTTTTTGCGATTGTTTACACCTTAGTAGAGGAGGATGCGGATGTTAACAGCGTGTTGAAAAGGGATATATAAGCACGTGCTACCGCCGGAGCCGAGAAGCGTTCCACAACGCTGCGGCGTGCGGCCTGACGACATTCGTCGCCTTGTGCGGCTGCCCATGCCACTCCGGCGGCAAGGGCAGCTGCATCTGTTTTTATGTCGCCGGTAAAGGGAGCAAGCCAGCCGGTGCGGCTATGGTCGACGATGTCCGACTGTCCGCCTCGATTGAAAGCTACGGGTATGCAGCCGTATGCCTGACCTTCGACGAGGGTACCGGGTAGCGTCTCGTAAAGCGAGGAAGAAATTACGATGTCAGCCTCTTCGTAAACCTTACGTACCTTATCTTCACCGTGCAGTAATCCTAAATGACGATGAGTTACGGCAATACCGTCAAGAGCCGATGCATCACGGACTGTCCCGAACGTCACCAGTTCAAGGCGTCCGGCTAACTGGGGATAGTAGTGTGCCAGCACTTTTGTGGTCTCTACAAGCAGAGGCAGTCCTTTCACCGGGTCATCGAGACGAGCTGCCCCCGCAACCATGCGCAACTGTGTGCCTGTGCGCTGACGGAGCGGCGGCAGTGAATCGGTGGGAAAGGCGTTAGGTATGACGCTCACAGGCAGGCGCCCCATAAGCGATGAACGGCAGCAGCAGCCGGCAAGCCAGTTGCTGACAGCCACCCAGTGCATCGGAGTGTCATTGTAGAGTTGTTGTTTGCGCCGCCACACACTGTGCGAAAGGTCGTTGGCCGACCGTCGCTGTCCTAACAGCGGACAGTCGCCGCATTGAGCCTCGTAGCGGCGGCAGTCATAGGCATGATGGCATACCCCTGTGGCACACCACATATCGTGCATGGTCCATACCAGAGGCTTGCCGAGACGGCCAAGCTCGCGTATGCCGCGCAACGAAAGCAGACCTTGATTTACCCAACTTAGGCACACTACGTCCGCTTCGCTCACCCAACGGTGGCGCCACAGCGGTACACCGTCGGAAGCGGTGTCTATTTTGAACAGTGTAGAGCGGTCGAAACCATTGGCGGTGAATATGCGCAACCGTTCGGTCATGAAACTGCGACGCAGGGAGACACGTGATGCGGCAAGCTCGATATATGGAGAGGGTCTGAGTTTTTCGGCCACAAGCATACGGGCATCTACTCCTTCGGCACGTAGCGCTTCCATGAGACGCGTACTCACTACGGCGGCTCCGCCGGTGGCGTCGCTTTTATTGATAATTACAACTTTCATGATTGTGTCACTCTCACGTAGTCCGTGAAACGGTAGGCGGGTGTTTCTCCTTCGCCTGAAGTTTCATCGGCGGTCACTCTCCACTCCGCTGCATCGGGGAGCGGTAGCCATGTGTCGGCATCGGCACACTCGGCATCGATATGTGTGAGGTAAAGATGAGAGACCAGACTGTAGGCCCGGCGATAGAGTTCACCTCCTCCTATAATAAAAGGCATCGGTCCTCCGGCACACAGAGCAAGAGCCTCTTCAAGACCCTGGGCAGTCTCGGCACCGTCGGCACGGTAGCCGGCCTGACGGCTCACCACTATGTTGCGACGTCCCGGCAGAGCACCTCCGGGAAGCGACTCCCATGTCTTACGTCCCATGATGACAGGGTGGCCCATAGTGAGGCGCCGGAAGCGTCGCAGGTCGGCGCGTATCGGCCATATCAGATTGCCGCCTCGGCCCAGTTCACCATGTCTTCCCACCGCTGCTATCAGTGCGCAGGGGTCTTGCTGAGTGTTTGTTTTTTCCATACGGGTTATAGTGTGTAAATAGGGTAAAAAATGGGTTCTATAATGGTAAACGTGTTATAAATGCAATATTTTTGCATACTATAACTACTTTATAGTCCAATTATTACTTATTTTTTCTTTTTTAGTTACTATTATTTGTTAAAAGGGGTAATTATTTCTATATTTGCACCCCATTCGCTCTTATGACCTGCAGTATATGAACCACGACCTGTTTCAAAGATATGTGTGGCTCGTGAAGCTTCTGCGCCACACACCTCATCTGACATACGACGAGATTGCGGCACGCTGGGCCGAAAGTCCGTTGAACACCGACAGGGTGTCCCTGCCGTTACGTACTTTTCACAACCATAGGTGGGCAATAGAAAGCCTGTTCGGCATACGGATAGTATGTCAGCGCAGGCGTGGCAATACCTATGCCTTGGCGGAATGGGACGACGGACTGCCGGGGAGTCTGCGGGTGCTGATGCTTGAGACTCTCGCCAGTTCACCATGGCCCGGAGACCATGCTTCTCTTGAACGACGCATCGTGCTTGACGAAGCACCGGCCCGCGAGTCGGGGCTGCTGTACGCTGTTGAGGCAATTGCCACCAACCATTCCATCGCTTTCGGAAGGTTGGGTAACCGCGTTATGTTCGACCCGTACTGTCTGGGTTTCATAGGAGGGCAATGGCTTATGGGAGGTTACGACCATGACAAGGAACAAATTGTAGCCATGCCTGTGGCCGAGGCTACAGATATGACGGTTCTGAACATAGAATTCGTATATCCAGAAGACTTTTCTCCCTCCGAGTTTTTCAAAAATATACACTGAGGTCATTCTTTTATCCATATTATAGCCGGTGTCCTCACGATAATTATTATCGTGAGGACACCGGCTATAATATGGATATGCTTAAGAGCTACTTACTATTTTACTTAGCTATTACCTTACTTGCAGTTCCGTCAGAATAGGTTATAATCACGACGCCGCGATAACCGTTATCCACAGGTCTGCCGGTGAGGTCATAGCGTCCTGTCTCGACAGATGAAGCCTCGGAGATTGCGTTATTATTGATACCGGTAGTTGAGGAAACACTACATTCATCTACATTGACAATTCTGCCTGATTCGGTATCTATAAGCATAGAAACTATCTTCAGATTTTCTTTATCTGAAATGAGTGAATTATTGGCAATTGAAATTGTGTAGTCTGACGAATTGGTCTCGCCTGCGATAATGGGGCCTTTAACTGAATTGGGAAGACCCTCTGCAAGTCCATAAGCGGCTACTGCCACATCGTCATATTTCATGTCTGCTATATACTCCGGACTCTCAAGATAGTATGCGAAATCTCTACCGAGTTCTGTGTCGGAGGCGTACTGCGGATCGTCAGCAAAGTAAGCGAAGTAGTTTGTCTGCATCCACTCGGGCGTATCACCGCTCAGACCGTTGGCTTTGACTACGTATGCGATAGCATAGTGAACGTCATCGGTGTCGTACATAAGCGTGACATCTGACTTCACACTTATACGTGTCTTGTCATCGTTGGTCCACGTTGCAGTTACGTTTACTTTACCTTCCGCCACGCCTTCGAGTATTATCTCGACAGCTTCGGGAGCCATAAAAACCAACTCATTGCTTAACCCGGCGTAAGGATCTCCGTGTATCTCACGATTAAAAAATGAAGTCGGATAACCAATCATCGGATCAGTTATTTCTGCATAAGCAGGTATCTCCATAGGATCGATGTAATATTCTCCCATACCTACATGAGCTTCGATTACTACAAAACGATCTTCAAATATTTCTTTAAGGCGAGAGTTGCCGACAAGAGCACGTGGGCACCATCCGCACCATGTGCCGGTATAAGTTTCTGCAACAGCCTTTCTGTCTACTTTTGAAAGAAGTGTGACAAGCTGTCCGTCAGATGTGTTATTTTCCGACTGATTGGGTATTCCGTTTACTTTAGTGATAATAATCTGTTTGTCTACAAGGCGTGTTTCATCATCTGAACTCAGAGGAATATTAAGATTGAACGAGCCTCCGAAAATATCATATTTCGTATTAAGTTCGAGATGTTTCTCCTCACCGGCTACCCCTTCAGATATAATTATGTAATCAACATCAGTTACTCCGGCTTTACCCATATTGACAGCAGGCACACTGACCGTCACATCTGAACCGGAAACTGTATAGTATTTGCCAAAATCACTTACAGTGATAGCATTATCGTAGAAGTCACCTTCAAGGAGTACCTGATAACAAAGTTTACCCATACGTGCGCCATACGATTGCCAGCCGCTCATAAAAGCAGTTTCAAAGTTGTAGAGCGCTCCATCCGGTGCTATACCATTAGATGTGGTAATTCCAACATACATGGAGGTGTTTGTAGACGAGTTGGTATAGACGGAATAACCTGCATAAACACCTTCTTCCGGGATGAGAAATCCTTCAGGAAGAGCTACCTCTGTCCAGACGGTATCTCTTACGGCTTCATTGTCTACCGGAACACATACGAGTAGGTTTTCATCGGCTGGAACATTCAGTTCGGCTGAAAGCCATCCCCGAACATTATCTATATCGCCTTTGCCTTGAATACGGAAGCGAAGACCTTTTATAAGTTTGCCTTCATAAACAGGATCCTTGCCGTCAATATATATGGCGTTGCTTACTGTCTGTCCGGCATTGGGAATGCCGACTCCGAATGCTGAAATCGGCTCATCACCTTTGTAATATCCATACCATATCTGATTGGGTCCGACTTCCAGTGAGGCATCATTTACAGCTGCCGCAGGACTTGCAGGGGCTGCGAGTCGTGGCTGTATCTCAAGCTCCGCAGCGTTGACGCAGACTACGCAACCTAAGGCTGCCGTAGCCATCATAACAGGTAAAAAAATCTTCATGATTCTCGTATTATTGGTTTATAATAATCTTTCTTGATGATCCGTCAGAGTAACGTACGATATTAATGCCCTTAACAGGTCTGTCTCTACGTATGCCATAAAGGTCGTAGACCTCTGAAATTTCCGCTACACAGACTTCCGTTATCTCTTCTTTTTTGCTTAAATTACTGTCACCTATAGCTACTTTGGCAGCATTGACAATACGTCCGTCAGCATCATCAATAATCATTGCAACAAGACTGAGTTTGTCTTTATCCTGTATCAGTGTATTTCCTTCGATGCTGAATGTACGGTTATCAATCTTTACCCAGTTATCCCCGCTCCATTCTTCATCGTTTGTTTTCAAGGGCATTCCGTTGTCTATATCATAAGCCTCGACAGCCACATCGTTATATACGATGTCGCGGATTCTCGCACCTGCCTCTGTGAGCCAGCCGAGATAAGGATCCGTCCGGTAGTCCTGAGCTATCGGTAATGAAAAATCGTTATTCTGCATCCATGAAGGATCACTGCCGTCAAGCCCGTCAGCACATAATACATAAGCTATACTATAAGCCGGTGTATCTGTACGCGGATACATAAGTTTCAGTAATGCTGTAGCATTTATAATTGTCTTATTATTATCCGCCCATTCAGTTTCTAGAGCTACGGCAGCCGGTGTCAGTTTCTCAAGCTGATTTTCAATATCATTGCATATTCCATAACTTGGTTCGGAGCCTATACCGTATGTCGAACCGAAGAATGGATCACCCGTTATCTCACGGTCAAGTATACAGCTTGGGAAGCCGTTTACTTTCCCCAGTATATCACTGTATGCCTCTATAACCATAGGGTCATTACCGCCGTGTACGGCTATACCGATAAAGCTGTCACCGAAGTCTTCTGAAAGCTGTTTAATTCCGACCATTCCACGCGGGCACCATCCGCACCATGTGCCTGTAAATTCCTCCATGACAGTAGTCCTCCGGGCACTTTCCTCGATAGTAATGACTGCTCCGCGTCCTGTGGTGGTGTAATCTATCCCGTTAGGCCGACCGTTTACACCCGTTACATTTATCTCTTTATATGAAATGCCTTTCGTATCAGCGGCAGTAAAATCAAGATTCATCACAAACTGCTCTTTAGGGCGTGTTACCGGGACAGGTAGTTCGTAAACAAACTCCTTGCCTTCCCCGTCATCTTCAGTGAGAGTGTATTCTATTGAGGTGACACCGTCTATTCCATAATTAGTCAGGGTGACAGGTATTGTCAGTTTTTCGCCGGGCAGACAAACTATCTCCGGTACATAGCTGACACTTACGGCATTTTCGTATACTTCTCCTTCAAGAAGGACTTCGATAGCCAGATTACCGTATCGATACGGAGTGAAGTCACGCCACCCGGGGTAGGTGGAAGAGGTATTTATATAGAAACCATTTTGCTCGGTCGTATTTCCGGCAGTTGTCAATACCGGAAAAGGATCTTCTGCCGAGAATGAATAGCCGATATATATTCCTTTATCGGGTACCCAATATGGTTCGGAGAGAATAGTCTCGAACGGAACTCCGTCAGAAATTCCGGAGATTTCTATATCGTAGCAGGTAATATCAGCTTTATCGGGAGATTTAGGCAATTCCGTCGACATCCATACTTTAAGATTAGTCATATCTACAGTTCCCTGTATGGTACATCTGATTCCTTTAATACTCTTTCCACTGGCTATTCCTACATCACCCGGAAGATATATGGCACATGAGTAATCTTCGGAAATACCGGTGCCAAATTCTGATAACGGTTCTTCACTATCATAATATCCGTGCCATATTGTATCAGCATTTACAGACATTGTCATTACAGCTGTAAATACTATTGCTGACAGCAGGGGTTTCAAAGATGTTTGGTCTGTTTTAAACATAATTATAAACATATAAGGTATCAATAGAAAAATCAATGAAGAGATACTTGTAATCCTTATTTTCGTTAAGCAGATAACGGGTTTCTCTTAAAAATTTCCGGTTGCAAATTTATTACGCGATTAGCTGTTTCTGCAACTTTTTAGCGTCTACTGTGCATCTACCGGGACATATATTTGATGAAAAACTGATAAATTTAACTAAATTTGCAATCCGTATATCTTAAATACCTAACATTGATGAAATATCTGCGAGTCATTCTGTTTTTACTCCTGTCGTTAGCCGGCTGCCGTAAGGAAACGACTCTGGAGCCTTTCAAATGGCGTCCGGCAGGAGGAAAATTTGATTCAATATGCGTGAGACTGGAGTGGATGTTTAATGAGTATATGTCCATTGACAGTATACGATTTTATATAGATTCACTTTATACACTTACTGAGTCCGAACCGAAGAAAGAGGCTCTTAGAAAGTCGCGTGCCCATTATTGGAATGCAAAGTATTTCTCACGCATAGGCTCCGTGGATTCCTGTCTGGAGCAGCTTCGGCAGGCATTGCGGTATAATGATTCCGTAGATTACAGGTATGATTTTCTACGGATAAAAATGCTCCTTGTCTCTACTGATCCCGTTATCGAAGGTGCGGAAGAATATAAAATATATAATGAATGTCTTGATTTTGCTAAAGAAAACGGTGATATAGCTACAGAAGCTATGGTCTCCATAATGTTGGGAGACCTTTTGCGTCAGTTAGATGCGAGAAAAGGACTATTTTATTTCAATACGGCTGATAGTCTGAATAATATCTTGGGATTCAATAAATTCACTGTTAAAAATAAGATTAATCAGGCTCTGCTTCTGAAAAATACCGGAGACACGGAAAGTGCCGATTCTATTTTGCAGAGTCTGATTAAGCATCCTGTGATAATTGAAGATACAGCCACTTATAATCTTATTCTTAATAATCTGTATAAACTGACGGGAAATCCGGATTATCTTTATCAGGCAGCGGCGCAAGCCGATAAAAGTTCTAAATTACGATTTCGCAGGGGGTATTATAATGCCCTTAAATCAGATTACTTCTTTAACTATTCCTCTTTGCCGGATTCGACCGTCTATTATGCTGACTTGGCTTTTCGGGATTTACCGGTGACAACAGAATTAAATGACCGTATAGAGATTTTATATGCCCGGAGTCAGGCTCTTTTCAAGACGGGAATAGCTGACAGTGCTTTCCTCTACCGGCTGAAATTTGAAGAAATGGTTGATACACTTCAGGCACGCCGGCAATATCTTGAAGTACTTAAACTGAGTGCGCTTACTGAGGCCGGACAGGCTCAATCAAGATATATAGCTACTTTGTACCACAGAAATATGATAATAGCCATTATATGTATGATATTTATTATCATCGGTGCCGGAGTGCTGGTGTTCTTCAACCGCCGTATAATGAGTCAGAAAATCAAGGCTATGGAATCGGAGATGGCTCTTGAGAGAAGTCGGCGTCATATCACGGCTACCTCAGTCAATATGCAGGAGAAGGATAACATCTTGGAGATATTGAAAGAAGAATTGTCGGAAATGCGCAGGAAAGGAACAATCGATGATACAAATGCCTTGCGCCTCGAATCCACAATCAAGGCTCATCTGTCGGAGAAAGAATCCGATGAAGCGTTCGCAGATATGTATGGAGTTATAAAACCGGTATTTGCCATACGTCTTCAGGAACGTTGCGGAGAGCTGGCCGACAGTTATATAAAACTTGCAGGCTATATTCTTATAGGACTTGACAATAAAAAGATAGCACGTCTTATGAATATTAAGCCTGAATCTGTAAGACAAAGCCGTTGGCGTCTGCGTCAGAAACTCAGCCTTAAAGATGATGAAACTATGGAAGAGATACTACAAAAGATGAATCAGTAGCTACTATTTCATGTTATGCCGGTATGATATATGTGTAAGCGGTGGAGCGATGGTATATTTCCATCTGAGTGTATAAAAATACAACATATTGCAGGCGGTAACTAAATAATTAATAAGGTAAACCTAATATTTTTCACTGTAACCTTGATATTTTTTACTGTTAAAGAACTGAAATCTCACCGATTTTGTGTAGATTTGCACTCGCATTTCCACTGATAGGCTAAACACCGTAGGTAGGATATAGGGATAATAAGATTATTACCTTTAAGTCAACCATACATAAACCATTAACTCATACCAACATGAAACATTTCAACATGTTTGTTGCGGCTTCGGCCATGATGTTGCCGGCAGTAGCTTCGGCTACCGGCTACACAGTAGCTCCTGCTCCCGGTGTGGTCGATGAACTGACTCAGTTCGTCATCACATTCGATAAGGGTGACCTCAGCGAGGTTGAACTGGAATCCGGTTCCATACAGATTCTGAAAGACGGCAAGTATTTCTCCGGCGTCTCAAAGAAAGGATACGGCTTCGAGTACACCTGTACACTCGAAACCCCGGCTACTGAAGCTGGCACATACGATGTGGTAATCGAAAGAGGTGGTATAACCTACTGGGATGCCGCATACAATGACACTTATAACACTGAAGATGTGACTTTCTCCTATACTGTAGAAGGCGGTCAGGTGGTAGGAACATCTTATACGGTTGATCCCGCTCCCGGTGTGGTTGATGAACTGACTCAGTTCACTATCACATTCGATAAGGGTGATCTCAGCGAGGTTGAACTGGAATCCGGTTCCATACAGATTCTGAAAGATGGTCAGTTCTTCTCCGGCGTTTCAAAGAAAGGATACGGCTTCGAGTTTACCTGCACTCTTGACACTCCCGCTACCGAACCCGGTACCTATGATGTTGTGATTGATGAGTACGGCATTACATACTGGGATGCCGCATACAACGATACCTACAACACAAAACCCGAAACTTTCACCTACGTAATCAAGGGTGCTCTCTTGGGTGAGGTAATCTATGACGTTGAGTTCACTAAATTCCGTCCTGCCGATGGTGAGGTTAATCTTGAAGACGTACAGTTCGACAACTTCGCAATGTGGACCTCAGGTGAAGGTCTGACTCTTGCAAAAGATGCTGCCGTTACGATCTCGTCACTCAACGGTTACGAAGAGACTGTAGCTCTCAGCAGCCCCTACGCCAATTATTACTGGGGTTCTCTTCCCTCTATGATTGAAATCAACGGTATATACACTGTCACCATACCCGCCGGTACTGTTGCAGATGCCGAATATTTCGAAACCAACGGTCAGAGCGGTCATACCAATGCCGAGACCACAGTGGTTTATAACGTAATCAACGGTACTCCTGCCGGTGAACCTGTTGTCTATGACCTGACTCTCACTTCTGTAAGACCTGCCGAGGGCGAACGTGACCTCACCATGGACTCGTTTGACAACATCAGCCTTACACTGCCGGGTGACTGTGCTTTCATGAATGATGTCTTCACTCTCATTATGGAGGCTCCCGAGGAGCAGGGCAACATAGCTCTTGAGTTCACAGCATCATGGAGCGGCGTGATAGCATACTTCAATGAGCCTGAATATGACGGAATCTACACACTCGTTATCCCTGAGGGTATGTTCGGTGACGCTGCATGGCTGTCAGACCACCAGATCGGTCACGCAAATACTGAAATCACTCTGCAGTGGACTCTCGTAGGAGGTATACCTGTAAGTGTGGAGATTATCGAGAGCGAAACACTGAACGGTCCTGTTTACAATATGCAGGGTGTACGTGTAGCCGACTCACTGCGTGAGGCCGGTAGCGGTATGTTCATTGTCAACGGCAAGAAGGTTATCCGCAAATAAAAACTGATACCATAACACTCAACCTAAACATAAAATGATTAGACATTTTTTTATTTCGGCTGCACTGCTCGGTGTGGTAGCGTCAGCCGGTGCTGAGACAAAGTATTATACTACAGACGAGCTCAGCGACCATGTAGCCGTATCACCCAACGGCCGCTTTGTAGTGACTACTGCTACTGACAATAGCTACAGCTATATCTGGGACGCAAACAATCCGGAAGTATTCTCGCAGGTGTATGCTGACTATAAGAACAAGATCGAGCTTTATGGTGTCACCAACGACGGTATGACAGTCGGCGGCTACTACGTGGAAGGAAACAGCTATCAGCCCTGTTTCGTCGTAGAGGGACTGGTGGTGGATCTGCCTAACTCACCCATGGCAATGAACAATAACTTCGCCAAGTGCGTCACTGCCGACGGCTCTGTTATCGGTGGTCAGATAGCCTACAGAGACCCGGATTCGGAGATAGGTATGCGTTACCGTCCCTGCTTCTGGCGCCTCAATGACGCATGGGAGTATGAACTGGAACTTGATCCCGATCTGGAACTGCCCGAACATCAGGGTTTCATTCCTACATGTATGAACCCCGAAGGTACCGTACTTGGTGGCCGTCTTTACTGTGCCGCAGGTTCTGAAGTACCTGCTATGTATAAGGACGGTAAGATGGTGTTCTGGAACGAGCTTGAGACCAAAATTGAACCTTTCTACTATAAAGGTGAGCTGCTTGGTTACTTCGAGCAATACTATATCGACGGTATGAAAGACGGCTGTAAGGGTGATTACCTTTCAGGTGAGTTCATAGGCGCCGACGCATGGGGTAACTTCTATGGTTACCGTACTTTAGTTGACTGGGCAAGTGAGGACGGCGAGGATTATGAGCTGAGTACTTACGCCATCATCTACAACATCGCTGAGGACGATATGCTCGACTATCCTACCGGTGGCGGTATCTCTGCTTTCAGCACCGGAGTAGGTGAGAATCACGAGTATGTATTCTGCAATGGCGACCGTATGCTAATAAGCGACGAGAGCTTTGAAGAGGTAAAGAGCATCAGCGGTACTTTCGGTTTCACTAATGCTTCGACTATGACATCCATAACTTCTGCTTCGACTGACGGCACGGTGCTTGCAGGCACTCGTCAGGAGCTTCATCCCGCTACCGGAGAATATCTGTACTATCCTTTTGTTGTAGTACTTGACGAGCCCCTTACCGGTGAGCCTTCAGGAGTGGAGGTTATGGCAGAGAGCCGTGACTTCGCAGTCATTATTTCCAAGGGTCGTATAGATTTTGCCAATACAGAGGGTGAAGTTTATGATCTCAACGGTCGTGCTATGGGTCGCGGTACTTCGGTAAGCGTACCCGCAGGCTTCTATGTTGTAAAGGCCGGTGACATGTCACGCAAAGTAATGGTTAAGTAATCAACAGACCACATAATGAAGCAACTGACCGCCGTGTCGCTGCTTATGCTATCCGCGCCGGTGTGGGCTTCCACATCGGCGCCGATAGATTTGTGGCAGACCGATTTCAAAAACGGACGTTTCCCTACGGGTGTCACAACCGCCGCTCTCGGCGATGTACTTCCTGTCAGGGAAAGATATAAGAATGGATATACCGAAGACGGTTGGATTGTAAAGGTATTGGGTAAGGCGTACTGTGCCATGTCGCCTACCTCGACGGGTAGTGATATGCCTGTGGAGAATGTACTCAATATTCCTGCTGTCACGCTTCCCGATGAGGCGGAAGGCGCGGTAGTACGCTGGACAGCTCGTTCCGTACTGCCCGGTATGCCGGAGACTTACGAGGTACGTGTACGCCCCGCCGGTACCGATGTATGGAGCGTACTGTGCCATATCGACGGGGAGAACGATGTGCTCACCACACGTGTGGCACGTCTTGACGCTTACGCCGGACAGGAGATAGAGCTGCAGTTTGCCTGCGTCAGTGTCAACCGCTATATGTTAGGAGTAGGCGAGATATATGTAGGTATACCTTCCGCACCGTTGCTCACGGGAGTCAGCCTCTCACCACGCTTTGCCGAGAATGCGGCTCCACGTGATACGGAGTTCCGTGTCACCGGTTCGTTTCTCAACTGCGGTGCCGAAGTGCCGGACGGTTCGGAACTGATAGTCCGCTCTGCAGGTGAAGACTGTGTCGTCATGACTTTGAAGAGTGCTTTCGCTGCCGGTGATACTTTCGGGTTCGATATTCCATTCGAGGCTCCCGATAATGCCGTGACACCTTATGAAGTGATACTTGTCACTCCTGACGGTGATGAATATACGGTCATAAAATCTGACGTCACACGTTCCGGTTTCGCACGCACTCTGCTGATTGATGAGGGTACAGGTATCTGGTGCAACAACTGTCCGAGAGGTATTATGGATATTGCCTCGCTGGAACGTCAGTATCCGGGACAGGTGGCTGCCGTATGTACCCACGTCAACGATATACTGGCCAATGACGGATACTGGGCTAATCTAGAATTCTATGCCGTACCTTACTACATGCTCAACCGTAAGCGTTCGACCATAGGGGGAGATCTCAAGAATTTCGCCGCTTCATACAATGACCCGACTATTGCCTCGATACGTGTATCGGAAGGACCGAACGGTGATCCGGATCATGTCTCGGCTACTGTGGAGGTCTTGTTTGACCGTGATATCAATGAACCCGGGCGCTACGGCGTGGGTTATGTGCTTACATCGCCCTATTACCGTCCTGACGGAGGTGGACAATGGATGCAGCAGAATAACTGTAATTTAGCTTCTTATGAGCAATATTATTTCCTGCCGTCCGTTATACCTGCGGAGTTATCATTCTATGAGCATGTATCGCTCGGAGACTCTCACGCTTTTGATCCCCTCGGAGTGACATGGGAGATAGACGGAACCGTAATTCCGGCCTACACACCCGGTCACGTGACACTTGATTTCGGTGAACTGTTCACTTATCCCACATTAGAGGACTTATCCGTTGTGCCCGATAATGTCAGTCTGGTGGCCTACGTCATCGACAACACGGACGGCACTGTACTCAACGCTACTGTCTATCCGCTTCAGCAGGAATTTGACAGAAATTCAGGTGTTGTTCCCATCCCGGCCACACGTGAGACAGAACTGCGTGTCGTGAACAACGAACTTCGCTTCACCCTGCCCGATACAGGAAGCCGATATGAGGTGACTGTGACCGATGCCGCAGGCTGTATGCTGTCCCGTTATGAAAGTTACGGTGCCGGTGTTTCGGCGTGCCGTATTCCGTTGTGTCAGGGCGTCATGATAGTGACACTCCGCACTTCCGACAGTTACAAATCCATAAAAGTTATAAACTGACTTCATGAAACATTTCCTTACTCTGTCGTTTGCGCTTCCTGTAGCCCTCACGGCTGCCGCGCACACCGACCTTCTTGACCAGAACTTCAACGGTGAATACCTTGTTGACTTTCCGGTTGTTCTTGAACTTGACCATCTCCCCCCGATTGCCAGTGTCTCACCGCTCTTCCAGAACGATGCCGGTGTCGCACAGCCTTGGTGGCCGCTCAAGGACTCATCGAGTTCCGATGACCGTTTTCTCTGCTCACATTCGGCTTATCAGTATGCCGGAGCTTCCAATGACTGGGTAGGAAGCCGCGCCATAACTATTCCCTCTGACGGTTTTGTGCTTTCGTTTGGCGCACAGTCATACGTAATGCGTAGCGGCGACCGTCTCAGCGACCTTTGGCTCTTCATTACCGAAGAACCTCTTGACGCCGATAACCTCCCTTCAGAACCTACACTACACATCGAAAAGGTCGGTCTCGGTGCTGACCCGGAGATTCTTGAGGGTGATTTTATCTCTTACGAAGTGAATCTTGATGCGTGGGCAGGTAAGACGGTGTATATTAACTTCGCCAATCTGAATGAAGACTGCGATATTCTGGCTATCGACAATGTGCTGATACGTCGTCATGATGTGGCCGAGGTCAATATAGCGGGTCCCGGTGAGTATGTGGTGCAGGGCGAATATACGGTCAGTGCCGTTATACGCGGTACGGAAGAACCGGGTCTGGGAGCATGGACACTTACTTTTGACGACGGTAACGGCAACACCGATGTGCGTATTGGTGAGTCACTCGCTTTCGGCGAAGAGTTCAGCTTTGAATTTACAGGTGTGGCTGAAGCCGGTAAAGTTTCCGAATACTCCGTGAGTCTTGACTCGGCTGACATACCCTCCATTCCGGCCTCAGGTTCGCTGACCGGTCTGTCGTTCCTTCCCACCCACCGTGTATTCTATGAGGAGTCCACAGGTGTATGGTGCGGCAACTGTCCGTTAGGTGCTTACACCATCGAATCGATGATGACCGACCCCGAGATGAAAGACCGTGTCGTGCCCGTGTCGATACACATACCCGGTACCGGTACCGACTATATGGTCAATGAGGCTTATGTTGCTCAGTTCGGTCTGACAGCCGCTCCGCTTACACGCACTGAGCGTGAAGAGAAAGTGCTCGGTTTCGGAAACCTTGACTATATCTATGACCCTTCGAATCCTAACACTGCCGCCGGCCGACTGCGTACATACGCCGACCGTGTGACAACGGCTGACATCTCTCTTTCCGCTGCCTACTCTGTGACTGAGGTATATCCTCCTCACTTGACATGTGAAGTTACAGTCCGTGCCGCTATCGACATGGAAGGTCAGTATGCCGTAGGTCTGGTTATGACCGAGAATAATGTGACTTTCGATCATCCCGCATGGTACCAGAGCAATTATGCTTCCGGTGATGACATTGAAGGTGATATGGGCGGCTGGACCAAACTGAGTTCCTACGTTCAGGGAATGCACTATCAGGATGTGGCACGCGGTATATGGGGCTACAACGGTATAGACGGTTCACTTCCTGCTCTGCTTCCTATGGATCAGGACATCACTTTCAGCTATGAGCTTGAAGTGCCTGACACTTATCTCGAACTGACCCCCGGCGACCCATCGACAGCCATTTCTCCGGCCATAAATACTGATAATGTGGTGATGGTTGCCTTCCTCGTCGATCAGGAGACAGGCTTCGTAATTAACGCCGTTTCATACCCCATGACCCCTCAGGCCGAAGAGCGTTTCACCATTGCTGACCTTATCGCCGGCTCCGGTGTCGAAAGTGTTGCCACACCCTCGGCCGAAGGCGAACCCGAGTACTATAACCTTCAGGGCATACGCCTGAGCGCACCCGTTCTCGGCCAGCCGGTTATCGTACGTCGCGGCAACACCGTAAGCAAACAGATATTCAGATAATTCTTCAGCATACCGCTACTGATTAAAACAGGACAGGCCGAAATATAGTACTTCGGTCTGTCCTGTTTTAATCAGTAGCGGTATGCTGTTACTACTTCTTTTTAAAGAAGTTACGTGCTGCGTTACGACGTGCTTCTTTACGCCTTTCAAATGTCCTCTCTTCAGGGGGTATCGCGAATTCAAAATTTACACGGCTGGCAAAGCAGTGCTCGTTTGCCTCTGACAAGGAGGCCCACATATCTTTGGTGCCTTCTTCATCAGCTTTGAAAGCAAGGGTGTTGGTGCTTTCAATCTCCATTTTGCGCGCCATTTCCTCCACGTCTATATTGGCGCCGATGAGGTTGACTACCCAGCCCTGCTCCTTGAACTCTTTGATAAGTGATGCCACCTGCGCCCAATTGTAGTTGGTTGAGGAGTTCTCCATACCGTCGGTGATGATAGTGATTACACCGGTGGCGTCTTCGTGGGTCGAAGACACGGCTTTCAGATCGACCAGTGTTGAACCTACGGCGTCAAGAAGTGGAGTGCAGCCCCACGGATGATATTGCTCGGTAGAGATATCGCTTACATCGCCGATAGGGGTATTCTTAACCAGATAGCGTGAGGGTACACTCGAATCGCTCTGGAAGAGATATAGACTCACGAGGTTCCGCTGTGTGTCGCCGTATTTAGCCTGCAACGAGCGTACGACGTTGAGAGTTTCGTTGCAGCCTGATATGGTCTGCTTCGTCAGCGGCTCCATCGAACCGCTCTCGTCGAGGATAATAAGGTTGAACACTGTGGTCTTTTCCATAATTTTGCTTGTTTTTAGGGGTGAATGTTTTTCGGATGAATGTTTTTTGTTTTGGCGTGGAAGAGAGAGAAAAAGAGAGGAGGGAGGAAGAATAGAATGTATGGAAGAGAGAGAATTAAACAGGATACATAATTCTGTAAGCCGTGGCGGCGGGAAGCCGTTGTGTACTGTGGGCGGGTATATGGAGAAAAAAGATATCAGAAGTTGAAAAGACCCTTAGTGGAGTCTTTGGGTTGCTCTTTCAGCTCTTCTTCGATTTTCTTCTCATTACTGAGTTCTCTACTGAGTTCCTTTTTAAGACACTCTTCTTTTAAGCACGTGGAGGAAGTAGATTTATTCGAAGACAATATGCTGAAAAAACTTCCTGAAGTATGCTGTACTTCAAGCTTTATTTCAGACACGGTGCGTGTGAAGAGCTTCGCCATTCGTCCGCCTGTACGTGCCCGTCGGCCTTCTACCTCAGTGATGACCTTCGATTCGATAGCTGTGCGCATGAAGTTACGCCTGTCGTAGCTGGCCCGGTTTATAACCTCGTAGACCGTCTGAAGTTCGCTGATAGTAAATACCTTGTTGAGCAGCTCAAAAGCTACCGGACGCAGCCTGAGTATCTCTTTCAGATGTTCGCGTGCATCACGTATTATGTCGGCATGGTCGAAGGCCAGTGGAGGAAGCATGGTCTCATCGAACCAAATGGCCTGCGCCGCATCGTCACCGCCTGCGACATTATAGTCGGCCGGACGTACAAGAGCGATGAAAGCCACCGTCACAACACGTTCACGAGGGTCTCGGTCGGGTCGACTGTAGACTCTGAACTGGGTAAGATAGATGTTATTAAGGCCCGTTTCCTCGCTCAGTTCGCGTCTGGCAGTGTGTTCGATAGTCTCATCAATCTTCATGAATCCGCCCGGAAGCGCCCAGCAACCCTTGAAAGGTTCACAACCGCGTTCCACAAGGAGTAGCCTGAGCTGCTGGCCATCAAAACCGAATATCACACAGTCTGCTGTCATAGCCGGGTGAGGGTATTTGTAGCAGTATGGATATTTTTCTTTCTGGTCGGCCGGAGGGTTCGTAGAGCTCATGATTATGTGTTCGTGTTAAATTGACGCAAAGTTAAAGTGTAATTTTGAAACTGCCAAATATTTTTGCGTAAAAATGACGCAATTTATAAAATATTTTTCAGGCAGTGTGTATATTATTGATTATCAGTGACTGATTATAGCCTTCGGAATATCGATATTATTCATAAAATAACCGAAACGCTCGGCACCGTTGCCGATAGCAAACACGGGGACAGGGTTGGAGGTATGCGAACCGGTTATCCATCCGATGCCTATAGCCTCATTGATAATACGGAATACACGCCCTACGAAGTCACTGTAGGAATTATATATTGTATTTTCGCTGCCGGCTGTGCCGCTCATGGTAGCGGCGAACATGGCGCTTAGTTCCGCCTCGTCTTCCGGAGTCAGAGGTATGGCGTCACCTAACGAAAAGAGCTCGCGCAGACGAGTCTTCATCTCCGGCCATGACATTGAGGCATTCTCAGCTATATCACGGCACATTTCATTGAATTTGTCTTTTGACATCTTCTGTAAGTCGACCAAATCGAACCGTGCGTTTCCTTTGGCAGCCATACCGCCGGTGTCGTGATCGGCTGTGATGACTATCAGGGTCTCATCGGGGTGTTCGAGATAGAAGTCGTATGCCTGACGTATAGCGTCCTGAAAAGCCAGTACCTCACGTATCACGGCTGCACCGTCGTTGCTGTGAGCGGCATGGTCGATATTGCCGCCTTCGCACATCAGAAAGAAACGCTCGGGGTGGGTGAGTGTAAGATGGGATATGGCCGCCCGGGTCATGTCGGGCAAGGTTAGTGAGCCCCACGGGCCGTCGATGGTGTAGCCCACGCTCCACGGATGGTCTTTATGGGTGTCGAGCAGAAACTTGCGCGGAGCGGAAGAGGCATTAAATTCATCAAGTCCGTACACAACATCGAAACCGCCATTGCGCAGTACGTCGGCTGCGCCGGCACTGCCGCGTAGACCGGCTCCGGCTATGATGTCGTAACCCGAAGCTGCCGCATCGGCAGTTATGTCGTCGAAGAGCTTGCGGTTGTTCACATGGGCGTAGAAGGCGCCGGGAGTAGCATCATCGGGAGCTACCGAAGTGATTATGCCAATGCCGTAACCCTGATCTTTGAGGTCAACGGCTATCGAAGTGACAGGAACAGTGTCAGGCGACACACCGAGCATATAGTTGGTGGTCTTGGTGCCGGTTGAGAGAGCGGTGCCGGCAGCGGCCGAGTCGGTGGTAGTCGAGGAGAAAGAGTAGGTCTGTACGGGAGAAGCGACAGGGAAAGTCATCATCAGCGGTAGTGAATCGGGGTGATGTACGGTACGCAGATAGTTGCGTGTGGCCATGACGTGACCCATTCCCATACCGTCGCCGATGAAGTAAAATATATATTTGGGTGTTTCGGCATGAGCTGTCAGTGCGCACAGGCTCGCGAGGGCGAGTGCTGTCACAAAATGTTTCTTTTTCATGATGGTATTCTGGTTTTATGGTAATTATCCGCTTATAAAGCCTGTATGGTTTACAAATTTAAACCTTTTTTAAGCTTTCGGAGTGGCATTGGTGTTAATAGATTATTATGTTATCTACAGGTAAACTTGGTTTCTGGGGCCTGACCGCACTGGTGTTCGGCCTCATGGTAGGTGTCGGCATCTACAATCTGCCGCAGAATATGGCAGCCGTGGCTTCGCCGGGTGCTGTCATCATCGCATGGCTTGTGACAGCTGCCGGCATACTGCCGCTGGTGCTGGCCTTCAAGTGGCTCAGTGACCGTTATCCCCGTTACAACGCCGGTCTCTATCAGTATGCACAGGCCGGGTTCGGCAACTACGCGGGTTTTAACATCGCATGGGGCTACTGGCTGTGTACGGCCTTTTCAAATGTAGCCTACGGAGTGATGCTCAACGATGCGGCGGGAGCGTTCTTTCCGGTTCTGTTGCGGCACGGCTGGCAGACGGTCGTGTTCTGTTCAGCCTTGATATGGCTTATGGTGCTGATAGTGGCCCGAGGCATACGCACCGCCAAGACGGTCAACACACTTCTGGCCGCCGTCAAGGTAGTGATGCTCATATTCATTGTGACAATCTTCATCATAGCTTTCAGAGCCGGACTGTTTGAAGCCGATATATGGACTGTCGCCGGCACATCGGGAAGTGTATGGCATCAGGTACGTTCCACCATGATGGTGACACTGTTCTGTTTCTTCGGTGTCGAGGGTGCCGTGATGATGTCAGCCCGGGCCAAACGCAGTTCTGACGTTGGTAAAGCCGGAATAGCCGGTTTCTTTATTTCACTGGTACTCTATATGGCTGTGTCGGTACTGTGCTACGGTCTGCTGGCCCGTGCTTCTCTGGCAGGACTCCCCGACCCGTCGATAGCCTACATACTGCGTGACGTGTGCGGCGAGTGGGCTTATTGGTTTGTGATTTCGGCCGTGATTGTTTCGCTGCTCGGAGGTTGGGTAGCATGGACGCTGATTGTGGCGCAGGTGCCTTACGAAGCAGCCGTGGTGGGTATTCTGCCGGCTGTGTTCAAGCGTGTCAACCGTCATAATATGCCCGTGTTCGGCCTTGTGGCCTCAAGCGTGGTGATGGAGCTGTTTCTGCTGATGGTCGTCATGGCCGATGATGTGTATCTTGCCGCACTCCATATCACGGGGCTTATGATAATACCGTGTTATTTTTTCACCGGTCTGTTTATGTTTATGAAAGCTGACAGCCGCCGGGTACGTATAGTGGCGGCTGTCACTACGGCCTTTTGCCTTTGGATGGCTTATGCCGGTGGTCTGAGAGGCATGATGATGACCTCGGTGTTCTATCTGGCCGGTATCGGTTTCTATGTACGTGCCCGCCGTGAACAGCATCCTCGTATACGCACACTCTTCACACGTGGCGAACGTTATGCTTTCCGGATACTTTGTGTGGCCTCTGCCGTCACATTGGTATTGCTGTGGCTCGGTTACAGTTCGTTAGGCTGACTACCCGGAAAAGGTGCTGCGCGTCAGTCGAGATCTTCTTCCGAATTCTGTACAAGCGCCGAACCCATCATTTCGATAGGCTCGGCGAAGGCATTGAGCAATTCGTTATGACGTATCAGGCCCGCAAGAGCTTCGGCGGCTTTTACGGCTACATTCTTTTCCGTCTGAGTCGTGGCCATTGCCGTGTATTTGCATATAGCGAGGGCAATTACATCGACACCTTCGAGCGGAGTGAGGTGACGGCACAGACGTCCGAGACCGGCGAGAACCTCGTCTGCAGTAGAGTCAGGGTCGAGGTCGCCGGCCGGAGTGGTGGCTACAAGCTGGGGGCGATATTTAGCGAGTTTCTCTGAAAGTATATCGTAGTGCATGTCTATCGGTATTTAGTTTACTGCAAAAGTAATCATTCGCTCCCACATTGCAAAGCGGCAGGTCAATAACCTGCGCGTGATGTCATATCGTAGACTCTTAATGATGTCAGCAAGGCGGCACCGGCGGGCAGCAGCCACAGCAGGACGGAAGCCTCGTGCGGAATGTCGGGGAGAAAGAGATATTCTGTACGCAGATTTTCCAGTAGTGCGGTGAGCAACGGCATCAGCATACAGCTCAGAATCCCTGCCGCGAATCCTGCGAATGCCGCACACGCTACGGCAAGCCGGTTGCGCCGGCGCATGGCCGCCATCTTGTTTTGCAGAAGTTCTATGGTGTCGAGACGTTGCTGCAGCTGTGCCATGAATCGTGTGTCAGGCGGCAGAATGGGGTCGAAACGGCTGAACAATGCTCTCAGTTCATCGTCCTGTGCGGTGGTGTCGGTGTTATTTTCTTGCATATTGTTCCGGTGTTTCATAGTTATTGTTCACAGTAGCTCCCGCAGGTGGCGCCGCCCGCGTGCGAGGTGCTGCCGTACAGCTTCGTCAGATGTTTCGGTAATAGCAGCTATCTCTTTGGTGGAATATCCTTCGAGATAGTAGAGCAGCACCGACATACGTTCTTTCGGCGGCAGAGAGTCGAGAGCTGTATAGAGTTCCTGATAACGAAAAGTGTCATCGGCATTCTGCTCGGCATGACAGCCGAGCAGAACGCCTGAGTCGCAATAGGTTTTTTCAGAACGCCGGTAGTTGAGAAACAGATTGTAGCCTGTGCGGTAAAGCCATGCTCTGAAGTTGTCAGGCTGTGTGACGGCGGTATAGGCTCTTATGTAGGCTTCCTGCGCGAGGTCGTCGGCAAGCTCCTTGTCGCCGCAGCACAGTGCCGTCAGAAAGCGTCTGAAAGCAGACTGCGTGGCTTCTACCTGCGTTGTGAACTGCCGGTGTGTCATGGCATCGCAGGTATTGAAATCATAATTTCTCAGCAGAGGTGGTTGTGGCCGTTGTTTCCGTACACTTCCGTGTCATACGGTACACAATCAGATAACTCGCGCCTATGGCTATTAAGATAGCACCGGTTATTATGGTCCACACGGTGGCTTCTATATCGAAACTTACTGCCAGTATCAGACCGACACAGATGAGCACAAGACCTGTAAGCGAGAATATGCAGCCGCGCAGCAGGCGCAGACTCAACAGTTCTTCGGGAGTCTTACGTGGTGGACGCATTGATTCGGCAAGACGTTCTACATCGGCGTTTTTGTTGACTTCTATAGCTTTGAGGAGTACCTGTGTGCGCTGTCTGACAGTGTTCATACGTATTATGCCTGTTATGAGGACTACGGCTACAGGCAGTACGACGCATATAAATATCGGTACTAAAATGTGTTGCATGATTCGGAGTGTTATTAAGATGATGAATATTATGTTTGAGAAGAGGAACAGGTTGTTTCCGGAAAACCTTTCTTAAACATGACACATCTCACGCTCCGAATGTGACACTGTCTGTAATTTTTTTATGACATCTGCTGCATTTCGACGAGGCGTCGGTAATGGCCTCCGAGTGCCATCAGCTCGGCGTGTGAACCGCGTTCCACGATACGACCTTCGTGCATGACGCAGATTGTGTCGGCCTTGGTTATGGTTGAAAGTCGGTGAGCTATGACCAATGTTGTACGGTCGCGCATGAGGCGTTCCAGCGCTTCCTGCACGAGGCGCTCGCTCTTGGTGTCGAGTGCTGAAGTGGCTTCGTCAAGTATAAGTATCTGCGGATTTTTGAGTACTGCGCGTGCTATGCTGAGACGCTGACGCTGTCCTCCTGACAGACGTCCGCCGCGGTCGCCTATGGTTGTGTCATAACCCTCGGGCATAGCCATGATGAAGTCATGAGCATTGGCTATACGGGCGGCGGCCTCCACCTGTTCGCGTGTGGCACCTTCGGTGCCGAAAGCTATATTGTTGAACACCGTGTCATTGAAGAGAATTGCCTCCTGATTCACATTCCCCATCAGCGAACGCAGGTCGGCCACGCGATAGTCACGCACGTTATGTCCGTCGACTTCTACCGAACCCTCCTGAACGTCCCAGAAGCGGGGTATCAGGTCGACAAGAGTCGATTTACCCGAACCCGACTGACCGACAAGCGCTACGGTGTGGCCGGCGGGCACGTCAAGGTTAATATGGTCAAGCACACGGCGTTCTCCGTCGTATGAGAATGAAACGTCACGCATACTGATATGGCCTTTACTTTTGGTGGAGGAGGAGAGAGATACTGGCGAAACGGGGTCGGCTATGGGATTGCCTGCATTCAGTATCATGTCGATACGCTGCATTGAAGCCATACCTTTCTGTACGGCGTATGAGGTCTTGGAAAGGTCTTTGGCAGGGTTGATGATGCTGTAGAAAAGCACCATGAAGAGTATGAAGGCACCGGCGTCAATCGAACTGTCACCCGATAAAATCAGTGAACCGCCGAACCACAGTACTGCCGACACGGCTATAGTACCTAAAAATTCGCTCATGGGGTGAGCAAGAGCCTGACGGTAGTTCAGTCGGTTGCACTGACGGTAGTAGGTCTGTGTCTCCTCGCCGAATACTTTTTCCATGTGGCGCTCGGCATTGAATGCCTTTATAACCCTGAGACCTCCGACACTCTCTTCGACAGTGGATAGAATAGTGCCCCATGTGTTCTGAAGTGACAGCGACTGAGCTTTGAGTCTTTTGCCTACCGCACCCATTATCCAGCCTGCTATGGGAAGCAGCACAAGTACGAACACAGTGAGCTTCCAGCTCATGGCAAGCATCGTGCCGAGACAGACCAGAATCATGATGGGATATTTGACCAGTGAGAAAAGACTGGCCATGACCGACGCTTCGACTTCGGTGACGTCGCCTGAGATACGGGCCATGATGTCACCCTTTTTTTCTCCCGTGAAGAAGCCGATAGGCAGAGAGAGTATCTTGCGGTACATGGCATTGCGGATATCACGCACCACGCCGTTGCGCAGCGGCATCGTACACACTTCGCTGAGATAGGCTGTCATGGTCTTGATGAGCGTAAGTACCACTAACATCACCGCCAGCACGGCAAGGGTGGCACTGCCGCCTATCTTTTCGATAAGCCCGGAGGTATAGTAGTAGAAATTGTTAGTGAGAACATCAATAAACGAGGCATCGCCTAACTGCATCAGCTTGTAATCGGCCGTGTCGAGACCGAACAGAATACGCAGTATCGGCATGATGAAAGCAAAAGAGAACACCGTAAACAGAGAGGTGAGCAGATTGAAAAGTATGCTGACCAGAATGTTCCACTTGTAAGGGCGTGCGAAGCGATTCAGAAAACTGAGCAGATCTTTCATTATGCAGGGAAGTATGAAGAAGTATGAATATGGGCGGGGTGAAGTGTGAGTGGAAAGGATAACCTGACGAAGAGAAGAGTGCAAAATTAGCCAAAATCATCAAAACCTCAAAGAGAACCGGCGCTGCCCCGACGCCATAGCAGGAAAAATAACTAATTTTGCACCGTTTTTTATTCATCCCTAAACTACAATCTCATGTCACAAACCACCGCTCTTGAGAAAGCTCTCACTTCGGCCATAGCCGAGTATCTTGAACAGGAAGAGGCATACGGCGATGATGCCATGCTTGTCATTGACCCCGATACTCTCACCGTCTCTCTTATCGAAGAAGAACCGGCTGATGCCGAGGAGTCGCCATTTTATTATGTGCGTGTAATGGATCTCGTCCGTATGGACACAGACAAGCCCGGCCGTTGGCTCGCTGATAGCGAAGCCGTAGCCGAGCTTGCCGGTGATATATTGGAATGATAGATAACGTCAGTCTTTTGCCGTGACGGTGTTTTCCGGGACGCGCCAAAGCTGCGGATAGACTATCCAGCGCTGCACGACGTAGGCCAGCACGAAGTAGACACCGGTCTGAATCCAGAGATTGATATACTCGGGACGTACCTGCGCCAGCGACGAACCGTTGGCATTCATCTTGATGAAACCGCCTACTCCCCATGTGGCCGGTACACAGTCGCTCAGGAAGCGCCAGAAACCGTGCATGGCATAGCGCGGCCACGTCAGTCCTGACAGGAACAGGAACACCACCGAAGTGATGACCCACAGCACGAATACCGACTCGCGCTCCGAGCATACGCTCTGCACGCAGAAACCGACACAGATACTGCCTAAAATCATCGGCATTATGAAGGCTAATATCTCCCAGAAGTCACCGGCCATAGGGAAGGAGAATATCAGCGGTACATAATGCACAAGGAATATGGCCGGAAGCATGATGATGGTAAAGTAACACAGCATCTGCGCAAGCATACTGCCCAATACCGACTCACCCTGATTGACTCCGACATATCCGATAAGGCGCGGATTGGCACGCTTGGCACCTCCCGCCATGCCTACAGCGAGAATAATGCACTGCTGGAGTATGAGAATCACCACACCCGGCATGATGAACGAGTCGAAACCGTTTGAGATATTACCCATCGAGATATTGTTTACCGACATCAGGTCGCCGCTCGATACTGTGGCTGCCAATGGCGCTACCTGATTGATTTTCTCAAGCTGCAGTTCGGCGCTCATCTCCTGCATGACATTAGTGGAGGCCACCAGAAAACCCCGGTAGCGCAGCAGCAGGCTCATATCGCTGTAGAGAACGGCGTTGGCTTGCTCTCCGCTGCCGGTTTTGCGTCCGAAGCCTTCCGGAATCTCAAGAATACCGAAACATTCATGGCTGTGCATGGCACGCTTGGCCTCGTTCATATCGGCGGCATAGCCCCTGATGTACACCTCCTGGCAGGCGTCGAGTTTGCGTACTAATTCGCGGCTTATCTGCGAACGGTCATGATCTACCACTACCATCTTGACCTCGCGTACTAACTCGGGGTTATAGATAAGCGAATATATGATAGGGTAGGCCAGCGGCAGAAACGCGAAAAACAGTATGATGCCCTGGTCGTGCAGCACAAGCCGGAACTCACGGCAGTAGACCGCGAAGAATGAGGCTATGGAGTGTTTGAATTTATTCCACATGACATTGATGCCTTAGGGCGCGTATACGGGTTTGACAAAAGCCTTCTTGATGTGCCAGAGCACTGTGAAAGGCAGAATGAAGTACACAAGATAGGCCACAAACCAGATACGCGAGTAGTAGACAGGTATGCCGTTAAGCGCCTGGTCAATATATATCAGGAAGTTGTAGCGTATCGGCATAATCCAGCTGAATATCGACACGGCGCCGTACATACTCTCAACCGGGAAAGAGAATGCCGCTATCGAGAATGACAGTATGCCTAACAGCGCACATATTGACAGTGACAGACGCAGGTTGGGCAGCACACCGTAGAGGAATACCGCAAACGACTGCGCGGCCAGTACGAACATCACTTGCGAAAGGCCGAACCACCACCACGAACCGTTCATGGGGTAGGAATTCCACCCGTAGAGCCACGAGGTCATAAAACCTACCATTACAATCCATATCACTGTCTGTGGCAGCAATTTACCAAAAAGAGCTTTCACAATCGAACCGTCGGCCATCTGCATCAGCTGAGGTGAGGTGTGATACTTGACTTCCTGACCGAGACTGAAGCAGGTCATAAGCATTATCATAAGTTGCAGACAGCAGGGTATGAACGAGTTGCACAGATAGATGGCATAATTCAGTCCCGGATTGCCCAAGCCGCGTGCGGTGATGTTGACAGGCTGGAGCAGAGCGGTAGGTGAGGCTATGGCTGACTCGGCTCCTACAGCATCAAGCACTGAAAGGGCGACACCGGCTTTGGTGAAAAGAGCCGTAGTCTTGAAAGTCTTGAAAAGCAGCGACGCCGGCACGAAGTAGGTCATGTTGGTGTAGAAGGTAATGGCAGGGCCGTTGCCCGAAAGCAGTTCGGCCTGAAAATCCTCCGGAATCATGAAGAATCCGTATATCTTACCCTCCTGCAGCAGGTGGCGCGCTTCGGTGAAGCTCTCGCAGCTCTCGGCATACTCCACCATCTGCATACCGGCCAAATTCTGCGATATTTCGCGTGACAGAGCCGTGCCGTCACGGTCGACTATAGCCGCCGGTACCTTGATAGGCAGACCGTTCTCCATGAGTCCGGCCAGCAGAAAGAAGCAGAACAGAGGCAGTACGAAGAATCCGGCCCAATAGATGGGGCGGCGTACTATCTGCAGCACGCTTCGCTGAATAATGGCTTTGAGTCCGGAATTTTTCATGACAGCCTTACTTTTCAATACCTTCGTATATTACCGACATACCGGGACGGAATCCGTCTATACGCTGTTCGGGACGTGCCTTTACTTGGAAAGTGCGTGCGTCATAGTCTCCGGTCGACTTGGTAGCCTGCCAGTTGGCGTATGTGCCGAGGTCGCGTATGTAGTAGACGGTCATCGTAGTGTGTATGTCGAGTGCCGGTATATGTACTTTTATTTTTGAACCGTTACGCAGGTCTTTGAGCATGTTCTCGCGCATGTTGAACACTGCCCAGTGGTCGTCTTTCTGGAGTGACATGATGGGTGCCCCAGTAGCCACGAGTTCCGATACTTCGGGATATACAACGGTTATCTCGCCGTCGCACGGAGCGATAAGATACTGGTCTTCAAGAATAGCACCTACTTCCTTGACGCTTGCTTTCGACACATTGACCATAGCCTCGGCAGCCTCTTTATCCTCTTTCTGGGCACCGGCTACAGCGAGTTCGTATTGGCTCTGTGCTGCAGCTTTTCCGGCTACAGCGGCATCGTAGGCGGCTTTAGCCTCGTCACGCTTCTGCTCGCTTACCACACCTTTTTCATAGAGGTTCTGCATACGGCGGTAAGTCTTTTCTGAGATACCGACGGCGGCCTGTGCTTGGTCAACAAGGTCTTTGGCGGCCGATATAATCTGCTTGCGTGTTCCGGCATCTACCTTGCGGTTGGCGGCACGTGTGACGTCCTCCATAGCCTGTGCCTGTTCCATACGGGCGTCAAGCAGCGACGAGTGTATGCGTACCAGTGTATCGCCGGCTTTGACCTGCTGTCCCTCTTCGGCATAAAATTCGGCTATACGGCCCGGCATCTTACCTGAGATACGTATCTCGGTGGCATCGCCCTGACCCTGAATGGTATCCGGGCCTTGTTTGATACATAGAAAACCGATTATCGCCATACCGATGAGTATGAGCAGTATGACTACTATTGTGAGTATAAGACCTTTATCCTTGGCACTGACTTGTTCCGGTGTGTTGAAAGGGGAATTGATGTCGGCAGCTTGTGACGTAACTGCGTTTCTGTTAGAAGCGTTATCCATGGGGTGTGATTTTTAGTAAGTGGGTTGTTGTTATTTGACTGATAGTTATCTATACTGCATCGCTCCGGTTACCTTGCTCAGGTAGACCTCGCACAGACGTATGGCGATTTCTGCATCTATCTTCTCTGAATTGGCCTGCAGCCACGCTGTCTGTGCCGCCGTCACGTCGTCGGTGGTCAGCACACCTTCGCGGAAAGCTAACTGTGCCTGACGCAGATTCTCATCAGCCTTGGTGAGATTCTTGCGTGTCATGTCGTAGGTTTTGAATGCCTCCTGAAAACTGTACTGTGCCTGACGCACCTGCAGATCAACTTTCTCTTCCATATCTTCGAGCAGCAGACGCTGGGCGTTGGTCGTGGCCTGTGTGGCACGGTAGTGATTGTAACGTCCGCCCCAGTGCCATATAGGTATCGTGACTGTTGCGCCGACACTGAAACCGCCCCCGAATCGTTTCTCGAAACCGTTTATCACATTCGGATTGCTGAAACTCCATGCGCCGACTAAGGCTACTTTCGGCAACATCGTACCCAAAGCGAGTTTTTCGCGTCCTTTAAGCATATTGATGCCGTGCCGCAGCACCTCAAGGTCCTGACGGTTGGCATACACATCGTTCATGTTGATGCTGTAATCGGGTGCCTGGGTCGTATTGCTACGCAATCCTTCGTCTGAGAGTTCCATAGGGGTATCTGCCGGCAGACCGCACAGCTGTGCTAACGCCATACGTGAAAGTGTCAGACCGTTGTCAACCTTTGTAAGCATAATCTGTGCTTCATTTAGCTTCACTTCTACGGTGAGCAGGTCACTGCGCGTGGCCATACCCTCTTCGAGCAGGGCATTGACATTATAGCGCAGCGAATCAACCAAGTTAACGAAACTCTGAGCCAGTTTTTTCTTCTCCTTGAGCGATACCACCTGCCAGTAAGCCTCATCGACTGCATACACTATCTCCTGCGCCGCACTGTTGCGTGCTGCGATAGCTGCCTGTTCTGCATACTTGGTGATGTCGTTGAGGGCACGTATCATACCGCCCATAAACACGGGCTGAGTCAGCGTGAAAGCACCGGCAAACACATTGCGCGTGTCATACGTCATGGCCTCTTTGGGTATCACGGCCACCTGCGAGGGGATATAGCTGCCCGTCTGCGGGTCTTTGACCGGCACACCGTCCGCCCCCGTGACCAGATTGTAATCATACTTCATGGTCTTAGGATCAAACGACATAGTCGGCAACTTGGCATCTTCGCCAAGCAACGCTATCTCATGCTGATTGTGCATATAAGTGCCGTTGAAATCAATACCCGGCAGATATGCCGAGAAAGCCGCCTTACGCTCCAGAGCCGCCCCGCGTACACCCTCATCGGCTACACGCAACGTCTTGTTGTTGCGTAGCGCCATACTGCGGCACGAGTCAAGACTTACCGTCTGCGCTGTGGCTGAACCGGCCAAAGCAAAGGCCAGCGAAAGCAATAGACATGTTTTCATTATGGTGTGGAATTAGGAATTTCGTCAATACAGTCCTCTCATATTACGATATAGTTCTCTAACAAATACAATCCACTCCCCCTGTTGGTTTACCTTTGAGCGGGTTTTAACATACCCCTGACCGCTTTACTCAATCTTTATATCGCTTAGTAAATTTAATAAGTTTTATAATTTAAGCCTTATTAGCCACTTAGATTGATTATTCGTAATTATAAGGAAATGTAGCTGAAAAATATATGAGAAAATCAGAATTTTTCATTTACCATTTTGCAGAAGTTGGTATATAAATACATAACCTTAACAGCTAAAAGAGATGAATAGAGCTATGCTTACCCTGACATTCTCAAATTGATTTTTAAGAGCTACTTATAATTCAAAGTATGTTATAAATAAGCTAAAATGGTAACAATTAGAGACTACAAATAAAAATATAGCCATTGCTAAGGGTGGTTTGGCAAATTCTTCGTAACTTTGCACTTGCAGTATACGCGTTTTTAAGCGTATTGCAGACATATCGAAGATGAGCGTCAAACATTCCGTTATCTGATACTGAAAATCTGGACAATTTTCATATCTGCGCAGATAACAAGTAATGGCGCTCACGCTGAAGTGTATATCTCAGCTTAAACAGCTGTCTTATATACCATAAGCGTGAGCTTTTTACTTGTTACCCGTAGATGGCAGTCCAGAGCCTCAGTATGGTAACATAGTAATTAAGTTCACGCTTTTTGTTGTTATCCGATATTAATAAACTTATCATTATATGCATGAGAACAACGTTAACAACGCTAATCCTTATCTCCTGATACCGTATTCCTCAAATCTCAATATCATCAAGAGATACTGGAAATTTTACTTTGTGCGTAGATACTATTGATTTTTATAAAAGATAATATAAAAATAGTTGTAATTTTATAGTTATTTTAAATTTATTCTTTATCTTTGTCCAAAATAAAGACTTGTAAATTGGTGAATGAATATAGTTCTACATCTATTAGACCTATCACCTGCACATATTATACTGATATCAAGCGCTTTTAAATATTTTTAACATGAGACGAGTATTTGTAAAGATTAAAGGATTTCTAATCTCGCGGAATGGTTCTTCCATTACATCGCGGGTTATTTCAAGTGTCCTGATATTTCTTACTACATATTTATGTATCAATGCTGAAAGTCTTACCACTCACTATATTGTTGCTTTCGACCGTTCAGTAGAATTTTACCAGTCAGATTATGTAAGTCCGAGGATTTTACATATTCTGAATCGTCTTCTTAAAGAGAATAATTATAATGGTGATCGGGATTATGTTTCAATGGTAGGTTATTCAATTGAGATGAGTAACCCTTCGATTGAGCGTTTTACCCGTCCTTATCGTAATGTTAACGGAGAGGAAATGATATGGAAAAAACTTGGTGATACAAACTTGTCGTCTTTCTTTCCGAATTGGCCGAAAGGTCAACCTATCCTTGATCCAAGCGCTCTTCCGTCAGCTTCACTTCAGTCTCTTTCCAAGCCTTATGCCGTAATAGAAACAAGTATTGACAGGGATTCTGTTATGAATGCAGACAGAACAATCTTACTTGTAGTTTCGGACGATGTGGTTAATGGTACAGATGATAATTATGCTCAGGAGTGGAATCGTGTTGCAACTACCTCAACGAATTATCAAGGATTTAATAAGCTGAGGAAGAAAGTGTTCTCCACTATGGAAAAATTTAACGAAGAGTTTAAATTTATTCATACAGGATTAAAATATGGTAACGCTACACGTGATAATGTCTTAATTTCAGAAGATGGTATATATAAAGTGACTCCTTATGAAGTTGTATCGGCTGAACGTCCTTCTATTCATTCTGTCACTGACTTTCCAGTTCCGTTGCCTCTTCAAAGGATTCGTGGTGGTTTTCGACTGAATATTGAAACTGGTTCTCTGAATCCGAAATATCTCATACGTGACATTTCTATTAGCAATGCAGATGGAAAACAGTTAGGCATTTCACATGATGGTATTTTTGATATTGAGCTTAAGTCAGAAGATGTTACTCCCGGAGATACCCTTGATATAGCGATGTCACTGTTTCTGAAAGACGGGCTTTATAACGCAAGTATTATTTCTGGTGATAATCCAAGATATAGTGATGGTATGCGTATTCGTCAGGTGATTCGTCTTCAGGAGGAAGCCAAAGTGCTTGGTCTGGTACCACTCAGTGATAGTTTCTGGTGGTGGTGTCCGAATGATATTTTTACTGCTGTAATGATATGGGATCTTATTATCCTTATATTTATCATAGGGTTCGTTGCGTTCATTCTCTATAGATGGTTTATTAGGATAATTACTTATGTTCCTGAAAATAAAAATCTCAAAATAACAAAAATCTGATCCATGCAAATTAATATAAATCTTAATAATCGTCCACAGGCTGACAAGATTAATGTTGATCTACAGTGGAATCTTGAAGTACTTGAACCAAAAAAAGGTTTCTTATCTGAGTTATTTAATAACCATACACGTATAAAGCGTTCTGTACGTCTGGATATTGTTGATATTCAGGTGCCGGAGGAAGTAATTTGCAATCGTGACAATCTGTTTTCTATACTTTATAAAGAACAGATATTTGAACAGCAGGAATTTCCGGTTCCTATGGTTATTGAAGGTATGGAAACACCTTTTCAGCTTCTGTTTCATCAAAGTGAGATTAGAGATTGCAAACGTCAGCAAGACAAGAATCCTCGCTCCTATCGTATCTCATTTAGAGTCCGTCTTCTTGAGGAGCATAGAGATATAGTTATAACTTCTGAAAGAGGTGAGATAGACGTTGTTTTTGAACCACTTAATCTTCAGCCTAATTTCATAATAGATCTTGAAGATGAAGATATTCAGTATTCTTCCCGTCTTAGGCGTACTAAAGTCGGGACATTTGTTGCATGGCTTAATGAAACCTTTCTATTTACGCCGAATCAACATGTAAAAATTAACCTTAGCCTTTTTCAGAACGATAAGGAATTAAGAAATCTAATCTCTTTTGAAAATAAAAAACAGAGCGAAACCATAACTCTTGTCGGTGGTAAAGATAAACTGTGCCGCTTACCGATATTTATAGATTTTTCTGATATTTCAAATCCTGTTACAGATTCAGAGGACTTTACCATTAGAGCTACTATAGAATTATCTCCGGCTTATAGTCCTGAGGTTAAAGAGACTATTCTTAAGCAGGGAGTGCTTCATCTTCTTAAAGATCAGCAAGGAACCGAACTCAAAACCTACGTCGGATTTGGAGAAGAGAAACCGACTGTATGTGACCGTACTCATTCGACTCCGGAATTTAGAATGCACTTTGTTCCACGCAGTCCTTTGACAGGACAAGCAACTATTATATTACGTAATATAGCTACCGACAACACCAATCCTAAAGCAGGTCTATATATTAACAATCTGATGTTGAGTGAGCAGATTGTTAATGATATAAAAATTGTAGGTGAAAATAACCGTCTGCTTGATAGATTTATAACTATTGATGGTCCCGAAGTTAACAGAATGAATAGTTCTGAGGGTCTCTTCATACCTAATGGAGAAGATGCAGAAACACGATTTACAATGACTTTCGATCCTTCCGGTATTGTAGACATACTTAATACAACAAGTTATGATTTCAGTATTAAGGCTGAGCTTTCCTTTGACTATTGGGAGGATCGTAATGGAACAGGTATTCTTGATGAAGAGAATAAAAGAACTATGAGAATTCCTATCAAATGGAATCTTCACCTCGACCCTAACAAGGAATGGCTCTGTGTCGATTACGGTTCCTCGGCCATTGTGTGTCTATACGATAAAGAAATCATTGACCTTCATGACGTCAAAAACCGAATCTTCCGTCTTACGAAGTTTAGTGATGATACTTTCGAGAAGGGTACTAAGTTCCTTTCATCTGATATAGTTTTCCATACAGTTTCCGATTCTAAGGATTCAACTCTCAGTCAGCAGTTAAATTCGGAAAAGGCTATTGAAGAATTTAAGAAACTTAATCTGTCAGTATGTCTGTCACCAACCTCAAGTCTTGTTGCTTATGATGTAAATACGCAGTTACCATGTCTGAAAATACTTGTCGGTAACAAATATCTTCCGGATAGCAGACACTTTACTGATTTTAAATATACTCGTCGTGATAGTAACGGGCATATTGGTAGCATACTTGCAAAAGATGCGAAAACTCGTGATGAAGATACATGTCTGTTAAAAATCAATACAATCTTTAGTGAAGCATATTCAGAACTTTTCAAGTTTTTCATTCTTCCCAAGAGTAAGGATCGTAATATTAATAAACTTATTCTTACCTATCCCAATACTTATACACCTGACCATCTTAAGGTATTAGAAAAGATTGTAATGAACACTTTCCCAAAAATTAGACCGGGATATCTGAGATTTGTAAGTGAATCTGATGCAGTAGCTTCCTACTATCTTCAAAATCTTGAAAGGCTTAATCCTACTTCCAATGTCCGTGCTACGGAAACTGTATTGGTATTTGATATGGGGGCCGGGACTCTTGACCTGACTCTATTTAGAAAAAGGATAAACGGTGAAGGTCGTATTGAGGTTGATATCCTTGGTAAAATAGGTACAGGCAGGGCAGGTAATTATTTAGACTATCTTATAGCTGAGATACTAAAGGATAAATATCCGACTTTAATTAAGGATAAATATACTGTTTCTACAAGGTCGGTACTCCAGATGTCCACTCAGTATGAGCGATTGGGACTCAAACAGCTTATTAAAGATGAAATAAAGCCTAATCTACTTGCGAATACGGATATCAATATCACTCTCCCTCTTAATACTGATCCTGTACAAACTACTATGAAAATTGCTGCTGATGATATTCTGGAGGATTCACGTTTTAAAGAATTTCTTAATAACATCTCCTTTGATCTTATCAGACGTCTGCTTGCGTATGTTAATGAGCCGAATCTTAAGATAGATACGTTAATTCTTTCGGGTAGAAGCTGTCGTATGAAGGCCATTCAGAATGCTCTTCTTACTTCTTTTCAGCGAATGGGATTTAACATTACCCCCTTGATGTTTAGTGGAGGTACAGATCGTGCTTACGCAGATCGTGAGAAGACTGTTGTGGTTGATGGTGCCGTAATCAGAGCGACTGTATTCAGTGCCAAGGATTCTCCGGTAATAATGCGCTCTCGTCGTCTCTATGCATCGTATGGATTAGTTTATGAAAAACTTGGCGGTAAATATGTCTATGTCGAACTTCTCAGTGGTTCCGATACCCCTTTTGTAACAGACTACACCAATCTTACGGATTTTATTGGTGAACCTAAGATAGCTAAAGGAACAGGTACGGCTCAGACTATAAAACTGGTGCAGACCTATCTTTCTCCTGAGAATACTGAAAAGGCATATAACGATGGTGATATGGAGTTTATCTCTGATATGGAAGAATTCGAGATGTCTAATTTCGAACATGCTGATAGTCTTAATGTAAAACTCAAACTGGATTATAAAAATAATATTCAGCTTTATGTTAATGGTATGGTTACAAAAGGCCGTGCGCCTCGTGGTGTCGATCTTGAAAGCGAGATTACGAAAAAAAGTATTTGGCCGGTTACTATTTGAAACTGAAAAATAAATAATATGAATCATATAAATCAAAAGATTAAATATCTTTTTCTCAGTATTATATCAGTGCTGGGCTTACTTGGTATGTCATTCCATGTAATGGCTGACCAGCTCAATCTTAATGTAAAAACCGGAGAGGTAAGTCTCCTTAGGAATAATAATAGTATAGATTATTGGTCTTTGTCAAAAGAAAAACAACCTTTTAAAACTTTAAAAGATTCTACCAAGGTAACAATTAGCCATATTAGACGATCTGATAAATTGAAAAAAAAAGATAGAATCGTTATTATTGATGATTTTACCAATAAAGAAGTCTTTGTAGATTCAATGCAGCGTTCTTGGTCAGAAGATGAATTAAAAGGCAGGAATGTTAAGCTTCCTACTAATACAAATTATACTATAAAGCATGGAAGCAATGTATGGAACATGGCATTTATTGACCCAACCATCATCAAACTAAAACAAGAAAATCAGAATCTCAAAAAAGAAATTAAAGAATTAAAAGGAGAATCATCTAATCCCAACCCTACAACAGACAATCCTTCTCCGAATTCTCTATGGAAAATCCTATGTATGGTGAGTATAGGTATCTTGCTGCTATTTGCTATAATATATACCTTTCTTTGGTTCAAAGGAAAGAAAAGAGTTCATAGTAAAACTATACAAGAGAAACTTGAATCATCAGATGATAAAGAATCTAACGACACTTCAAAATCAATAGAAGAAGGTACTCAAACAGAATATATTTCTATAGATCAGAATGAGAGTTATTCTTTGGGGAAAGAAAATCAAACTCTAAAAGGTAAAATCGAACGACTAAGGAGTAATATATATACCTTTCTTTGGTTCAAAGGAAAGAAAAGAGTTCATGGTAAAACTATACAAGAGAAACCTGAATTATCAGATGATAAAGAATCTAACGACACTTCAAAATCAATAGAAGAAGGCACTCAAACAGAATATATTTCTATAGATCAGAATGAGAGTTATTCTTTGGGGAAAGAAAATCAAACTCTAAAAGATGAAATCGAACAACTAAGGCGTAATCAAAAAGAGTTAGTCAAACTGCTCGGTATGGATAATAGTGTGATAAATCCAGACAAAACTGAAATTATCCACTCTATTATACGTAATAAGATTGAGCAACTTATTAGGATATCTAATAGTTCTTCTTCGGAAAAATATGATACAAGAACAGAAAACTTTGCCGAAAATATTATTCGTAGAATAAAAGGTAAGGATAAAAAAGAACTTAAATCTTTACTTAAAGATGCCGAAGAAGATACAAGAGGACAGTCTTATGAAGTTATGCTTAATAAATTTATAGATTTATTAGGAGCTTATAATTTCTCTGAAAGTAAGAAAAATGTAATTAATGAGGATAGTAAAAAAATAAATTCGATTGATCAGTTATCATTACCGATAAATCAAACAGTGGTAAGAGACTGGTTACTTAAGCGTCTTAAAGCTTATGGTATCTTTGAAGATGTACCTCAGTATACTGAGTTAAATAATATATTCGGTAGGATTGTAGATAATTGGGAAAAGAGTAATTCTATCTCCTCATTTGCAGATGAAGAAATTGTTTCTAATGCTATCAAAGAAGACAAACTTTCAGAGGAGGATAAGAAGCTTCTTATAAGTCGACTTATCGACCGTTTGAATAAGAGTCTTTCCGATACAGAGAAATTTGATAAAACTCTTAGTCCTGAGGATCTTCTGACAGAAATTGTCAATATCGTTAGAGCTAATAGTAACAGACCAGAACTTCCTACGAACATTGCTGAGGCAAGAGAACAAGGGCGTGAAGAAGTACTCACCATGATTAAAGAAGCAATTCCTAATATGAAATGGGATCTTATAACTATAGATAAGAAAACTCTTAGGCAGACTTTTGAACGTGTAATGCTTTCTCGGCTTAATGATAAATTAAGATTGGACGCTTCGAGTCTCGGGGAGGCTTATGATATACTTAGTCACAGATGTGAAAATGATGAGATATTCACAGCTATGCTTGTTGAATATAATGCAAAAGATAATAAGGATTTAGTTAAACTAATAGGTGAAAAACAACTTGAAGACACCCGTAAGTCATTAGTCGGACGGATGGCAAACATTGTATCTGAAGAAAATACGCATTCTCTTAATAAGTTGTTTACAGCATTAATAAATCTTATTAATGAATTGAAAAAAACAAATATGCTTGTTATGAGGGAACTAAGTGGTAATATTAGTAAACTTGATCCTGATTTCACTTTGACGACAGACGATACATGCGAATTAACAGATATTTATAGCCAGCTTGTAGATGAGAAACTGAAAGAAGCAGAAAATAATATTTCTGCACTTAATGACAAAGTTGAGAATCTCAGACAAGACCTTTCTTATGCAGATGAGAAGATTTCCCATTTAGAGACTAAAGTTAATACACTTGAGAAAGATAAGAAAGAATTGATGTCAGAATCTTCCGATCTGCTTAATAGCCTGCATGAAGGTGCTCGGAAGATTGCAATTTCATGGCACCCTGTTCTTATGGCTACTTCACTTGATTATGATACTGAATGTAAGGAAATCAATGATAACGTTGAAGAAGCCCTCAGAGAAGTATGTGAACGTATGGCTGCATTTACTGTACCGCTTGAAACAACTGTACCGCTTGAAACACGCAAACAGATTCAGCAGTTATTATGTGATGAGTTTGTTAAGCATGGAAGTATTCTGAACAAACTTTGTTGTTACTATGCTTATAGTCGTCTGCCATTTATGACTGATAAGGCACTTCCGAATGGTATTATTTTCCAGCGACAGGCTATTTCCAATCTTTTCAATATGATTGACGAACTTTATGCATACTTTGGTATCCGGCTTGATATACCTTTGCTTTTTGTAGCAAGTATAGAAGAAGGCAATTTTGAAAATGTTACCGGCCGTACCTATGGAGATCTTGACAATCTTCATCCCAATTCACGAAATCATAAAGATAATATTGACTCCAATTCAAAACCGACTGAGTTGGTAGTCGATGTTGTTGAGATAGGTTATACTGTTGATGGTGTCGAAAGACGTAAGTCTAAAGTGATAACATACTAAAAATTCTAATCATGAAGAAATTGATTATAGGCTTAGTATTGTTAGTAATTATAGGATTTATTATTAAAAAAATAATAGATCCCCCTACCGATGTTTGGGCTGATAATAAGGTTTATGCAGGTTATCAGTCTACCGTTGTCAATGAGACGGCAACAGCACCGGTAGTAGCTGAGGTGTATATAGATGCCTCAGGCAGTATGAAGCCATATTTTATGGCAGATAACGACCAGATAATGACTCACCTATTAGGGAATCTTCAGCATCTTACTACTAATACTTCAGTTTATTTTCTTAATAATCCTAAGCCCTATAAAGGTACACCCGGAGAAATTTTGAAAAATGTAAAGGACCAGCCGAATCTGTCAGCAACTACTTTTCATAGTTTCTTCTCGAAAGCAGCAGCACAGATTGATACTACTGACGTGATGGTATACTTAATCACCGATGGTATTATGAGTATAGGTAATCGCGGTGGTGGAGATACAAGACATGCCTTGACATATCTCAAAGGTGAGATAACAAAGGCTCTGCAGAATCATTCAGATCTTGCAGGTGCCATACTGAGGTATTCCGGTGGCTATAAAGGTAACTACTGGAATATGAAGAATCAGCCGATAACCTTATCTAAGCAAATACAACGTCCTTTCTACGTTATAGTGCTCGGACGCAAAGCAGCCGTACGCTGGCTTGAAGACATCAATAATAAAAAGCCTACTGAGCTGAATAACCCGAAATCGATTTATTTCGGTGTACATGATTTTAAAGCTCACAATGATGCTAAAATGTCTACCGATAAACTTTTACCGCTTCAGAATCCCGGTGGTGAGGTTACATTGGTACTTAATTTACCGCAATGCCTGAGTAATCTTGATGTCAATAAATTAGAAGTAGTACATAACGGTTCTGTTCTCATGGACATACGTTCTGACGGAACCACACAGAAAGTTAAGGTTGAAAAAGAAGCCGATGGTACACTTAGAGTTTCTGCACAGAATGCTCCCTTTGTGCCTAATGTCAATGGAGAGTATGTAATAACTATCTACTCACTAAATACCATACCTGATGGTTGGGTTTCTACATGGAGTACCGATAACGATAAGACAGGTCCTGATGAAAACACTACATTCGGTCTCGCTTATCTCATCGAAGGAATTAAAAACGGTCTTGAGCCGCAGGATACGCTGTTTCGTGCCGATATTGTTTTCCTTCCGTAAATAAAAACATATCTAATATATAATATCATGGATTTTATTTATTTTACAGTCACCGGTTCAAAATCATGGACCCCTGACTATCATGCGAATTTTTTTATTACCGAGGGCGGTTTTGCCTGGGGGGTAGTCGGGGCAGTAATCATAGCTGTCATCTGTGCCTGTATCTTTTACTTCGGATTCTGTAGCAACAAGGATTCTGTCAAGGGAGCCTCTGTTACTGTATGGGGTATAGTACTTGTAGTAAGCGGTCTGCTTGGATATTTCTATTCCGATATGATATTGATCGGTGAGGCTAACGCTCGCGATAACAGCGGTCTATTTCGTACACACTCATTCTATAAAGCCAATGAGGATTATTATATAACCAAGACAAAAACAGGTGTTACACCTGCTATGGCTCAACAGCTTGCTGCAAAAAAAGAAGAGATTAAGACAAATCTGGACAAAGGTAAAGATGTACGTTTCGATTTTGATCTGACTACTGGACTGTTTACAGTGCTGATTTATTTTATTGTCAGCATTATCATAAAACGTTTTAGCCGAAACGGCAGGGCAATTCCTTTCCAGAATCCATAATACCTCTGAAAGATGAAGAAAAAGTTATTTATATTTGCCATAGGAGGCACTGGTGAGCGTGTACTGCGTTCGCTAACAATGTTGTTTGCTGCGGGAGTAGAGTCTCTGAGCAATTATGATGTTTATCCTATAATTATAGACTATGATCTGAAGAATGCTGATAAGCAGCGTACGGTAGAGCTACTCCGTAATTATAAGAAAATACACAATGCGGCTTTTATGGCTCACGGAGAATTAGGGCTGCAGGACAGACAGTTTTTTGCTGCTGATTTACGCGGTGTAGATGATATGGAGGATTATGTTTTTCCATTCAAACCTGCGCAGGATAATATCAAGTTCAGAGATTATATAGGGTATGGTAAATTTGCAGGTGATACTCTTCTCACCGAAGACCTGCTTCAGAGTCTGTATGACGACTCACAACGTCCTGACACCGAACTCAATCTTGATATGACAGTGGGCTTTAAGGGAAATCCCAATATAGGAAGTGTCGTATTCAATTCAATAGCTTCGACAAATGAATTCCGAAACTTCCTAAATCATTTTCAGCCTGAGCAAGAGGATAAGGTTGTTATTATAGGATCTCTGTTCGGTGGTACAGGTGCAGCAGGTATTCCTGAGATTACTAAAGCTATAAATGCTAAAAAAGAAGCTGCTGACATCGCTACGGTGCTGGTATTGCCGTATTTCTCACCTATGGAGCAAAAAGATGGTGCCGTACGCGCTGACCGTTTTAACTCGAAGACGAAGGCTGCTCTGAGCTATTACAAAAACTCAGGAATTCTAAATCAGATAAATCGGGTTTACTATATAGGTGATCCCCACCGCACTATCATTCGCTATAGCGAAGGAGGCGATACCCAGAAGAACAATGCTAATGTAGTCGAACTTATAGCGGCCATGATGATCGAGCATTTCGCAGCCGGACGTGGAGATGCTACTCAGAAAGAGTATAAGTTCTCCATAGACGCTTCAATAACTGAAGACAATGCACAGCAATCGGCTCAGCGTCTGTTTACTTATGATTTTGATCCTATTTCCATCAATAATATACTACTCCCTCTTATAAGGCTTGCGATAGCCCTCAAATTCTTTCATGAAAGTATATGGGAGAAAAAGACTTCCGGTCAGGACTTTCACAAGTACCTTAAACTTAATAATGCTGTTCAGGTAAACGAAGCGAGCGGTGATAAGAGTCGGTTGACTGTATTGTGTTCTACACTGGAAAAATTTTATAAACAATATCAGAAATGGCTTAAAGAATTAGATTTTGAAGGTAACGGTACCACCCTTCCCGGCAATTCTCATCGTTTTGCTCTGACTGATATGAAAAAACCTTATGCCGATCTTATTCTACGTCCTGCTGCCACCGATAAGGAAGCTCAGGAACCTGACTTTTGGAAAAGGATTTCAAAACTAATTGGAAACTCAAATAATAAGACTATTCTTACAGATGATAATCTAATGAGTTGGATGAACGGTGAGTTTAAAGATAATGGCAATGGAAATGGTCATTATGACACTACAAGGAATGCCATACGTGAAGGTCATGAGCCGGAATACGTGTTTGCCGATATCCTTTATAAAGCATCTGACAAAGGGTTACGTAAGCTGACATCATCAAACAATTAAAACTTAACAATATGCCTGATAATATAAATGAGCCTGATTCCCAGGGTACTGAATCACCTAAAAGAAATTATTTTACCAATGAGAAGCCTAACGCTGTTTATAATAAAAGCGGTGTGCATGGTATAATAGGTGGTAGTGTAGATATATCGCAGATTGAAGACGGTATAACAGAACGTGGCACTGGATTAGGGAAACTCGGTTCATCAATGCCTACTCCTATGGCACGACTGTTTCTCTTTGCCGCAGCCTTTGAGCAAATCAATGCTCTTGAGAAGAATAGTCCTCAACAGGGTCATATAGGTATGCCAGACAATGAAGCATGTCTTGTACCCACACCATATCATGACCTTGTAAGCGAGATGTTGGATATGCTGGAGTTTACTTTTAAATATGGTGACCATCCTGATTTCAAGGCTGCGCGTTGGGATATAGGGACTGAGAAGCGGAATCTTGATAAGTCAGAAGTTGATGCTCATAAAGATTTAGGAGTAGCACTTGAGTCGGCATTCAGTTTTGGTGCTCTTCAGAATCGTTTACCGATATTTCTTTTTAAATGGAAAAATCATGTCATTGGCGGTACTTCACCTTTGTCGCTTGTCTACACTTCGGCAAATCTAAGGTCTGTTCTGAAGAAGTACAGATATCAGTTTAACGGTGATGCCGGTAATCCTCTTTTTACAGATCAGGCGACTCCCCTTCATAAGCGTGACCAGGCTTTTCAGTCGTATGTATATAAACTCTATCTGAATTATCTGCTGAACCCACCTGACTACCTTTGGGGAGTGGCTCGTTATATACAGGATAGCGGTACCATCTATTCACCCAGTATTTATAACGCTGCACGTGGGAACCGGGCTTTCGATGGTCTTCCTGAACTGAAGTTAAAAGAAAATGGAGATCGTGTAACGCTCGGTAAGGTGATATTTAGACATTCCAATCATTTGGTAGAGATTGATAATTCCGACTATATTCTTGTCCCTACTGCCACTCATTATGAGAAAGGAAAAGTCGGTAAAAAAATCCCTATGGTATTGACAACGTATGGTATTAGCGAACTGAAATATGTAGGTGATAAGCATTGGTTACCCGGCACTCATTCTCTTCCTGAAGTCTTGCCTCCGAATATTTACGATCGAACTCTACCCGGTTTCGAAAAGGTGAAATATCCCTATCTGACAATTTTCGACTTTTTTGAGGATAAAATTATTGAGGTCAGCTATGATGTGAACCATGAGCGTTTTTATACCGGATGTGAAAATAATGTCAGTTTTCTGTTACCACTCAAAAAGATATTCTTTGACTATTTCAAGCTGTCGGATCTTATTTCTGAAGATGGACGCTCTACCGATATGCTTAAAGTGGAGTATGATGAGGAACGTGAGAAGCTGACTTTGGAACTTACACTTCCCCTTGTGCATGGACGAGAAATTACTCTTTCCAAAACTTATGATACCTCTGATAAGAGCAGGGATAAGGTAGATTGTTATGATTCGTCGCATACATTCGATTTCGCGGTATTTCCTTTTTATCGTCTTGAACCGGACTGTGATCAGAATGTGTACAATGTAATGTTAGGCAGTTCTTTTAACGGAGTGAGTCTGAAATTCTTTGAGATTCCAGAAAAAACTAATCAGGGTATTGAAGAAGTAACAGCAGTTGTAAAACGTAGGTCTGAAAAAAACCGTGATAAAGCCCTACTCTCTACCGACCATATACATGTAGATGGATCTTTCAGTTTTATGGAACTTACAATACAGAACGAAAATGTCAGTGCTCTTGTCATTCCTTTATTTAGTATTGTAAATTCCAATCCGACTGTCGTAAGTAATAAGTACATTTTCGGTATGGATTTTGGTACTACCAATACTCATGTGGCTTGTTTTGTCGGTGCTGAAGGAATACCCATTGCAAAGACTGAGCCTTTTAGTTACAAAGAAGAGGACAGTCAGGTAGTGATGTTTAACAGTAAGTCCGGAGCTGGAGAGTTTGTCTCATTTGTAACAGCTGCTAAACGCGAGTTCGTACCAATAGCAATAGGCGATACAATAAAGTTTCCTATCAGAACTGCGACATTTCAGACTGCCGGCAGACCTAATACTTTAGAGATGTTCTTTAATACTAACATAGGTTTCAATTACAGCGAAGACATATCGCGTGCAGGCGACTACAAGACTAATATCAAGTGGGATCGTTTTGACGGTATGTCACACCAGAGAATGCAGACTTTCTTCACTCAGATGCTATGGATGATGAAGAATAAGAGTGTTCTTGATGGTGCTACGGCTGACTTCACTGTGATAGTGACTTATCCTCTGTCTATGCGGGATAGTGATAGAGCTATATTTGAAGATGCTTGGCAACAGTCGGCACGAGAGGTAAAAGGACATATTGATATCAGGTATCGTACTGAGAGTGTAGCTCCCTATTATTCTCATCTTGCAGAGATGAAATACGGTGAAGCTTATGCTAATATAGATATAGGTGGTGGTACGACCGACATACTATATGTAAATCCGCAAAGCGGTGAGGCATGTGTGTTCTCAGCTTTCTTTGCGGCCAATGATCTATGGAATGACGGACTCGACCGTAGTAATATGGGTAGAAAGAAGAACGGTTTTATTACTTATTATAAGGAAACTCGCAGAGACCGTCTTGGAGATCGTATGACAGATGTGCAGAATATGATTGACAGTGCATCTTCTTCAGCCGATATTATAAACTATCTTTTTGCCAACGATTCGTGGACCAGACTATCAGAAACCATAAAGTTTTCGCAGCGAATGATCCAGTTGCCTATAATTCATTTTTCAGCTCTAATGTTTTATATGGCTTATGCTATTCATTTGGCTGAATTTGAGGTGCCGCATTATATATCGTTTACCGGTATGGGATCTAAATATGTACAGTTGATTAGTAGTCATCCTGCTTCAGTCTCTGAAGTAATCAAGACTATTTTCCGTTATGTCGGGAATCTCTTTAATGATGATGAACTCAAGAACGCGGATAAGATAGTGGTATCTTTCGTTGAAAAACCGAAAGAAGTAACTGCTGAGGGCGCACTTATCTCACTTAACTATGGTGATGAGGATGATGAAGAGGCTATTAATCCCGATCAGGATATCTTTTATGGTTTTGAGGAAGAATATGCGTATAGTAATACATCGTTGAGATATGAAAATCTAAACAATGATATACAGGGAAAAGTCATGAAGCTTTTCAAAAAGTTTCTTGATATGTTTGCCAATGAAGATATAGTAGATGCTTTAAGTGAAATCGGTCATGGTGTCGATAATGATATTATCACAAGACTACGTAATTGCGCAGATTCGAGTTATCGCCAGATGCAGAATTCCTCTAAGAAGGGTCAGAGAAATACTGATAAAGTGAAGGAACCGATGTTTTTTTGGCCTCTAAAAAATTCTTTATATGAAATAGGTAAAGAAATAGTGGAATCGCACATCAATAAATCGGGTGGAAGATGATTAGTATCACCGTTACACAGCAGGTGGAGAATGGCAAGGCTAAAGTGGTAACAGCCGATAGTGCTTCAACCTTTTCACCTTTCGTAGCCGATACTGTTACTACTTCATCGGATACAATGGTAGTAACTGATACTGTCGTTGGGACACAGTCCGCTACACTTGTTATTCCGGGTGAGAATAATCAAGGCGGAAGTGAAATTACGATTGCCTGGATTGGAGTAGGTATAGTATTAGTAATCGGTGTGATGGCATGGAAATTGATTTCAGACTTGAAGAAGAAGGTTACTTTGCTCAGTAATAAAGTTAACAGTCTGACAGATGAAAGTCTGTTACTCAAGACCTACCTTCAGGAGAGTAATGTCGGTATGACATCTCTCAGCGCCCGTATTAGTAATGCTGAGAGTATGATTTCTGAACTTCAAGATCTCTGCCGGCGTTCTGCTTTGTCAGAAGCAAGTGCTTATGTCAACAGCAATATTCACAGAAAAGATCAGATGTCATCACCGTCTTCACAGATCAGATATGCCACTCTGCGTATGCCTGATGAATTGGGAGTATTACGCTTCTCGGAACGTTCGATGAGTGAGGAACCTTCAGAACAGAAAATGTTTATTTTGGAGTTGGATCCCATTTCAGGTACAGGTACCTATAAGATTAATCCCAAAGCTATGAGTACCATACTTCAGGATCTTGATGTGTTCAAGAATTTTGTTAAACCGTTCTCTATTACCGGTAGTATTACCGGTGCCACTGTCATTGATAAAGTTGTTGGCAGAATTGTCAAAAATGGTCAATATTGGGTGGTTGAGCAACCTCTTGAGATTACTTTGGTAAAATAAAAAAAAGTGTGTGTCATAAATGAGTCTTATCAATGCTATATTTTGGAGGTATCTCCGTTTATGACACACCCTGAAATAAAAATAAAAATTATGATAGATATAGATAACGTACGTATTCCTATCGATAGTGAGGAATTTGCTAATGCATGGCGTATAGTTTCAGAAGCATTGCTACAGCATATCCAGAGAGGAGGTCTTTTCACCTTCCCATCCAGTCAGTCTTCTCCTAAACCTACTGTTGAGGAAATGGGAAGTGAAGGTGAGAGTAAGGAAGATATAGTCCTACAATCCATAACTCCTACACCTCCAAAAAGAAAAAGTGTAGGAGAATACTATGCTGTAAATCCTCTTGTTAAAAGTAATGGAGAAAATATTTTTAAACGACACGGGCTCAAAGAAGATCAAGACTCTCATCATCTTTATCACATAACCTGTTTTAATGATGATACTTTTGAATTTGAATTAATTCCTACTCTTGAGAGGGAGGGAAGGGAGAACTTCAAAAATTCCACAAAAAGAGAGGAATTCATTTTAGTCAATGGTCAGATAACACCTGACTGTCCTATAAAAATTATCCGCAAAGGAAAAGGAATATTTGACGGCCGTTTTTATAAAATCACTGAACCAGTGGAAGTGGATTTAACAGGAGCAGAATAAAATAAGAAGTTGATTAAACATCATACTGAAGAATATGAAAAAAATACTTCTTGTAACCGGTATCATTGTGGTTGTCATTTTTTTCATGAAGAAATGTCGCAGTAGTGAAGATGGGGTCAATACAAACGATACTTCCATTGCCGGTTATATTGGTACAGTACAGGAAATCAACGGCAATGTATTGACCTTGGTTTCCGGACTTAATGCTCGTTTGCTTGGTGTAGAGGCTAACAGAACTGATGTGGAAATGTTTTTACGCTCCCAATATCTAGGAAAAGATGTTATTCTTTATCCCGATTCGCACAGCTATAATACTATTATTGTTAATCCTACCGATACTGTCGATGTCTACGCTATAGAGAGAGGTACACGTGGTTATTCAGTAAACCGTATAGTCGTAAATGAGTATCCGGATTCCTATCGAGAGTTAGAAACATTTGATTCTACAGGATGGGTACCCAGACGTGATAATCCTGTTGAAAAAAAGAATCTTGCTCTTTATATGAAACAGCGTACCTTTCTTATTCAGACTCCCGAGGGTATAGGGACAGGATTCTTTATCAACAAGCATGGATTGGCCGTGACCAACTGGCATGTTCTTGCTCCCGGTCAGGAAAGAAACTCGATAGCTATACTTTATGAGGATAATCCTGACGACAGTCAGGTCTATGCGGATAAGAAGCGTAACTTCAAGAATATTCTCTGGAGCGAAGATATAAAAGGCCTTGACCTTACGATAGTCTCCGTTGATCTTGAGCATGGTGAGGAGGTCCCTTATTTCGATATCGTTTCTCGACGTCCTAATCAAGGTGATCGAGTAGCTACCTACGGCAACCCTCGAGGTCTTACAGCTTCCTTCTCTCAGGGTGCGGTGAGTGCTTTCCGTAAGGATCCTCTGAATCCGGGTAGGAATGTCGATATGGTACAGTATGACATGCCAACTAACGGAGGCAATAGCGGCGGTCCGGTTTGTGACATTTACGGCCGTATTATAGCTATTCATGAGTTAGGTGACAAGAGCGCCCAGAACATCAATTATGGTATTGATGCCCTACAGCTGCGTCAGGTACTTGATGGAAGAAATCTTCAGTATGGAGGAAAATAACCAAATACTTAAGTTAATAGTAAAAGAGTGCTGTCTTCCTTTGCATTTCGATGAGCAGGAAAGACAGTTCTCTTTTCCTTTCAGACACCGTCTGAACGAGATATGGCAACGTCTGCGACCTAAGATACGCCAGTTGAATTCTGAATGGTTTCTCAGAGATTTCAATGCTACATTAGCTACTGTTAAATTTCCTCTCATTCAGACTGAGATTATTGATACTCAGTATATTTCTAATGATGAGCTTTGTAATGGTGAGCTTCTTGAACTTGACTTCAAAGAGAGAAATACTCCCGAAATATATATAAAAATGGGTAGGGGACAATATCTTAACCGTAACACAGGTAGAGGCTATACTCTTTCTGACTATACGGTATTCAAAGCTGGAAATATATTGTTAACATCAGAAGGAAAGGAATTGGGAGAAATTAAGGCTGTCCGACTTCATAGTCCTACTGATATTCATATAGCTCTTGGACGTGTATTTCTCTCAGGCTATTACCGCCATACTGTTTCATCATCTCTTTGGCCTATTTATGAAGAATCTTTGACTGCTGTTCATAATATTCCTAAAGACATAGATTGTGAGCATATAACAAAAATCGCTGTAGAAAAAGGTGTAGGAGTTTTACCTCTATTGAGTATATTAGAAGCATCTCTTTCAGTTAAGTTATGATACGTCAGAAAGAAATAAATGAACTTTATCTGAATCGTTTGCAAAAAGATAAGGAACTTTTTTATGTTGAGATTCTACCTATAGAAACTACTTTCGGTGTTAAATTAATACGCCGTAAGAAACTCTATGGTATATGCTGTGGCACAGAACAGATTGCTGCACCGGTATTTGATGAAGTTATATTACTTTCTATGTCTATAGCAGATGTAAGAATACAGGAACGACATGCTCTGTTTGATTTAAATACTAAAAAATTAATATCAAAATTCCTTTATGAAAGAATCGAAAAAGCAGAAAATTGGCTTATACTTTATAGACCGGAAGGTAGAATAGGAATATACGACCTTATAGAATCACATTTCTTAGTAGAAGATAGTTCTTATGAAGCATATAATCTGAAAGATAATACAACAGAATATATATGGGCACGTCATGGAAAGTATTATGATTATATTAATCGTAAAACAGGCAGACTACATACTCTTCCAGGAATTATAATGGCTTATGATACTTTACATGGTCTTTTCGGACTTGGTAATTATAGAAAGATAATGTATTTTGATGAATGTGGTGTGCCTAAACCTGCTGACCTGCGACGTATAGTATTGGAAGCAGGAGGTCATTTAGTTTTAAATAATTTTACTTACAATATACAACATATAATAGACGTTTATGGTAATATACTTAACATTTAGAAATCCATAATGATATGCTCTCTATGATTATCAGTACTCTGGCTCAATGTCTCGTAGGCTGGATTCTTATCGAGAAAGTACCGGACTGGATAAGAATAACCGGTTTCATAGCTACAATAATACGTGTGATAGGGGTTCTGATTATTCTTCGTGCTCTTATTGCATGGTTCTAAATAATAAAAGTTGTAGTCTGATTTTAATCAGACTACAACTTTTATTAAACTGTTTATTCTTATGTGTTTTAGCTAAATATTGGCAAATTTATTCCTTTAAATAGAGCCAATATTATTATATTACACATTAGATTCAATATCGTAATATATACTTTTCAGCCGTTATTCTTACTGGAACTGACGAGCCACAGCCACGCTTATGCTGTAATACCGGTTTATGATGTATTCGTCGATTTCCTCAACAATCCGCTACGGACTCTGAGTGTATAGGACTTTGTAGTTTTGTTCGAGATAGTCAAGGATTACGGTGGCAGATAGTAGTTCTATTAATTGTCTGCCTGAGATAGATTTATTATATGATTAATATAGGGAAGTGGGTAAATAATGAGTTGATATTATGTACTTAGAAGACAAACAAATAAATAATAGTCTTTTTCGTTGTCTGGTTGGTTGCCATAACATTACATAACTGTAACTTGTTATATATGCATAAATTAATTACTTTTGCACTATGAAGACTATTGATCAGATTCTCAAAATCAGGGCTACTGTGCTCTATGTGCTTAACGCATTCCCCGATGGGATTGACTACATAAAACTTTTTAAGATTCTATATTTTGCCCAAAGACAACATTTGGTAGAATATGGCCGTACTATTTTTGATGATACTTTTCAAGCACGTCAGTTCGGGCCGGTTTCCGGATTTATCCGGAAGGGTTTGAAGTTAAAAGAGTTGTCCAAAAGTCTTTCCCCCGATTTTGAATTATTTGGTAATGGAATTAATATAGTGATTAATCCTGAACACCAAATAATAAAGTCTACTCAACAGGCCGATATTGATGAATTATCAATTTCTGAGATAAAATGTCTTGACCGGTATATAACTGAATTTAAAGATATGAAGTCTTCTGACATCTCAGAGATTCCGCACGAAGATTCAGCATGGATAAAGGCTTATGAGCGGTCTAAAAAAGATCCGCAAATGCGGTCAATGACTATTCTTGAAATAGCTGAAGCAGGAGGCGCTAATCAGAATACCCTTGCCTATATTAAAGAGAATCTAAAACTTGACCAATACCTAAACTAATGGCGGAATCTCAGCAAGTCAAACTCGGTGATATCTTTTACGTTCCTTTATCAGAAGAAGATGATGTAACTCCAAAGGGAGGATTTGATCATAGATTCAAGTTTTGTTTTGTTGTCGGATTTTCAGAATATGTATTTTATGTAGTCTATTTTCTTATGAATAGCTCCATAAACCTTAATTATATTAATACCTATGGCCGGTTGTCTTGTCAGTATCCTTTGTCGCATAAAGATTATCCTACTATAATAAAGAAAGATAAAGATCCTTCTTTTTTGGATTTGGGTCATGCCCGTGAAATAGAAAAAGAGAGACTGATATCAAAGGGGCATTATAAAGGTACATTGACATCTACCGATTTTAAGAATATCTTTGAATGGCTCCGTAATTCTGCTCAATACTCTCCAAAACTAAAGAAAAGATATGGTTGGATATAAGAGAGTGTCAAAATTTATGAATATTTAGTCTATATTTTTATAAAATATAACTTTAGTAACCAAATATAAGGAAAAATAGTATAATTTGTTATTTTGTCACTTAATAAACTAATTATCCTTGGAAATGTATTCGAGTAATGCTACCTACCCAAGGTGTCACAGCTTTGACGTTTTCGAGTTGGCGATAATTATTAGCACGATAGATTGCTTTTAATACCTCTTTGGTAGTGAGTCTGAATTTCTTAGCATAGGGTACGGCAAGCTGACTTACATTGTAGGATATATAGGGTGTTTTATGAGGTATTCGTCAATTTCCTCGACAATCAATTGCGGACTCTGAGTGTGGAGGACTTCGTAGTTATGTCCAAGATAGTCAGGGGTACCATTATCACATAAACCGGGTTGGTAGTGGTTTTCAAGATAGGTTTATAAACTTTGCCGGCTCTATATGTTTAAGGTGAGTAATAGTTATTTTTTCATCCTTCGCTATGGTAATCAAGAGTACGGTAAGACGTTGACCACTATTGAAAATGCTCTTAAACGATTTCAACAACCGAACTCAAACGTAAAGTAGAAAAAATAATTATAAAATCTGTTTTTTGTAAAGTAAGACACTATGAAATGATAAATCTCATTTTTACTTTTCATGTCAATTATGTCTGCCTACTTGAGCAATTCGCACGGAATGATTCGGAGAAAAGGATTGGTAGAGATTGTCGTTAATAGTGCTGTTATAGAAAAGAAAGTAAGAAAGGAAGGTCTAAAATGAAAAAATTGTTATATTGGTCAATAGCGTTTGTTATTGGAATTACGGGTTGTGCAGATAAAACAAAATCTGTTCAGAAGAGTAAGAAGATGCTGCCGGCTGATTCATTAGTGATGGTTTACAGTGATGATCTGTTTTCGTTGCTTCTTCCTCAAGGATGGAAATATGAGACTGATACATGCGAAACATGGCCTATAAGGCATATTGTTGACTCACTTAAAATAACATCCGGGGTGGTAGAGTTTTATCCTCCTGATGATTCGTTTAAGATACGATTGGTGAAAGGTGCGACTCGATGGATTGCCCCGGATTATCCGGTTACCAACTGGGCCGCTTTATCACAAATGAGAGCAGATGCAGACTCTACCTGTATTTATATCAGTGATGTTACCGACTCTATTAGTATTGATAGAAATCAAGCATGTAATTATTGGTCAGCCTACAGTTATGAAGGAGACACGATTATCCAAGACCAGTATATCGTAATCAAGGATAAATATGACCTCTATTATATAAATGGCGTTTACGATTATGACGACAATGAATCTCCAAGATTGTTTCAGAAGATATTGTCGACTATCAAATTAAAATAATCAGTATATGCCGAGGAAACGGAAAATCTTAATAGGACTGTTATCCTTTTTGCTACTCGGAATTTTCGCAGTGATTATTTGTGATCAGATTATTGTACACACTGCCGAGGGCCGACTGTACAGTAATGTGAATAGCATCCATCATCGCAAGGTGGGAGTCATTTTGGGTACATCGCCGATTTCGACTTGGAACGGGCGTAGGAACTATTATTTCGACTACAGAATTAAAGCCGGAGCTGAGTTATACAAGGCCGGTAAAGTTGACTGGCTTGTTGTCAGTGGAGGGGACTACCGTAACACCGAGAATGGGTATGATGAACCGGTTGCAATGCGTGATTCTTTGATGAAGTTGGGAGTGGACTCGACGCGTATAATTCTTGATTATGACGGAACGCGCACACTTAATTCTATTGCTAAGATGCGTGATGTGTATTGTCAGGACTCGATTATTATCATCTCTCAGAAATATCACAATGAAAGGGCTTTATATCAGGCGAAACATTTTGGAATTGATGCAATCGGATTCAACGCTAAGACTCCTGAGCGGCGTACTTCATGGTGGCGTAATCGCGGGCGTGAAGTGTTGGCCCGCGTAAAATTGTTTATAGACGTTGCTCAGGGTCTTCATCCGGATATAAAGGAATCTATTATACGCGATTTTACGAATGTGGATACAGATGTACTATCTGTTTCTCATGCAAAAACTGAATATGGCGATTTGATCTGTCTCAGGCCGGATATGACCGGACTGAAAATGGATATGGTCTGTGGGAAAATACCTTCCCCTAAAAATGATTCCATTGTACTGGCGTTTGCAGGTGCTTTTACCGGAACAGAGTTTGACAAAGGTCATGCAAATATAGCAGGAGATCACGTAGCAGGTGGCAAACGATTCAAAGGCTACTACTGCAAGCGTAACACCGGAGCTTTTACATGGTCGCCGAATTCAGGAGCGCAGTTTCATTACAAGAATTATTCATCGGCTTTAGATCAGGCAGCTCAGGAAGGCGGCATGGGGTTTGCCCAAGAAATGATGATACATGAGGGAAAAGCTGTGAAGACCACACGTCCGTTAGGTAATCGGAATGTATTCCGTGCCTTGTGTCTGGATTCTGACAATCAGTTGGTGCTCTACGAAAGTCAGGGTGTCGTTACATTCGGAAATTTTATTGATGCCTTACTCTCACAAGGCGTGAAGGAGGCTTTATACACAGATATGGGTCAAGGCTGGAACTATTGCTTCTATCGTGTCAATCAAGCCGACACATCTCCCAGATACCTTCACTCCATATCATTGCCTTACGCATCCAATTTCGTGATACTTAAATAGTGTACGGGAACTTAGAGTGTGTTTAGTTTAAAACCAAATTAAAGATTTGAATATGTATTATTAATTTTTGATTTCATCACAAAGGATCTTTTGGGCGCTTTTACAAAGATTTCATCGGTCGCGATGCCCGCATCGCTCCCTCTTCAACTTTGTAAAATCATCCCAAAATCTC